>NZ_JBQFYX010000064.1:0-529 GCF_056541885.1 Ruegeria sp. AF7 | reverse complement strand
TGCAAAGCTGAAAGAGGAAAACGGCATCACCCCCGGCCTGGCCGTGGTTCTGGTGGGCGAGGATCCGGCCAGCCAGGTCTATGTCCGCTCGAAGGGCAAGATGACCGTCGAGGTCGGCATGAACTCGTATGAGCACAAGCTGGATGCGGAGACCTCAGAGGCGGAGCTGCTGGCGCTGATCGACAAACTGAACACTGATCCGGCGGTGCATGGCATTCTGGTCCAGCTGCCGCTGCCCAAGCACCTGAACGAGGATCTGGTGATCAATTCGATCGATCCGGCCAAGGATGTGGACGGGTTCCACATCTCGAATGTGGGTCTTTTGGGCACTGGTCAGAAATCGATGGTGCCCTGCACCCCGCTGGGCTGCCTGATGATGCTGCGCGATCACCACGGGTCGCTGTCGGGCATGGATGCGGTTGTCATCGGTCGCTCGAACATCGTGGGCAAGCCGATGGCGCAGCTGCTGCTGGGGGACAGCTGCACCGTGACCATCGCGCATTCGCGCACCAGGGACCTGCCGGATGTG
>NZ_JBQFYX010000063.1:0-562 GCF_056541885.1 Ruegeria sp. AF7 | reverse complement strand
AACACCCCTATGAAGATGACGACGGAAGAGGCCTTTGTTAAGGTTTTGCAGATGCATGGTATTGAACATGCGTTTGGGATCATTGGCTCTGCGATGATGCCGATTTCGGATCTGTTTCCGAAGGCTGGGATCATGTTCTGGGACTGTGCGCATGAGGGCAGCGCGGGGATGATGGCGGATGGCTACACCCGGGCGACCGGCAAGATGTCGATGATGATCGCGCAGAACGGTCCGGGCATCACCAACTTTGTGACCGCCGTCAAGACTGCCTACTGGAACCACACCCCGCTTCTGCTGGTGACCCCGCAGGCGGCCAACAAGACCATCGGTCAGGGGGGCTTTCAGGAAGTCGAGCAAATGAAGCTGTTCGAGGACATGGTCGCCTATCAGGAAGAGGTCCGCGACCCGACCCGCGTCTGCGAGGTTCTGAACCGTGTGATCATGCAGGCCAAGCGCGCCAGCGCCCCGGCCCAGCTGAACATCCCGCGCGACATGTGGACCCAGGTTGTCGATATCGACCTGCCCGCCATTGTCGAGTTCGAGCGCCCCTCGGGTGGCGAAA
>NZ_JBQFYX010000062.1:0-573 GCF_056541885.1 Ruegeria sp. AF7 | reverse complement strand
TGGGCCGGGAATTTGTCCGTTTCGTCAATTTGCGGAATTGGCGACATAAGAAGAGGGTTCGGTACCAACTCTTCGTTCAGTAAGAAACTCTGCAACAGATCCGTGCAGCAAGCATGTCCTTCCATGCGAAGTAAGACGCTTTCGGAGTTCGCTTCATTGAACTGAAATCTACATCAACCAGGCCAAAGCGTTTTTCATACCCCAAGGCCCATTCGTAATTGTCCAATAGGGACCAGACAAAGTACCCCTTAACCGGAACCCCTTCGCCCAAGGCGACCTGGACTGCCGACAAGTGTTGATCCAGATAGTCGATACGGTCATCGTCTTGTTGACGCTCGGGGCTGGCCATACCGTTTTCGGTCACGAAGATCGGCAGGTCGCCGGTGTATTCACGTGCTGCTCGGATCAGGAACCTGCTCAGCGCGGTGGGGTCGATTTCCCAACCCATTTGGGTCTTCGGCAGAGGGCCGGGAACCTCAGCGAGACTTGGCCACGCTGTTTCTGCGGGCGCGATAAGTTTACGGGTGTAGTAGTTCAGTCCGCACCAGTCTACGGGTGCTCCGATGCTATCGA
>NZ_JBQFYX010000061.1:0-665 GCF_056541885.1 Ruegeria sp. AF7 | reverse complement strand
ACCCGCGAGCACATCCTGCTGGGCCGCCAGGTTGGCATCCCGAAGATGGTCGTGTTCATGAACAAAGTTGACCAGGTTGACGACGAAGAGCTGCTGGAACTGGTGGAAATGGAAATCCGCGAGCTGCTGTCTTCGTATGAATACCCCGGCGACGATATTCCGATCATCGCAGGTTCGGCTCTGGCCGCGATGGAAGGCCGTGACCCTGAAATCGGCGAGAACAAGATCCGCGAGCTGATGGCGGCTGTTGATGACTACATCGACACCCCCGAGCGTGCTGTTGACCAGCCGTTCCTGATGCCGATCGAAGACGTGTTCTCGATCTCGGGCCGTGGTACCGTTGTGACCGGCCGTGTCGAGCGTGGCGTGATCAACG
Source organism: Ruegeria sp. AF7 (assembly GCF_056541885.1). Lineage (NCBI taxonomy): Bacteria > Pseudomonadati > Pseudomonadota > Alphaproteobacteria > Rhodobacterales > Roseobacteraceae > Ruegeria > Ruegeria sp. AF7. Next base: position 289 of record NZ_JBQFYX010000061.1, on the reverse strand, counting down.
TTGGCGACGAGATCGAGATCGTCGGCATCCGTGACACCGCGAAAACCACCTGCACCGGCGTTGAAATGTTCCGCAAGCTGCTGGACCGCGGTGAAGCAGGCGACAACATCGGCGCCCTGCTGCGTGGTGTGGATCGTGACGGCGTTGAGCGTGGCCAGGTTCTGTGTAAGCCGGGTTCGGTGACACCGCACACCAAGTTCGAAGCCGAAGCCTATATCCTGACCAAGGAAGAAGGCGGCCGTCACACCCCGTTCTTCGCGAACTACCGTCCGCAGTTCTACTTCCGTAC
>NZ_JBQFYX010000060.1:0-702 GCF_056541885.1 Ruegeria sp. AF7 | reverse complement strand
GGCCGCCCGCGTAGGCGACCCAACTGCACTAGATTTCAATGGCTTCAGCGATGGCCAAGGCATCCTCGAGTTCGACACCGAGGTATCGGACCGTACTGTCCATCTTCGTGTGGCCCAGAAGGAGCTGAACCGCGCGAAGGTTTCCGGTCTTCTTGTAGATCTGAGTGACCTTGGTTCTACGCATCGAATGCGTGCCATAGGCGCTTGCCTCCAGACCAATCGACGTGACCCAGTCGCGGACGATTCGAGCATACTGACGGGTCGAGATGTGCAGCCGCTCATGGAAGCGGCCCGGCCAAAGGTACTCGGAGCCGATCATCACCTCGTCTTCCATCCACTTCTCGACCGAGGCGCGAGTCCCTTCGGATATCTCAAATCGCACAGGTTTCTGTGTTTTGCTCTGTAAGACCGACGCCCGTTCCTTGATCTGACCTGTCGCCATAACATCAACGACTTTCATCTTCACCAGGTCGCAACCGCGGAGCTTGCTGTCGATCGCCATATTGAACAGTGCCAGATCGCGATGGTTCTCAGCGAGTTCGAGCCTAACCCGGATCGCCCAGACGTGTTTTGGCTTCAGGGGGCGCTTTTGACCAACAATACGTCCTTTGTTCCAGGCGGGACGAAGCGCACGAATGGCAGGTAAGTTTGGTGTTTCCATGACTGATCCTCCGATCCGCCATGCCCTCCCACAACGACAAC
>NZ_JBQFYX010000059.1:0-761 GCF_056541885.1 Ruegeria sp. AF7 | reverse complement strand
GGTGGCCACCTGACCCACGGCGCGCGGCCCAACCAGTCGGGCAAGTGGTTCAACGCCGTGCAATACGGCGTGCGCCAGCAGGACAACATGCTGGACTATGATCAGGTCGAGGCGCTGGCGAAAGAGCATAACCCCAAGCTGATCATCGCGGGCGGTTCGGCCATCCCGCGTCAGATCGACTTTGCCCGCATGCGTCAGATCGCCGACATGGTCGGCGCCTATCTGCACGTGGACATGGCGCATTTCGCCGGTCTGGTTGCGGCGGGCGAGCACCCCAGCCCGTTCCCCTACGCGCATGTGGCGACCACCACCACACACAAGACCCTGCGCGGCCCACGTGGGGGCATGATCCTGACCAATGATGAAGATATCGCTAAGAAAGTGAATTCGGCGATCTTCCCCGGCATTCAGGGCGGCCCGCTGATGCATGTGATCGCGGCCAAGGCCGTGGCCTTTGGCGAGGCGCTGCGCCCCGAGTTCAAAAGCTACATCCAGCAGGTCGTGATCAATGCGCAGGCGCTCAGCGATCAGCTGATCAAGGGCGGGCTCGACACCGTGACCCACGGCACCGACACCCATGTGGTGCTGGTCGACCTGCGCCCCAAGGGCGTCAAGGGCAACGCCACCGAAAAGGCCCTGGGCCGGGCGCATATCACCTGCAACAAGAACGGCGTGCCGTTTGACCCGGAAAAGCCGACCATCACGTCGGGCATCCGCCTGGGCAGCCCCGCCGGCACCACCCGCGGCTTTGGCGAGGCCGA
>NZ_JBQFYX010000058.1:0-789 GCF_056541885.1 Ruegeria sp. AF7 | reverse complement strand
TGCGCGTTGATGGCCCCTTTTGTGATGCGGGGGTCGTTGCCTTCGCTGAGGGCGATTATGGGACGGGTGGCCGGAGCGTTTTGCCGCAACAGCTCGACGGGTGTCAGGGTCATGTGCTCCGGCCTCGTCCTGGGGTTATGCGCCCTGCGCCTTCATGTCATCGGCGCTGATACCGGCGACGGCGACGGGTTTTTTCATTGCGTCGCGGCGGAAAGGCTCGCCAAGCTCCTGGTTGATCAGGGCCTCGATCAGCGTGGTGATGCCGTTCTTCTGGTCCTCGATCGCCTGGTTCAGCGCCGCGGTCAGCTCGTCCTGGGTGCGGGCGACAACACCTTTCAGGCCACAGGCCTGCGCGATACCGGCATAAGACACCTTGGTGTCCAGCTCGGTGCCCACGAAGTTGTCGTCGAACCACAGGGTCGAGTTGCGCTTTTCCGCGCCCCACTGGTAGTTGCGGAACACGATCTGGGTCACGGCGGGCCATTCCTCGCGGCCAATCGCGGTCAACTCGTTCACCGCGATGCCAAAGGCGCCGTCACCGGCAAAGCCCACAACCGGAACATCCGGGCAGCCGATCTTGGCACCGACAACGGCGGGCAGGCCATAGCCGCAGGGGCCGAACAGGCCCGGCGCCAGGTATTTGCGACCCTCTTCAAACGACGGATAGGCGTTGCCGATGGCGCAGTTGTTGCCGATGTCCGAGCTGATGATCGCCTCTTTCGGCAGCGCCGCCTGAATGGCGCGCCACGCCATGCGCGGGCTCATCCAGTCGGGCTTGGCCGCGCGGGC
>NZ_JBQFYX010000057.1:0-791 GCF_056541885.1 Ruegeria sp. AF7 | reverse complement strand
AGCGCGCCAGCGCCCCGGCCCAGCTGAACATCCCGCGCGACATGTGGACCCAGGTTGTCGATATCGACCTGCCCGCCATTGTCGAGTTCGAGCGCCCCTCGGGTGGCGAAAGCGCCGTGGCTCAGGCGGCCGAGCTGCTGTCGAACGCCAGGAACCCTGTCATTCTGAACGGCGCCGGTGTGGTTCTGGCCGAAGGCGGCATCGAGGCGTCGAAAGCGCTGGCCGAGCGTCTGGATGCGCCGGTCTGCGTCGGCTACCAGCACAATGACGCCTTCCCGGGCAGCCACCCGCTGTTTGCCGGTCCGCTGGGCTATAACGGTTCGAAAGCGGGGATGGAACTGATCAGCGAGGCGGATGTTGTCCTGTGCCTCGGCACCCGTCTGAACCCGTTCTCGACCCTGCCGGGCTATGGCATCAACTACTGGCCCGCGGATGCCAAGATCATCCAGGTCGACATTAACCCCGACCGTATCGGCCTGACCAAAGCGGTCAGCGTCGGCATCATCGGCGACGCTGCCAAGGTGGCAAAGGGTATTCTGGCCCAGCTGAGCGACACCGCCGGCGACGAAGGCCGCAAGGAGCGCAAAGAGCGCATCGCGCAGAAGAAATCGGCCTGGGCGCAGGAACTGACCTCGATGACCCACGAGGATGACGATCCGGGCACCACCTGGAACCAGCGTGCCCGCGCGGCCAAGCCCGACTGGATGAGCCCGCGCATGGCGTGGCGCGCCATTCAGGCGGCGCTGCCGAAAGAGGCGATCATCAGCTCGGACATCGGCAACAACTGCGCC
>NZ_JBQFYX010000056.1:0-812 GCF_056541885.1 Ruegeria sp. AF7 | reverse complement strand
AGGGTCAGGATGCATTGATTTTCGCCGCGCCGCGTGATTCACGGCTTCGAAAAAGGAGCGGTGACATGAGTGATCTTTTCTGGCTGAGCGACGCACAGATGGCGCGTCTTATACCCTTCTTTCCGAAATCGCATGGTAAGCCTCGGGTTGATGGCAAGCGTGTGTTGAGCGGGATTATCTTCATCAACCGCAATGGGTTAAGGTGGCGCGATGCCCCTGCAACCTATGGCCCGCACAAAACGCTTTACAGCCGCTGGAGGCGATGGAGCGAGAAAGGCATCTTCGCACAGATACTGGTCGGGTTGGCGGCCCGGTACGGTGAGAAGAAGACTGTGATGATCGCCGCCACCTACCTGAAAGCCCACCGAACGGCGTCCAGTCTGGGCGTCAAAAAGGAGGCGCGGTCGCCTGATCGGGCGAACCAAGGGTGGCAAGAATACGAAACAGCATATAATCTGCGACAGCTGGGGCCGACCGCTCAACCTGTCCGTCACGGCTGGCCAGGTCAGCGATTACATCGGCGCCCAGGCGCTGCTGAGCAGCCTTCCGGACGTCAAATGGATGCTCGGAGACAGAGGGTATGATGCCGACTGGTTCAGAGTAGCTTTGAAAGACAAAGGGATACGCGCCTGCATTCCCGGCCGTAAGCAACGCAAGACCCCGGTCAAATACGATAAGCGCAGGTGCAAACGCCGCAACAGGATCGAGAACATGTTCGGCAGGCTCAAGGACTGGAGGCGGGTCGCAACCCGCTATGACCGATGCCCCAAAGTATTCCTTTCCGCCATCGCGCTCGCAGCAACCGTCATCTA
>NZ_JBQFYX010000055.1:0-1102 GCF_056541885.1 Ruegeria sp. AF7 | reverse complement strand
ACTAGTGAATCTACCCGACGACTGTATTATGCAGCGTAAGCGAAATTATGTTAAATCTCTACTGATCCAATCCTCGGCCCAAGCCTCCGTTTCCCTTTCGACCGTTTAATGTCGTACCGTTTCTCTTAAGGTTTCGCGCCAGTTCACTCAGGTCCTTGTAGAGGCTTCCGGCTGCGGGATGCCACTCGGATACATCTTCGCCCTGCGTCGTGACAACAAACTCGTCACCCCGTGACGCCGGGCCCGTCAGCGCGTCGCGAGGCCCGTGTGCTGACACGTTCTCACAGGTTCCGCGCAATAGATTTGCGTTCAGCTGCTGAGCAATCTCGTCCGGGACGCCGGACGCCGCCCAGGCTTCGCGGGCGATGGCTTGCAAGACCACGGTGAAGTTGTTCGAAATCACCGCTGCCGCATGATACAGGCTCTTTCTTTCCGAATTGATACGGAAACATTGCGCGCCCATTTGGGGTCACTGCATAAAAGTGACTTTATTGTCCGGCTCGCGCGAACTTAACCGGAACATCTGTATTTTCAGTCCGCTTTTTGGTCTCTGAGAGCATTGTAGAGGCTGGTTTTGCTGATTTTGAGGCGCGCTGCGGCCTCTCGGACCGTCAATCCATCGCTGATATGATCTCTGGCCTGCTGCAGTTTTTTGGGTGTTACGACAGGCTTGCGCCCGCCTTTTCTGCCGCGCGTTGCGGCAGCCTTCAATCCTGCCTGTGTGCGTTCGACAATAAGGTCGCGCTCAAACTGGGCAAGCGCGCCGAACAGATGGAACACCAGCGTGCCGCCGGTGGTGGTTGTGTCCACGCCTTCCGTCAGAGATTTGAAGCCAACGCCACGGTCCCCGAGATCTGTCACTGTTTCGACCAGGTGCTTCATTGACCGACCCAGGCGGTCGAGTTTCCAGACCACAAGCGTGTCGCCTTTGCGCAGAAAGGCCAGGGATTCATCGAGGCCAGGGCGTTCAGCTTTGGCGCCGGAGATGACATCTTCAAACACGGTTTCGCAGCCCGCAGCCTTGAGTGCGTCGACCTGTGGTTCCAGCTTTTGGTCTGTTGTCGAGACCCGCGCATCTCCAATCAGCGCCATGAAGATAACC
>NZ_JBQFYX010000054.1:0-1232 GCF_056541885.1 Ruegeria sp. AF7 | reverse complement strand
TGTAGTGGTTCAGATGTGATCTGACAGTTGGCCGTTTTTCCGGCGGCGTCTGTCAGGTCAAGTTTGGTTCAGGAACTTTTCCTTCCAGATCTCTTTGCCCTCGATCATGGTCTGGAACGGCGTTCTGCCGCAACACATTTTACCCTGATGAGTACGCTCGTGGTTGTAGTGGTGCAGCCATTCGTTCAGATCGACTTGCAAGGCTTCGATGCTGTCGTAGAGCTTTTTGCGGAACGCGACCTGATAAAACTCCTGCAACACCGTCTTGTGGAAGCGCTCGCAGATGCCGTTCGTCTGCGGTGATTTCACCTTGGTTTTGGTGTGGTCGATATCGTTGATTGCCAGGAAGAGCTGGAAATCGTGTTTGTCGACACGCCCGCAGTATTCCGTCCCGCGATCTGTCATGATCCGCAGCACCGGCAGGTCGTGCTCGTCATGGAATGGCAGCACCCGGTCGTTGAGCAGGTCGGCGGCGGTGATTGGCGTTTTGGTGGTGTAGAGCTTGGCATGTGCCACCTTGCAATAGGTGTCCACGTAAGTCTGCTGATAAACCCGCCCGACGCCCTTGAGCGTGCCGACATAGAAGGTGTCCTGCGAGCCCAGGTAACCAGGGTGCGCCGTTTCCACCTCGCCGCAGGCTTCATCATCCAGCTTCTTCTTTTCCAGCGCCTGCACCTGCGCTTCGGTCAGGATGCCACCCTCTTCGGCGACCTTGGCTTCCAGGGCCTTCAGCCGGGCCTTGAAGTTGGCCAGATCGTGCCGCAGCCAGATTGACCGGACACCGGAGGGCGAAACAAAGACACCTTGCTTGCGCAACTCGTTCGAGGTGCGGGCCTGACCATAGGCCGGGAAATCGGTGGCGGATTTGATCACAGCCTGCTCGGTCGCGTCGTCAACCCGGTTCGCCAAATTGGGTTTACGCCGGGTGCGTTCGAACAGCGCTTCCACACCGCCTTCTTCGACCGCCGACTTGTAGCGGTAGAACGTGTCCCGGCTGTAGCCCATCACCTGACAGGCTTTCGAGACATTGCCCAGTTCCTCGGCCAGATTCAGCAGGCCGGTTTTGTGTTTGATGATCTTGTCGGTAGTATTCAACATCGTGGTTTCCTCGTTTCGATGGGTTGGTTGGCACCACCATCAAAACGGACAACCATCTCCCTTCAAGGGAACCACCGCCCCCAATCCAATTTGAAAAATTGGGGGCGGTGTCAGATCACATCGAGACTAATTCA
>NZ_JBQFYX010000053.1:0-1268 GCF_056541885.1 Ruegeria sp. AF7 | reverse complement strand
TGACCCAGCCCCTTGATCCGGGCCGTTTGGATGTAGAATCCGTTCCTGTTTCTTTCTTGTGATTAGGTTGCGGTCAAGGCCTGCTGAGCGGAGCCCTTGCGTAGCTCAAGCGAAGCAGGCCGGGTTGCACGGTTGAGATTGGCGTAAACGGCTGGGGTCAGCCCGCCAAGCGATGTGTGTGGTCGCTGTGTGTTGTAATCGATCCTCCAGTTTTCGATGATCTTTCGGGCTTCGGCGAGATTGCCGAAGATATGCTCATTCAAACACTCATCTCGCAGACGGCCATTGAAGCTTTCCACAAACGCGTTTTGCATTGGCTTGCCGGGCGCGATGTAATGCCAGCCAACGCCGGTATCCTGGCACCATCTCAGTACTGCATGGGACGTCATTTCCGTTCCATTATCACTGACAATCATATCAGGCTGGCCACGCCGACGGATCAGGTCAGCCAGTTCACGCGTCAGCCTCGCGCCAGACAAAGAACGATCCACGACTGTTGCCAGCGCCTCACGGGTGCAATCGTCCACGATGCAAAGCACACGGAACCTCTGCCCATCTTCAAAGGCATCCGACACGAAGTCGAGCGACCACCTTTGATTGGCACGATCTGGCACCAGAATGGGCCGCCGCGTGCCCAAAGCTCGCTTGCGTGACCGCCTGCGGCGCACCGCCAGCCCCTCTTCCCGATAGAGCCGGAACAGCTTCTTGTGGTTCACCTCAAAACCTTCCCTGGCCAGCAAGATGCCCAAGCGACGATAGCCGAACCGACGACGTTCATTTGCCAGCTCGCGCAGCCGCTTGCGCAGGGCGTCATCACCCTGATCTTGCTTTTGATACTGAAAGACCGACCTATGCAGATCAGCCAATTCACATGCCCGACGCTCGGACAAACCGTGCCGATCCATCACATCGCGCACGGCTCGCCGCTTCACATCGGGCGTCAGTAGTTTTTTGTGGCGAGATCCTTCAGGGCTGCGTTGTCGAGCATCGCATCCGCCAACATGCGCTTCAGCTTGTTGTTCTCGTCTTCCAGCGCCCGCAGCTTCTTGGCATCAGACACGTTCATGCCGCCAAACTTTGCCTTGTATTTATAGAAGGTCGCATCAATGATGCCGTAGCGGCGACAAAGCTCTTGCGCTTTCACGCCCGCCTCGTACTCCTTGATCATTCCAATAATCTGTTCGTCTGAAAATCTGCGTTTCATGGTCCATCCTTTTCTTGGACGGATTACTAACACCTCGATGGCCTGATTTCAGGGGGTTGGGTCA
>NZ_JBQFYX010000052.1:0-1273 GCF_056541885.1 Ruegeria sp. AF7 | reverse complement strand
TGAGCTACCCCCTGAATTTCGGACACTGACGTAAGCTACGATTTGTTGTTTGCTGATCTTCGACGAAGAGGAGATCAGAGATGTCGAAACGGAAGAACCATTCGCCCGAGTTCAAAGCGAAAGTCGCGCTTGAGGCTTTGAAGGGCGAGCGGACTGTTGCTGATCTGGCGAGCCAGTTTGGCGTTCACCCAACGATGATCCACAGCTGGAAACGGGCGCTTCTGGAAGGCGCGTCCGGCGTGTTCGAGCGTGGCGGAAAGAAGCCCCCAGAGATCGACGAGGAGCAAGTCAAAGAACTGCACGCGAAGATCGGGGAGCTGGCCGTTGCCAACGATTTTTTGTCACGAAAGCTCAAGCCGTGGATCGGCAAGTGAGGCGCAAGATGGTCGAGCCTGCCAATACCAACCTGTCGATTGGCAAACAGTGCAAGCTATTGTCGGTCTCGCGGTCATCGTTTTACTACATGCCCAAGGGTGAGACAGCGATGAATCTGATGTTGATGCGCCAGATCGATGAGCAGTTTCTGGAAACACCGTTCTTTGGCGTCCGGCAAATGACTTGGCACTTGCGAAACGAAGGCCATCTGGTGAACGAGAAGCGCATCCGACGCTTGATGCGGCTGATGGGCTTGATGCCGATCTATCAGAAACCAAACATCAGCAAAGCGGCGAAAGGGCACAAGACCTATCCCTATCTGCTGCGCGGCCTACGGGTGGAGCGCCCCAATCAGGTCTGGTGTGCCGACATCACGTATCTGCCGATGCGCAGGGGCTTTCTGTATCTGGTCGCCATCATGGACTGGCACACCCGAAAGGTGCTGGCCTGGCGCATCTCGAACACGCTGGAAGCCGACTTCTGCGTCGCGGCACTGAACGAGGCCATCGCCAGGTTTGGCCCACCGGAAATCATGAATACGGATCAGGGCAGCCAGTTCACCTCGTTTGCCTGGACCGACCGGCTACGCCGATCCGGAGTGCGTATCTCGATGGATGGCAAAGGCCGGTTCCTCGATAACATCTTCGTCGAGCGGCTCTGGCGGTCGTTGAAGTACGAATGCGTCTACCTGCACGCCTGGGAGACCGGATCAGAGGCGAAGGCGGGCGTTGCGAAATGGATCGATTTCTACAACCGCAAACGCCCACACTCCGCCCTTGGCGGCAAACCCCCAGCCGTGGTCTATTGGCTGAGAAAAGAAGAAATCCAAACCGATCAGCAGGAGCAAAAAGTAGCTTAAATTACACCGAAATCTGTCCAAACATTGGGGAGTAGCTCA
>NZ_JBQFYX010000051.1:0-1557 GCF_056541885.1 Ruegeria sp. AF7 | reverse complement strand
TTCCAGGATCCACTGGCTCAGTGCCAAACCGATTCCACCGCCCTGAGCAATACCGCCCAGGAAGCCGCAAGCCACGACGAACCCGGGCACACCGGGCAAAGGGCCGATCATGGGGCGGCCATCCGGGGCGAAGCTGATCGCGCCATTAACACCACGTTTGATACCTGCGGTTTCCAGATCAGGTACGCGGTGAAAGATATCTGCAAGGCTATCACCAAGCCGATCCCAATCATCTGCGAACAGTTCTTGACCGAAGGACCAAGGTGCACGGCCGTTGGAATTGTTCCACGCCCGGCGGGCATCCTGTTCCCACGGCCCAAGCAGCAGCCCCTGGCCTTCCTGTCGCATATAATACTGGCTGTCACAGTCGCGGATCATCGGCAGTTCGTAGTCCAACGCCTGAACGGTCGGCATCGTGTCGGTGATCAGGTACTGATGTTCCATGTTGGTGATGGGCAGGCGTGTGCCAACCATACGGGCGACTTCGTCTGCCCAGAAGCCGGCGCAATTGACGATGATCTCGCATTCAAAGACCTCGTCGCCGGATATCAGTCGCCAGTTGCCCGAAGGCAGGCGGGTTATGCTGTCGATCTGGGTGTTGCACCTGATCCTACCGCCGTATTTGCGCGCTCCGGCGGCCAGCCCCATTGTAACGGAATACGGATCGACATAGCCCTCTTCGGGATCCCAGGCACCGCCCACCAGGTCAGAGACGTTGAGAAGCGGATATTTGTCTTTGATTTCGAAGGGCGTCACAAGTTCGTATTCAAGGCCTAGCGCCCGAAACTTGCCGGCGAGATGCTTGAACTCTTCCATCCGCTCTTTGCTTTGGGCCAGGAAGAAGCCGCCCACGACGTGGCTGCCAACCTCTTGGCCCACTTCTTCGGCCAAACCATCGTACAGGCGCAGGGAATACGCCTGTAGAACCGAGAGATTGGCATAAGCGCTTTGAGTGTGAACGTTGCCAGCTGCGTGCCAGGTTGCACCTGCGGTCAGTTCGCGGCGCTCCAACAGAAGCGCGTCTCTTTCGCCCGCTTTTGCCAAATGATAAAGTGTCGAAACACCTACGATACCACCACCGATTATGATGATACGCGAATAGTTGGACATGGATTTGGTTCCGTTCCAGGTAATTGCCTTTGATGCCGCACCGTTGAGCTTCCCTCTCGGCACAGTTGCGAATCGCATTACTTCCTTCGCGAGCCACGTAGATTGAGAGAATACGAAGATTGCAAAATGCAGCAATGTGGGATAAAAAATTTCTAATGAAATTTTATGAAATTGAGGGGGAATAACGAATCACAATGGATCCAACTCTAAAAAGCCGAACAATTTCAAAGCTTAAACGAAAGATAGGGAACCTCCCACCTCGGAAAAAGCTTGTGGCAAAATACATTGTTGATAATCAGGCTGACTTTGGTTTGGACACTCTTAGGGAAACGGCAAGGAAGATTGGCGTCAGCACACACACTTTGGTTCGCACGGCTGAGGAACTTGGTTTTGATAGTTACGACAATTTCAGAGCGCCTTTTAGAGGAGCTCTTGTAGCCGCGGTCG
>NZ_JBQFYX010000050.1:0-1862 GCF_056541885.1 Ruegeria sp. AF7 | reverse complement strand
CATCATCATCATCGAAAATCTCGCTTATGAGATAGACTGTGCCTGCCGCAAATAAGATGTTGCGCAGTGCGTCGCCGGTCGTGTCTTCCTGCTCCACGTAAACTGTTTCGGAGTCATATTGCGGCACATAGACAACCTCCGGATCGGTGGGCTGAAAAACGACGGCATCTGTTGCATCCTGCGTAACCGTCATTTCATCACCGGAAACAAGCGTGCCGGCATTGATCGCAGTCTGACGCATGGTTTGTACGGCGGCCAAGACGTCCTCTGTCTGCGCCAGCATCGCCAGCCCCATGGTTTCGGTCCAGTCGATATTGGCCGCCATGCCTGATATGACCTCGGGAAAGCCAATGGCCAACACCTCCACACTTTCGTCAAAGGCTTCCGCCTCGCTCAGCGGGGCCAGCTCATCCACGCTGGCACCTTCGTTCTCGGCCAGAAGGCGTTCTGCTTTCACCACTTCTAGGGGCTGCGTCGCCGCGATGAACAACTGGGGCAGGACGGTATCGGGAAAGAGGGCTCCGGGTGCGACAAGCGTTTCAAGTTCCGCCCGCGTTAGCAAATCCGCGTCTACTGTTGCGTTAGTTGTTTCTGCGGCGGCTTCGACGCCGCCGTCTTGTTCGGGAGCAGCGTCCTGCGCATGGATGGTTGTCGCAAACGTAGCCAGGTAAGCTCCGCCAGCGACAGGAAAGAGACCAACCTTGACTTCGGGCACACTAAATTATGCATTCGGGCCGGCCACGATCATATCGCTGGCCAGTGCGATTTCACAACCGCCTGCCAATTCCGGAGCGTGAACGGCGGCAATGATTGGCTTGGAACGGGCTGCGTGGACAAATCCAGCAAATCCACCCTCGCCAAACAGTATCTCTTCACCGTCTCCTTCAAGAAAAGCCTTGATATCCATACCGGCGCAGAATGCAGGACGATTGGCGGCAAGAACAATCGCACGAACTTGGCTATCCTTGGTGGCCTGACTGAGCGCGCCCCTCGAAGCGTTGGTCATCGCCGAATTGATCGCGTTGCGCGCTTCTGGCCTGTTTAGGGTCAAAAGCGCCACCGCGTCTTTCATAAAGTACGCAGTCCATCTTCAGATGCTCCTTTTCAGGCGCCGGTGAAAACTGCTGGACGTTTCTCCAGAAGAGCGTTCACCGCCTCTTCGTGATCCTTGGTCTGGTGACAAGCACCTTGATAGGCAGCCGCTAGCTCAAGCACCGTTTCAAGGCGGGTATTCAACCCTTCGCGGAGGAGCCTCTTGGCCAGGCGCAATTGCTTTGGTGGATTGTAGGCAATTCGTTTTGCGAGTTTTTGCGCCTCTGGCAAAAGTTCTTCGGGCTCGACGACCTTTGAAACAAACCCCCATTCTAGGGCAGTGGCGGCATCAACCGGTTCGCCAGTGAAGGTCATTTCGGCGGCACGTGACAACCCGATCTGACGAGGAAGCACCCAAGCACCGCCGTCGCCCGAGATCAAACCAACGCGAACGAAGTTTTCAGCAAAGGTCGCGCGGGTCGACGCAATGCGGATGTCACAAAGGCATGTCGTGTCGCAACCTGCTCCGTAAGACGGCCCATTTACGGCAGCAATCAGCGGCACTTCACATTCCCACATTGCCTTGGCGACTTGCTGAATGCCACCGCGATAACCATCCTTGGCCTCAAGCGCGTCGCCACCGAAAATTGAGACCTTATCTTTCATGTGCTTTAGATTGCCGCCCGAAGAAAAGGCCTTACCCGCACCGGTCACGATGGCACAACGGACGGAAGTATCGCTATTGATCCTTTGCATCGCATCGATGATTGCGCCCGCCAAATCCTGATCGGTCAACGCGTTGCGCGTTTCTGGCATATTGAACGTGAGGG
>NZ_JBQFYX010000049.1:0-1912 GCF_056541885.1 Ruegeria sp. AF7 | reverse complement strand
GGCCACTTCAGGGCGCACGTCGAACGCGTAGGTGATCGCGCCCAGCGACGTGGACGTCCCGATTGCGGCCAGACCGGCCACACCGGCCCCAACGATCAGCACCTTGGCAGGCGGCACCTTACCCGCCGCCGTCACCTGACCGGTGAAGAAACGGCCAAAGTTGTTGCCCGCCTCGATCACCGCCCGGTACCCGGCAATGTTTGCCATGGAGCTCAGCGCGTCCATCTTCTGCGCCCGGGAGATCCGCGGGATCATCTCCATCGCGATAACAGTGGCCCCCTTCTTGGCCGCGGCCTGCATCTTGGCCTCATCGGCCACCGGCGAGAAGAACGAGATCAGCGTCTGATCCGAGCGCAGACGCTTCATCTCCGTATCATCCGGCACACGCACCTTGGCCACAACATCCGCCGCCTTCCAAAGAGCGTCAGCGGATTTGACAACTTCAACCCCGGCATCGGCATAATCAGAATCGGCAAAACCTGCCTTCAGACCAGCTCCAGCCTCAATCAGACACTCATGACCCAATTTTTGTAGGGCGGCGGCGGACTCGGGCGACATTGCCACACGCGCCTCACCTGAATGCACTTCTTTTGGTGTTCCAATTCTCATGGCAATGTCCTCCTCAGAACGTACACAACGTTCGGTTCAGCTGCGTCTGCAAGAAACCGAGATGCCGATTTTCGACACATTCGCCATCAAAAGACAGGTTTGCAGACATTTGACCCATCCAACCTCAACCTTACGGCGTTTCAAAAACAGCATTCAGCATGATCATCGATACAATCAGGAACAAAATGGTCATGACGCCGCCCGCGCGCATGAAGTCCTTCACTTTGTAGCCGCCCGGACCCATAATGAGGGCGTTAACTTGGTGTGTTGGGATCAGGAACGAGTTCGACGTGGATATGGCCACCGTTAGTGCAAAAATCGCCGGATTTGCCCCAACTCCAAGGGCGATGTTTACAGCCAGCGGCACCAGAAGGACCGTTGCTCCCACATTCGACATCACCAGAGTGAACGCGGTCGACAGAACGGCAACCGCAGCTTGGATAACCCAAATCGGAGCACCCTGAAGTAAGCTTAGAACCTGGTCTGCAATCCACTGTGCCGTTCCGGTTGACTGAACAGCTTGACCAAGCGGGATCAGACTTGCCAGCAAGAACACCGTAGTCCATCCAACGGATTGATAGGCTTCCTGCATACTGAGAACCCGACTTACGACCATTCCCATGGCACCGACCAGCAAACAAAGCGACAACCTCAAATCCGTTGCTAGTATAAGCGTTAGTGCAATCAGGAAAAAGGAAAGGGCAAACCCCACCTTCTTGGGACGCAATTCTTCTTTGGGATAGTCCGTTGTAACAACGACGAAATCACGGTTCTTCTCAAGCTGTGTCAGGGATTCCCAAGGGGTATGACAAACCAGGGTGTCGCCAGCCTGATATGGCATGTTGCCGAGGAGATTGCCTTCTCCGCGCGTATGAACTTCGCCAGCACGATATAGGGCCAGTGGGGACAGTCCGTAGGCACGACGCATCACGATCTCGCGCCCAGTCTTCCCTATGATTGACGAATTCGGGGGAATAACAATTTCTGCGATCCCAGCTTTGCTCGCCCCCAATGCTTCCGAAAACACGTCAAGATCAGGCAATTCTGTCAGGCCAAAATCGATGCCGAAGGCGGTCACGTCAAGGCGGGCACCGATCACGGCAAGACGTGCAGGTGTTTCAATCGCCACATCACGCGGCGGCGCCATGAAGGTTCTTTTTTTGTAATGCGTGGCCACGATCAGAACTTGGTACTTCGTTTCAAGTTCGTCGATCGTGGCGCCAATTATCTGACTGTTTCCGGGAACCACAAACTCGTGGATCTCTCCATCCAAATGATAGACCTTGTTAAAGTAGTCGAGCAG
>NZ_JBQFYX010000048.1:0-1922 GCF_056541885.1 Ruegeria sp. AF7 | reverse complement strand
GTGAGGTCTTATTTAGCGTGTTTGGATGTTGGGATGGGTTGGTGTGCCGCAGGGTTGCATCTGTCCTTTAGGCGCGGCGGGATATGGGGTATCTGGGCGTGCGCACCGTTTCACGGATTTGGAGAACGCAATGATGAAGCGCGCCTGGAACAAGTGGCGATCGGGCTATATGGGCCGGCTTGTCGGTGAGAGCTTTTATGCGCAGGGCGGGCTTTACGGCGTTGCGATCCTGGCGATGATCGCGGTGGCGGTCACCACCGCCGGCTCGGCTTACATGATGGAATATATCGTTGATGCCATGACCAGCCCGGAATTGCGGGGATGGGCGCATGTCATTGCGCTGGGGGTTGTGCTTCTGTTCCTGACCAAGGCGGTGGCCTCGTATGTTCAGGCCGTCTTTCTGGCGCGCGCGGGCAACCGGATTGTGGCCCAGCAGCAGGAGAAGCTGTACCGCAAGCTGGTCCGGCACGGGGTGTCGTTCTTCTCGACCAATGAATCATCGGATCTGCTGATGCGCACGACCAATGGCGCGCAATCGGCCCGAAGCCTGATCGATGTTCTGGTCACCGGGTTTGTCCGCGATGCCCTGACCCTGGTCGGCCTGATTGTGGTCATGGTGTATCAGCAGCCGGTCCTGTCGGTGATGTTCTTTGTGGTGGGCCCGGTTGCCCTTCTGGGGGTGCGGTATCTGCTGAAAAGCGTGCGCTCGATCATGCAGGCCGAGTTCAAATCGCTGGCAGAGATCATCCGGGTGCTGCAGGAGACCTCGGCGGGGATCAAGGTGATCAAGGTGTTTGCGCTTGAAGATCGCATGATCGACCGAATGGAGACCGCGATCCGGAAGGTCGAACAGCGCTCGAACGACATCGCCCGGCTGCAGGCCATTGCCAGCCCGCTGATGGAGTTTCTGGCCGGTCTGGCGGTTGCCGGGGTTCTCATTGTCAGCACGATGGGCATCGCGGGCACCGAACAGCCGACCGCGGGTCAGCTGATGTCCTTCATCACCGCTTTGCTGATGGCCTATGAACCTGCCAAGCGCCTGTCCAGGATGCGGGTCCAGATTGAAACCTGCATGGTCGGTGTCGGCATGTTGTTCAGCCTGCTGGATCAGGAGGACACGATGGTGGAAAGCCCCCGGGCCCGTGACCTGAGTGACGGCCCCGGACAGATCACGCTGCGCAATGTGACCTTTGGCTATCAGGGCACGGTGCCGGTGATCGACAACATGAGCGCCACTTTCGAGGCCGGGAAAACCACGGCCCTTGTCGGCCAGTCCGGTGGTGGCAAATCCACGTTGTTTGGCCTGATCATGCGGTTTTATGACCCCGATCAGGGCCGCGTCGAGATCGATGGCCAGGACCTGAGGGAGGTCAGCTTTGCCTCGCTGCGGCAGAAAATCTCGTATGTCGGTCAGGATACGTTCCTGTTCTCGGCCTCGGTGATGGACAACCTGCGCTGCTCGGCACCCGATGCGAGCGATGAAGAGGTGATCGCAGCAGCCCGGGCCGCACATGCGCATCAGTTCATCACCGACCTGCCGCAGGGCTATGAGACCCCGGTGGGCGAAAACGGAACCTTTCTGTCGGGCGGTCAGAAACAGCGCATCGCGATAGCACGGGCCATTCTGCGAAAGGCCGAAATCCTGCTGCTGGACGAGGCCACAAGCGCGCTGGACGCAGAATCGGAATCGCTGGTCAAAGAGGCGCTGGACGCCCTGACACAGGATGTCACCGTCATCGTCATCGCCCACCGCCTGTCAACCGTGCTGGAGGCAGACAAGATCATCGTCATCCAGGACGGCACTATCGCCGAACAGGGAAACCTCGACCAACTCATGCAGAAAAACGGCCCCTTCAAAAACCTCTTCGACCAACAGTTCAATAAACACAAACAAAAACAAAATGTCGCAGAATAATGTGGGG
>NZ_JBQFYX010000047.1:0-2271 GCF_056541885.1 Ruegeria sp. AF7 | reverse complement strand
CCAATGAGCTATAAATCCGACATCGAAATTGCGCGTGAAGCGAATAAGAAGCCGATCCAGGAGATCGGCGCGAAGCTTGGAATATCCAGTGACGATCTGTTGCCGTATGGGCATGACAAGGCGAAGGTGAGCCAGGAGTTCATCAACTCGGTGCAGGGTCGTGAGGACGGCAAGCTGGTGCTGGTGACGGCGATCAACCCGACGCCTGCGGGTGAGGGGAAGACGACCACAACGGTTGGTCTGGGTGACGGTCTGAACCGCATCGGCAAGAACGCGATGATCTGTATCCGCGAGGCCTCGCTGGGCCCGAACTTCGGCATGAAGGGTGGCGCAGCGGGTGGCGGCTATGCGCAGGTTGTTCCGATGGAAGAGATGAACCTGCACTTCACCGGCGATTTTCATGCAATCACCTCGGCCCATTCGCTGCTGTCGGCGATGATCGACAACCACATCTACTGGGGCAATGAATGCGAGATCGACACCCGCCGGGTCGCATGGCGTCGTGTGGTCGACATGAACGACCGTGCCCTGCGCCAGATCACCGCCAGCCTGGGCGGCGTGTCGAACGGGTTCCCGCGTGAAACAGGTTTTGACATCACCGTGGCGTCCGAGGTTATGGCGATCCTGTGCCTGTCAAACGACCTGAAGGATCTGGAAAAGCGTCTGGGTGATATCATCGTGGCTTATCGCCGCGACAAGACGCCGGTCTATTGCCGCGACATCAAGGCCGAAGGCGCGATGACCGTTCTGCTGAAAGACGCAATGCAGCCGAACCTGGTGCAGACGCTGGAAAACAACCCGGCCTTTGTCCACGGTGGCCCGTTTGCCAACATCGCGCATGGCTGCAACTCGGTGATCGCGACCAAGACCGCGCTGAAAGTGGCTGACTATGTGGTGACCGAGGCGGGCTTTGGCGCCGATCTGGGTGCCGAGAAGTTCATGAACATCAAGTGCCGCAAGGCGGGCATTGCGCCCTCTGCCGTGGTTCTGGTTGCCACCGTGCGCGCGATGAAGATGAATGGCGGTGTCGCCAAGGCCGATCTGGGTGCCGAGAATGTCGCTGCGGTCAAGGCGGGCTGCGCCAACCTGGGCCGCCATATCGAGAACGTGAAGTCGTTCGGTGTGCCGGTTGTTGTCGCCATTAACCACTTTGTCACCGACACCGATGCCGAGGTTCAGGCGGTGAAGGATTATTGCGCCTCTCATGGGGTCGAGGCGGTTCTGTCGCGCCACTGGGAGCTGGGCTCGGAAGGCTCTGCCGATCTGGCCCGCAAGGTTGTGGAAATCGTCGAAGGGGGGTCTGCGAACTTCGCGCCGATCTACCCCGACGAGATGCCGCTGTTTGAGAAGATCGAAACCATCGCCAAGCGCATCTACCGCGCCGACGAGGTTCTGGCCGACAACAAGATCCGCACCCAGCTGAAAGAATGGGAAGCTGCGGGGTATGGCAACCTGCCGGTCTGCATGGCGAAAACCCAGTACAGCTTCTCGACCGACCCGAGCCTGCGGGGCGCGCCCACCGGCCATTCGGTTCCGGTGCGTGAGGTCCGCCTGAGCGCGGGCGCGGGCTTTGTCGTGGTTGTCTGCGGTGAGATCATGACCATGCCGGGCCTGCCCCGCAAACCGGCCGCGGAAACCATCTGCCTCAATGACGCAGGTGAGATCGAGGGCTTGTTCTAAGCCGCTGAATAAGACATCTCGTGGTCCGGGACCCCCGGGCCATGAGGAGACGATGATGCCCACTCTGACACCGCCGCAGGACTGCCATTCGATGCGGGATCTGCGGGTTCAGATCGACAGGCTGGACCGCCAGCTGATCGGGATGCTGGTGAGGCGCGCAAGCTATATCGACCGCGCGTCTGAGCTGAAGCCGGGTGAAGGCCTGCCCGCCCGCATCCCAGACCGGGTCGAGGATGTGGTGCAAAAGGTGCGCGCCAGTTCGCAGGCGGCGGGGATGGACCCCGATTTGTCCGAAACGCTCTGGCGCATTCTGATTGACTGGTCGATTGCACGTGAGGAACGTGTGCTCGGCCCCGAGTAAAGACCGGGCGCGTTCTGCGCCCGTTTGGGTTTTGAAAGAAGGGACCAAAGGATGGTAGCGCAGGTTATCGACGGGAAGGCCTTTGCCGCCAAAGTGCGCGCGCAGGTGGCCGATCAGGTTGCAAAGCTGAAAGAGGAAAACGGCATCACCCCCGGCCTGGCCGTGGTTCTGGTGGGCGAGGATCCGGCCAGCCAGGTCTATGTCCGCTCGAAGGGCAAGATGACCGTCGA
>NZ_JBQFYX010000046.1:0-2359 GCF_056541885.1 Ruegeria sp. AF7 | reverse complement strand
CATTCGGTGTATTTTTACTGGCGCTATAGAGCGGTGGTTTGGCTTTTTGGGCCATTGTCCGGACAAGTGGCCATATCGAGCGCATGGCTTTGGCGCAGTCTTCCTATGAAGCGCATCTTCGATTGTCTTCGAACGGGTTTCAGCTTTTCAAGCACTACGGCAATACGTTGCTGACACCGGAAGTCGGCGATGAAGCAGCGACGGGTGCGCTCACTGAGCAAATCCGCGCAGATATTGCTGCGATCCGGAGTATCATTGCTGTAGAAATCGAAATGGTTGGTGAAGAGGAAATTGAAGAGCTGGAACTCTTGGAAAGTCTGGAAACCAAGCTGGAAACACTGATCAGACATTTCGAGCGACGCACCCCGATCCAGACATTAGATGAGGCGGGAACACGTTGGACCACATTTGTTGGTCTGCTTGGTGACGATGCCGACACGGGGTTTCGAGCTTTGATGGCGATTGCTCTGGAAGAGGAACAGGAAGAAGTTGCTGAGACGCGGGAGGAGCTACGTCAAGAGGTTTTGCTCGCAACAGTCATTGGCGGTGCATTTGTTGTTATTGCGGGCGGTTTGGCATTTGGGGCCTTTCGGTTTTTTCATCTAAAAGTCTCTAAACCGCTTCAAAGTCTTCTCGGCGGAGTCGAGCGCATGGAACGTGGCCTGTTGCAAACGGAAATCGAACTGACTGGCAGCCAAGAAATCGATCAGGTTGCAGCCTTGCTGAATAGCATGGCGAGAAAGGTGAGTGCACGACAGGAGTCTCTGGAAAGTAAGAACACCGATCTCGAAACAATCGTGAAGCAACGCACAGGCGAGTTGGAACGGCTGTTGGAAGAAGCACGCGTGCAGTCTGGTGGTCGGCAGCGACTGCTGGCCGATGTCAGTCATGAGTTGAAGACGCCGCTAACAATCATCCGCGGTGAAGCCGACATCGCGTTGCGCAATAGAGAGCCGGATGTAGGTGAGTTGCAGGAGGCGTTGCGTCGTTCGAAAGCCGCTGCAGAACACACATCGGCCATCGTGGATGACTTGCTCCTGATCTCAAGGCAGGAAAGCGGGGAGCTTAAACTAAAGAAGGAGGCCAGCGATCTGCCGCAGATCATGCAGGATGCTGTTGCATTGTCCCCGATCGTGTCTGAGATTTCCGAGCCTGACGGTTCCATCCCGATAAATGTTGACCGGCTCCGCTTGCGGCAAGCGCTTCTCGCGGTGCTTCAGAATGCCAACAATCATGGGGCGACAGCCACATCCATCACACTGCGAAAAGAGGATGATATCTGCTGGATTTCCATCGCAGACGACGGTCCTGGCATGAGTGACGCAGAAAAGCAGAACGCCTTTGCCCGCTTTTATCGTGGGTCGAACGCGGGCGGGCAGCGCGATGCAGGCTATGGTCTGGGTCTGCCGATAGTAAAGTCCATTATCGAGGCACATGGTGGATTGGTCAAACTGTCTGACAGTTCATCCGGTGGGTTGGAGGTGGTGATATCCTTGCCGATGCGCGCGCCTTTGAGGTCTGTGTCATGAACATTCTTGTTGTGGAAGACGAAGACGGCATTGCCAACTTTCTTGTGCGGGGTCTCAGAGCGGAGGGCTTGACCCCAATCAGAGCAGCTGACGGCGAAACCGCGCTGGAGATGCTCGCTGAAAACACCTTTGATGTGGTTATTCTGGATATCATGCTGCCGGGTATTTCTGGCCATGAGGTCTGCACCAAGATGCGGTTCCGCAAGGACTACACGCCGATCCTGATGCTGACGGCCCTTGAGGCAACCCATGAGAAGATCGCAGGTCTCGAAAAGGGCGCAGACGATTACCTGGCAAAGCCGTTTGATTTTGAAGAGCTTCTGGCTCGGATCGGAGCACTCGCACGACGCAGTAAAGAGTGGGTGGGAGGCGCTAAGGCCGAAGGTGAACCCTGTCCGGTCCGGTTGGACAAGGATGCGCAATGTGTCTTCGTCGACGGGGAACGCCAAGAGCTGTCCGGCAAGGAGATCGCGATCATGGCCATGTTGATGTCCAACAAAGGCAAGGTCATGAGTCGGGAACGCATCCTCAATTCTGTCTGGGGCGCGACGGTGGACCCGTTGACCAATACGGTGGATGTGCATGTCGCTCGGCTTCGAAAGAAGATCGCGCCCCATGGAGAGATGATTGTAACGGTGCATGGCACGGGTTACCGTTTTGGGTAAGACCGGCGCGAAGGAGAGAGTAGTGATGCCGAGTGTTTTGCATGTGTTGGTTGACAGGGTCAAAGAAGCCGCAGCCTCAGAAAGTCCTTCGGAAGCAATTCGCAAGCTCCTGAAGGAAAGCCAAAAGCTGCAGGTTCAGATCGCAGACGCAATCGCAGACCTCGA
>NZ_JBQFYX010000045.1:0-2420 GCF_056541885.1 Ruegeria sp. AF7 | reverse complement strand
GTAAGCGGTGGCTGAAGACCGCTGGGCTTTCAGCTTGACTGCTTAAAGTTCCACGGGAGCAGGTCGTCGATCTGATTTTTTGAGTGTCCGGCAGCGATGGCTTCGAGTGTGGCCTTGAGATAGGCGAATGGTTCGACACCGTTGATTTTTGAGGTTTCGATCAGTGAGGCGATACGCCCCCAGGCCTTGCCACCTTCGTCGTGGCCTGCAAACAGTGCGTTTTTCCGATTTAGCGCAATTGGGCGGATTAAATTTTCGACTTGGTTGCTGTCTATCTCGACGCGCCCGTCGGTGAGGAAGGTTTGTAATCCGTCCCAATGGCGGTGGATATACGCCAGTTTTTCACCGAGGCGGGATTTGGCAGAGACGCGGGTGCGCTGTGTTTGCAGCCACTCGCCGAAGGCGGCGACCAGAGGCGCAGATCGGGCTTGGCGGGCCGAGAGGCGCTGGCCGGGGGATGTGCCTCGGATATCTTTTTCGATAGCGTAGATCTGGGCGATCTGGCGCAGGCCCTCTGCCGCGATCTCGGATTTGTCGCGATCATGGATTTCCTTGAGCTTGCGGCGAGCGTGTGCCCAACAATGGGCAACGACGATGGGCTCGCCGCCCTTGCGCGTGGCGCGGGTCAGGCGATTGTACCCTTGATAGCCGTCCAGTTGCAGGATGCCATCGAAGCCGGTGAGGAATTTCTCCGCATTCTCGCCCCGCCGATCTGGGGCGTAGAAGAACACCACCCCCGGCGGGTCATCGCCGCCCCAATTCCGGTCATCACGCGCCAGTGCCCAGAGGTATCCGGTTTTGGTTTTATTGCGGCCGGGATCGAGGATCGGCGCGGTTGTCTCATCCATAAATAGCTTCGTGGATGTCTTCAGGTGTTCGGCCAGCCGGTCGACCACCGGCCCCAGATGGAAAGCCGCTTTGCCGACCCAATCGGCCAGCGTTGAGCGGTGAATGTCGATACCTGCACGACCCAGGATTTGGGATTGCCTGTGAAGCGGGCAGTGATCTGCATATTTTGACACCAACACATGCGCGATGCTGCCCTCTGTCGGCAGCGCCCTTTCGATCAGGCGCGCTGGCGCTGGGGCCTGGGTCACTCCGTCAGTGCAATGACGGCAGGCGTATTTTGGGCGCACAGTGACAATCACGCGCAGTTTGGCGGGCACGATATCCAGACGCTCGGATCGGTCCTCGCCAATCATATGCATCTCCCTGCACCCGCAGGGGCAAATCAAGCTGTCGGGTTCGACAATCTGCTCGATGCGTTCCAGATGCTCGGGCAGATTGCCCAGGTTGCGCCGCGCCACCGGTTTGCGTTTGGGTGCATCTTCTCCGGTGGCTTGGGTGTCCTTGCGCTCGTGCACCTCGGCGATGGCAACTTCGAGCTCTTCGAACAAGAGCTGCCGGTCATTCTCGTCCAGCTTCTCGGACTTCTTGCCATGCACCGCATGGTTCAGTTCAGCCACCAGATGCTCAAGCCTTTTATTGATCTCCTTGAGTTCTGCGACCTGCGCGGCCTGCGCCTCAAACAGCGCCCGGAACTCGGGCGGCAGCAGGCTCAAATCAAGGTCATTGGCAGCGTCGGACATGGCCGCCGCATAGCACGAAAGCCCAAGTTTACAGAGCCCAATCGACCTCCTGATTCATTCAGCCGCAGCCGGAGGGCGGCTTTCCAAAGCCTTCACCTTGCGCCAGTCCAGTCCCGCAAAAAGCGCCTCGAACTGGGCGTGGTTCAGCGACATCACACCGTCCCGAATGGCGGGCCAGGTAAAGCTCGTGTCTTCCAGCCGCTTGTATGCCATCACGAGGCCCGTCCCATCCCAGTAAAGCAGCTTGAGCCTGTCGGCGCGTTTGGAACGGAACACAAAAACCGTCCCTGTGAAGGGGTCTTTGCGCAGAACCGATTGCACCAGCGCTGACAGCCCGTCATGACCTTCCCGGAAATCCACCGGATTGGTCGCCACCAGGATCCGCACCCGGTTCGAGGGGAAGATCATGACCCAACCCCAAGTGCCCGGACAATCTCAGCAACCCGCGTCGCCGGAGTAGCCCCATCCAGCTTTATCAAAATGCCCCCAGCGGTGATCTCGATGGTCCGCGCTGGCGGTCCAACTTCCTGGGGCGGCGGCGCAGGTGGATCTTCAAAAACCACCAGCGGCGCAAAGGTGGCTTCCTCCTCCAAAACCGGCAAAACAAGATCACCATCTTTGGCCATCCGCCGCCACGACGAGACATGGTTCGGCTTCAAGCCATATTTGGCAGCAACTTCATTCACCGTCGCACCCGGCAGCAACGTCTCCGCCACAATCCGCGCCTTCACATCATCCGGCCACCGCCGTGTCCCATCGGTTGAGAAAACAACACCCAACCCAATGAGAAACTCTCTCATAGTCTCCATGGAGAAACTCACCTCGCAAAAT
>NZ_JBQFYX010000044.1:0-2732 GCF_056541885.1 Ruegeria sp. AF7 | reverse complement strand
TTTAAGTCTGATATGTCTACCATTCCATCACGCCCGCACGGCACGGCCCTTTCGGACAGTGCAACGTCCTTACAAGCACAACGAGATGATAACAATGTGCTTTGACCCGCAGGATTGGGAAAAATAGACGGCAGCGCTGGTGAAACTCAATTGCACCCAACGGTACCTCCATTGTCTCACTTGGCTTTGGTGCGGTCCGACATATCCACAGGTCCGATGTGTCCGTCATCGAATGATTTGGAACACGAGCGTTTGATTGGCTTAGGAGGATCAGGCTCGCCGCAGTTTCAATCTACGCCGCGTTCTGATGATGCAGCAAGCGGCGTTTCTGGATTGTCTGGTGTTTGATTTCCTTTCTGCGTCTGAGGATTGTTTCGGCTCGACCGAAATAGACATCGGCGGGTGTCAGATTGCTGATGCTCTCGTGGTATCGGTTGTGGTTGTAGTGATTGATGAAGTCGCCGATGGCCTGTTCGAGCGCTCCTGGCAGATAGTAGTTTTCCAGCAGGACACGGTTCTTCATCGTCTGATGCCATCGCTCAATCTTGCCCTGGGTCTGCGGATGGTTGGGCGCTCCCCGAACATGATCCATACCCTGCTCATCCAGCCATTTCGCCAACTCGCCAGAGATGTAACTGCTGCCGTTGTCGCTGAGCAGCCGGGGCTTGTGGGCAACGGTGACACTGTCACAACCTGATGCAGCCAAAGCGTCTTCCAGCGTTCCTGTGACATCGTCAGCTTTCATCGTGGTGCAAAGGCGCCAAGAGACAACGTAACGGCTGTAATCATCCAGGATCGTAGACAGGTAGAACCAGCCCCAACCGATGACTTTGAGATAGGTGAAGTCGGTCTGCCAAAGCTGGTTCGGCCGCACAGTCTTCTCATGGAATTCATCCGCCGCTTTGATGGTGATGCAGGCTGGGCTAGTGATCAGATCTTGTGCCTTCAGAAGCCTGTAAACACTGGCCTCAGAAACGAAGTAGCGCCTGGTGTCGGTGAACCGCACCGCAAGCTCGCGGGGCGATAACTCGGGTTCTTCCAGAGCCAGTTCCACGATCTGCTTGCGCACCTTGTCGGGGATGCGGTTCCAAACCCTACCTGGCCGGGAATGGCGATCCTCAAGCCCGGCCTCGCCGAAAGACAGATACCTGTCGTACCAGCGGTAGAAGGTCGTTCTGGGAATGCCGAGCTTTTCCAGTGTGCGTTTGATCGGCAGGTGCGAACCGTCAACCAGCCGGATGATCTCAAGCTTTTCGGATGCGGGATATCTCATTCGTCGTCTCCCCCATCCTCGAACATGCTTTTTTTGAGCAGCCGGTTCTCAAGGGTCAGGTCGGCGACTACCTCTTTCAGCGCCGACGATTCCGCTCTCAAATCCTTCACCTCAGAGCTGGTAGCCTGGCGTGCGGTATCGCCAGCCAACCGCTTCTTACCGGCCTCAAGGAACTCTTTCGACCAGCTGTAATACAGGCTCGTAGCTATTCCTTCACGGCGACACAGCTCCGCTATGCTGTCTTCACCACGAAGCCCATCCAACACAATACGGATCTTCTCCTCTGCCGAATGCTGGCGCCGTGTCTTCCTGCGGATGTCTTTGACAACTCTCTCTGCTGACGCTTTCTGTTTCCCGGATTTCATTCTCATCTCCACTCTCTGATGGTTACGATGAGCCTGAAATCCTCCGCTACGCAATCAACCTAGTCTGTTCCATGGGTGCTGATGGCGGACAGCGAAATAACCTCACAGGAGACTGCGTTGCGTTTGAAGTCAGCGACGAGCACAAGCGGCTTGATGTCGTGTTATTCCCAAAGTTTGACTATAGGTGTCGCGCAGTTATCGGGTGCTGCCCACCGTTTACCTGTCGATCTTCTCGCTACCAAAAGGTGCCATATACCCCCTTCCGACCCTGATAACGTAATCAAATCCAGATGCGCTTGACGTCAAGTGTATCTCGTCTTAATAAGTTAGTTATTACTCACTAACATAATGGTTTCGAATGCCCGCCCGCAAGCCCGCAGATGAACGCAAGACCGAGATCGTACAGGCAATGCTGCGTCTCGCGGACGAGTTGGGCCCGGATCGCCTGACCACGCAGTCGGTTGCTGATACAGTCGGGCTGACGCAGCCCGCAATCTTCCGGCACTTCGCGACCAAACAGGATTTATGGTTGGCGGTAGCTAACGAGATTTCTGAACGCCTCCGAACCGCGTGGGGTGACGCGCTTAGGACATCTGCCGATCCGGCAGAGCGGATCAAAGCGCTGATTTTGGCTCAATTGCACCAGATCGAGACTATGCCGGCCATCCCGTCTATTCTTTTCTCGCGCGAGCTACAGGTAGAAAACGACGATCTCCGGCAAGCTGTTCTTACGCTGATGACTGAATTGGTCACATTGCTGTCCATCGAGCTGACCAACGGACAGAAAGCGGGCCTGTTTGACACAAACCTGCCGCCCGAAGACGGAGCGCTACTGTTGATCTCGCTGGTACAAGGGTTGGCGATCCGCTGGACTTTGGGGAAACGCGGTTTCGCATTGGAATCCGAAGGGCACCGATTGCTCGACGCTCAGATGCGGCTATTCCGAATAGAAAGTACAGAGGTTTCGCCATGAACCGCCGTATCATCCTGGGTGTCAGCCTTGTTGTCGTCCTCGCAGTCTTTGGCAGGTTTGTCCTTACAGAGCGCCCGATCAGTGTTTCCGCGGCCGCAATTGAACAGAATGTCCCTGTACG
>NZ_JBQFYX010000043.1:0-3498 GCF_056541885.1 Ruegeria sp. AF7 | reverse complement strand
GTGGACGGAGGAGCTACCGCCAGATCAACAGGCGCTGGCGTTTTGTAGCGGAAAACTGGAAGCGATCTACTTTACGGTCGATCACCCCAACGACATGGTCTCACGTGTAGCCGAATTTTGTGATGCCGTTTTGTTACCGGTGGCCGGCCCACAGATCGACCAACTAGCAGCTGAAACAGAGTACTTGGCGAAATCCACTTTGCCGGGCGGTCTGTATCCCGGAAGTGATAAAACGGTGCAAGCAATAGGCGTGCCATTCATTTTGGTCGCGTCCGAAAGCGTCGCTCCAGAAACGGTCAACGCAATTGTCAGTGCCGTGTTTGAGAATTTCAACGCGTTCAAATCTGCACATCCCGCCTTCCGTGACCTCTTGCCGGAGCAAATGGTGCGTGACGGGTTGGTGGCGCCACTGCACGACGGCGCGCGCCGCTACTACGAAGAAAAGGGGATGCATTAAAATGCTCTCGGAAATCTAGGCGCTGTCGGATCGGCGTTAACGCCGGTTGTGCATCAACCAAAAAACACAATGGAGCTGAAAGGCAAGTTGAAACCTGGCCTTTCCTTAGAAATGTGCCGTCGCTTTGTTGGCGGTAAACAGAAGAACTGTGACATGAGTTACGAGACAATAATCTACACTGTATCAGACAGAATAGCAGAGATCCGGTTCAACCGACCACACCGCCTGAACGCGGTGGTCACCCAATTTTACGCAGAGATCATGGATGCTCTGGATAAGGCGGAGAATGACCCGGAAGTCAGCGTCATCGTGTTGACCGGCGAGGGTCGCGCCTTCTGCGTCGGTGCCGACCTGAAGGAACACGGTGCGGGTACCCGCACGGAGTTGGAGAAGCTTGAATATCTCAACCTCGGCAATGATGTTTGCGAGCGGATCTACACGCATCAGAAGATCGTCATCGCAGCAGTGAACGGGTTCGCACTCGGCGCCGGTTGCGAGATGTCCTGCTCGGCCGACTTCATCTTGATGAAAGACACGGCGCAGATCGGCCTGCCGGAGATTTCCATCGGGACCCATGTGGGCGGTGCAGTGACGGAGATCCTGCCGCGCATCATCGGCCTCGCCAAAACGCGGGAGCTGATCTTCACTGGCCGGCGCATCGACGGCAATGAAGCCCACGCTATCGGTCTTGCGACACGCGTCTTCTCCGAGGAGGAGTTCGTGGCGGGCGTCAAGGACTTCGCACTGGTTGTGGCTTCAAAAGCGCCGGTGTCGATGCGCTTCGCCAAGAAGCACCTCAACGACATGCATCAGGATTACGATTCGCGTCTTGTCACCGAACTCGCCTCCCTCCGGCATTGCATGCTGACCGAAGACTGGCAGGAGGGCGTCGATGCCTTCGCCGAGAAACGCGAGCCGGTCTTCAAAGGCCGCTGATTTTGAGAATTCTAGGGGACAACAATGGCAAATCAACTTGACCAAATCCTTTCCGCCACTTCAATCGCTGTTGTCGGAGCATCCAACGACCCTGAGAAACGCGGATACCAAGCAATCAAGCAACTGTTGGCCGATCGTTTCCCGGGCATCGTTTATCCAATCAACCCGAAAGCACCTGAGGTGCTGGGTCTGAAGGCCTATAAATCAGTTCTAGACGTAGAAGACCCAATTGACACAGTGCTTGTCTGCACTCCTGCCAAGACCTTGCCCAGCATCCTGCAGCAGTGCGGTGAGAAGGGCATCGGTGGCGCGGTCGTTCTGGCAGCCGGGTTCGACGAAGAGCTATCGGCGGCCACCCTTGAAGCAGCCAGAGAGAACAATGTCCGTGTCATTGGCCCAAACACAAACGGCGTTTTTAACCTACACAACAAGATGAACCTGGTCGGCGTAAGGGACGCAGAACCAGGCGGCATTGGCGTCACCTCGCAATCGGGGAATGTCGTGCTCGCTTTGATCGCCGAGGCGAAACGGAAGGGAGGCGTTGGATTCTCGAGTTATGTGGGCGTGGGAAACCAGCTGGACGTGCGGTTCCACGAATATCTCGAATATTTCGGTGAAGACGAGAACACCACCACGCCGGTCCTATATGTTGAGGGTTTTCAGAAGGGTAAGCGTTTCTTAGAAGTTTGTCGCGAAGTCAGTCAGAAGAAGCCGGTCATCGTCTACAAATCCGGGCGCACGGAAGCCGGGCAAACTGCTGCAAGCTCGCACACCGGTTCGCTGGCCAGCAGCTTCAATCTGACCCGTGATCTGCTGCGGCAGGCCGGGGCGACCGTGATCGATCAATCGGACAAGATTCTAACCGTTGCCGAAGGGTTGGGAAAGCTCCCGACGGTAAAGAATGACCGTGTGGCGATCTTGGCGGACAGCGGTGGTCACGCCACCATCACGACCGATGCGCTCATCGAAAGAGGGTTGCGCCTGGCGGAACTTTCGGAAGAGACCCACTCCAAACTTGCCGACAGGTTGCCCCCTGCCGCCGCACTGGCCAATCCTGTCGATGTGGCAGGCGGAACCGACGATGATCCGGGGTGTTGGGCCGACTGCGCGCGGATTCTTCTAGAGGATCCCGGTGTCGATATTCTGATGGTCATCGGAATGTTTGGCGGCTATGCGGCGCGGTTCTCTGAAACACTTTTGAATGCCGAGATTGAATCATCGATCAGGATTGGAGCCTTTGCGCGCCGCTTTGGCAAACCGTTGTTGGTTCAATCTGTTTATGCACCGCTGAAGCCAGAGCCGCTTGAGGTCCTGAAAGAAACCGGCGTGCCATTGTTTATCTGGCCGGAATCAGCGGTCCGCTGTGTTGAGGAGCTGGTTCGTTACTCTCGGGCCAAAGAGCGCATCGCAACGTCACCACGGATCAAGGCCGGACAAGTTTCGGAAGCGGCAGCTGCCATTATCGGGACTGCAAAACAGGAGGGCCGTTTTTCCCTGTATGAGCATGAGGCAAAAGACCTTCTCGCGGCCTACGGTGTGAAAACACCACCGCATCTTCTTGCCGAGAGCCAAGATGATGTCGCGCGTGTTGAAGCGACAATCGGCAACATGCCGATGGCGATGAAGATCGTGTCTGAAGACATCCTACACAAATCAGACGCTGGAGGCGTCAAGCTAAAGGTTCAAGGCGAGGCTGCGCTAAAAGCAAAGTACCAACAGATACTAGACAACGCGAAAGCCTATAGGTCGGATGCACGGATCAAGGGTGTACTGGTCTCGCCCATGGCACAATCGGGGGTCGAGGTGATCATCGGTGTCGTGCATGACCCGATTTTTGGACCGGTAATGATGTTCGGCCTCGGCGGCATTTTCGTCGAAGTGCTAAAAGATGTTTCATTCCGTGCACTCCCAATGTCCAAGGCCGACATCCACGAGATGGTCGAAGACATTCAAGCGAAGAAAATCCTTGATGGAGTCCGCGGTGCGCCGCCAGTCGACAAGGATGCTCTGGAGGATCTTATTCTCAAAGTTTCCACTCTGGCCTTGTCGCACCCTGAAATCACCGAAATCGACCTCAACCCGGTCATCGTGCGCGAAGACGGTTA
>NZ_JBQFYX010000042.1:0-3566 GCF_056541885.1 Ruegeria sp. AF7 | reverse complement strand
CCTTAAATCATCTTGTCCGTCTTGCCGTAGTCAACCCATATTGACGGACGGATCGGGACGTCCCGCCAAACGAGCGTTTCACGGACATGCGTGTAAGAAGGGTATTTCATGGCACGGCGACAATTATTGACGGCAAGGTTCTGGTCTCGGTTGATGGCGCCGCCCTCGGAGGATCGAGAGGTTGCGATGTATTGCACGCTCACCCCGGACGAGATTGAGGCTGTTGCCAGAAAGCGAACAGCTGCCGCCCGTTTGGGCTATGCTGTGCCATTGGCTTATCTGCGCCATCCCGGGCGGGTTCGTGAGGTTGGAGAACAGCCCAATCATGCGATGCTGGCCTTTCTTGCAGATCAAGGCACTGGCGCCCGAAGCTGACCATCGCGCCCATAAAGGCCTAAACAACGCGATCGAGGTCTCGCACCGACCGACCCGAAAGCGAGAGAAAACACTCGGCCGGTTCAAATCTCACCGTCAGGCTCAGAGGTTTCTATCCGCGCATGACCAGATCAACCTGATCTTCCGCCCTCGCCGCTATCAACTCACCACAACCTCATACCGATACGCACGTTCCGATGGTAAATTGCACCTCATCGGCAACCACAGTTTAGAACTAAGTCAGACATTATGCAGGTGGCAACGTTTTTAGAAAACTTAATAGCTACGGCCTTAGGCATCGTTCATAACTCGTTCACATCTGCTTAACGATTGCATCATTACAGCGTCAGGCTTTGCGGTCGTGTACCGGGCAAGTTGGCATTGTCACGACAATCCACGGCTCAGGAGGAACAGATGGAAACCTACGCAACACTCAATTTCGCTTCGGTACGACACACGATCAAATGGGCGTTCACGACGCGCCGTGTGTTGCGCGAGGATATCGCAGGGCTAGCCCCACTCACACCGAACACCCTGCGAGCTGGCGACCTCATGTTGTGTGAGGTCGCCAGTATAGGGCAGCACAAGAAAATCCAGCAGGAGAACCAGCGCATGTCGGTGATGTATCCCGGTGATCTTGTGGTTCTGTGTCTGGGTGACCGTTATGCACCGGACCAGTTTCTCGGTGCAGCAAAACTGAGCGGCGATAAGCTCGATCTTCTAGCTGGCGGCGGTCTGGCCGGCACGGTTGAGGCGGCCCACCGTTCCATGTCGAAACCGACACAGCTGCGTCCGATCGGTGCGTTGGCAGATCGCCACGGAAACGTAGTCAATATTGATCGCTATGCTATCGGTGCAGCGACCATCCCGGAAGCCATGACCGTATTTGGCGTCTTTGGGGCGTCTATGAATGCGGGTAAGACCACCGCGGCAGTCTGCTTGGCACACGGCCTGATGCGGGCGGGTCACAAGGTGGCCGGTATCAAGGCTACAGGAACTGGCGCGTTCGGTGACTTCAACGCCTTTGAAGATGCGGGCATTCCTGCGAGCGACTTTACCGATGCCGGATATGCCTCGACCTTCCGGGTGTCTCTGAAGGATATCGAACAGTCTTTTGATGCGCTGGTTGGCCAGGCGGCCCGGAGTGGCGCTAATGTGGCAGTGGTGGAGATTGCTGACGGTGTGTTCCAGAAAGAGACCCGCGAAATTCTGCAGGACTCCTCGATCATTCGTCGAATGGATGGTCTGCTCTTTGCCGCACCGGACGCTCTTGGCGCGGTTGGTGGAACACAGCTTCTCTCAACCTACGGTCTGTCACCATTCGCGATTTCAGGCATGGTCAGCCTCTCGACACTCGGAGCGCAGGAAGCGAGCCAGGTTACCGGACTTCCGATACTGACCCGCGAAGATCTTTGCAAACCCAAGGTGGTCACTGATCTGACGGCCCGTCTGATGCGCGGCAAACAAGCGGACGTGCAGGCAACACCTGCGGTTGCCGCATGAAAGTGCTGAGGCTTCCCAATCCAATTGCCCGGCCGCGAGGTCGGGCAATTGCCGTCATCGTGGTGCTTGGCGTGTTGCAGGCGGCCTGTCTGTTTCTTGCGGCCTTTGCGACACGCGGCCTGTTCACTGCATTGCATGGTGAGGCGGGCATTCCGTTGATGCTGGTCGCGCTCCTTTGCCTCGCAACGGCGATTACGGCCACCTGCCAGGCGCTTGCTCGAACGCGGGCCGAGGCTCTGGGCCATTCCTTCGCCATAGAATTGCGTGAAGTTGTTTTCGCCGCCGTTGCGCGGTTGCCGCAAGATGTGCGTGATCGCAGAAGCATCGGCGGGCTGTCGCTGCGCTTTGTTGGAGATATGAGCGCTGCGCGAGGCT
Organism: Ruegeria sp. AF7; assembly: GCF_056541885.1. Taxonomy (NCBI): domain Bacteria; kingdom Pseudomonadati; phylum Pseudomonadota; class Alphaproteobacteria; order Rhodobacterales; family Roseobacteraceae; genus Ruegeria; species Ruegeria sp. AF7. The sequence continues at coordinate 1,313 of NZ_JBQFYX010000042.1, read as the reverse complement.
GGGTTGGGCTTGGTTTCTATCGGCTCATTGTTGGGGCCTTGGTCGCGCCAGCGGCATTTGCATGTCTCTGGTGGCTCGATCCTCATCTGGCGGCAGCCGGAGCACTGCCGTTGCTGGTCGCGGTGTTCTTGATGGCAGGCTTCGGTTTGATCCTGCGCAGGCGTCATCGGCGGTTAAGAAAAAGCCGCGCGAAGCTCGCGATCTTTGCCATGGAACGGATCATGATCTCGGACGCGCTTGTGCGTTTGGGGCGGTTGCGCCGCGAGTTGAAAGCGCTGAAGAAAGCGGGCAGGGCGGTTTCGGATCATTCTGTGCGCCGTGTGCGTCGGGTTTCCTTTCTGAGGGCTCTTCCCGATGCCGGCCTTGGCATCGGTGGCGCAGCCATTCTCTGGACGGCGCTGACGTATGGGATCGCGCCTGGAATAACGGCAGGGGCACTGGCGGTTTTGGGAATCGCGGCATCCCCCATAAAGGAAATGATCGGTGTTTGGGATCGCTACGCAGCCTGGAGCGTGGCGCGCGGTCGTTGTGAGGCGCTGTTGGCCAATGTAGAAGCCGTCAAGACGAGCAAGCCCATCGATACCCCGGTGGGTCTGCGTCTGAAGAAAGACGGAGATACGCGTTTCTTCTGTGCAACAGGTCGCGTTACCGGCCTGTCGCTCCCCGAGATAGACGAAGCGATCAATGCCATGCGCTGCATCGCCTCCTGTGTTGAAACTGGCGGCTGGAATGTGGAATTCGATGGCATTGACAGTGCTGCGGTACAGGTGAACCCTGTCAGCGATGAACCTTCGCTCCTGAAGGGATCGCTGCGGCGGAACCTAACGTTGGCCTGCAAACGGCGCCCGTCTGATCCTGAAATCGAAATTTGCGCGCGCGACATTGGCCTTGGTGATCTGGTTGATCGACTGGGTGGGCTCGATGAAACCATTACCGAGCGGGGAACAAATCTGACGGCAACGGAAAAACTGAAGATTTCAGTGGTGCAGACGATTTTGGCCGATCCGGTGTGCATCGTGATTCAAAGCCTTGTCTGGCCGCATGTATCAAATCGCGATAAGCTATTAGCAAAGCTCGCCAAAACTGGTGCAACAATCGTGCACACTTTGGGGGCAGGGGACGCGCCTGGCACACATGTTTGGCTCTCGGATGCAGACCGCAAGGACATGCAAAGCGGCTCTGGGAAAAGAGAAGAGAAGGGGGAACGCCAATGCGCTTAACGAGCGTAGTCACAGGATACACATTCGGTGTATTTTTACTGGCGCTATTGAGCGGTGGTTTGGCTTTTTGGGCCATTGACCGGACAAGTGGCC
>NZ_JBQFYX010000041.1:0-4400 GCF_056541885.1 Ruegeria sp. AF7 | reverse complement strand
CCCTTTGGCTCTCAGAACAGAGACTTCGACCAGAGGGTCAAAATTTGATGTGACTAGGGTTCTCCCAAAGATCTTCGGCTGCAAAGCAATCAGTTTACCTAGGCTTTCAGCGCCGCGCGACAAATACCAACCGGATTCGTCATCATCCAAATCACGAAGCTGGCTACTACTTAATGTTCGAGCGTCGAATTTCTGAGGGTCGAAACTATCCGTTTGGTTGCGGGCTCTCAAAACAGCTTGTCGAATTAGGAGGTTGCATACGTCTTGCCCTCGACGTCCTTGCAAGAAGTGAAATGCCGCTTGGTACTGGTTTGGAGAACTAGTTATGTTGTTTTCAAATTTATTTCTACTTGGCGACTCTTCTGGAAATAGTTCGCGGACATGATCGACCATCTCTGGTACAGTCGAAACACCTGGTTGACCTTCATCATCTGGTGCCGTCAACGGCGAGCCAACTACAAAAACTACCTCTTTTTCGTCGGACTTTAAGCCGTCTGTTAGGCGGTCAAATAATGCATCTTCGTCAAAAAAATCAATGCTTTCGAGATTTGTCAATTTTGCCTCTGCTCGATGATGGGTTCGCTTTTTAGGTGAACAGTAGAGATGCAACATTGGGCTTACGAGCCCCAATTTTGATTTCTGCAATTTAGTCGCATATTGAGTTCTGCGAAGAAATTCGCCTCGCACGTTCAGGTTTTGAAGCAGCGTTCTTTTGTTGCAAGTCTATGTGAAGGTCGGCTTTGGACCGAGACTTTCCAACTGCACCCGCTGCGTCTCAAATAATTGGGAACGGCACGCTAGGGCTCTAGTTCATCCACTCTCTAATGACGGACTCAACCTGCTCTATGCGATCAGAAACCAAGGCCGACTTAGCGCCTGACCACACCATTGAGTACATAGAGCCACCTTCGACATTTGACGCTACAAGTTCCGCTTCCTTGTTAGCGTACTCCAGCCATACATCTTGCGAAGATTCTATTTTTTCCAGACAGATTCCTTCGATCTCAGAGAGACGCTTTAAGGCAGAAGAAAGCTGCTCTTCTAGTTCTTTCAACTCCAACCCAGCGTCGTAGTTCATTTGGGTTTGAGTTCGAGGTGTGGAGTCCTGTAGCAACTCGACAATGACCCAGTCGCAGGCCTCGATAAACTGTTGCGTAGCAGCGAAGAAACTTGGAATCTCCGAAAAATCCCAGACACTTTCAGTTGGAAGTTCGTGAGCCAGCACGTTTCGGACGTCTATCATCCGCTGCAGGTTTCTCATGTTCTGTTGGTAATCTGCAATTAGCGGCGGGAGCGGCCAGTTTGCCCTGTCTTCTGTCCACCTGGGGTGTGCTACTTTTAGTTTCGCAACAAACTCTGGTTCCAATTGCGTGAGCGCTGCTACAAAATTCCGGACATTGCTAACAGAAACAGCGTGAGCAGCAAAATCGCCGATTGAAAGGCGTTGTTGGTCTACAAACACGGCAAATGCGAGATCAATTTTCGTGCCCTTGGTCAGGTTCTCGGCTCTATCGAGGTATGGCTCTCCGGAATCGACAAGCTCTCTAATTGCTTCGCGCAAAAAGACCTCAAGTATAGTTGCCAATCGCAAAGGTATGAATTCACACAGAATCGCATCTTCTTGACCACGTTCCGCAAAGTCTGATTGAAGTCGGTGCAGTTGATTCAACAATTCCAAGCCGAACCTTGGTTGATCTCCTCTGCGCTCATTCCAATCGATAATCTGCTTGTAAGTTGGCTTCTTCATCACTGCGGCCTTCGACTTATTCGCATTGCTGATCTCATACATCTAACTTCGCATCTTATCCATTACATACGGCACCAGTACTCTCCACTTATCTGAGCACACCTGAGGTCGTATGGGCAAAATCCGATATACTGCAGGGGGGAAGCCTTAGGAACTGATGGAGGTCCGCTGAGGGCTGCGAGCGGTCCAATGCACCTGCAGCAGCCAAGTTATGCAGCAATGACTGGTAAGGGCTCGTTCCGGACCTTCTCCGCACCGCAGGATGTGCCAAAACTCAACCGTTTCTGTCACCGGCGGAAACGACCGATTTAGGTGAAAAACTCGACCTACTACATCTTGTGTTTAGCCGAGGCGCGCCTTCCCAAGCCGCTGAAATCGCGGTCAAAGGCAGTGTTTTTGGCGGTTGCAACTGAGGACGATGCTGATCCCTAACAGGGAACCATTTTGGCAAGACGTTTTAGGTTTTGGGCGGTGGCGGCGAGGAGGAATTCTTCGTTGGCTCCTTTGAGGCCCCGGAGCCGGAGGCGCTTGAAGCCGAGATGTCGTTTCAGATGGGCAAACAACATCTCGACCTTCTTTCGTCGTCGTCGGCTATCGTCATAGGCGGCGGTGCCACGCAACTCGCGGACCGCCTGTCGCGCCTCTTCGTCCATGTGGCGTGTGACCGTTCGGAATGGCGCATCAGTGCAGGCTTTCTTGATCGGACAGGTGCCGCAGGTTTCCTTCCCGGCGAAGTAGCTCTTGATCCGATCTTCCGTCTTGATCCGGCGCAGCGGCATCTCGTGCCCTTCGAGGCAGGTGTAGCTGTCGCGCGCGGGGTCGTACCGGAAATGGCTGAGGTCGTATTTGCCCTTGGTCTGATGTTGGCGATCCAGCACCGGCACATGTGGCGTGACTTTGCGCTTCAGGAGCCAGGCCAGGAACGGGCCAGTGCCGTATGACCCATCTGCCGCCACCCGATCCGGGTGGAAGTCATGGCGGTCACGGCTGCGGTCGAGCATCTTCTTGGCCGCGACAATCTCCTGGCTGAGCCTAGCGGGCGTGGCCTCCACATCGACGATGATGCCGTGATCGGTATCGACCAGATAGTTGGTCTCGTAGCTGAACCGGCCTGGGCCGTCTTTGAGCGACCATGCCGCTTCTGGATCGGTCTCTGAAAGATACTTGGGTGGCCTCTTCTTGGGGCCAGACCTGACCGCTCCATCGGCGTCGGCCAGCTTTTCCAGATATTCAGCCACCGGGCGCTTCATTTGTTCTTGCTGCGACCAGATTTTTTGAACCGTGTCCGGCGCATCCTTGCGGTCCCGGCTTGCATCCGCCTCAATGGTGCTGCCGTCGATGGCTGCGTCCGTGCCGCCGACAATGCCGAAGCCGATGCATTTTTCCACGACGCTTTCGAACAGGTGACGCAGTACGTCGCCATCGGCAAAGCGCCCGTGGCGGTTCTTGGAGAAGGTCGAGCGATCCGGAACCTGGCCTTCCAACCCAAGCTTACAGAACCATCGGTGTGCCAGATTGAGATGGACTTCCTCGACAAGCCGCCGCTCCGACCGGATGCCGTACAAATAGCCAATCAACAGCATGCGCAGCATCAGTTCGGGATCGACAGAAGGGCGTCCTGTGTGGCTGTAGAGCGCGGCCAGCTCCGCGCGGATCGCGTCGAAGTCCAGCAGCCAGTCAATCCGGCGCAAGAGGTGGTTCTGCGGGACATGATCCTCGATCCGAAACCGGTAAAACAGGTTCTCCTGCGTCTCCAACCGTCCCATCATCGCCTGATCCTCCCTGCTGATAAAGCAAGTGAATCAATCATTTGCGATTGGATCAAGCGTCTCGGTTCCGATAGTATCCGGACAAATGTGAAGCTACTTGAGGAACCGCAATGCGACGTATTGGTGCGTTGATCTTTCCAGGCTTTGAGCTGCTCGACCTGTTCGGGCCGCTTGAAATGTTCGGGCTGCTCAAAGACGATTTTGATCTCCAACTGGTCGCAGAAACCTCCGAACCCGTTGCAAGCAATCAGCAAGTGCGCGCCGATCCAGACGTGACTTTCCAAGATGCAGATCGCTTCGACGTCCTGTTTGTTCCCGGAGGCATGGGAACACGCCGGGAAGTGAGCAACATGGCTCTCTTGGATTGGGTCAGAGCCGTGGCAGAACCGGCGGAGTACGTCCTGAGTGTATGCACCGGAAGTTTACTTCTCGCCGGTGCGGGCGTGCTGGACGGGCAGCGGGCAACGACGAACAAAGCGGCCTTCACCAAAATCGCGGACCAATACCCGAAGGTCGATTGGGTGAAGCAAGCTCGATGGGTCGAGGATGGCAAGTTCATCACCTCGTCCGGTGTCTCAGCCGGGATGGATATGGCTCTGGGAGCAATCGCGCTGATGCATGACCAGGAGACAGCCGAAAAAGTCGCGATGTGGAGCGAGTATGACTGGCACCAGGACAAAGACTGGGACCCATTCGCAGAGGCGCATGGCCTCGTTTGATCTGGCCGAGTTTTTCACCAGCATCGACCGTTTTTGGCGCATTTAGTCGAAGGTCAGCTTCATTCATCCCCGTCGGCTCCTGCCGGGAGTTCAAAAATTAAACTCAGCTCTGGTGAGGAATGGTGCCGAGGCGGCAAGCTTTCTCAACTCGTCAAGAGATGAATA
>NZ_JBQFYX010000040.1:0-5180 GCF_056541885.1 Ruegeria sp. AF7 | reverse complement strand
CAGGCCGGATGTTCTCTACCCCCTCATAGGGCATACCGAAGGCAGGTGGTGTATCCGGGTAGCTCTGCTTACGCGCCTGATGCCGCGCCAGAATACGTACGAACTCCTGCCCACCCCATGCGCCAACTTCTGTCGACACAGAGTATTCTTCGCGTGTGTCGTGATAGAGGTTGTAGAACTTGGCCACGATCGGGTTTTCGCCAGGAGGCGGCAGCTTCAGCTTGAGTTGATCCTTGACGATCGCTTTCGGCTTATCATCGGCATAGATGATGACGTGATCCCGACGCGCTTTTTGCTCATCGCTAAAGAGAAGCGCCGCAGATTGATCGACCCCATCCACCAAACGGTCGCGCGGGATGAACTGATCCGCACCAGCGAAGCGCGCCAATGTCGTGTACATATCCGAGACATGCACAATACTGTTGAGTAAGCCATCCGCTTCGATCATGCCGGGCCAGCGAATAAACGCGTCCGTTCGTACGCCGCCTTCGGTTGTGTCAGCCTTGCCGCCGCGGAAAATCATCGGTGTGTAGCCCGACTGAGGTGAGTATTTGGTGAAGTGCCCATTATCACCCATGACGACTACTATGGTGTTGTCCGCAACACCCAGCTCCTCCATGGAAACGAACATGGCCCCCAGCCATTCATCTACCAACTGCATCCGGTCTGCATACAGCCCCCCATTCGGCGATTGGGGGCCGTCGCGACCGGCGCGCGTGTTGTCGAGTGGCAGAAGCGGCCAGTACTGCAGGAAGAAGGGCTCTTCGCCCTTTGAGAGACGAGCGAGTTCTTCCATCGCCTTGTCCTGGAAGGCTTGATTCATCTCGACGTATTTCTGGGCATTCCAACGCTCGCCGGGTTCCATACGTATTTCTCGGATCGGCCCGCCAGATTCGCCTTCGATCGTGGTCATCATTGCCGAGGCATCAGGTCGGAAGTAACTGTCGATCGTATAGCTCGGTAAATAGTCGTTGTTGGCGACAGACACACCTTCACGAATGGCATCGTCATTAAAAATAGTCAGCTGACCCTGTTGGTGCACAGCCATCTGGGCATAGTCGAACCCGTTGTTCATGGCCCAGCTTTCTGGGATGTCGCCCATATGCCATTTGCCGATATGGCTTGTGGCATAACCCGCTTCTTTAAGCACTTCTGGCAAGATGACTTCGTTGCCCGGCAATCCGAAACCAGCGATATCGACTGCGGTATCGCCCATACCCATCCGAACCGGCAGACGTCCCGTCATCTGAGCGACCCGCGTCGGCGTACAAGACGGTTCGGTATACATGCGCACCATGCGCAACGCTTCATCCGAGAAATCGTTGATGTTGGGTGTCTCATAGCCACGGAGCGCATTAAGCTCGGGAATCCCCATGTCGCCAAAACCCAGATCATCAATCAGAATATTGATAATGTTTGGGGGTTTCCCGCCGTTTTTTTCACGAAATTCCGCAAGCCGAGCGTCCACGGCAGCGTCATCTTCGGCCCATTGGTTACCATGCTCTGACAGCAGAATGTAGTATTCTGAATCGTGGATGATCGGCTCCTCCTGCTCCAGCAGCGGGTGTGCCGCAAGCACCAAGGGAACAATTGCGAGTTTGGGCAGTTTCATAGTCTCTCCGTTGATTTCATTTCGTTTTTAACCGTTTCAGGGGGCGCCGTTGTACTTCCGAGTTTGCAAAGTGAGAGAGCATTTCGTCTTTCAGTCCTGTCAGGCACTCGTACACATGCGGATCATGCGCATCCGTCAGCTTGCTCAGCTTGTTTATCTCGACAAAGTCCCGGCACATCTCAGCAAAGTTCTGGTCGCTCAAGAAAAGTGCACGAACGCTGTCAAAATCTCCGGTGAAGCATTCTGACAATCCTTCTGTCCAAAGCTCTTCTATCTCCATTGCAGGCCTCCGGTTGATGCCGCATGGAACTTGCCTAAACTCAGTATTCGAATAGATATATATTTTAACAGCATGTAACCGTTACATGCTGACGTAAGTTGCGGAATTGGCTTCGAAAACCGGAGGCGCATAATCTACGATGCAGGACGTTTCCTCAGGGACTCCAAGTGAAGAAGATGTTCGGAATGCGTTAGGTCGTGTCTTGTCCAGCGAAGTATTCGCTGGTGCAGACCGCCTGAAGGAATTTCTGCGTTACATTGTGGTCGAGAGCATCGAAGGTCGAGGCGACAAAATTCTTGGGAAACGGATTGCTCAAGACGTTTACGGACGCCGATCCGAAAAAGACATCGCCACGGCAAATGTCGTGCGCGTCGACGCTGGCCGCCTGAGGCGCAGACTGGATACGTATTATCTGAAGGAAGGTGCACAGGATTCACTTCGCATCCACGTCGCTAAGGGTGGCTACGCGCCTCATTTCGAAACCAACGCACCACCAGCAAATTCGCAGACCGAAGCGTCGTCTATGCCTCAGATTGGAATGGTCCTTGGCGCGATCGTTGTTCTTTTTGTGGGATTTGCAGCCGTCTTCTTTGGTTTTCGGACAGACAAAACAACCCAGCTGTCCAATTTCGATCCAGACCAGCGCGAGCAAGTCGAGCGCGCGGTTTTATTCGAAGCATCCCCTGCTGCGTTGCAGGCCCGCAATATTGCGGAAGATGCGCGATCGTTGCTGTTTCCTGCCACTCAACCAACTCGACTACTGGCTGCACTGACACTATTCGAAAAAGCGATCGAGCTAAAACCAGATTACTTCGGTGGTTACGCCGGGGCGGCACAGGCGGCTACGTTCTTCGGAGGATTGGCTCCCGAAGGACCGGATCGGGATCAGATGCTGGCGCAAGCCCGACACTATGCCGAAGAAGCGATGCGTTTGGCACCATCAGAGGCCTGGAGCCAGTCGGCCATGGCCACGCTTTTGATGTTTGAAAGAGATTTTGATGAGGCAAACAGGTTCTCGGTTCGCGCGGTGGAATTGGATCCGAATGATCTAATCGTTCTGGAATTTGACGCAATCATTGCGTTCTTCTCCGGCGACTTTGAAAGAGCTGTTGCGAGTTCAGATCCAAAAATTCATGAAAACCGCCAAGGATCGCGGTTCCCGTGGCGAAATGTTCTTGGCAACGCCAGTTATTATCTGGGGAACTACGAGGAATCGATTGATCACCTGATGGATGCAGCAGCCTCTGGCGAACCCGTCAGCGAGATTAACACAGCGCATCTGATTGCTTCACTACAGGCGTCCGGGAAAACGGCAGAGGCGCAAAAACGTGCTCAGGAATACAAGAAAGCCTGGCCAGACAGCCGCATAGAAGAGTTCATGTTTCGGCTATTTCGCAACCCTGAGGACGCTGAGAAGCTGATGGTCCAATTGCGTCAAGCGGGGTGGAGTCAGTGACGCGTTCTTGGTCTCGCGGCTCGACAAGAGTTGTTTGTTTGTTGCAACCTGTAAGCTAAATTATTTGAAATCTGCACCTCCGCACTTTCCAATAGCGCGAAGAGGGCACCGCCGACCGCGATCAAAGATTTCTGATCCATAGTGCTTGATCGGGTTCTGATGGAATGGACATCCCCTGATCTCTCATCTGGTAGGTTTTGGAGATGGAAACCATCAGGAGGTTAGCAAAATGGCGGATTTAGACCTTGTCGGCATCGATCTTGCGAAGAATGTGTTTCAACTTCATGGTTGCAGCTCCGCGGGCGAGGTGGTGTTTCGCAAACAACTCAGACGCAACAAGCTTCTATCCTTCATTGCGGAACTGCCAGCGTGCATCATTGCGATGGAGGCTTGCTCCGGGAGCCATTATTGGGGTCGAGAATTTGAAGCACTCGGGCACTCAGTGCGCTTAATCGCACCTAAATATGTCAAACCTTTTGTGAAGCGCAGCAAGAGTGATGCGATCGACGCTGAAGCCATTTGCGAGGCAGCCCTGCGACCAACTATGCGGTTTGTGCAGGTCCGCAGCGAAGACAATCAGGATGCAGCCCTGGCTTTCAAAGCGCGGGATCTGTTGGTCCGGCAACGCACGCAGATCATCAATGCCTTGCGTGGTCACTTATCCGAGTTCGGTTTTGTGGTTGCGAAAGGTCCAACACATGTCCGTAAACTTGTTTCTGCGGTAGAAGATAAGACCATTGAATTGCCGGCGATGTCCCGTCCTCTCCTGAGCATTTTTGTCGATACGCTTGACGCTTTGAATGGCCGTATCAGACAGTTGGAGGCGCAAATCGCACAGCGTGCCAAGGAAGATAAAACATGTCAGAGGTTGACCGCGATACCAGGCGTTGGCCCGATTATTGCGACAGCGCTTGCCGCGCTTGCGCCACCACCTTCGACCTTTAGAAGGGGGCGCGATTTTGCGGCATGGGTAGGCTTAACCCCACTCCAGCACTCGACCGGCGGCAAGCAGCGCCTGGGGCGCACGTCAAAGAAGGGCAACCGAACGTTACGGCGCCTCCTCATTATTGGCGCCAACGCCGTGGCTAGATGGGCCGAGCATAAGGGGGCCACGCCTGGCTGCTGGCTCGCAAGGATGCTGGAGCGCAAGCCACCCATGTTGGTCAGGGTAGCACTGGCTAACAAAATGGCACGGATTGTCTGGGCGTTGATGGCACATGGCGAAGAATACCGGGATCAGATCGTTTGCACGGCTCTAACGTGTAACGATTGATCCCGGAGGCGTGGGAAGGTCAAACGGAAGGTAAGGCGCAACAGTCGATGAGACGAGATCAGGAAAACCAGCTTGCGACACAGTGCCTGGAGCACGTGGTTCTGAATTGGACTTAATCTGAGAACTCCACACGGGCCCGCGGCAAGGGAAAGCCGCACTATGAGGCCGCATACATGTCAGCACCCGACTACGCGAATTACCAGCCAAAGATTCTTCTTGCCCAAAGGGGGATGTCCATACATGCTGCAAATTTCTTTGAGAGTTGTATAGACGAAACTGGAAAGGCGATTAGCCTGCCAGCTCCGCGAGTTGCTGGAACGAATGGAGTCCGGGAGTGAATTGACCTTTGCGGATCATGTTGCCCAATTCTGTGCCCGCTAGGGCATATGCGGCTGCAGCGAAAGATTTGAACCCACACATGTGCCGGATGCGACGCTTGATTAACCGGTGATCCTGTTCAAGGATGTTATGTAAGCGGTGGCTGAAGACCGCTGGGCTTTCAGCTTGACTGCTTAAAGTTCCACGGGAGCAGGTCGTCGATCTGATTTTTTGAGTGTCC
>NZ_JBQFYX010000039.1:2500-6334 GCF_056541885.1 Ruegeria sp. AF7 | reverse complement strand
TGGTTGCGGGAGTAGGATTTGAACCTACGACCTTCAGGTTATGAGCCTGACGAGCTACCGGGCTGCTCCATCCCGCGTCAGAGTCAGATTTGTTTTCATCGTGTTAGAGAGACTTGGGGATTTTGCTAGGTTTGGCGGTGACCTACTCTCCCGGGGCTTAAGCCCAAGTACCATTGGCGCGGCAGTGCTTAACTTCCGGGTTCGGGATGGGACCGGGTGTTTCACTTGCGCTATGACCACCAAACCGAGGAAAATCCCCATGTCGCTGTTTTTGCTTTGCAAAAAAGCGACGGGTGGCAGGCAGCGTATTTGTGAAGCAAATGCGCGGTGCCACTCGGTTGTGTAATCAATCAACAGTGCCGTTTGCGTTGGCACGCGCTGTCCATGTTCAAGGTGTGTATGTTTTTGGCTTTTTGATTTCGCCTACCGCTTCGCTACTTGAGGCGGTGGGTGTCTTTCCATTACTGGATCAAATCAAGCCTATCGGGCGATTAGTACCGGTCAACTGAACGCATTACTGCGCTTACATCTCCGGCCTATTGACGTGGTGGTCTTCCACGGCCCTCAGGGAGACCTTGTTTTGAGGGGGGCTTCCCGCTTAGATGCCTTCAGCGGTTATCCTGTCCGATCATAGCTACCCAGCACTGCCGTTGGCACGACAACTGGTCCACCAGTGGATCGTTCACCCCGGTCCTCTCGTACTAGGGGCAACTCCTCTCAAGTCTCCTACACCCACGGCAGATAGGGACCGAACTGTCTCACGACGTTCTAAACCCAGCTCACGTACCTCTTTAAACGGCGAACAGCCGTACCCTTGGGACCTGCTCCAGCCCCAGGATGAGATGAGCCGACATCGAGGTGCCAAACACTGCCGTCGATATGGACTCTTGGGCAGTATCAGCCTGTTATCCCCGGCGTACCTTTTATCCGTTGAGCGATGGCCCTTCCACTCGGGACCACCGGATCACTATGGCCGTCTTTCGACTCTGCTCGACTTGTCAGTCTTGCAGTCAGGCTGGCTTCTGCCATTGCACTCAACGAGCGATTTCCGACCGCTCTGAGCCAACCTTCGCGCGCCTCCGTTACGCTTTAGGAGGCGACCGCCCCAGTCAAACTACCCGCCACGCAGGGTCCCGGATCCGGATAACGGACCGCGGTTAGACATCAAGAGTGCGAAGGGTGGTATCTCAAGGGAGGCTCCACGGATACTTGCGTTTCCGCTTCAAAGCCTACCACCTATCCTGCACATCACAATCCTGATGCCAGTGCGAAGCTGTAGTAAAGGTGCACGGGGTCTTTCCGTCTAACCGCGGGAAGCCTGCATCTTGACAGGCAATTCAATTTCGCTGAGTCGATGTTGGAGACAGCGGGGAAGTCGTTACGCCATTCGTGCAGGTCGGAACTTACCCGACAAGGAATTTCGCTACCTTAGGACCGTTATAGTTACGGCCGCCGTTTACCTGGGCTTCAATTCAAGGCTCTCACCTCTCCTTTTAACCTTCAGGCACCGGGCAGGCGTCAGACCCTATACGTCGTCTTGCGACTTCGCAGAGCCCTGTGTTTTTAATAAACAGTCGCCACCCCCTGGTTTGTGCCCCCAGCCCCTAGTTGCCTAGGAACCGGGCCTCCTTCTCGCGAACTTACGGAGGTATTTTGCCGAGTTCCTTCAACATCGTTCTCTCAAGCGCCTTGGTATGCTCTACCAGTCCACCTGTGTCGGTTTAGGGTACGGTCTGATGGAGGGCTATTTCCAGGAACCACTCAGCAGCCCAATCAATCCGATAAGATTGAACTACACCTGTGATCCGTCACATCCTCCTGGCCTAGGAATATTAACCTAGTTCCCATCGCCTACGCCTTTCGGCCTCGGCTTAGGGGCCGGCTTACCCTGCTCAGATTAGCTTTAAGCAGGAACCCTTGGACTTTCGGCGAGAGTGTCTCTCACACTCTTTGTCGCTACTCATGTCATCATTCTCACTAGTGATCTCTCCACCGGATCCCTCACAGGCCGGCTTCATCGAAAGAACTCGATCCGTCATTACATCCCGCTGCTGTTACACAACACAGATGCAAATACGGATGAGTTCTATGTCACACTACGCTCTGCTACCATGCCTTACGGCATCCTAAGCTTCGGCTCATGGCTTGAGCCCCGTTACATCTTCGCCGCAGGACAACTTGTTTAGACCAGTGAGCTGTTACGCTATCTTTAAAGGATGGCTGCTTCTAAGCCAACCTCCTGGTTGTTTTGGTCGTCCCACCTGCTTTCCCACTTAGCCATGAATTGGGGGCCTTAGCTGTAGGTCAGGGTTGTTTCCCTCTCCACTACGGACGTTAGCATCCGCAGTGTGTCTGCCATCTAGTACTCCCGGGTATTCGGAGTTTGGTTAGGATCAGTAAGCCTGTGGGGCCCCATTACCCATCCAGTGCTCTACCCCCCGGGGTATTCGGATGACGCTCTACCTAAATAGATTTCGCAGAGAACCAGCTATCTCCGAGTTTGATTGGCCTTTCACCCCTAGGCACAGCTCATCCCGATCCTTTTCAACGGATGTGGGTTCGGTCCTCCAGTAAGTGTTACCTTACCTTCAACCTGGCCATGCCTAGATCACTCGGTTTCGGGTCTGATCCCACGAACTCATGCGCCCTATTAAGACTCGCTTTCGCTACGCCTACACCTAACGGCTTAAGCTTGCTCGTGAGACCAAGTCGATGACCCATTATACAAAAGGTACGCCGTCACCCCGCAAGGAGGCTCCGACTGATTGTAGGCGTTCGGTTTCAGGTACTGTTTCACTCCCCTCGTCGGGGTGCTTTTCACCTTTCCCTCACGGTACTGGTTCGCTATCGGTCAGCAAGGAGTACTTAGCCTTCGAAGGTGGTCCTCCGATCTTCAGACAGAATTTCACGTGTTCCGCCCTACTTAATACGTCCGATCATGCTTCATATACGGGACTGTCACCCTCTATGGTCCTGCTTCCCAACAGGTTCTATTCACACTCACGGCTCGGCTGGTCCCCGTTCGCTCGCCACTACTAGGGGAGTATCAATTGATTTCCTTTCCTCCGGGTACTTAGATGTTTCAGTTCCCCGGGTTTGCTCTTAAAACCCTATGTATTCAGGTCTTAAGTACCTGCTCATGCTCATTATTGATCAGCTGTGCCAACAATAACAAACATTCAGGTGGGTTGCCCCATTCAGAAATCCATGGATCAAAGCTTATTCTCAGCTCCCCATGGCTTATCGCAGAGTATCACGTCTTTCATCGCCTCTTGCTGCCAAGGCATTCACCAAACGCCCTTCTCGCGCTTGATTTGATCCAGAAAAAGAAAGACATAACATGTTGCGCTACCGCCTGTTCGGCTACTTGAGCGCGTGAAGCCTTTCGGCCTTTCGGCCTGCAGGCTTCGACTATGTCGATCGAGACCGCCCAGCTGGTAACTAAAGGCGATCGTTCTTCTGAACCAAAAACATACATTTCCCGCCCCCGCCACTTGGACGAGGACAATTGAGCAACCCCATATGGTCTCCCAGCCGTGCAGCTGATCAACGCAGGTCGCTCGGGTTAGTATATTTGACTTGGACAACTCTGTTCTTTTCAGTCGCGATACACGAGACAGGGCCGGCTAGACCCAAACCGTGCCGTCCATCAGATGATGGAAACGACCGAGATCAGCGCCACACTCGGCGCGATCAAACAGTGTTGATTGATTTCTCTCTATACGATGTCAAATGATCTCCGGAGGAGATCGTTTGGGTGCGAGGCAGCGTATTCTCGAAGAGAATGCGCGGTCGCACACCATAGTCTGTTAAGAACAGACATCTCAGCATTCC
>NZ_JBQFYX010000038.1:0-6469 GCF_056541885.1 Ruegeria sp. AF7 | reverse complement strand
ATACAAGCGTCGACAATCTGACAGATATGGTGGCCGTCATCGAACGTTGGCCACGTGGCCGTTTTCGTCGTGATCGACTGAATAACCTCAGCGACTTCGATGATTTTGCTTTCATTGTAGCCCAAGGCAAAGTTTGGCAGAGGCAGGAAGGCGCGGAAGGTCGCATGCTCCGGTCCGACGTCGATCTCGCGGAAGCCGCGGCGCCCATTGGGATCGTCGTTGGAATAGAACCGCAGACGGTTCACCTCATCGTAGTCGTAGACCAAGCTGCCCTTGGTGCCGTAGACTTCATAGGTCTGGCGGAATTTGCGCCCTGTGGCGATACGGCTGAAGTCGACAATTCCCCGCGCACCGTTTTCAAACCGGCACAGCAGGTTCGTGCCGTCGGGATTGGTGATGTCTCGCCATTCTTCGGTGCCCGTCAGAAGGGTTTCCTCACCGTATCCTACTCCATCGACGACGGGACGTCGCTCAGTCGCAACGAAATTGTCGGCGATTAGTGCACTGGTTCGGCCCAGAAGAAAGTGCATGATGCTGAAAACGTGCGAACCGGTATCGCCAACGATGCCGGTTGGTGCCAGTGAGCCGTCCGCTCGCCACATGTACGGGGCCAGCGGATCGCCATAAACATCTACGTGTTGGCAGCCTTTGAAGAGTTTGACCTCTCCGATGTCGCCGGACGCGATGATGTCGCGAGCCAGATCGTGAACGGGGTTGCGCGGAAATGCATGACCGACGCGGGTGATGACACCTTTTTCGCGAGCGATATCAGCAAGCTCGCGGGCTTCGCTGGCGGTATCTGCAAGCGGTTTTTCGCAATAGACGTGCTTTCCGGCAAGCAGCGCTGCCTTGGCGACCTGGTAGTGCAAGCTGTCAGGCAGGCAGATGTCGATCAGGTCGATTTCGGGATCGTTAACCGCCTCCTCCCAGGATTGAAGAATTTTGGTGCCGGGCGCCCTGAAACTTAGCTCACTAGCTGCTTGCGGATTTGCCTCCACCAACGCGGCAACACGTGCCATTCCGTGTCCTTCCCCGAAGAAATGCGGAAACGTCTGGTAGGCCATGGTATGGACTTTCCCCATCCACCCGGACGCACCAAGTACCGCGACATTGACTGTGACCACGACAATCCCCCCCGTTTTGCTGTTTAAGCTTGTGGAACGTTCCAAAGCTAGTTAGTGGAACGTTCCAAGGAAGTCAATTTTTTTCCGGTTTCTTGGCCAGCTATATGGGAGCGCGTTTGCCAAGGCGCCGACCACCCAAGCAGTGCACGACTTTTGCTCCGCCCCGTGGCCGACTTTCTCACCGCTGTTTACAATCGAAGACGATGAGCTGATGCATCTTTGAAGATGACACGTGCTCGATCTGGACGTGCCGCTATGGCTCTGACGTCGTGTTTGCGCCACATGAGCATTGCATGTCTGTTCACGTCGCGGTTTATTGCGGCGCCGAAGTGGAAGTGCTTTACAAGCGCGAGTCAGGCGTGCTCCTGCATGGCGGTAACACGCTGGTCTCAGCTGGCGAGGTTGTGCGCCTTGGGTGAGATGCGGTTCATGCCATCTCTGGGGATGGAGAGGGCCAAAGCCATGCGATCCATGTCTATGAAGGCCCACTGACGCAGGTGAGCCCTTCGCTTTTTGACTGGACGACGGGGGAATAGGTGGAATTCACCATGGAAAACTTCCATGCGATGGCGCGACGTAAGTCTGAGATGGATGAATTCAAAAAACTGCTTCACTAAGCGTTCCCAGCAAACGCCACGGGTTGAAGGGCCAACCAGTCGATCTCGCGCTCATAGTTTAGCTCTACAGAGTCAAATCGCCAGAACTCTCGCGCAAAAGCTTCAAAGCATTTCCAGTCGAATACCGCTTCCGAAACATCTTACATACCTCCCATGACACTCAAGTTGTGGCACAGCTTTACGGAGCGAAGACATTATGATTCGTAGTTATTCCCTTGCTCGGACGGATTACTAACACCTCGTTGGCCTGATTGCAGCGCGCTAAGTCATTGGGTTTAATAGTGCTTCGCGATGACAGTCACACTTGCTGTCAAATTGTCAGAATACATCTCCAAAAGATGGGCTTGCGGACTCGGTTCCAGAGAGGCTTATCCAAACAGACTTAATGAGTTAGTACGACTGGCAACTCAGCGTGATCAACAATGTGCTGCGTAGCGCCGCCAAAAACCAGTTCTCGCTTCCGGCTGTGGCTGTATGCGCCCATGATTAACATATCGCAGTTTTGTGCCATGGTCGCCGACAGAATAGTGTCACCTGGGTTTGATCCAACATCAATTCTCTCGATCCGAGCCTCAATACCCTTGAGGTGGAGAAAGCTCACCAACGCGTCTGCACTATTGACAGGTTGTGTTGCTCCCCCGTCAAGAATGATCACGTCATTTGCCGAACCTAGTAGGTCTTCGGCCATTGCGATAGCGCGTGTCACCTCAAGCGAACCATTCCACGCCACGGCGATCCGCTCCCCAACACTGTTCTTTCGAGATTCTTTCGGAGGGCACATCAAAACCGGCTTGCCGCACTCATAGAGTGCAGACATCAGGCTTCGAAGGCCAATATTCCGTTCGCGTTCCGGGCGAGGCAGTACTACAAGATCGCAAAGCCGCCCCCATGGACCTATGAGGTCTGCCATTTTGCCTTCTTCTTCATGCCAAGTGGCGTTCAAAGGACCAAGTGACGTATCTGCGGACAGGGTCAAACCAAGTTGGTCAAGCATCGCGCTTGCCTCAGCAATGAGCTGTTCTTGGCTGTGATCTGCCTCTGACGTCGCGTGTTTCTTAATCTGTTCTCGCAACGCGAGTGGAACCACTACTCCAGAAGGAATCATGTCAGTAGGGCGGGCGCGACAATGCAAAATCTCGATGTGAGATTGGTTGGCTTTCGCAATCGCTGCTGCGTGCCACAAGCTGTTTTCTGAGTGGTCGTCTTCACGGACGGGAACCAATATCTTGTTAAGCGACATGTTTCTTTCCTGTCAGTTGCCCTAGTGGTGCTGGAAACGACCACGAAACCCGCTCCCAGCACCGTTTCAGGGAGGTAGGGAAATAACGATAAGCTATGAAAATCTTTTTGCAAATGTTTTCATATAGCGATGTCTCAACATTAGGCGATTGATCGAAACGGCGAGGCGCAGTCTTCTCTTACTTACCTGATAGCCACTGGCCTGTGGATCGGCGCTTAACGAACTTCAATTCCACTTGTGTGCGAGAAACCTCGTCAGTCCGTCCCGACTCAATCGCGTTGATCAGTGTTTGGGCCCCCAATTGACCTATGCTCCGTGCTGGCATACGCACGCTGGTAATTCCAGGCTCCATTTCAGCAGACCCTGCAAAATCGCCAATGCCGATCACAGAAAGATCCTCAGGTACATTCAATGACAGCGCGTGAGCCGCGTAAATGACGCCCTTGGCAATAACGTCGTTGCCACAAATGATGGCGCTCGGGCGGCCTTGGTCGCGGAGCAACTCCATCGCGGCAATCTTAGTATCGCTGAGGTTGTAGGGAACGGTGATGTTTTTCTCAGGTGGTACGGCGATTCCGAATTCGGACAAAACTGACTGCACTCCAGTGTATCGGTCCATGGCTCGGTCGTTCCCTCCAAACTCCGGAAACAGGGTTGCAATTTCAGAGTGTCCGAGATCAACAATGTGACGCGCAACCAAACGCCCCGCCTCAATATTCTGTGGACCTACGCAGCTAATTCGTGAGTTTTCGTCGAAGTTCCACAACGCGACCTTTGAGACGTCATGCGATTCTAGGAGCGCGTTTGATGCCGCCTGTCGGTCAAGTCCAACGAGTGCAATGCCATCGACACGATGCTCGAGGAGCGTGTGAATAAGCTTACGCTCCAGGCGCATATCGTAGCTATGAACACCCATAAGCAAGGTCAATTCGCGCATATTGAGTTCGTCAGCAAACGCCTGGATCATCTCCGCGAAAATGGCATTGTCAACCGTCGGGACAATCAACCCAATAGACCCTGTGCGCAGGCCTCGAAGAGTGTTTGCATATCGATTGCGAACATAGCCTAGCTGTTCGCTGGCTTTTTCGATCCGTTTGCGGGTGTCTGAGCGTACCAAATCCGGGTGATTGAAGAATCGTGACACGGTTGATGGGGATACCCCAGCCCTGCGGGCGACTTCTGTTATGTCTGCCTTCTTCTTCTTAGGTGTATGAAACATAACCGGAAACCACTTTTTATGAAAACATTTGCAAGAACATTTTCATTCGATAACCTGAAGAAGTCAAGTCGATCATTGATGCAACAAGAAGGGAGGAGCCGGGTGGAGTTCTTGCTCTATTTTGGAGGGGTCTTTACCCCAATGGCCATGATGCTACTGATTGGTGGTACCATTGGCGGGCTCATTTTGGGTGCGACACCCGGGTTGTCGCCGACCATGGCAGTCGCTCTTTTGATTCCTTTCACGTTTCATCTGGAGCCTGCGCACGGTCTTATTCTTCTGGGCGCAGCATATACTTCGACCGTTGCCGGAGGTGCGGTGAGCGCCATCCTTTTAAAGATTCCCGGTGCGCCGGCGAACATTGCGACATCCTTGGATGGCCACGCAATGGCCAAGAAAGGTCAAGGTGCCCGCGCACTCCAACTCTCCTTCCT
The DNA here is from genome assembly GCF_056541885.1 of Ruegeria sp. AF7. Taxonomy (NCBI): domain Bacteria; kingdom Pseudomonadati; phylum Pseudomonadota; class Alphaproteobacteria; order Rhodobacterales; family Roseobacteraceae; genus Ruegeria; species Ruegeria sp. AF7. The sequence goes on along the minus strand of NZ_JBQFYX010000038.1, from coordinate 1,835 downwards.
CGCTTCAGGTGTTGGTGGGGTTCTAGGCGTATTTCTTTTGATCTTCCTGACCCCGGTTTTGGCGCAATGGGCGTTGGCATTTGGTCCTTCCCATCTGTTTTGGTTGGCGATCTTGGGGGTCACGGTGATTGGCACATTGGAAAGTGGCTCGGTCGCGAAAGGGTTACTGTCAGGCAGCATTGGGCTTTGGTTGTCCACCATCGGGTTTGATGACTTTCAAGGCGCAGAGCGGTTCATTTTTCACGATTCGCTCACTGGAGGGATCAACGTGATTGCGGCACTAATTGGGTTGTTCGCGATTCCTCAGGTCATAGATATGTTGTCTAAAGGCAGAGAGGCCGCCGCTGTTGAGGCCATTCATGTCGAACGCCACCCACTTTCGAAGTCTTTTGGAGAATTACTCCGCTCGAAGCGAGCACTGTCCATTGGAACAGCGGTCGGGGCGGTCATTGGTCTTATTCCGGGTGTTGGTGGGCAAATAGCCGGTTTGGTCGCCTACGACCAATCCCGGAAGTTCTCACCTGAAAAGGCCAAGTTCGGAACAGGTCATCCTGAAGGCCTGATTGCGGCGGAATCGGCAAACAATGCGATGGTGGGTCCTTCCTTGGTTCCCCTGCTTACACTCTCCATACCGGGCAGCCCAACGGCGGCGGTTCTCCTGGGTGGTCTGTTGATCCACGGTATTTTTCCGGGATCTGACTTGTTTGACAATCACCCCGAAGTCGCTTGGACTTTCATCAACTCAATGTTGATCGGTCAGATTCTGATGGTGGCATTTGGTCTCTACGTTGCTGGCCTTGCCGCTCAGGTTGCTCGCATCCCACCGTCACTGATGGCCCCAGGCGTACTCGCGTTGTCCATTTTTGGTGCTTACTCGGTCCAGCAGTCGATGGGAGACGTCTATGTGATGGCGGCACTTGGAATGATGATGTTTGCCCTCCAGCGGTTTGGGTTCTCCGCAGCGCCATTGGTGCTTGGGCTGATACTCGGACCCATTGCGGAAGCGAACTACATCCAAGGCAGCATGATCGCCGGGGCAAATGACGGGCAGTTCGCATACTTCTTCGGTGGTACGCTGAACATTGTTCTTATCGCGGCCGTCGTCGCATCGGTTCTTTACAGCGTCTGGATGGAAGTCTTGACGCGAAAATCTGATACCGCACAGGAGCAAGCCCAATGAGCAATTCTGAGCGCTTCCAACAGATTGTTCCCGCTGCTGTGATGCTTGTGATTGCTGGCGCCATTTGCTGGATCAGTTTTACCGCCGAACCCTCAGGTGCGTTCTTATTTCCCAGGTTGATCTCATCGGCGCTGGTTCTCTTTGCGGCTCTGACCTTTCTGAGCTCTCTCGCAGGTACGGCGCCGCCCATTCCTGGGTTTACGTGGCACATGCTCGCCAACGTCATTCCGGGTATCATCGTCATTTTGGTCGCTGTGTTTTGGGCTGCCAGTTCCGTCGGGTTTTACACGACCGCACTCGTGAGTTTTTTTCTGCTGGCTTCTTACTACGATCCGTCGGGTGATTGGTCGTGGCGCCGCTGGCTGTTCCGGGGCGTAGTGTCTCTCTGTTTTGTGCTTGTGCTCTATGGACTGTTCGCTCTCTTGCTGCGTGTCCAAACGCCGAGCGGATGGCTGTTGTAGAGCCGGCAAACACATCGATCTCAAAACGAAACTACCAAATCAACCAAGGAGGAGAACCATGAAATCATTTTTTGCCGCAGCCTTTGCTGGCCTATTGTCCCTGACGGCAGGGGCAGTGGCTGCCGACGACTACCCTGACCGCCCAATATCCGTGGTGGTTTCTTTTGGCGCCGGTGGTGCCACCGATTTTCAAG
>NZ_JBQFYX010000037.1:0-7041 GCF_056541885.1 Ruegeria sp. AF7 | reverse complement strand
TTCCATGACTGATCCTCCGATCCGCCATGCCCTCCCACAACGACAACCCGACGTTGACCGAGGCAACATATCACAGGATGCTGCGCCGCATTCGAGGTCTGGAACGAGCCCACTTCGACCGATGCTGCGCTTTGCACGAATGTCAGATCTTGGTGCATGCCAGAAAACGCTTGAACAATCAGATTACCTGACTAAAGTCAGGAAAATGCAAATTGACCAAATATCCCGTGTTCGAAACTTCAGTCGTTCCGTAGCCGTTGAGGTTGGTGCGCTAGAAGATTCCTTCCTGAACCGAGGGCGGCCACTTGGGGCAGCGCGCGTTCTAAATGCGATTGGGCTCGGATATCAAAACGTATCCGACCTTCGAGCTTTCCTTAAGCTCGATACAGGTCTTCTAAGCCGATTGCTTCGCAGCCTTGAAGCCGAAGGGTTGATCGAGACGACCCCAAATCCAAAGGACCGGCGCAGCCGCATAACCAAGCTCACAAGGGCGGGCGTAGACGAATTCGAAATTTACGAACAGCTCTCTGATGAACGGGCCGCCACCATTTTGGAACGGCACAAGGATGCGCGGCGTTTGCTCGACGCTATGGATATCGTTACCGTCGCGCTATCGCGAGAGAGTATTGTCTTCGAAGAAGTGGACTATGCGTCTGACATAGCTACGAAGTGTTTGAGCGCTTTCGCGGCAGAACTGAGTAAGAGGCTAGGTCTAGAATTTGATCTCAAAAAATCAGGCGACCCTGAATTATCACAAATGAAGCATCCCCACGGAACATTTGTTGTGGCTAGACTTGGCGATATGCCTGTGGGCTGTGTTGGCGTGAAAGGAAGCGGCGGCACGCTAGCAGAAATAAAACGGATGTGGATCGCCCCTTCTGCACGGGGTCTGGGATTGGCGCGCCGTCTCATGGCCACCGCCGAGTGTGCAGCGCGGTCTATCGGAATTGAGACGCTCCGATTGGATACCAACAGCACCTTGTTTGAGGCTGTCGGCCTTTACCGGAATATGGGTTGGAGCGAGATCGACAGGTTCAACGACGACCCTTACCCGGACCTATTCTTCGAGAAACATCTTTCGTGATGGCCTATAAGGAATTTGGGTTTGGATGATCCTTTTGAAAGGCCCACCATTCGAACTGGCATATTTTATCAAGAACCTGACAGAGCGTTGTCGTGGCTTGAAGCTGCTTTTGGCGCAACGAGGTTGATCGACGTTCGAGATAAAGCAGGTGGCCCTGTTCATGCTGAAATGCGGTTCGGCAACTGTTCAATCATTGTTGACGGTGAGTGGCCCGGTTTCGTCTCAAGTCCGCAGTCATTAGGCGGCAAGACGACACAAATAGTCTATGTCCAAATCGAGAGCGGACTGGATGCACATTGCGCCAGAGCGCGCGAACATGGAGCGGCCATCGTTTCTGAGCCGGAAGATCAATACTACGGCGACCGCATATATCGTGCCAAGGATTTCGAAGGCCATATCTGGACGTTCTCACAAGTAGTAAGACGCGTGGGTCGTGCCGAAGCAGAACGCCTAGGAGATGTTCAGATCACTGGTTGGCACAGCGAATAACGGGCCAAACCCTTTTCACAACGGAAAAGCAGCCATTGGCGCAAGCGCAGCGGAATAGCGCTTTGTCCGCAATCTGTGAGTTCGACGAGGCCCGGAATTCGCGCTTGCGGCGAATGTCCGGAAAGCGGGCTGCAACCGCAGAATTCAGGACTAAGGTCGAACGGCAGGATTGGGCCGTCCTCATCGGAGCCAATTGGGTCCATCTCAGAGGTGCTGCGCTCGCTCCAAGATCGGCAGTGAGCCCATTTCAGAAGTCTTCAGCTTTTGCTGCGCGCGCTCGCAGAACAAATATCGCTGCATCAGCTTGGTTCAGAACGCAAATAGGCAACGGGATAACCGAACATTGGTGCAAAACGTCAAGTTTAAAAGAGATCAAGACAAAGGATCGAATGAAGCCATTCAAGTCATCCCGGGCTGTAGGAAATACCCAACCCTAGAGAGAGCGGGATCGCGCAACCAGCGCGATCCTATTCGCGTGAAAGTGGCTTTTCTCACGCCGCCTTTATGGCAAGCAGTCTTTCGGAAATGGCCGCAGCGACTTTAGCGGCATCACACGGTACATTTGCTGAAACACGGATCCAGCCATCGAGGTCCGCGGCTTTTCCCGATTGATCCTGAACCAGAATGCCATGGACTTCAGCAAGGTCCTGAACGACCTGAGCAACGTCATCGCCAACGTAAATGAGCACCCAAGGACCAGCACCGGTCTTGTATTTGAGACCCGTGCTTGGGAGCCAATCACGGTACACATCCACTGCGGCACGTTGAACATGGTGGATCTTTTCGACCACATGTGGTTTTTCAGCCAATTTCGCCAGATACCGCGCAGCGTGCATCGAGACGGGGTACGGGCAGACATCTTGTCTGATCGGATCAAGCATTTTGGGTGTTCCGATCATCCAAGAGACGCGTGCGCCGCAAGACCCAAGGTCCTTGGCAGCCACGTTCATGTACAGCGCCCGATCGTTTTCCAGCGCAAACTTCACGTAGTCCTCGCTCAGAACGTTGTCCCGCCGATAGGCAGAGTCTATGACAACAATCGCGTCAGAGTTTGCGCGCAGGATTGCACTTGCGACACCCAGTCCTACCACTGTCTGGCCGGGGTTGGTGACCGGCATTGACAAAAACACGATTGGGGTATCAAGCCCCGCTACCACCTTTACGGCTTCGCCTTCATTGAGGCTAGGTTCCCAGATGCCGCAAGGAATCTCAATATGTGGCAAATTGCAGGACGTCGCGGATGCTTTGTAGCCCGGAAAGTCGTTTGCGATGGTTACGACCGACCTCGCTCCATACAGGTTTGGCAGTAGCTTCATCCGGTTCAGCCCCGAACCATCAATTACGATTTGGTCTGGTTTGACACCTTCGAGACTGGCGAGGACGTTTCTCAGATTGCGCCCGACTGGTCCACGGTCTGCATTTGGGTTTACGTACTCGGACATATCGCCAGGCATGACCACTTCGAGAAGGGCGAGTTCCGGTACATAGTTCAGGATACGGCGCCCTGTAGCGTTGTTGTCGGCGTAGATCATATCACCATCTCGGATACAATTTCCAACCTGACAGATCGTACAAGCTGGTTGGTTTGGAAGGGAGTATCTCGCAGGAAGGTTAGACACGGCGCGGCCCTCCCGGTTTGTCGGCAATAGTATCTTCCCAGAGGGCGTCGGCATCCAGCAGACGCTTCAAACGTTCAAGGTTGCCGGGCTTAGCGATCACTTTCATCAGGTTAGCCATGTTGCCGCGAGTAAGAACCAGCGGGCAACCGCAGGCTTCGCAATGCTGCGGCATCTGCGCGCCCACACTGCTCAGGTGGTTGTTTGTCATGTTGTGCCTCCCACACTAGAAACTTTGTTTCATTTTCGAGGCTTGACTCTTCTTCGGATACTCATCAGAAGCGTCAAACCTATCGGGGTGGCTCGGGGATGGGCACCAGGTCTCAGTTGGAACCATCCCCAAGCCGAAATGCCAATCCGGTCTCGCAAGCGACACCTGACGCGGCATCGTCCATCAACCAGAGCATCGAATTCGACTCAAATCTGTTCGAGAAATCGAGTTGCAAAACAGACGTTTGCAACTGCATCGCAAATGCACTTGCAATAAATCCAGATTTCGTATTTGGGCTTGCCAAATCTGAAAAATGTTGCAAGGTACCTTGATTTTGCTTGGGGTAGCTTGTGGAACCGCATGAATTATTTGCCTATTTCTGGCACAACTACCGAATACATCGGACATCTCTGGGGCCAAGGAAAATCGCGCGTAAGAGCGATCTGCTTCCTTTGTTCGGGGTGAGCCCTACAAACAAGAAAGATCGAAGCACCTTCTCGACGTATCTAAGCAAATGGCTGAGGGAAGGGGCTCAACAACCCCAAGTTAACAGTAAGATCAAACGCGCTTTTGCGCGTTCAAAGTTTAAGTCAGATTTAGCTAGTGCAGTCGGGATCCCGCCAAAGGCGTTGGAGGCGGCCACTATAGAAAGCTTCATTTTGATTCTGAGGGAAGCCGGAATCAAGCCGGACAAGGATCAACTTCCCCCTCCAATGATCTTTGCGTCGGCTACGCGTGGGGAAAAGCCCGAGGATGTCGTGTTGTGCGCCGAAGAGTCAGCGGCGCTCGACTGCATCGCAAACCAGGTGGCAACCGCGAAGACAATCCTGACGGAGTGGGTCGCCCCATTCCAAAGTGGTGCAAGCTTTGTCGCCGATCAACTCTGTCATTCGGATGCGATCGCAGAGCACTATGCTTCGGTCTTTCATATCTACTTTGATCCTTGCGAAACTGATGGTCGAAGTGAGTTGCGCGAGCTCAGTCGGCACCTCGGACTTGATCCAGATCACAGGAACGCAGAGGCACAGCGCGTTGCACAGCTGATAGACCAGAGATGCCTGGTGGTCTTGCATGGCGCGTCCTATACTTCCACGAAACTGCTAACCGCCAATTGTCCGATTAAGCTGTTCATAAAGGCCGTCCGCCAGAAGCGCGTATTCTCTGAGCAGCCGATACTGCTAATGCTTTCCGCAAGTCAGATCGCGCCTAGTACCCTAGGCGAAGTAAATCCTGCGGCCACCAACTTGCTGAGAGTGGAGACTGGCCACCGGTTTGCCTTTTTCAGGGCTGAGATGGACCGATTTGTGGCTCTCAGAGGTAGTGAAGATCAGTTGCATGATGCAGATGCGAGATTGAAACAAGCGCGGTGGCACTATGGTCAGGTTGAAGATGTTGAGATCTGGCCGGCATCAATTCGGCTGCGCGCATTCTTTGCGTCAAATATGGCGAACGAGTCCTATTTTGATCCCACCCAAGGCTTTAAGAAACTTGCCGGTGACATCGATCTAGAAAAGTGTCCTGACATTCAATCGCTCGTGCGCGAGGCCAAAACCTATTTCAACGTACTACGTCAAGAAGCAGGTGACCCCGACAGGCCAGGCCTTCGCTTTCTGACGTGGTGCACGACCACCCTCTACTGGTTAACAGACGAAGCGATCAGATTTATTGGAACTAAGGGGAAGAATAAGGTCCAGTCTCTAAAGGTTGATCAGTGTCACGGCTTTGCTGCCGAGGATCTCTACGACAGCCTCGTTCGGTTCAATCGCTCCGATGGCGACGGAATGAACTACGCTATGACCCTTGGAGTAAAGGCAGTTATTCAAGACATCTGGATGAACTCGGGTGGGGATGCAAAATACAATAGAGCCACCGTGCACTACTTTACTGCAAAGCGCATGTTTGAGCTTCGCGACAGTTTGCCCCTCAGCCAGGAATTGCCATATATCAAGGGCCGAGCAGACGACGACATATTTTTTCTGCCCGAGGTAATCCGTCATCTGATGCGCGCATGCGGTGAAGTGATTCCCCAATCTGATCAGGGACGAGACCTCACGCACGAGGATTATGCAAAACATGATCTCAAAACGTTCAGCGTGAAGCCACCCACACGGGGAAGGGTTCAAGGATGTGATCCTCAGGATGCATGGCGTTTCTGCTATTGGGTTGTTTTTCGCCAAATGCTCAACGGGCGTGGGCGACAGCTCACACGGCGATTTGGCGCCTACCAACTGAAGCTCGAGGTTCTGCAGCTTCTGTGCGGTGAGGCCAACTTCAACACCAATCATCCGGGTATGCCCGAATGTGATGCACCCTTCTTTCTCAACGATCTTGCTTGTGCGCTGTTAGATGTGGGTCGGGCTGAAGAAGCCGCTGATGTTTTTGCGCGGCTATCGGCGCTCTCAAATGACAGTGGGGATAACACCATACTCTGCAAGTCACTCATAAACGAGGCGATGGTTGCAGGCGTGATGGGCGATTTTCCGCATGCGCTGCAGTTTGCTGACGACGCGGAAGCGCTGATATCGGGCGAAAAGGTGGAGGCCGGAATCTTGGACAAGCTGCGCGAGCGCCTACAATCGCGCCGCGCGCATATCGCTTATCTTTCTGGGGACCATGATCAAGCTATAAGGCTCTATCAGGGGTTAGAACAAAGTGATCTTCGACCAACTATACGAAGGGATCGGGCGCTACCCTACATTCGCAGTCTCGCCCAACGTTATGAAAAAAACGTTCCGACATCGAAATCGGATCTTTCAAAGGCGCTGGCTGTTTGCATCTCGAACATGATCAGTTCCACCACCGTCTCCAATTTCCATGAAGTTCTGGGGTTTGAGATCGCGATGGCCGAGCTATTTCGACGGCAGAAATTCCAAGAGCCAGCTGAGGCTTGCCTTGATCAAGTGTATCTCGACATTCTGAACCATGGCTGCTCCGAGCGGACCTATGTCAGTTTTCTCATCGAGGCGGGAGCAGTGCTGCTCGGCAGAAGAAATGCCGCCCGTGCATATGCCGCTTATTTGCACCCAGCGATTCTGCGACTGAGAACACGTGCCCTAGCTTACGAACGAGGTCAGGCGAAGGGTTTGGCATGTGTGGCCATAGACATGCTTGAGGAGCAGCGGGCCTCGTATCCTAAAGAAGGCAAGTGGCTTGAGCACGTCGTGTCAGAGCTTAGCACCCCAAGTTTTTTGGAGGCCGCCGTTGTTCCGCAGGACGGTGAGGATGAGCAAGGTCATACCGAACGGGTTCACGGAAAAAACCCGCATTTCTCGTTCGATCTCATAGGTGTGGAAGAATGGAGTAACCGGTTGGAAGAAGTTGAAAGCCTTAAGGCAGAACGTCAGTTTGTTCATGATTTGCCTTGGGGTTGATATCAGAGTCTTTTGAACCCTCGATGCCGCAACCCCAATTCGGAGTACTTTTAGCGGAAAGAAGAAATACCTATGTTGCCGTACCTTACGCGACTGCAGCGAATGGCAGGTTCGACGGGCCGCGATGCAGTATGCGCGTTGCTTGTTGAACGGCAGCTATGGGCCGGGAATTTGTCCGTTTCGTCAATTTGCGGAATTGGCGACATAAGAAGAGGGTTCGGTACCAACTCTTCGTTCAGTAAGAAACTCTGCAACAGATCCGTGCAGCAA
>NZ_JBQFYX010000036.1:0-8375 GCF_056541885.1 Ruegeria sp. AF7 | reverse complement strand
GTTTGGCACTGAGCCAGTGGATCCTGGAAGGTGAGCCCGAACTGGACTTGCATTTCATCGACGTCGCTCGCTTTGGCGACTGGACCACTCGCGAATTTGCCCGCGAACGCACCCATGAAATCCTGCCCATCCGCTACGAGTTGATCTACCCCGGAATTGAACGCAGCTCGGGCCGCCCCCTGCGCACGACACCTATCTACACCGATCTCCTTGCGCACGGTGCCATCATGGGCCAGGCCTATGGCTGGGAACGCCCCCTTTGGTATGCTCCGAATGGTGAGGTCGACGAGCCGAGCTTTGATCGCCCTAACTGGTGGGATCATGTCGGTAACGAGGCCAAAGCGATGGCTTCGGGCTGCGGACTCTCGGAAATGTCCTCTTACGGCAAATTCCGCATTTTCGGCCCTGACGCCGAGGCCTTCCTCGACCACATCGGCAGCGCCAAATGCCCCACGACGCCCGGCAAAATGGCGCTCTCGCTTTTGCTCAACGATCGCGGCGGCATCGTCGGCGACATAACCATCGAAAATACCGGCGATGGCCGCTTCAACCTTGTCGGTGCCACCTCCGGCGTTGCCCTTTACCACCGCTGGATGGATGACCATAAAGACGGCTTCGACGTCCGTATCGAGGACACCACCGAGAACCTATCTGCCCTTGGTGTCGCAGGCCCCAATTCCCGTGCTTTGCTCAACGAGCTCTCCGGCGGTGCCTTCGACGACTTCCCCTTCATGACGTCGAAAGAAGTCGAAATCGGTCGCATCCGCTGCAAAGCAATGCGTATCTCCTTTTCCGGCGAACTCGGCTGGGAACTGCACTGCCCGATGGTCAGCCAAAAGGCCCTGTTCGACACTGTCATGGCCGCTGGCCCCGCACATGGCCTCACTCTTATGGGTAGCCGCGCCATGGGTATGCTTCGGCTCGAAAAAGGCTACCGCAGCTGGGGCCACGAGATGACCACCGAAATCTCGCCGCACGCCGCTGGTCTGGAACGATTCTGCTCCAAGAAAAAAGACTACATCGGCCGCGCTGCCGTCGACGCCCAACGCCAAACGCCGCCACCCAAAAAGTTGGTAACGCTCGAAATCGACGCCTCGGCACCTCCCTGTTGGGGCACCGAACCCGTCCTGAAAGACGGCAACCTGATCGGCTACGTCACCTCCGGCGGCATGGGCTGGCGCACTGGCAAGATGCTTGCTGTGGCGTGGGTCGACGCTTCTATGATCGACATCGGCACCACGCTCGACCTGCAGATCCTGCTCAACACCTATTCCGCAACAGTTCTGGCCGATCCGGTCTACGATCCTACAAACGCAAAACTCACGGGTTAATACCATGTCCACCCTTCCCTCCCACGCCTCTGTTATCGTCATCGGCGGCGGCATCATGGGCAGTTCCACGCTCTATCACCTCGCCAAGATGGGCGTCTCCGACGCGATCCTCTTGGAACGCAACGCGCTGACTTCCGGCACCACTTGGCACTCCGCCGCACAGGTCCGCGCCCTCCGCCACTCGCGCAACCTGACGCGCATGATCCAGTATTCAGTCGACCTCTATTCACAACTCGAAGAGGAAACCGGCCAGAATGTCGGCTGGATTCAAAAGGGTTCGCTCTCTATCGCCACCACGCCTGACCGTCTTATCCACGTCAAACGTCAGGAAGCACTGGCTCACGCCTATGGCATCGAGGCAACCTCGATCTCTGCTGGAGAAGCCAAGGAACGCTGGCCACTGATGAACGCCGACGACGTGCTCGGTGCCGTCTGGTCCCCCGACGATGGCCGTGTGTCACCGTCAGGCGTCTGCGCCGCGTTGGTCAAGGCCGCCAAGGGTCTCGGCACCAAAATCTTCGAACGCACCGGTGTCACCGGCATCCTGACCGAAAATGGTCGCATTACAGGCGTCGAGACCACCCAAGGCACCGTCATGTGCGACGCCATTGCGCTCTGTACCGGCCTCTGGTCCCGAGAAGCAGGTGCCATGGCAGGCGCCGAAGTACCTGCGCTGCCCTGCGAACACTTCTATCTGCTCACGAAACGCATCGGCGGCATCGTCGGCAACACCCCCACCCTGTCAGATCATGACAACCATCTTTATATCCGCGACGATAGCGGCGGATTGCTCGTGGGTTGTTTCGAACCCATGGGCAAGCCGATCAAACCCGGTTTGCTTGATGAGACCTTCGAATTCGGCCTCCTGCCCGAGGATTGGGATCACTTCGAACCGATGATGGAGTTGGCCCTAAACCGTCTTCCGGCCCTGGAAACCGCTGAGGTCAAAATGCTCATCAACGGCCCTGAGAGCTTTACGCCTGACGGTACTTTCATGTTGGGCGAGACCGCTGAAACCAAAGGCCTCTTCCTTGGCTGCGGCCTCAACTCCGTGGGCCTTGCTTCCGGTGGTGGTGCAGGCATGAACCTCGCCCACGCCATCGTGCACGGCCACACGGCCTATGACCTGACCGAGGCCGACGCCAAACGCTTCGCGCCGATCTACAACTCGCTCGAGCATCTCATGGCCCGTGCGCCCGAGATTCTCGGCACCCATTATGACATCGCGTATCCGGGCAAACAGCTCTCAACCGCCCGGAACCTCCGCGCCCTGCCGCTCGACAAGGAATACCGGGCGGCAGGTGCGCACATGGGGCAGTTTTATGGCTGGGAGCGCCCGCTTTACTTTGGCAAAACTGCCGAGCCCACGCTGACATTCGGTCGCCCCGACTGGTTCGAAAACGTCGCCGAGGAGGTCAAGGCCGCCCACGAAAGCGCCGCCATATTCGACGCCTCGCCCTTTGGCAAGATCGAAGTCAAAGGCCCCGACGCCGAAGCCTTTTTGCTGCACACCTGCGCCGGGTTCATGGCCCGTGCACCCGGCTCGGTCATCTACACTGCCATTCTCAACGAACGCGGCACGTTTGAATCGGACATCACTGCCCAACGCATCGCCGAAGACCACTACCGTCTTTTCGTCGGCACCAATGCCATCAAACGTGATCTCGCCTGGTTCCGCCGCCATTCCGACGGCTTTGATGTGACCCTGACCGACACCACTGAAACCTACGCCGTTCTTGGGCTTATGGGTCCGGAGGCAGCCCGCATCGTCGCCGAATGTGGCGCGCCAGAGCTGAATGAACTTGACTACTTTAAGGTCGGCACCGGTCAAGTCGATGGCAAAAATGTGCGCGCTGCGCGCCTGTCCTATGTGGGCGAAGCAGGTTGGGAAATCACCATGAAGGCTGAAGATGCCTCCACCGTCTATGCTGCCTTTACCGCTGCGGGCGCAAAGCCTGCTGGTCTGTTCGCCCAGTCTTCTATGCGCATTGAAAAAGGCTTCTGCGCTATGGGTCACGAACTCGATGGCGATGTCACTCCTATCGACACCGGGCTTGACTTTGCAACACGAAAAAGGGGCGGGTTCATCGGTGCTGAGGCGCTGGCAGTACAACGCGAAAGCGGAGAAGAGCCGCATATCTTATCGCTTGTGCTGGAAGATGAAAGCGCCGTGCCGCTCGGCCATGAGCCGATCTATCTCGACGGCAAGCTCATCGGCCAGACAAGTTCCTGTGCCTTTGGCTATCGTATCGGCAAGCCCGTTGCACTCGGCCATGTGGACTCCCCTGTGAAAGATGGCGCGCGCGTAAAAGTAGACATCGCCCGTGAGCTATTTGACGCTACGATCACCGTTGGCCCTCTGTTCGACCCTGATGGATCACGGATGAAAGTCTGAGGCATGTAAGCCCCTCTGATTATGGCCGCGCACAATGGTGCAGCGCGCGGCAAGGTGGATCACTCCGCCTTGCCCGTCACGCTTCCAGAAATCGTTGAAACGGCCAATGCCTGCCATGCTGCTGGTGCCCACGCGCTGCACCTACATGTACGAGACGACAACGGGGCGCATTGGCTTAATGCGGGGCACTATCGGGAAACGCTTGTCAAATTTGAACGGGTCGTCCCTGCGATGCGCCTGCAAATCACCACGGATGTGAAGGTGATGTCTTCTCAATTCGGCGTGTTGAGGTCAAGGTCATTCTGGCTGTCGGCTCCCCTAGTGGTTAATACCCTTCGCAGTATCGCGCTTCTCTCCGGGATCGGCACTGTGGCCCTCCCATGATGGGACCAGAAGGATGGGGCGGAACAATCTAATCGGCGAGCTGAACGCAATGCGCTCGCATCAGACAACACCGCGAACTCACCCCACCCATCGTCCTGCGAAGGACATCGTTCCACCGGTGGCGGAATCGGTTAGCTTCCTTTGGTTTCTTGTTACTCTGGTTGCTGAACTACGTGGCAACAGGCAAGCTCTCCTTCGTCCAGCAGAATTCTGTTCCATCACTCCAGATGCGATGCATGATCACCGCAAGTCTCCGGGCCAAGGCGACAACCGCCTTCTGCCTGCCGCGGCGTTTGGCAATATTCATCGCCCAGGCTTTCAGCCAGGACCATTTCTTCACATTAGTAAGCAGGACTTGCGCTGCCTCGTAAAGCAGGCCTCGCATCATACCGTCGCCACAGCAGGATATGCGTCCGATCCGCTTGCATTCACCTGACTCCTTAAGTACCGGCGTCAAACCAAGCACAGGACCCACCGCCTTTGAGCGTGCAAACCGTTCGGGAATATCGATCGTTGCCGTATAGGCCAGAGCCACAACAGGACCAACGCCGGGGATCGTCATCAACAGGCGGCAGATCTCATCATCACGGGCCAAGTCTAAAACCTTCTTGTGCAGCTTGGTGAACTCTTTGCGCAGCAGTTTGCGTGCAGACAGCAAAGGCTGCATGATATCGCGAAGGTCAGGCCTGTCGTTGACGAGTTCATTGATCCGCTCTTCGTATTTGAGCTTGCTGATCTGCCCGACCTTCAGACCGAAATTCCGCAACAATCCGCGAATGTCATTCTCAATGGCAATCGCCTTCTCTTGAAGCAGCTTGCGGGCGGTGAGTAAGGCCCGACGTTTCTGGCTCGTCAGGGTCTTCACATGCACAGGCCGATAAAGATTGACCCGCATCATCTGGGCAATCCCGCGGGCATCATTGCGGTCCGTCTTGTTCGGCTGTGCTTTGAGGAACGCCTTGGCATGCCTGGTCTCGATGCAGATCACCGGCAAACTTGCCTTGGCAAGACCTTCGTACAACCACTGCGACAATGGACCTGCTTCGAGACCGTTCCGCTCAAAGTTCCGGGCGGGGTCTTGCAACACCGCGATCAGATCATCCGGATAACTGACGACCTTCACCTCCCGGCAAATCTCGCCTGCCCCGTCAACAATGCAAACTGCAGTCTCCTGCACCGACACGTCCAGTCCACAATAGTACTTCATGCTGCGCTTCTCCCTTCAAGGCTTGAGGCTGATGAAAACATGACCTCGTTTTACCATTCGCCAAAAGCGCAGCATCTCCACTTATCACCGGTATCGAAGATGGGCTCGTTGCCGAATACCCCATCTAATCGCGCAGTCTAGATCAAGTCTCTTTGCGTTTTGAATACCGGTTGCCGGGTGCATGGTTGTCTTCGCGGTCGACATCGGTCGCATGATGAAGCTTCGTGAGAGGAGACTTCCATATGTAGACGACGCACTCAGCTGATCCAGCGGTGCAACACCTTCAGCGGAATGGCTCTGCTTACGTCCCGGCGAGGACGTGAAAGTGTTATCATGGACTAAACGCGAGCCGTGATCTCGTCACGCTGCCGTTTCGGCACTTTGTTCGAAGAACCTGCCGGTTTTTAGCATAGCATGCATTATGACGGGCAGCTTGCGCGCAACGGCAACCGCTGCGCTTTTGAAGCCGATCTTTTCACGGAGTTTGAGGCCCCACAGCCGCAAGTCACAATCGGCTGAACTGCGGGTCAGGATAACGGTGGCAGCCTCATAGAGACGTCCTCGCAAATGACGGTCGCCGCGTCGGGATATGTGGCCCTCATAATCGACATCTACGGATGGTGCGCGCTACTTCCAAGTGCGACTCTTGTTACAAAACTGCATGTCCGTCAGTCCGGATCGCGTTCAAGCATCAGCTCAACCGAATCAAATCTCCAGTACTCCCGATCGATCTGGATAATGTTGCCCTGCTCATCCTGTTTCATTCGTTTCAGGTACAGCCCCGGCGCGCCCTTGGTGCAGCCTAGCATCAGTTGCGCGTCACCTTCCAACCGAATTGGTTTAATCTGGAGCGACCCGATAGTGGGTTCTATCCCATATTCATTTTTCCAGGTTTCGGTAAAGGACCCACTTTTGAGCTTTTCCCGGTAATCAGGCGCTATCACCCCATTAATCATCACTTTATGGGTGAAAATCCGGTGCCCGTTCAACGCGCCCCATCCTTTGAACACGAACAACTGCGCGCCTTCTTCCACACTAAACTCCACCGCCCGTTCTTTGTCAGCTGCCAATGTGAAGGTTTCAGTGTCGCTCCACGTTGCTTCGCCCTGCGATTGGGCCGCGCGGTGGAACCCAATATGGGTCGAGAGATTATAGATGAACCTTGGCTGGGAGACGAACCATCCGCGGCGATCCAATCGAAAGATCACCCCGTCATTCTCCAGCCCTAGTAACGCCTGACGCAATGACATTCGGTTCAGACCTAGGCTCAGAGACAGCGTGCGTTCGGACGGCAGCTTCTCTCCTGGACGCCATTCTCCAGCCTCCAATCGGCCCAGCAACGATGATTTGGCAATTTGAACGGATGTCATGGCAATTACCCTCGCATGAAAAGAAATTGTTACAAAGTCGGTTTATGTGTGTTAGAAATCTGGTTTAAACCAGTTCGAGATATTTGACAGTAACCATGTTCTTGATCAGCGAGTAGATCATCCAACGAACAAACCGGGGGGCCATGTTCAGTTTTTTACAAAACTAGCCGTCGGTCGGCACCTCTCCGAGGGCCTACAATCGATTAACAATCGCAAGGAGATACACGTATGAAATCCCTAGTCCTTGGAGCCGCGATGATTGGTGCGGTTGCCGCAACGACAGTGAGCGCAGACACACTGCGGATCGCCCATGAAGTTGGCTATGGTGGCTCAGAATCACTCGATCCAATTTCACCGAGCCGTTTCTACCCTCTTACACAGATGCTCTATTCGCGCCTGGTGCGTCAGGACAATGACGGGATGATTCAACCGGATCTGGCAACAGAATGGTCCTCGAATGACGCGGCAACAGTGTGGACCTTTAAACTGCGCGAAGGCGTGACTTTCCACAACGGCGAAGCGTTTGCTGCCGATGATGTGGTTTTCTCGCTGCTGCGAACGCAGTCCGAAGCGATTGACAGTCCCGTTCGAGGTGGCCTGTCGCTAATCGAAGGTGCCAAAGCCATCGATGCACAGACCGTTGAAGTCACATTGTCGTCCGCCCACGCGGACTTCCCCATCCTGCTGATGGATTACCGCGTTCGCATGCTGGACGCTGGCACCTGTAACAACGATCTGGACTCGATTTGCGAAGCCGGTGTGGGCACCGGCCCATTCCAGATGGAGACTATGGATCCAACCGGCACGACCATTGTTTCGCGTTTTGCCGACTACTGGGAAGGCCCCGCCGGCGTTGAGAACATCGAGGTTATCGGTATCGCCGATCAACAGGCCACTGTTGCCGCCCTTCAGGCTGGTCAGATCGACTACATCAATAACGTTACCGGTCAGCAGCGTGCCCTGTTCACCGATGCTGATCGCTACAGCATTCTGTCAGTGCCAACCGGTCGCTGGGTTGGTCTGGTCATGAACACGACCGAGGCCCCATTCGACAATCCACGTGTTCGCCACGCTCTGCGTATCGCGGCAGACCGTGATGCAATGTCCAAGCTGGTCTATGGCGCGGACGGCTATGTAGTAACCTGTGATCACCCCGTCTGGTCTGGAGATCAGTATCGCGCAGACATCGACTGTGGTCAGGACATAGAAGGGGCCAAGGCTATTCTGGCCGAAGAAGGCTATGCTGATGGGATCGATATTGAACTGTTCGTTTCCGACGTAAGCGAAGGCATGATCCGTATGGGCGAAATCTATCAGTCGCAGGCTGCCGCCGCAGGCATCCGCGTTGACCTGATTGTTGCGCCTTCCGATGGATACTGGTCCGATACATGGATGAAAATGCCCTTCGTCGGCACCAGCTGGTCCCAGCGCCCTGCTGACCAGATTCTGAACGAAGCCTTCCGTGGTGGCGCGTCCTGGAACGAAAGCTACTGGAATATGGCCGAGTTCGACGCTCTGCTTGATGCGGGCCGCGAAACGCTCGACTTCGACGCCCGCACCGAAGTTTACGGCGATATGCAGCGGATGCTGTTCGAAGCCGGTGGCACGTTCATTCCGGCGCACCAGAACCAGACCCGCGTGATGTCCGCACGTGTGAAGGGTATGGAGCCGGTGGAAGAGTTCACAAT
>NZ_JBQFYX010000035.1:0-8416 GCF_056541885.1 Ruegeria sp. AF7 | reverse complement strand
GATCGAGAACATGTTCGGCAGGCTCAAGGACTGGAGGCGGGTCGCAACCCGCTATGACCGATGCCCCAAAGTATTCCTTTCCGCCATCGCGCTCGCAGCAACCGTCATCTATTGGTTATGAATCCTGACCCTAGCCAAAATCCAAACCGTCAGGTCCAAGTATCTGAATAACCTGATCGAACAGGATCATCGATTTATCAAGCGTCGCGTACGGCACATGTGTGGGTTCAAGTCGTTCAGATCCGCCTCGGCTACACTGGACGGCATCGAGGTCGCCAACATGATCAGGAAGCGGCAATTCTCCAGCAATACGACGTCTGGCTTCCAGCTATTCGCCGGGCTCGCAGGATAGGTGTATCCAGTAAGTCGCTGACTTTGGCCGTTCCAAATGTTTGCGACACATCCGTATCTCAAAACCAAATGACGAATGCTTTCTTGAGGCCTGGCAACGATCCGACATGATGACCTCGCATGTCGTCACCTTTTTGCGGCTACTCTGCAGCGTCCGGAACGGTCGCTTCTGCGTATATCCTTTTCACACGTTCCTTTGTCGGATCAAAGTGCGGGAATGGAACGATCGTGGCTTTCAACCGCTTTTGCTGCCCGTCCAGTTGCCCAATCTCAATGTCTGCCCCAATGGTGGCATGTGTAACCGAAACCCGACCTAACGCGATGACCTTACCCAGAATGGGTGATTTCATTGCGCTGGTTATCTCTCCAACCTGCGCTTTTCCAATGCGCACGCAGTCGCCGGGCGAGGGGATCGTGCCCCCTTCGACCTCGAAACCAACCAGTTTGCGGTGGGGATGCGCCTTGCGTTCTTCGATCGCCGCCCGCCCGATGAAATCGTCGGTCTTTGATTTCAGCGGCACGGTAAAGCCAATGCCAGCCTCGAACGGATCGGTTTGATCGTCGAATTCGGATCCGGCAAAGATCAGGCCGCCTTCGATCCGCAACATATCGAGCGCGGCAAGGCCAAGCGGGGCAATTCCGTAGTTCTGACCAACGTCCCAGACACGGTCGAATATCTCGACGGCGTCTTTGGGATGGCAGAAAATTTCGTACCCTAGTTCGCCGGAATATCCGGTCCGGGAAATCACGACCGAAGTTCCACGTACATCTCCGACCCGGGCCACTGTAAGCCGGAACCAGGGTAGTTCTTCAATGGTCGGCTGCTGGGGGGGGGTCCAGAAGATCTGCGAGAGGATGTCGCGGCTGTGCCGCCCTTGAACCGCGATGTTGTGCAACTGATCCGTCGAGCTGCGCACCCAGACGTTCAGGTTCCGCTTGCGCGCCTGTTCCTGCAGCCACAAACCACTGGTGTCGTTGCCTCCGATCCAGCGAAAATTGGTCTCTCCCAGACGATAGACGGTGCCATCGTCGATCATGCCACCATGCTCATAACACATGGCCGTATAGACCACCTGACCAACGCTCAGCTTTTTCATGTTGCGAGTCACGCAAAGCTGCATCAGCTCTTCGGCATCCGGGCCGACAACTTCGTACTTGCGCAGCGGGCTCAGGTCCATCACGGCGACTTTGTCCCGACAGGCCCAGTATTCGGCAATTGCGCCATGGTTGGTCATAGTGTTGGGCAGCCAGTAGCCGTTGTATTCGACGAAATCACGGGTATGACGCGCAAAGCAGTCGTGAAAAGCAGTTTTCTTGGTTTCTTCCACATCCGCCTCCGCAGATTTTCTGTAGCCATAGGATCGCTTGAAATCCTCGGTCGCTTTGTAGGTTCGCACCTGAATGTCGGTCGGGTTCCAGCCATTGGCCGGGTCGATGTCGCAGGGACAGGCAGTGCTGATGCAGACCAGATCGGTCAGCGCGCGCAGCAACACGAAGTCACCCGGTCGCGACCAGGGATCGTCCATGCCAATGGCATTGGCGTCATCCAGCATCGTGTTGAAAAAGAAGTTGATCGCAGGCCAGCCGCCGCGCGGGCGGATGCCATACTGGTCCAGATCCTTATTGATGTTGTCCGAGCAGTTCACATGGCCAGGATAACCCAGATCTTCATAATACCGCGCCGTGCAGGCCAACCCAAACGTATCGTGACGTCCGCAGGTGTCCTGCACAATTTCGATCAAGGGCTCCTGATCGACGGACCAGTACTTCGAAAATATCCCCGGTTGCGGGTACAGGCTGCCCATCAGGCTGCGGGTCGTGGTCGGATCGATTTCGCGCTCGATCCCCTGATCCAGCGCCCGGCAGCTGAAGGCCTGAAAATCCGAACATTCGCGGCCGCGAATATCCATAATCTGGATGAATTCTCCGGCTTTGACCTCGTAGGACTGAGCATTGCCCGGCTGAATGTTGATGTCCTTCAGAGGGTCGGCGAGCGGATCGGGAGGACCCACTTCGGGTTTCTCGAGGCCGGGTGCTGCCCGCTGAATGTACAGAATGATGTCAGTCGGAGGATTGTTGTCCTCGGGCCGCATCGCTTCGCCCGGTGCGGCGACAATCAGCAGTCCGTCATTCTCCGCCACGAAATGCGCCATTTCGCCCGCGCGCGATCCGGCTGAAAAAGCCCGGACTGCATCTCCGCGTCCGATATCGAAGCCCGCGACCTCTAATGCGCGCAGCACTTTCTTTCCCGAGGCCGAACCATTCGCCAGAGTTGCAATCAACCCTTCCGGCCGCCCATGTCCCTGTGCGCCTAGCATGGCGGCGTCCGAGCTTCGATCAGGGGCAAAGAACACCATCTCGGCCGGTTGCATGCCATCGCGATCCAGCAGCGTGATGGTGTCGCCTTTGGACACCGGAACCGCGCGCGATCCCATTGCGGGAACCGGATGGCGTTCTGTGCCATGCGGCAGGATGGGCAGGCCAGGAGCCAACACCCCGCTGCGTTCGAACGGCACCTCAAACAAGGGTTTTACGTTCATCTGGTCAACTCCGGTTAATCCAGCCCCAAAGCGCGCTTGCGCTTTTCGGCCCAACTGCTGATTGCCATATCAAAGGTCAACGCCATCAGAGACACGTTCAGACCCAGTACAAAATTCTTGCCCAATTCGGTGCCTGCCAGGGTTCGCTGCAATTCCTGCCCCAGATCCTGCGTGCCGATGAACGCGGCAATAATGACCATGAAGAACGCGAACATGATGGCCTGGTTGAACCCGACGGCCATTGTCGGAAGCGCCAGTGGAAACTGTACTGACATCAGTTTTTGTCTGCGCGTCGAACCAGACATATCCGCGGCTTCGGTCATTTCCGGCGGCACGCTTCCCAGACCGATGATGGTATAGCGGATCAGCGGCACGGCGGCGAAGATCAGGATGGAAAACACGACCGCCACGTCATTGACGCCGAACAGCATGATCGCGGGGATCAGATAGATGAAACTAGGGAAGGTTTGCGCAGTGTCGCAGGCCAGCAGGATACTCTTGGACCAGCGGTTGGACCGAGCTGCGACAACGCCCAAGGGGATACCGATCAGAGTTGCCAACACAACCGCTGAAATCACTGTATAAAGCGTGATGATCGAGCGATCCCACCAGCCGGAAAACGCGACGATTGTAAAAAACACCGCAGCATAGATACCGGGTTTGCGGCCTCCGATCCAATAGGCAAAGGAGACAACCAGCAGGATGAACGCAGGTGTCGGAATGGCAAGCAAAGTATCACGAAACGGGATCAGAACTTTGACGTTCAGGAACCAGCGCAGCCATTCGGTTGTCCCTTTGATCACATCGAAGGCCAAAACCGACTTGATCACATCGTCGATTTCCTTTCCCTGGCTCAGATGCTGCTTGCGACCAACTTCAGCCAGGATCGGAAACACTTGCGACAACAGGGTGAACCCGACGAACAGACCCACTGCGATTAGCGGAATCCGGTGCCGTTTCCACCATGGCGTTCCGCGTTCGAAATGAATGGGCTGTTTGACGACCCAGGCCTTCGACATCCGGTCAAGCATGACCGCCAGAAGAACAATGGTCACGCCGATTTCAAACGAACGGCCAAGTTTGAAGCTGCCCATCATTGCAAGCAACTTGGCTCCAAGGCCCGGCATGCCGATAAAGGCGGTGAGAACCACCATTGCAAGACACAGCATGATCACCTGATTGACACCTACCAGCACTTCGGTGCGGGCGGCTGGGACGTATACATGCCGCAGCATTTGCCAGCGTGTACATCCAGACATCTGGCCGGCTTCGATCACTTCGGGGCTGACTTTCTTCAGACCCAGTGTGGTCATCAGGATCATCGGCGGGATGGCGAACGTAATTGTTGCCACGGCACCGGCTGTTGGCCCGACCTTAAAGAAGATCACCGCAGGCAGCAGGTAAGTAAAGAAGGGCAGGGTCTGCAACACCGACAAGATGGGCTTCAGCATCCGCTCGAACCAGCCATATTTCCACGCAGTTATACCCAGAACCAGACCCAGCAGGAACGCCAAGGGTGCTGCTACAACAATCACGGACATGGTTTGCATGGCGATGTTCCACTGCCCGATTGCCGCCGTCCAGATGAATGTGCCCGCTCCAAGGGCTGCCAACTTCCATCCCCCTACGGCATAGCCGACAACACCGGCAACAGCAGCAATCGCAGACCATGGGATCGGTCCCAGATTAGGCCAGCGACGCTTGCCTTCTAAAAGGTTGGCCGATGTGTCCAACAAAAACTCCAGCGGGCCTTCGGCGATGAAGCGCGTCACATAGATCAGGCCAAGGTCGTTTTGGATGAAGTTGAATACCGCATCCAGTATCTGCGCCGTAGGCGGGATTGCCGCCTCGGGAATGCGGTTCAACCATTCAGGGAGAATTCCGACCGCCTTGGCAAGGATCAGCGCAAAGGCGACAACCAGCAATGTCATAAGCACGCGGGTGCGCCCCCACGGCTTGTCCGACGACTCGAGCAGATCAGTGGACAGCGTCGCCATCATTCGGCTCCGAGCAGGACATTCAACGCAGCGCCGCGTTCCAGAACGCCTGTGACAACGCCTGTTTCATCCGCAACCGGCAACAGGATACGTTTATCGTTGACCAGAATCCGGGCCAGTTCATGAATGGTTGATCTGCCATTGATCGGCGCGCCTTCAAGGGTATGGCCGTTCACCGGTTTTGCCAGCCCTTTCGCATGCACCACGCGGGCCTTGTCGATATCCTCGGTGAATTTCGCCACATATTCGGTCGCCGGGTTCATCACGATCTGATCAGGTGTATCACATTGTTCAACCGCGCCGTTGCGCATGATTGCAATCCGGTCCGCCAGACGCAGCGCCTCGTCGAAATCATGGGTGATGAAGACGATGGTTTTGCCCAGCATTTCTTGCAGGCGCAGGAATTCATCCTGCATTTCACGGCGGATCAGCGGATCAAGCGCCGAGAAGGGTTCATCCAGAAACCAGATATCCGGTTCGATTGCCAGCGACCGGGCGATACCGACCCGTTGTTGCTGGCCACCGCTCAATTCCCGTGGGAAGTATTCTTCCCGGCCCTCAAGGCCAACCAACTTGATGACCTCCAAAGCGCGTTCGCGCCGGTCGTGGCGATCCTGCCCACGCATTTCCAGTGGGAAGGCGACATTGTCCAGAACCGTGCGGTGCGGCAGCAACCCGAAAGACTGAAACACCATTCCCATCTTGTTGCGGCGCAATTCGATCAGGTCGCGCTCGTTGAGTTTCATGATGTCCTGACCGTCTACTTCGATCGTGCCTCCGGTGATGTTGTGCAGACGCGAAAAACACCGCACCAGCGTGGATTTGCCCGACCCTGACAACCCCATGATGACAAGCATCTCGCCACGGCCAACCTCGATCGAGACATCCTTGACCCCGGCGATGTATCCATCCTCACGGATCTCGTCGAAACTGCGGCCTGCCGGCATGGACTTCAGATAGCTCTCGGGCGAGGGTCCAAACAGTTTCCAAACATTCTTGGCTGATATAACAGGCGCGATGGCGGACATGGCTGCTTTTCTTTCTTGTTGAGCGCGGCCCTGGATCACAAAATGATCAAGGCCGCGCCAGATTCACTATTCGTAGCCGTTATCAGCTGCAGGCACTGATCCAGAGGTCGACAACCGCGCGGTTGGCGTCCAGCCACTCTTCTGCCGCTTCTTCCGGCTCAAGCTCATCAGTGTCGACCAGCTTTGCCATTTCCGCGATCTGAGGGTTGGTGAAAGAAATCTGGGTCAGGGCGCAATACGCGGCTGGCCACTTGTCTTTCATGCCATCCCAAGCCGCCTTTTTCAGATAGCCACTTGCCGGGTTGCCACAATCATACAGCGCATCCGGGTTTGGACCCTTTGCGGGATCTTTGTCGCAGCCGTCTTCCCACGCCGGGAACTCCACAAACTCACCGGGCCAGACGGCTTCGGCAAAGTTTGGCGTCCAGTTGAACACAAGAACCGGCGTCTTGTCAGCCTCGGCGGCACCGATCTCGGCCCACAGCGCCGCGGCGGAACCCGCGTTGATCACGGTGAAGTTAAGATCAAGCGCTTCGGCGCGTTCTTTACCATGCTTCAACCAGTCTACCGGACCGTCCAGATACCGGCCTTTGTCGCCGGTTTCGGCTGTCGCGAACAAATGCGCACAATCGTTCAGGGCTTTCCAGTCCGGCAGGCCGGGGCAGGACTCTTTGGTCCACATCGGATACCACCAGTCCTCGCGAGTGACAGCATCGTGGTCGCCCGCATCATGCAGACCACCCTTTTCCAGAGCCGCGCGGAAGGATGCACCAAATGCACCTTCCCAGACTTCCATCTCAAGCGTGACGTCGCCCAGACGCACCGACTCGTAGACCGCCTGACTGTCTGTGGTGACATATTCGACATTATTGCCGATCTCTTCGAACAACTGGCCGACCACGTAAGACATTACGATCTGACTTGACCAGTTGTGTATTGGGATAATGATCGGATCGCTGCTGTCTTCGGCGATCGCGCCGGTGCCCGCTACCGCTGCCAAGGTTGCAGCAGAAAGTAGGTTTGTGAGTTTCATGTTCGCTCCCTGAGTGAGGTTCATTTTTGTTAAAGGGGCTCTTCCGGCCCGCGAATTCGTGCATTTTGCCTAGAATCGCTCATAATGCAGAAAAGAAATTTGAGGGGCGTTGACCATAAAATCTTGAGGCAAACTCAACTTTTTACTATGATAACAGTCGGTTGTTCGTTCAGACGGCAACGGGCGTCCATGAATGTTTTTGCGTGTGGCCGCGTCCAGATCGGGAAAAGTCCTGTAAATGCCCAAGAAAACATCAGTCACAGGGAAAGTCCTTCCTCCGCTCGATTATTTGTTGGCATTTGAAGCCGCGGCAAAAGCGCAAAGCTTTGCGCAGGCCAGCAAGGTGCTGAACATCTCGGAAACTGCGATCAGCCGCAAAGTGCGCCTGCTGGAGCAGCATTATGACGTGCCATTGTTCGTGCGGGGTCACCGTTCGGTGTCACTGACACAACAAGGTGCCATTCTGTTGGCTACTGTCGAGAAGTCACTGGATCAGATGCGGGACGTCAGCCGTGAAATGCTGGCCAAGCATCAGGCCAACAAGGTGTCGATTTCAGCGACGAACTCTGTTGCGTCTTTGTGGTTGATGCCACAGCTGCACAAGTTCAACAAATCCAATGGCCGTATCCGTATTTCGTTGGTGTCTTCGGACAGTGACGCAGAGTGTCTTTCGGATTCCATGGACCTGACAATCCTGCGTGGGGATGGCGATTGGCCGGGATACGAGGCAAAGCTTCTGTTCGGAGAAACAGTGTTCCCGGTTTGCAGCCCCGAGTACCTCAGAAGCAACCCCAATGCGGCGGATCTTTCCGCGCTGCCGGAATTGGACCTTATTGAAGTCACCAGCAGCCATGCGGAGTGGATGACATGGCGTACATGGTTCAGCGGTAACGGTGTTTCCACCTCGTCGATGGAGCAGGCCGTGGCTTTCAACACCTATCCACTGTCGGTTCAGGCTGCCGTCGATGGTTTGGGAATTGCATTGGGTTGGGCCCATCTTGTTGACCCCTTGCTTGAGAGTGGCGCGTTGGTCAGGCCGGTCCAGAACGCTTCGGTGCGAACGCAATCCGGATACTACCTGCTGAAAAGGCCGCTTCAAAAAGCTTTCCCGGAACAGCGCATCGTCGAGGATTGGTTGCTGGGTCTCAGCGCGGGTCGAAAAAGATACGCCTGATCCTGGTCGCAAAACCCTGATTCTTGACTTGATGTTTGGAAATGTCCCCTGGGCGTTTTTAACTCGTGTATTGACCCTTGGGAATATTTATTTACCTTAAAGAAAATTTCGACCGAATCTGGCCCTGCGTTTTGTCGCTTTGGCCGGACCAATTCAGACTATCTCACGCAGGGAGACCAAACCCAATGAGCTATAAATCCGACATCGAAATTGCGCGTGAAGCGAATAAGAAGCCGATCCAGGAGATCGGCGCGAAGCTTGGAATATCCAGTGACGATCTGTTGCCGTATGGG
>NZ_JBQFYX010000034.1:0-8961 GCF_056541885.1 Ruegeria sp. AF7 | reverse complement strand
GAGGGCCGGGAACCTCAGCGAGACTTGGCCACGCTGTTTCTGCGGGCGCGATAAGTTTACGGGTGTAGTAGTTCAGTCCGCACCAGTCTACGGGTGCTCCGATGCTATCGAAATCATCTTGCCAGCCCGACGGAAGGTGGGGCTCCAGCCCCTCCAGAACATTCTCGGGATAGGCCTTGTTGAACACGCCGCCCAGAAAGAACCGGTTGTATATTCCGTCATACAGAGCGGCGGCCTGTTGTGCCTCGGCGCTGTCATCGGCGGGTTCGGCCCATTCCAGATTGAATACGCCGCCCAGGTTAGACATGCCCAACCCACGCATCGTCTGAATGGCCTGACCATGGGCCAGCAGAACGTGATGCATAGCGCGCGCCGTGGCTCGAATATCGCGCAGCCCGGGAGCGTGGTGCCCTTCGAAATGGCTCAACCAACTGACACACCACGGTTCATTGATGGGGGCGACGCTGTACATGCGGTCGCCAATCCGTCCCATGATGACCTCAGTGAAATCGGAAAACCAACCGGCAATATCCCGGTTGCGCCAACCGCCCAAGTCGGCCAGGGGCGACGGCAGTTCCCAGTGATACAGTGTCGCGCACGGACGGATGCCACGCTCCAAAAGCGCGTCGGTCAGGCGATCATAAAAATCCAATCCCGCCTGATTAACAGGTCCGCGCCCCTCGGGCATCACACGCGCCCAGCTGGTTGAGAAGCGATAGCAATCGAATCCCGCGTCGCGCACAAGATCAAGATCCTGTTCAAACCGGTTCAGGTGATCACAGGCCAGATCGCCGTTTTCTCCCCGCACTACATTTCCGGGTGTCGCTGCAAACGTATCCCAATGTGTCGAACCGGCGCCGCCTTGGGCATGGCCTTCGATCTGGTAAGCAGAGGTGGCGACTCCGAAATGGAAGTCATTGGGGAAATCGCTGCGCGTATGTTTCATTGTCAGATCCTGTTGGGTGCTGGGCCGGTTGATTTGCCAACAACCAGTTCCGCCTCAAGCAATCTGGTCTTGACCGGATCGTCAGGCGATTTGATCCTCTCAATCAACATCTCGGCGGCCAGCTCTCCTGCATGCCGCACTGAGGACCGCGTTGCTGTAAAGATGGGCACATCCTGTCCGTTTTTGAGATAAGAAAGGTCATCATCATGCGCGATGACCGAGACATCCCGGCCAATTCGCAGCCCTGCCTCGTCCAGCGCCCGCCTCACACCAATCGCTGAAATCATCGAGGATGCCAGAATGGCGGTTGGTGGATCGTCCAGTTGCAGCATATCGCGGGTTTCATGATGGCCGTAGACCTCGGTCATTTCGGCGCTGCGCATTAATTGTGGGTCCGGGATCAAGTCCGCCTGTTCCAGCGCTTGTAGGTATCCGGCACGACGGCGCTGTGCGAAATCCATATCCTCAAGCCCGTTAATCAGGGCAATCCGGCGGTGACCCAAGTCGATCAGGAACTGTGTTGCGCGCCGAAAGGAGCTTTTGTTGTTCACATCGATCCAGTCATACTCTGCATCTATCCCGGTCGAACGACCGTGTACGATAAATGGTACCGCCATCCGGTTTAGCAGATCGATGCGACGCTCGTTGACCTTGGGGCCTTGCAAAACGACGCCATCCACGGCCCCGCGCTGAAACAAGCTGCGATAGGCCCCTTCGATCGAAGTGTCATCCGCGGTGGTGAACATCATGTCGTAGCCGTTCGCAGAGTATGTCCGCGCAGCGCCGGCGACAAAGTCGCCGAAGATCGGGTTCACCATCTCGTGCTGGGACGAACTGGGGATGACGTGCCCGATCACCATGGACTTGCCAGTCGCCAGACCTTTGGCGCGACTGTTTGGCCGATAGCCATGCTTGTCTGCAGCGGCCTGCACGCGCACACGAGTCGCCTCGTTCACCTCTGGATAGCCGTTCAGCGCGCGACTGACCGTTGTCTGCGAAAGACCGAGAATCTCAGAGAGCTGCTTTAGGTTCATATGTTCAAAGCGCCTTCAAATGGATGCTCACTTGTTTTGTTGTGATTTTTTGCTTCCGTCAACCCGTTTTGGCAATGAGGTCAATAGCGGCAATAATTGAGGGGTAGAAAACGATATGTTGACAGAATCTGATTGCCAGCAGATAAAGTGCAACATCCAAAGCGCTTTGAAAATCTTGCAATGCGCAGATATTACTGGGAGGAGATTTCATGAAACACGCGCTTTATGCAGGTGTGGCCACATTCGCCCTGATGGCGGGAACAGCTCAGGCTGATAAGGTTACCGTGTTCGGGCCATGGCTGGGCCCGGACCAGGAAAACGTCGAAGCGGTTCTGGATGGCTTTGCAGCCGCGACAGGCCACGACTACGCGTATGTTGGTTCAGATAGTTTCGAGCAGCAGATCAGGATTGATGCAGAGGCAGGCTCGGCGCCGAGTATAGCCGTTTTCCCGCAGCCTGGTCTGGCGGCGGATATGGCCAAGTCGGGTTTTCTGACACCGTTGGGCGATGGCACCGCTGATTGGGTTCGTGACAATTACGCAGCCGGACAATCCTGGGTAGATCTGGGCACTTTTCCGGGGCCCGAAGGGCAGGATCACCTTTATGGGCTTTTTTACAAGGTAGATGTGAAATCCCTTGTTTGGTACGTGCCTGAGAATTTCGAGGATGCCGGTTACGAAGTTCCGACCACGATGGAGGAACTGAAGGCTTTGACCGATCAGATCGTCGCAGACGGAGAGACGCCGTGGTGCATCGGTTTGGGTTCAGGTGGTGCGACCGGTTGGCCAGCCACCGATTGGGTCGAAGACATGATGCTGCGCACTCAATCGCCCGAGGACTATGACGCCTGGGTGTCCAATGAAATGAAGTTCAATGACCCGAAAGTGGTCGCTGCCATCGAAGAGTTCGGCGCGTTTGCACGCAATGATCACTATGTTGCGGGCGGGGCAGGTACGGTCGCAACGACCGATTTCCGTGACAGTCCAAAGGGCATGTTCAGTTCGCCACCACAATGTTACATGCACCGTCAGGCGTCGTTCATCCCGGCATTCTTTCCTGAAGGCACGGTTGTCGGTGAAGATGCTGATTTCTTCTACTTCCCCGCATATGAAAGCAAGGATCTGGGTAGCCCGGTTCTTGGCGCCGGCACGCTATGGGCAATCACCAATGACAGCCCGGCTGCACATGATCTGATCGCCTATCTGCAGACCCCCGAAGCACACGAGACATGGATGGCCCTGACCGGCTTCCTGACTCCGCATAAAGGTGTTGATACGTCGGTGTTCTCGGATCCGACACTCAAGAAGATGAACGACATTCTTCTGGGTGCGACAACGTTCCGGTTTGACGGCTCGGACCTGATGCCGGGCGGCGTAGGGGCCGGTACTTTTTGGACCGGTATGGTTGACTATGCTGGTGGAAAGCCCGCTCAGGAAGTTGCTGACGAGATCCAATCTTCCTGGGATGCGCTGGACTAAGCGCGTTAAAACCCGGGCGGTCTGCGCGACAGGCCGCCCGTTTTCCCCTTCGCAACGGAGAGCGTGATGCATCCGGCAATTCAGGGCCTGCTGACCATCGCCATAGGCGTGTCGGGTTGTGTGGGCTATTTCTTTCTGTCCAACCAGTTTCTGGACAAGGTTCTGTTCCCTGCGCGCGGGCCGAATGCCGGCCGCAACATCAACCGCGCGAATATGATCCGGCCTTGGCTGTTTTTGCTTCCGGCGCTTGTAGCGATTGGCTTGTATCTGGCCTATCCGGTAGTTGAAACGTTGCGCCTGTCGCTCACGGATCGCGTGGCCGGCGGTGGGTATAAGTGGGTTGGTCTCGATAACTACATCCAGATGGTGGCAGAACCGAAATTCTGGGAAGCCATGCGCAACAATATGTTCTGGCTGATCGTGGTCCCTGCAATGTCGACTGCATTTGGTCTGTTGGCAGCTCAGCTAACTGATCGGATCCGCTGGGGTAACATCGCAAAAGCCCTGATTTTCATGCCGATGGCAATCTCTTTCGTCGGGGCTTCGGTCATCTGGAAACTGATCTACGATGCGCGTCCGGCCGAGCAAGACCAGATCGGGATTCTGAATGCGCTTTATCTGTTCTTTGGCGGGGCCGAGCCGCAAACCTGGCTAACCATTCCGTTCTGGAACAATTTCTTCCTCATGGGGATCCTGATCTGGATTCAGACAGGCTTTGCCATGGTGATACTGTCTGCCGCTTTACGCGGCATCCCCGAAGAAACCGTCGAGGCGGCGGTTTTGGATGGGGCCAATCCCTTCCAGATATTCTTCAAAATCAAGGTGCCTCAAATCTGGAACACAATTCTGGTTGTTTGGACAACCATCACCATTCTCGTCCTGAAGGTCTTCGACATCGTTTTCGCGATGACCAATGGCCAATGGGAGACACAGGTTCTGGCCAACTACATGTACGACAAGATGTTCCGCGCCAATGATTGGGGCGTGGGTTCGGCATCGGCCATGGTGATCATGTTGCTGGTGACGCCGATCTTGGTCTGGAACATCCGCAACGCACGCCGGGAAATGGAGTAGGGGATGAGCGATATTGCAGGAACCAAACCCGCCCTTAGATGGATCGTCCAGGCCTCGGTCCTCTTTCTCGTGGTGCTTTGGGTAATACCGACACTGGGATTGTTGGTCTCATCCTTTCGCACGGCTGACCAGATCGCGACCAGTGGCTGGTGGAAATCCCTGTATCCGTCCGAACAAAACCTGACGCTACGCACGGCCGTGCCCGATACGCAAATTCTGGAAAACGGGATGTATGTGATTGAAGGGAACCTGTTCGACAAAGGGCAGAAGGCTAGGATCTCAAGGTGGGGTATCAGCTCCCGCGCGGTGGATGCGTTTGAACCCGGTCAGACAGCGGAATTGCGTCGTGGCGGGACTATCACGGTCGATGCAAACGGGAACTACAAAGCGGAAAGTGAAGAGGAGTTTACTGGCAGCCGCGGCCCGCGTGTTTTCGTTAGTGCAGAACTTCCACCCGAGTTCACGTTGGACAATTACCACAAGGTTCTCTTGGCCGAGAACAGCACCGACAGTATGGGTCGGGCGTTCTTTAATACTCTCACAGTGACCATTCCTGCCACGATCATCCCTATCCTGGTTGCGGCGTTCGCCGCTTATGCGTTGGCGTGGATGGAGTTCCCGGGCCGCGTGTTGCTGATCGCAGCTATTGTCGGGCTTTTGGTTGTTCCGCTTCAGCTCGCACTGATCCCCTTGCTGAAATTCCATCTTAATATTGGGATCGGCAAAGGGTATCTGGGTGTCTGGATGGCCCACACAGGCTTTGGAATGCCGCTGGCGATTTACCTTCTTCGCAGCTACATGGCCGGACTGCCACGTGATTTGATCGAGAACGCGCGGGTCGACGGGGCGTCTGAGTTCCAGATCTTTACGAAACTGATCCTTCCACTCAGCTTCCCGGCGCTCGCGTCTTTCGCAATCCTGCAGTTCCTGTGGACCTGGAACGACCTTCTGGTGGCCAAAGTCTTCCTGATTGATGCATCAGGTCAAACCACCGTCATGACCAATCGAATTGTCGAACTGCTGGGTACAAGAGGGGGCAACTGGGAAATCCTCGCCACCGCTGCGTTTGTTTCGATCATTGTTCCACTGATTGTTTTCTTCGCAATGCAAAAATACCTGGTCCGTGGCCTGCTGGCCGGATCCGTCAAATAGAGGCGTCTGATGAACGTGCAGAACACTGTAGAACTTTCCAAATCAACCAAAGCAAAGTCAGAGTGGTGGCGCGGTGGCGTGATCTATCAGATCTATCCGCGCAGCTTTCAGGACAGCAATGGTGATGGGATCGGTGACTTGAAAGGGATCACCCAACGTCTGGATTACATTGCGGATCTGGGGGTCGATGCGATCTGGATCTCGCCCTTCTTCAAATCTCCGATGAAGGATTTCGGCTACGACGTCAGCGATTATCGCGATGTGGATCCTATGTTCGGCTCGTTGGAAGATTTCCGCGAGTTACTCGATCAGGCCCATGACAAGGGTCTGAAAGTGATGATCGATTTGGTGCTGTCACACACATCTGATCAGCACCCTTGGTTCGGTGAGAGCCGCGCCGATTGGGACAACCCGAAATCCGACTGGTATGTTTGGGCCGACCCTAAACCGGACGGCACACCGCCCAATAACTGGTTGTCTATCTTTGGCGGTTCAGCGTGGCAGTGGGAGCCTCGTCGCCTGCAATATTTTCTGCATAACTTTCTGAGTTCGCAGCCAGACCTGAACTTTCACTGTAACGAAGTGCAAAACGCACTGCTGGATGTGGCTCGGTTCTGGCTGGACATGGGCGTGGATGGTTTTCGCCTGGACACGATCAACTTTTATTTCCACGACAAACATTTGCGGGACAATCCGGCCCTTCCGGTCGAAGAACGTAATGCATCAATTGCGCCTGCGGTGAACCCCTATAACCACCAGGATCACCTTTATTCCAAAAGTCAGCCCGAGAATATCGCCTTCCTCGAAAGGTTGCGCGCGCTGACCGACGAATATGAAGGCCGTGCCTGTTTGGGTGAAGTCGGTGATGCACAGCGCGGGCTGGAAATCATTGGTCAGTACACCTCGGGCGATCAACGAATGCATATGTGCTATGCCTTCGAGTTTCTGGAAAAGCGTGCGTTGACCGCGCCTTATGCAAAGCAGGTCTTTGATCAGCTCGAGGAAAAGGCAGGCGACGCATGGCCATGCTGGGCGTTCTCGAACCATGATGTTGAACGTCATGCCTCGCGCTGGGACCTAAACGATGCGGCCATTCGCCAGCACGCGGTTCTGATGATGTGTCTGCGCGGCTCTGCCTGTTTGTATCAGGGAGAGGAACTGGGCTTGCTCGAGGCAGATGTTCCGTTCGAGAAACTGCAAGACCCCTATGGCATCGAGTTCTGGCCCGAGTTCAAGGGTCGCGACGGATGTCGCACGCCAATGGTTTGGGCGACGCAGGACGAACATTCAGGCTTTAGCACCGGTGAGCCGTGGTTGCCTGTTAGTATGGCCCAAACGGAAAGAGCCGTTGACCGGCTCGAGGCGAACGACCAATCGATGCTGCACCATTATCGCCGCGCAATCGCCTTGCGCCGCGTCCACCCAGCACTAACTACGGGTGCACAGTCCAACATGAAACAGGTTGGACCTGTGCTGACTTTCCAGCGTGAGGATGCGTCTGAAGCGGTGTTTTGTGCTTTCAACCTTGGAACGGAAGCTCAGCGGGTCGACTTGCCCTTGGGTGATTGGCGGGTCATCGGGCGGGAACTCGGCGGTAGCGACGGTGCAGGAAGCGTTACGCTGCACCCCGCACAGTTTTGTCTGATGGCTAAGGTTAAGGGGTAAACCATGTCAGAACTCAAACTTACGGATGTCGCGAAATCCTATGGTCCGGTCGATGTTCTGAAACATATCGATCTGGATATCGCAAAGGGCGAGTTGATCGTCTTTGTCGGTCCATCGGGTTGCGGAAAATCAACCTTGTTGCGAATGATTGCCGGGCTGGAAAAGATCACCGGCGGCACCTTGGAGATCGAAGGGCAGGTCATGAATGATGTGCCGCCCGCCCAAAGGGGCATTGCCATGGTGTTTCAGTCCTATGCGCTCTACCCACATTTGACCGTGCGCGAGAACATGGCATTTGCACTGAAGATCGCCAAGATGCCTGCTGCCGAGATCGATGCCGCCGTTGAACGCGCGGCCCAGACCCTTCAACTGGATCCGCTCTTGGATCGTCTGCCCAAGGCTCTGTCCGGAGGGCAACGCCAGCGCGTCGCTATCGGGCGCGCCATCGTGCGAGACCCCAAGGTCTATTTGTTCGACGAACCGCTTTCGAACCTCGATGCTGCGCTGCGCGTTGCAACCCGGATCGAGATTGCGCGCCTGAAAGAGGCGATGCCCGAAAGCACAATGATCTACGTGACCCACGATCAGGTTGAGGCGATGACGCTGGCCAGCCGGATCGTCGTTCTTGCCAACAAAGGCATCGCGCAGGTTGGTACGCCACTGGAACTGTACGAAACGCCGGATAACGAGTTTGTGGCGCAGTTCATCGGATCGCCCTCTATGAATCTGCTGTCTGGCAATATTTCCAAAACCGGGGATTTGACAGAGGTCACACTTGATGCGGGCGGAAAAGCCGTTTCATCCATTTCGACCACGCCCGAACAAATGGGTTTGCAGGTCAATATCGGCGTACGACCTGAGGATTTCGTTGCCGACGCCGCCGCTGGGTTTCTGGACGGCACTGTCGATTTTGTCGAAGCCCTGGGTGAAGTGACCTTGCTGTATTTTGCCAGCAGGCCGGGGGCTGAGAATATCGTCGCCAAGTTTCCTGGCGTTGAACGAAACCGACGTGGGAAAGCTGTCAAATTGAATGCGGACCCGAGCAAAGTGCATCTGTTTCACAATGGTTTGTCAATGCGGAAATGATGAGGGCTTTGTCGCGAACTTTTGGCCAGGAAGTCTTGGTGTTAATGGCGTTTCGGACTTTGATCGAGGCAGACAGTAACAATTTCATTCAAAGGCGCTCATTTCCCAAGGGACGTGATACTACTCGCAGTGTTCTTCGATCTTCGTTACCCAGTGTCCTAGGATCTATTGCAAAGTTTCTTACTGAACGAAGAGTTGGTACCGAACCCTCTGCTTGTGCCGCCAATGCCGCAACTTGGCGAAACGGACAGATTCCGGGCGTAAGCTGACCTTTGCGGATCATGTGCGTCACTTCGCTGCTCACTTTGCCCGCAAGGCAGACGTCGGACAACTCGTCGATCTCGCAGATTAAGCGAATGGCCGGTTCGTTGAAGCTGCACCGCAGCGTGGCCAGAGGCGATGAATGACCAGTTTGGGCCGCCCGCGTAGGCGACCCAACTGCACTAGATTTCAATGGCTTCAGCGATGGCCAAGGCATCCTCGAGTTCGACACCGAGGTATCGGACCGTACTGTCCATCTTCGTGT
>NZ_JBQFYX010000033.1:0-10803 GCF_056541885.1 Ruegeria sp. AF7 | reverse complement strand
GAACTTGGGTGTAACCGTGATCAAAGATTGTGGATCAGGTATCTCTGAATTCGGCTAAAACGCACTGCTTCGTCTTTGAAAAGACCGAAGGCGCAATTTTCACATAATTTCACTTCTACGTTGTTGAGCTCTGTAGCGGGGCACATTCTAAACTGGGTTACGACAAATCCCCTATCTTGCTAAAAAGCAAGGAGAACGGAAATTGGCACTTGCGAAACTGGATCTGGACGAGCGGTGCACCCAGACAGAGTGCAACCGCCATACTTTGTTAAGGTTCTTGATGCGAGATTGGCTTGTCCAAACCGCGCATCTCAAATTACGCGTGCAGGTCGCGATCAATCGACGTTCCATCTGGAGCAGTTTGCACCTGAAGTTCGGCGACTGCCGCCGGGTCCTGCATCAGCGACTTGAAGACCCCCCAAGCCATCAGGACAACCAGAACTGAGATCGGAAGCGCCGCGGCAATCGCGGCCGTCTGCAAGGCCGACAGGCCTCCGGCGATCAGCAGAACTGCTGCAACCAGACCTTGCGCTGCCCCCCACACCACGCGGTGCAGTTTAGGCGGGTGCGCATTGCCCATGGAGAGGATCGTGGTGAGAACCAAGGTTCCCGAATCCGAGCTGGTGATAAACCAAGTCGCTAGCAGGAAGGTTGTCAGCGCCGAGACGACCCAGGCCATCGTTGGCCCGTCCGACAAAAGCTCAATCGTGCCGAAAAGCGTACCACCCAGGTTCCAGCTGTTGACCATGTCGATCAGCCCGGCTGTGCCGACACCGTTCGCCGCGTTCAGCTCAAAGAACAGCGCGTTGCCGCCAAAGATCGAAATCCAGATGAAGGCCATGGTTGTAGGAACCAACATGGCACCGAACATGAACTCACGGATGGTACGACCTTTTGAGATGCGAGCGATGAACATGCCGACGAACGGTGCCCAGCTCAGCCACCAGCCCCAATAGAAGATGGTCCAGCCGCCTTGCCATGCCACGTCACCCGGCGTCGAAGCGGTCCAGAAGCCCATCGACAGGAATTGGGTCATGTAGTCACCGGTGGCGTTCAGGAAAAAGCCCACCAGCCATTGTGTTGGACCCGCAAACAGGAAGAACAGGATCAGCGCGATGGTCAGGACGATATTCCATTGGGACAGGATCTTGATGCCCTTGCCGATACCCGAGACCGCCGACAGCGTTGCGATGATCGAGATGATCACGACCAGAGTCACCTGCGTGGCAACCCCCGGGTCAACGTTGAACAAAACGTTCATGCCATGCGCCATCTGGGTCACGCCCAGACCCATCGAGGTGGCGATGCCGAACACGGTGCCGAACACGGCCAGCAGGTCAACAGCGTGCCCGGTGGGGCCGTAAATCCGCTCACCCAGAACCGGATAAAGCGCGGAGCGGAAGGTCAGTGGCAATTTTTTGCGGAACGCGAAATACCCCAGTGCCAGACCGGTTAGTGTATAGATCGCCCAGCCGTGCAGACCCCAGTGGAAATTGGTGACCCGGACCGCGTCAACGGCACGCTCCATCGTCATTTCGGTATGGCCCGCCGCATCGGCAAACGGGTTGTTAGGGTATCCCCAGCCCGCTGAGTTGTCGAAGTAGAACAGCGGCTCGGCCACGCCGAAGAACATGATCCCGATCGAGACCGAGGCCGAGAACAGCATTGCAAACCATGAGAAGTTGCTGAATTCGGGCTTGGCACCATCATCGCCCAACCGGATTGAGCCGAACCGGCTGAACATCAGGAACAGGCACATGAACAGAATGATGATGACCGAGCTGATATAGTACCAGCTCAGCGCCCCTTCGACCCAGCTGCGGATGGCTTTGTAGATGCCACCGGCGAACTCGACGTTGAGGATTGTGAATACAACAAACGCGGCGACCATCGCTTTGGAGGCGATACTCATCCCGTTATGCAGTCCTTTGAACAGCCCCTTGTCCGAGACCATTTGGTCCGGTGTTTTGGGCGACGTATCCTGAGGCATAATGCGCTTCTCCTCCAGAAATCAGGATTGGTGCCTGTATTGTTTGGGTGACCTGTGCGGGGTTACCGCATCACGAAGGGATCCGGGATCGGGTCATCGCTGGTGCGCAACCAGACCGCCTTGGTCTTGGTGTATTCAAGGGCGGCCTCCACGCCACCCTCGCGCCCATGGCCAGACAGGCCAAAGCCTCCAAACGGCGCAATTGGGCTGACGGCGCGGTAGGTGTTGACCCAGACGATACCCGCACGAATGCCGCGCATCATGCGGTGTGCGCGGGTTAGATCGCGAGTGAATAGGCCAGAGGCCAGACCGAACTGCGTGTCATTTGCAATGACCAGCGCTTCGGCGTCGGTCTCAAAGCTGAGGACCGACAAAACCGGGCCAAAGAACTCATTGGTCACGCAAGGCGCATCGGGTGCGTCGGAGCAATCCAGAATGGTCGGGGGGAAGAAATACCCTGCGCCCTCGGGTGCCTGACCGCCCGTGACCAGCCGCGCGCCCTGCGCAACGGACCGGTCGATCAGGTCCAGCGCGTGATCGCGCTGTCGCAGCGTACAAAGCGGGCCAACTTCGGTCGCCATCTCCTGTGGTGATCCGATCACCACATTCTCGCTCTTCTCTTTTAGGCGAGCTAGAAACTCATCCTTGATCGAGTTTTGGATCACAAGGCGCGATCCGGCCACGCAGCTTTGTCCGGTGGCCGCAAAAATCCCCGACACCTGCGCGTTCACGGCGCTTTCGATATCGGCATCCTCAAACACAATAAACGGGGATTTCCCGCCCAGCTCTAGCGGGGTCGACGCCAGATTGTCTGCCGAGTTGCGCACGATGTGGCGCGCGGTTGTAGGGCCGCCGGTAAAGGCCACATGGGCCACTTTTGGATGGCTGGTCAGGACCGAGCCGCAATCAGGCCCGAACCCTGTAATGATGTTCAGAACGCCCTTGGGGAACCCAGCCTGTTCGAAGATGCGCGCGAATTCCAGCATCGGCGCGGGGCCTTCCTCGCTGGCCTTCAGCACAATCGTGCAACCAGCTGCCAAAGCCGGGCCGATCTTGACCGCCGACAGGAACAGTTGCGAGTTCCATGGCACGACCGCTGCCACAACGCCCACAGGCTCTCGCCGCAGCCAGACCTGCATGTCCGGCTTGTCGATCGGCAGGAACGCCCCTTCGATCTTGTCGGCTAGACCGGCGTAATACCGATAATACTCGGCAACATAGGCGATCTGGGCCGACGTCTCGCGGATGATCTTGCCGGTATCGCGGGTTTCAAGCTCGGCCAACCGCGGCGCGTTCTCCGCGATCAGCTCAGACAGACGCAGCAAGAGCTTGCCCCGCTGCGTCGCTGTCATATTCGCCCATTCGGGATCAAAGAATGCCCGCTCAGCAGCATCAACGGCCCGGTTTACATCTTCGGCGCGGGCCTCGGGCATCAATGCCCAGGGCTGACCGGTTGCCGGATCCTTGCTTTCGAACTGTGCTGCACCATCCGAGAAGGCGCCGTCGATATACTGCTGAAACTGTTGCATAATCTGTCCTTACTGAAAGGCGGGCATCACGTCCGTGATGAAACGCTCAAGCGAGGCCTTCTTGCGCTCAAACGGCATCGAGCTGTCGATCCAGAAGGAATATTCATCATATCCCAGGGCCTCGTATTTCTTCAGCCGCTCAACCAGCTCTTCGGCGGTTCCGATGGCCAGATCGCGCTGAATCGCTTCGGGTGTGTAGAACGGATGCGCGGCGATATCTTCGTCTGACAGCGGGTCGATCAGACCTTGATTGATCTCGCGCTTGTTCATGAACCAGGCGCCGAAATAGTTGTAGAACCGGTTCAGCTCAACCGCCGCCTGTTTTGCATCTTCTGCGTCGCTGGCGACATAAGTGTGCAGCAGCAGCATGATGTTGGGGCGCGGTTGGTCCGGAAACTTTGCGCAGGCATCATTGAATTTACCCATCAATGTTTCAATCTCTGGGTCGCCATTCCACAGTGGTGTCACCTGCACATTGCAGCCATTCGACACAGCGAATTCGTGGCTGTTGGGGTCGCGCGCCGCGATCCATATCGGCGGGCCGTCTTTCTGCACCGGCTGCGGGGCTGAGGTGGTTTTCGGGAACTGCCAGTATTCGCCATCATGCGCGTAATCCCCGGCCCAGAGCTTTTTGATCGCGGGCACTTGTTCACGCATGCGAAGACCAGCCTCCCATGCGTCCATGCCCGGCATCATACGCTCATATTCGAAGGAGTACGCGCCACGCGCTATGCCCAGTTCCAGGCGACCATTGGTGATCAGGTCGGTCATCGCAGCTTCACCTGCCAGGCGGATTGGATGCCAGAAAGGTGCAATAACCGTGCCGGTTCCCAGACGGACATTTTTGGTCTTGTTGGCCAAGTCCACCAGATTGATGAACGGATTCGGCGCGATGGTGAAATTCATCCCATGATGCTCACCCGTCCAGACCGAGTTAAACCCGGCCTCATCCGCGATCTGGCACAGTTGCACAAACTCTTCATACAACTGTTTCTGATCTTCCTTCGGGTCGATGCGCTCCATATGTGCAAAAAGCGAAAACTTCATTGCGTTACTCTTTTTCAGATGAGATCGGACGGACTTTGCCGCTGACCTGATTGCCAAGATAGACCCCGAAATTGCCCATGCGGCTTTCCTGAGCGAACCGCTCCAGCATGGTGCACATTGCAACATCGGCAATGTCCATCAGGGTGGTTTCGGTCAGCTCAGTAAAGGCGCCTTGGGTGGGTTCACCCTCGGCCGCCTGGCACAAAAACGAGATGTGTTGTTGTTCGCGCGCTTCGTCTTCGTAGACGGAATAGATGAACCCCGGCTCGGCACTGACACCGCATTGCTCGATCAGACGGTTCAGGGCCGCAGTGGCCCCATTCTTTCCGGTTTTGGTTTCGGGCAGAGTCAGACGACCCTGGTCATTGCCGACGAGCAACACCTTGCCCTCACGCTCAATCAGGGCCGAGACGATCAGGTTCGTGCTCTGGCTCAGCGCTTCGGCTTCTGCTGCTGGTGTGACATAGGCCCCGCGGGCATAGCCCAGCCCCGGCGCAGTCGATGTATCAAAGGCTTCTACCTTACCTATCAGAATCAGGTGATCCCCCGCCTCGACCGTTTTGAAGGTCGAGCAGTCAAACCAGGCCGAGACCCCTTCGAACAAGGGGGAGCCCTTGGGGCCGCGCCGCCAGTTCACTGCGGCAAAGCGATCCTCGACCGGGCGGGCAAAGGTATTGGACACATCTTTTTGCGATTCAGACAGGATGTTGATGGCAAAGCCCTTGGCATTGGCAAATGCCTCGAAATTCCGGGAGCTGTTGGCCAGACATACTGAGACCAACGCCGGGTCCAGTGACACTGAACTGAACGAGTTCGCGGTAAAGCCCAGCGGATTGCCGTCTTCATCAAGGGTGGTCACAACCGTGACGCCGGTCATGAACGTTCCAAACGCGTTCCTCAACGCGCGCGGATCAAAGCTCTTCATGCCGTTTCCCTTTCCTTCATAGGGGTTTTCAGCCAATCGGCCAGTATTTTGTTGACCTGTTCAGGCGCTGTCAGATTGACCATGTGACGCTCGCCCTCAATGACGACGGCACGCCCCAGTGGCGCTGCATCTGCCATGGCCTGCGCCATTTCAGGTGTCGAATTAGGGTCCAGCGCACCGGTCAGCGCCAGCATCGGGCAACGGATTTCGACAAACCCGTCCGCATATTCTTCATCCCCGGCGGCGAAAGCCCCGTACGCATCGGCGTAACCTTTGGGGTTCACCGAAGACAGCCACCCGGCGACCTTGGCGCTGGCGGCCTGCTCGGCTGGAGAGTCACCGAACCACCGTTTCAGCGGCGTTTCCAGATCAAAGCTGCCCTTACGGATCTCTTGCGCGCGGGCCGTTACCGCCTCGCGGGCGGCCAGCGTGCGGCGAAACACGCCGTTCAGCAATGCAACACGTGCCACCATCTGCGGGTGAGAAACGGCATATCCACCCGAGATCAGCGCACCCATCGAGTGGCCAGTCAAACAAACCGACCCCAAATCCAACGCGGTGACAACCTCATGCAGCCACGCCACATAATCCGACAACTGAGGCTCACCGGCCAGCGCGTCACTGCCCCCGTGTCCCGGCATATCCAGCGCGATCACTTGGTACTGCTCCGAAAACGCCTCGATCTGAGGTTGCCATGCCGCAGACTGCATGCCCACGCCATGGATCAGGACCAGCGGGGCACCTTGCCCCGCCTGCCTGTAGGTGACGCGCCCGTAAGGCTTAGACAGCTGCAGGGTTTTCAACATCATGACCCAGTTCCTGGAGGTCCTGATAGCGGTCGCCGATACGGTGATGCGGACGCCCACCGATCGATGCCCCCAGGGCGATCACGATCTCATCCGGCGCAGGCGCATCAGCGACCGACAGTTGAATGGTCAGGTAGTGGCTGCGCTTGCCGCCATCATTCTTGTCCATCAGTGGGATTTGCAGCGGCGCATTCGCAGGACCGCGTGTATTGGTGAAGGCCAGATAGGATTTCGCGCCGACCGCCTCGCGGTAGTGGTTGCCGAAGCGCAGCGTATGGATCAGAGCCGAGGCGTGCTCGACCTCACCATTCACACCGACGATGGCCGATTTGCCATAACCTTCAACCTTGTCGCCGCCACCGGAGGCATCAAGGATCATCTTGGTCAACAGCTCGCCCAGACCCGGTGCGCAATCATGGATCGCGGGGCGCAGGTCTTCGACAAAGCCCTGCCCGGCCCAGGGGTTCTTGATCACTGCAATCGCCGCGATCATCTTCAGCGGCGTCTCAGCGGTTTTACCACCTTCGATCAGCGTCTCTTCGACATGCAGCAGTGTTTTTCGAATTTCAGCCGGCATTGCTGTGGCTCCATCACAGGTTAGATTCTTTTCGTAGCGTAACATGGTATACCATAGTCCTGCATGTCAATCCCAAAACTGTTATTCCAAAGGGCTTTCGCGACCCTTCGAAAGAGTGAAAAGGCGTTTTCGACGCTAATTTACAGACACTAAATGCAAATCAGCGCCCAGCACGATGGCTGGACGCTGACTGTCTTTCGCAGGGTTTTAGATGTTTGTCGTCTTAGACGGACAGGCAGCAGTACTTGATCTCCAGATAATCTTCGATCCCGTATTTCGAGCCTTCGCGCCCGTGGCCGGATTCCTTGATCCCGCCAAACGGGGCAACTTCGGTCGAGATCAGGCCGGTATTCACGCCGACCATGCCGTATTCCAGCGCCTCCATGACCCGCCACACACGGCTGAGGTCCCGGCTGTAGAAATAGGATGCAAGCCCGAACTCAGTGTCATTTGCCACCCGGATCGCCTCATCTTCGTTTGTGAAGCGAAATACCGGGGCCAGAGGGCCAAAGGTCTCTTCTCTAGCGACGATCATATCGGATGTGACGTTCGAAACGACGGTAGGCTGAAAGAACGTACCGCCTAGACTGTGGCTGTCGCCGCCCACATCGACCTGCCCGCCCTTGGAAACCGCGTCCGAGATATGATCGCGCATCTTGGCAACAGCGGCGTCATTGATCAGGGGTCCGATTGCGGTGCCCTCGCTGAACCCGTCACCTACGGGCAGAGCCGCAACAGCCGCCGACAATTTGCGCACGAATTCATCATAGGCCCCGTCCTGCACAAGGATACGGTTTGTGCAGACACAGGTTTGCCCCGCATTGCGGAACTTGGAGATCATCGCACCTTCGACGGCAGCATCTATATCCGCGTCGTCAAACACGATGAACGGAGCGTTCCCGCCCAGCTCCAACGAGAGCTTTTTGATCTGCTCGGCCCCCTGCCGCATAAGGATCTTGCCGACCCGAGTAGAGCCGGTAAAGCTGATCTTGCGCATCACCGGGTTCTCGCAGAATTCCAAACCAATCCCGGCACTATCCGTGGACGGAATGACCGAGAACACGCCTGCGGGAATTCCCGCCTCTTCGGCCAGTTTGGCCAAAGCCAGTGCTGAAAGTGGAGTTTCTGCAGCCGGGCGCACGACCATCGTGCACCCGGCAGCCAAGGCGGGGCCAGCCTTGCGAGTAATCATGGCGTTGGGGAAGTTCCACGGCGTGATGGCCCCAACAACACCCGCGGGTTGTTTCATCACGACAATGCGCTTGTCTTGCTGATGGCCTGGAATGGTGTCGCCATAAATGCGCTTGGCCTCTTCGGCGTACCATTCGATGAAGCTGGCACCATAGAGAATCTCACCCTTGGCCTCGGCCAGAGGTTTGCCCATTTCCGCCGTCAGAATCCTGGCTAGATCATCCGCATTTGCGATCATCAGATCGAACCAGCGCCTCAATACACGCGCCCGTTCCTTTCCCGTCAGCGTCGCCCAACTCTTTTGCGCACGTTCCGCAGCAGCAATCGCCGTACGCGCGTCCTGGATCGAGCAATCCGCCACATCCGCCAGATGATCCCCTGTGGCCGGGTTGGAGACTGCAAAGGTGGATTGCGCGGCAAACCATGCGCCGTCCACATAGGCGTCAGAAATCAGCAGCTCTGGTCGTGCAAGATTTATCATGTGCAAACTCCATGGGGCCTTACCCGCTAGGGGCATCAATTTTCAAATTGATCATATGGTATACCATATTCCTTCGTGTCAAGGCCGAGTTGCCCGGCGACAGCACAAAAAGCTACCAGACCCAAAACCCATCGGATCTCAGGAAGAACGCTTTTTTGAATGCGGTCCATAAGCCCCGGCTTACTTGCTGGCCAAGCCCTCGATCAGGGCGATATCCGCCTGACAGGCCTGCGCACGTTTCTCGCGCGCGGCACGGTATTCAGACGAGTTGTAGCAGGCCCGTGCCTGTTCGATGCTGTCAAACTCGATGATGACACGCCGCTGCCACACGTTGCCCTCCAGCGTCTCGGCCTCACCCCGCGCCAGGAACCTGCCGCCGTATATTTGAAACGCTTGGGGGGCGAGCGCCTGATAATCTGAATAGGCTTCGGGGTCGGTCACGATCACGTTGGCGATCCAGTAACCTTTGGGTGTGTCGGTCATTGTATATCTTCCCCGTTGGCAAAAACGCGTTCCGCGACCGATGTCGCCTCGCCCAGGTGACGTTCAACCGCTTCGCGGGCCGCCGTCGGGTTGCCCGAGACTATGGCCGCGCAAATCTCTTCCATATAAGCGATCCCGGGCCGCGTGCGGTCATCCGAAGTCAGCGTCAACATGCGCAGCCGGCTGATCCGTCCATTCAGGCGCTGCACGATTTCCCAGGCAATGTGATGCCCCGCACCATGAAAAACCTCCTGATAGAAATCCGAGGTCGCGCGGAACAAAGGCCCCCATGTTTTGCCGGTGGATTCCTTTTGCAGCCGTTTCAGCACTACTCCTAGTTTGCGGGAGATATCCGCGTCTATATTGCAAGCACACTGTTCCGCTGCGGCAGTCTCAAGAAGACGACGAATGCCGTAAATCTGGCGGGCGTCATCCCAACTCATCGAAGCTACGATCGGGCCGTGCCCCGGTAGGATTTCAACCAATCCTTCGGCCTCAAGATAGCGGATCGTTTCCCGAATTACAGTACGGCTGACCCCAAGCTGCTCGCACAAGGGGCGTTCGACCAGGCGTTCGCCGGGCTGGAAAACGCCTTCGACAATGGCTTCGCGCATCCGCTCCTGAACCATATCGCGTAACGTGGCGGGCTGGTGGTCGATCTTGGAAAGCTTGGGCGTACTCATAGCCCAAGTTTTTAATCACGGCCCGGTGTCAAGACAAGATGGATTTTGCATACCATACTATGGCCTTCCACCATCGGGCTTGAGAACAGCCACCTCATAAAACGGTACGGCTATTGGAGCAGCTGGTATTCAATCGATGTCAAAGCGGTATCTGCGCTGGCCGCAACCGACCCCCTTGCCCCGAGATTTGTACGAAATCGCGGTTGATGTAGATTGGAGTACTGAACCTCCCCCAATAAAGTGGTCCGCTGTTACGTTTAGGAAAACGGAGGATCAGAATAGGAACGAAGCGACACAAGCCGGAAGAGATTGTCACGAAGTTGCGGCGGGTCGAGGTGCTTGTCGGTCAGGGAATGCAGTGCTTGGATGCGATCCCGGTAGTGCTCATCGCTGAGCAGACCTACTACCGCTGAAATAATAGTATGCTCTGAGCTATGCAACGCAGACACCTCTTGAACCTGCTCCTAAACTCGATTGGGAACAAACGCGCCATTAATTAGATTACTCTGACTGCTCCGATTTGGTTGCTAAGTCCTACCGGACTAGCGCCTGATGGGCCTGTCGCCTCCACCGGCGCGGTTGCCGGGTTTGGGACGGCCCCCGCTTCCACCTA
This sequence comes from Ruegeria sp. AF7, assembly GCF_056541885.1. Classification (NCBI taxonomy): domain Bacteria; kingdom Pseudomonadati; phylum Pseudomonadota; class Alphaproteobacteria; order Rhodobacterales; family Roseobacteraceae; genus Ruegeria; species Ruegeria sp. AF7. The sequence continues at coordinate 478 of NZ_JBQFYX010000033.1, read as the reverse complement.
CCAGGCACGGACGATTGCTACCACCTGCATCTCCTAAGGCAGGGCGCGTACCGCCGCTTGCGGGGGGTTTGACAGAGGGTTGGTTGATTTGCGGTTGTGGGCTCGGTGCGGGCCCGCTGTTCAGCACACCTTCACCCTGCTGGCGGGCATTCAGGTCGCGCCGCAGCTCATCAGTACGGGACGGCTTATTCTTTGCGCGCAGCGTGGAGGGATTGCCGTTCGCTGGGCGCCGGGTGTCATTGATCTCGCGACGGGCTTCCCTTTTGCGGTCATCATCGGGACGCCAGACAGTGTTTCGGGAGTTTTCGATGTCAATATCGGTATTAACATCCCCGTCGATGTTCGGACGTGTGTTCGGGTTGCCGATGATCGGGCGTCCGTTCCATCCACCACAGTTGCGGCACCCCTAGTAGTAACATCGGTCATCATCATCATCGAAAATCTCGCTTATGAGATAGACTGTGCCTGCCGCAAATAA
>NZ_JBQFYX010000032.1:0-13544 GCF_056541885.1 Ruegeria sp. AF7 | reverse complement strand
TTGGTTGGCACCACCATCAAAACGGACAACCATCTCCCTTCAAGGGAACCACCGCCCCCAATCCAATTTGAAAAATTGGGGGCGGTGTCAGATCACATCGAGACTAATTCATATTATCAGTCATTTACTGCGGCAGAACCGAAACTTCCTCGTCCCATTTCTGCAACAGACGCTTGCGTTCATCTGAGGAACCATACTTTTTGAAGTCATAGTCAATCAGCTTGATCTGACTCATGTCAGGCGCGCTTTCCGACGTTTCCGCGCTCTTGTTTGATGGCACCTGAAACGCGTTGACTTGAAGGGCAAGGTTCTGAGCTTCGGGCGACAGGGCCCAATCATAGAACTTCTTCGCCTCTTCCTCGTTGCGGGCTCCTTCAATTATCGACATTGAGCCAATTTCGTATCCAGTTCCCTCGCATGGCGCGACGACCTTGATCGGGAAACCCGATACAGCCTGCTTTACCGCATCATGCATGAAGACGATGCCAATCGTGTTCTCGCCTCGACCGGCTGCTTTGATTGGTGCAGATCCGGATTTTGTATACTGGTTGATATTCGAATGCAGGCCTTTCATGAACTCAAAACCTTCATCCTCGCCAAAGATCTGCACCATCGAGGCCAGCGTTGTGTAGGCCGTACCAGACGAGTTCGGGTTGGCCATCTGAACGTGACCCTTGTATTCAGGCTTTAGCAGGTCTTTCCAACAGGCGGGTTCGGGTAGGTTATTGGCCGCCAGCAGGTCTGCGTTATAGCCATACCCAAGTGCGCCGGAATAAATGCCGATCGTTCTGTTTCCGGCACTTTCGGCTTGGGAAATTGCCCAATCATGAAGCTGGTCGCGCATTTGCGACATGTATTCCATCGTCAGGCTCTCTTCGGCGGCCTGCAAATGCGGATCGCCCGTCCCGCCCCACCACACGTCTCCTTTCGGATTCGAGCTTTCGGCGCGGATTTGTGCAAAGGTTTCACCAGACGACTTCCGGGTCATGTTGACGTCGATGCCCGTCGCATCTTCAAAGCTGCGCGCCATGAGTTGGCACCAATCTTCCTGCGCCGAACAATAGAATGTCAGCTTGTCTGCCTGCGCTGCCGACACAGACGCGGCTATTGCAATCAGCGACCCGACGGCCGTGGATGTAATTTTTTTCATTATCCTTCCTCCCTTTGGTAATTGCGCGCCCAGTATCTTTGATTTTGTCAGGCGCTTTCTCATCCAGCTTTTCGTAGCTTGTTAATGACAGACTGGGCGTTCTGGTCGCTTGTCAGATTTTTCAAAAAACTTGAGAGATCTCTTTCTTCCACCAGCTTTGCCGCTTTCCCTGGTGAAAACCAGTGACGCGTCCGTTCGTCCCGTTCTTTCCAACGCCGTTTCAACTTTTCAACGACCATGGGATAGAGAGTAACGCGGCAGCGAACGCTACTCGCGCCCTCAAAGCGCTTGTCATAGAAAAAATGACCAATTGGCTGTTTCGAGATTGCCCCGACAGCACCTGCTTCTTCCAGTGCTTCAATTTCAGCGGCATGCCAGGGTTTCTTTCCTTCCATCAACCAACCTTTTGGGATGACCCACCGCCCTGTATCGCGCGAAGTCACCATCAGAACGTGCAGTTTTCCATCCCTGTCCCAGCGCATCGGAAGTGCTGCAATCTGATCAGTTATGTTGCCGTCGCTCATGCTGCCCTCAATGACACAGTATCAAAAGCGCACCCAGAATAGCCTTCACTCGTTAACGGTGGTCCTTAGGTTTTCACTTTGAACCGGTTCAATTCATCATTCTTGCTTTGCGCTTTGGACTCTTCCGAATTGTCACAACCTACTGAGGGTTATGCAACAAAAATTATTGCATTATGCCCGAAATCCCACAAAAGTGGGGTTTGAAACCTGATTGGGTTGTTGGATGTCCAAAACGAAAACACGTGCCAAAACGATTGAGAAGGGACGGGGTAGGGTAAAGAAATCCGACCGGCGCCAGCAAATATTGCTGGAGTTGAAGCTTCGCCCGCACGTTCGCATCAATGAATTGGCCCAGCGTTTCAACGTCTCTAACGAGACGGTGCGCAGGGATTTCGACGCTCTGTCGAATGACGGCCTGATCGCACGCGCGCACGGAGGGGCATCTGCCCCGGCACAAGGGCATTATCCAGGTCTGGACGAGCGGGCCAACGCGCGAATTGAGGAGCGCGAACGCATAGGAATCAGCGCGGCGGGGCTGGTGCGCGATGGTGAAACGGTCATGATCGATTCCGGTTCGACTACAATCGAAATGGCCCGTGCATTGGCGTATCTCGGCACTCCTTGCACAGTGATTACGAATTCAATCCCGGTGGCAATGACCCTCGGCCATGGGGCTGCCGAGGTTCTGCTTTGTCCAGGAGAATATCTGGCAACCGAATCTGCGACGATCGGAACCGAGACGCTGGAATTCCTGTCTCGGTTCAATGTCGACAGATGCATGATCGGCTCGTCAGGTTTTTCGGTCGAAGGCCCTTCAGAAACCGTGCGCGGCTTTGCGGCTGTCAAAAGAATGATGCTGACGCGCGCAGCAAATCGACATCTTTTAATCGATTCAGGGAAATTTGGCCGTAAAGGCCTGTCTCAGGTCGGAGACCTGACCAACCTGGATTCCATAGTTTCCGACACGAAACCAACAGGAGAGTTGCTTAACGCGATCAACGGTGCCGAGGTTGATATTCTTGTCGCCCCGTAAACACTGAAATGAATGACGAACAGCGGACTGCAAAAAGACCGCGCATGACTGGGAGGAAAACATGAAGATAGACATCAGATTATTGGTTGGGGCATCGGCAATTGCGCTCATGTCGCTTTCCGGGACAGCTTCGGCGCAAGATTGCCCGAGGGGTGATCTGGACGAGCGGTTTTGCGACGTCGATGGGGATTTGATTGCGGATATCCCCACAGATTCTTCCCAGCTAATTGATCCTGACACCCTGATTTTTGCCTATACACCGGTCGAAGACCCAGCCGTATACAAAACCGCGTGGTCTGACTTTCTAGAGCATCTGAAGGCTGAGACAGGCAAGGACGTGGTCTTTTTTCCGGTCCAAAACAACGCCGCCCAGATCGAGGCGATGCGGTCGGGACGCCTGCATATTGCGGGCTTCAACACCGGGTCCAACCCACTGGCAGTAAACTGTGCCGGGTTCCGACCGTTTACGATTATGGCCTCAAAAGACGGTAACTTCGGTTATGAAATGGAGATCATCACCTACCCAGGCTCGGGCATCGAAAAGGTTGAGGATATCAAAGGTAAGCAACTTGCCTTCACGTCACCCACGTCCAACTCGGGCTTCAAAGCACCGTCGGCGATCCTGAAAAGTGACTTTGATCTTCTGCCCGATCGCGACTTCGAACCCGTCTATTCGGGAAAGCACGACAACTCGATCCTTGGTGTGGCGAACAAGGACTATCCAGCGGCATCGATTGCAAATTCGGTAAAGGCACGGATGATTTTGCGGGATGTGATCAAGGAGGAAGATGTTGTTACGATTTACAAATCGCAGACCTTTCCAACCACCGGTTTTGGCACTGTCTACAACCTGACGCCCGAATTGCAGGAGAAAATCCGCAATGCTTTCTTCAACTTCGAGTGGGAAGGGACGACGCTTGAAGCAGAGTTTTCCAAGTCGAACGAGGGCCAATTTCTGGAGATGACTTACCAGGAATTCTGGGACGTCATTCGGAAAATTGACGCGGCAAACGGCGTCTCCTACGCCTGCCAATAAGCCTTGCTTAATCCAGCGGGCCTGAAAAGGCCCGCTATCCACCCTAATCGGGGGCATTTTATGCTGCGTCTTCAAAAGCTGACGAAAACCTACAAGACCGGAGATCAGGCACTGAAGGCCATCGATCTTGAGGTGCCCAAAGGGCAGGTGCTTGCACTGATCGGGCCCTCGGGTGCGGGAAAATCGACGATGATCCGCTGCATCAACCGTTTGGTTGAGCCTACAAGCGGCGGTGTTCTTCTGGATGACATGGACCTGACCAAACTCGGGTCGGGTGCGTTGCGGAAAGCACGCCGCGAAATGGGTATGATTTTTCAGGAATATGCCCTGGTCGAACGCCTCACCGTGATGGAAAACGTATTGTCCGGTCGGTTGGGGTATGTCGGATTCTGGCGCAGTTTTTTACGGCGGTATCCGCAGTCGGATGTGGACGAGGCTTTCCGCCTGCTGGACCGGGTGGGGCTGTTGCATATGGCTGACAAACGCGCGGACGAGTTGTCGGGTGGTCAACGCCAAAGGGTCGGTATCTGCCGCGCCCTGATCCAGGACCCAAAGTTGTTGCTGGTCGATGAACCGACCGCGTCGCTGGATCCGAAGACCAGTCGACAGATCATGCGGCTGATCACCGAGCTGTGTCAGGAGCGCGGGCTGGCGGCCATCATCAACATCCATGACGTGGCTCTAGCCCAGATGTTCGTTCCGCGTGTCGTGGGCCTCCGCTTTGGCGAAATTGTGTTTGATGGTCTTCCAACAGGGCTCACCCCGGAAAAGCTGACCGAGATTTACGGCGAGGAAGACTGGGAAGCGACCATCGAAAAAGTGGATGAGGATGAAGATGTCGAGGCCGCAGAATGAGCCATCGAGAACTTGACGACATGCTGGGAAAAGGCTGGCGCAAACCGGCCTTTATCAAAAACACGTTGTTGCGCAGGGCATTGATACTGGGGTTCTTCGCTTACTTGGTTGCGGCGTTCATGACCATCGATGTTGATTGGGGCAGGGTCTATGAGGGGCTGGACAGGGGATGGGCGTTCGTCCTTGCCTTTACCAGCCCGGATTTCATTTCACGGTGGTCAGATATCTGGGCCGGCCTTCTGGAAAGCATTGTGATGACCGTGGCCGCGTCGGTTGTTGGTATCCTGATTTCGATCCCGATTGGATTGGGGGCTGCACGTAATATCGCCCCGTTGCCAATCTACATAGTCTGTCGCGGCATTGTCGCGCTAAGCCGGGCATTGCAGGAAATTATCGTTGCCATTTTGCTTGTGGCCATCTTTGGCTTTGGCCCGCTGGCAGGATTTTTGACGCTGTCTTTCGCAACCATTGGGTTTCTTTCCAAGCTTTTGGCCGAAGATATCGAGGCGATGGACAAAGTTCAGGCTGAGGCGATCCAGGCCTCTGGTGCACGATGGCTGCAATGGATCAACTACGGGGTTCAGCCTCAGATCATGCCTAGGCTTGTGGGTCTGTCCATGTACCGGATCGATATCAATTTCCGGGAAAGCGCTATTCTCGGGTTGGTGGGGGCAGGCGGCATTGGCGCGACACTGAACACCGCGTTTGATCGATATGAATACGACACTGCCGCCGCCATTCTGATCCTTATCATCGGGATCGTCATGGCCCTCGAATACCTTTCGGGAATTATCCGCGCGAGGGTTCAGTAATGCCGGTTCTTGAACGCGACGATACACAAATCTGGCGCAGGCGGACGACCGGCCAAAGCCTGGTTCGCTGGTTTGGATGGCTTCTGGGAGTAGCGGTTTTTGTCTACTGTTGGCAGCTCATTTCGCAATCGACAACCTGGTTTTTCGTCTGGGATGCGCCCCGTATCGCCAACGATATCTGGACCCGCGCAACGCCACCCAAATGGGACTATATCACCCAGTTGGGACGCCCGATCTGGGATACCCTGAACATTGCTACTCTGGGCACGATCATCGCTCTGTGCATGGCTGTGCCGGTTGCCTTTTTGGCGGCCCGCAACACTACCCCGTCGGCGTTGTTCATCCGCCCCATTGCCTTGTTGGTCATTGTTTCGACCCGCTCAATCAATTCGCTGATCTGGGCGCTGCTATTGATCGCTATCATTGGACCGGGTGTGTTTGCCGGTGTCATAGCGATCGCCATCCGTTCAATCGGGTTCTGCGCCAAACTTCTTTATGAAGCGATTGAAGAGATTGATCACGGTCAGGTCGAGGCGATCACAGCCACCGGTGCTTCGCGGTGGCAAGTCATGGCGTATGGGATTGTTCCGCAAATCCTGCCTGCTTTTGCCGGAATTGCAGTCTTTCGTTGGGACATCAACATTCGCGAGTCCACTGTGCTTGGGCTGGTTGGTGCCGGCGGTATCGGGTTGCAGCTTTCGGCCTCGCTTAATGTTCTGGCGTGGCCGCAAGTCAGCCTTATCCTGATAGTAATTCTTCTTGCAGTCATGATCAGCGAGTGGGTTTCGGCAAAAGTACGAGGAGCGATCATTTGACCGGATTCTCAGCGCAGGAGGCATTTAAGGCTTACGAAGCCGTCCGGCACCGCCTTCCAGATATTGAACCGAACGACGTGAATTATCGTCGTATCGAGACCCTTTCCGAAGTTATGGATGAGTTCGACGTGTTTCTGCTGGATGCGTTCGGGGTTCTCAATATCGGAGAAACGGCGATCCCCGATACGCCGGAACGGATCAAGTCACTAACGGCTGCGGGCAAACGTGTCCTGGTGGTGTCTAATGCCGCCGGGTTTCCCCACGCCACGCTGTTGGAGAAATACACCAGGCTGGGATATGACTTCGCTCCGCAGGATGTGATTACCAGTCGGGCTACGTTGCTGTCCGGGCTGAATGGTCAACATGGGCTGCATTGGGGTTTGATGGCGACACCCAGCGCCGGGCTTCGCGATTTGGAAGATTTGAAACTAACCTATCTGGAGGATGACCCGCAACCCTACGAAACTGTTGATGGTTTTCTGATGATCGGGTCAGCCGCCTGGACCGAAACCCGGCAGGCGATGTTGGAGGCGGCATTGCTAAGCCGACCCCGCCCGGTATTGGTGGGTAACCCGGACATCGTTGCCCCACGTGAGTACGGCTTTTCCAAAGAACCCGGTCTTTTCGCGCACCGTTTGGCCGACCGGACGGGCGTAACCCCGCAGTTTTATGGAAAGCCTTTCGGCAATATCTATGATCTTGCTTTTAAGCGACTTGGGCCTGTCGACAAATCCCGCGTTCTGATGGTGGGTGATAGTCTGCATACTGACATTCTGGGCGCGCGTCATGCCGGAGTGGCTTCGGCACTTGTCTCGGATTTTGGATTCTTCGCCGGGCATGATGTTGAGGAAGCTATCAAACAAGCAGCGATCGTGCCGGATTTTGTCGTGACCCGACCCTGAGATTTCGAACTAAGGCGTATTTTAAGAAGAGTGTACGGGCAGGTTGACTTGCAGAAGATGCGTGTAATGATGATTATGTTGCTTTTGTGGAGGTGTATCCAGTAGGCGAATTTTCTAACGGCAAATACCCATAGTCTCGGAAACTCGATACTGGTTCTTCTGCATCCTAACAATCTGGAACTCAATGCTAAGGGTCACTTTCGAGAACTCAAGCCATCTCAGGCTGGAAACACCGCTGTTTTCTTGACTGTTCCATAGACAAAACTGGTGTCGATCGAAGCTATTCCGCCGATCGGGTGAATTCGGTTTCGAATAAAGTCCTCGTATGCGTCGAGGTTTGATACCAATACCCGCAACTGGTAATCCATTGCGCCGGTAAGCACGTGGCATTCTAGAACTTCATCGATCATCCGAACGCGTTTTTCGAATTTCTGCACATCTGTTTCATTGTGCCGCTCAAGCCGGATGCGGACAAAGACGGTAATCGCCATCCCGTATGCGGCAGCGTCCACATCGGCGCTGTATCCTTTGATGACACCGCTGGCCTCAAGGTTTTTGACCCGCCGCAGACACGGTGAAGGAGACAGGTTGACCTCATCAGCAAGATCCTGGTTCGTCATACGCCCGTCCCGCTGCAACGCTCGAATGATTTGCCTGTCTTTGGCGTCCATCTTCTCTCCATTATTAGCATAATATGCCAATATTGATCCTTACCTTGGCATTATTCGCAACCTATTGCTCAAAGTAAAGGCGCAAAGTGATAACAACTTAGATCAGGAGCCCACCGTGACCCGCACAACCGGATTTGCCACTCGCGCCATTCATCATGCCTACAACCCGTTTGAAAACGATGGTGCGCTGACCCCGCCCCTCCACTTGACCTCAACTTTCTCCTTCGAAACCGCAGAGGCTGGTGGGGAAATGTTTGCCGGTGAGCGCGCAGGTCATATCTATAGCCGGATATCGAACCCGACATGTGACCTTCTTGAAAAGCGCATTGCCGTGCTGGAAGGTGCCGAGGCCGGGCTCGCTCTCTCCAGCGGGATGGGCGCAATTACCGCCGTACTTTGGACCCTGCTGTCGCCAGGTGACGAAGTCATTGTCGACAAAACGCTCTACGGATGCACTTTCGCTTTCATGCGCCACGGGCTGGCAAAATGGGGTGTCACTATTACCCATGTCGACATGACGGACCCTGCGAATCTGAAAGCCGCTGTTTCCGAAAAAACCCGCGTCGTCTATTTTGAAACCCCAGCCAATCCAAACATGCGCTTGGTGGATATCGCTGCCAGTTCAGAAATTGCGCATTCTGTTGGTGCGCATGTTGTGGTCGACAATACATATGCCAGCCCCTATCTGACCCGCCCGATCGAGCACGGCGCGGATATCGTCCTGCACTCCGCCACCAAGTATCTGGGCGGGCATGGCGATGTGGTCGCGGGTCTTGTGGTCGGAACCGCCGAGCAGATTTCTGAGATCCGGCTGGTCGGCATGAAAGACATGACAGGTGCAGTGATGGCACCTTTTAACGCAATGCTGATCCTGCGTGGGTTGAAGACACTGAACCTGCGATTGGATCGTCACTGTGCGTCCGCCAAGGTGGTTGCCGATTACCTTCAGGCACACCCTACCGTCAGTGAGGTTTATTTCCCGGGGCTTGAGAGTTTTGCCCAGCACGATGTCGCACAACGCCAGATGTCGCAGCCGGGGGCCATGATCGCCTTTGAAATCAAGTCTGGCCTGTCCGGTGGCATCGAGTTCATGAACCGCCTGAACATGATCCAACGCGCCGTGTCCTTGGGGGATGCAGAAACCCTGATCCAGCACCCGGCATCCATGACTCATTCGACTTATACTGCGGAAGAACGGGCAGAACATGGGATCAGCGACGGTCTGATCCGTCTTTCCGTCGGGCTGGAAGACGTTGATGACATCCTTGCGGATTTGGAGCAAGCTCTGCCCTACCCTGCCCGCAGTGCCGCATGAACCCGGAGACCACCATGCCGAATGATCCCAAGCTGTTGAAAATCGTCGAACAGCGTTTGCTGTGGTTGTCGCATTGGATGATCCACCATGCCAACCATATCCGTCCCAAGGTGGATGGGATCAAGGTTGGTGGTCATCAAGCGTCGTCCGCGTCGATGGTTTCGATCATGACGGCGCTCTACTTCTCGGCTTTGCGCCCCGAAGATCGGGTTGCGGTCAAGCCTCATGCGTCACCGGTTTTCCACGCGATGCAGTACCTTATGGGCAACCAGACCCGCGAGAAGATGGAGAACTTTCGCGGGTTTGGCGGCGTGCAAAGCTATCCCAGCCGGACAAAGGATATCGATGATGTCGACTTTTCGACAGGTTCGGTAGGTTTGGGTGTCGCGATCACCTCGTTTGCTTCGATCATTCAGGACTACGTCAAGGCCAAAAACTGGGGGGCAGATGCCCCGATGGGACGCATGGTGGCGCTTGTAGGCGACGCTGAACTGGATGAAGGCAACGTATACGAAGCGTTGCAGGAAGGCTGGAAAAACGGCCTGCGCAACACGTGGTGGATTATCGACTACAATCGGCAGTCGCTTGACGGCATCGTTCGTGAAGGTTTGTTCGAACGGATCGAAAAAATCTTTGATGCCTTTGGATGGGATGTTGTTCGCGTGAAGCATGGTGTCCTGCAGCGCGCGGCCTTCAAGGAACCTGGCGGTGATCGGCTGCGAGACTGGATTGATGCCTGCTCGAACCAGGAATACTCGGCTCTGACGTTCATGGGTGGCGAGGTTTGGCGAAAGCGCCTCATGGACGATCTTGGGGATCAGGGGGATGTGACGGCGCTGATCGAACGGCGCACAGATGCCGAACTCGCTGCATTGATGGAAAACCTCGGCGGCAACTGCGTCGAGACCATGGCCCAAACCTTTGATGCAATCGAACATGACCGCCCTACCTGTTTCCTGGCCTACACTGTCAAGGGATGGGGCACGCCAATTGCGGGCCACAAGGACAACCACGGCGGACTGATGAACAACAGCCAGTTCGTCGCGTGGCAAGAACATATGGGCGTGCCTGCCGGCAAGGAATGGGAACCTCTCTCGGCAGTGCCGGACCCAGAGGCGCTGAAAGATTTTCTGTCGAAAGTTCCCTTCTTTGCAAAAGGTCCGCGACGCTATTTCGATGACAAGCTGGATGTTCCATCAATTGACATCGACACAAGCCGCGAAATCTCGACCCAAATGGCTTTCGGCAAGATTTTGGATGACTTGTCGAAGCGCGACAGCCAATTGGCCGAGCGTATCCTGACGACGTCCCCTGATGTCACAGGCACAACAAACCTTGGCCCTTGGGTAAACCGGCGCAAACTGTTTGCCCGATCCGAGCAAGCCGACGCTTTCATTGAACACCGTATCCCTTCGACGGCAAAATGGGAATTTACTCCCGAAGGGCAACATATCGAACTTGGTATCGCCGAGATGAATCTCATGTTGCTATTGGGCGCTGCGGGCCTTTCGCATTCCCTGTTTGGCAAGCGGCTCATCCCGATCGGTACTGTGTACGACCCCTTTGTCAGCCGAGGCCTCGATGCGCTCAATTACGCCTGTTATCAGGATGCGCGCTTTATGCTGGTCGGCACGCCTTCGGGCATAACTCTGGCCCCGGAAGGCGGCGCGCATCAATCCATTGGCACACCGTTGATCGGGATGAGTCAGGACGGTCTGGCAGCCTTTGAGCCAGCCTTTGCCGATGAACTGGCAGTGATCATGGAATGGGCCTTTGATTACCTTCAGCGTGACGGCGAAGGACAACCGGACGAACGCACCTGGCTGCGGGACGAAACAGGCGGTTCGGTCTATCTGCGCCTGACGACAAACCCGATTGAACAACCTGGAAAGCGTGTGGACGATGATTTCCGTCAAGGTGCCATAGATGGTGCATACTGGCTGCGGAAGCCGGGCCCGAATTGCGAGGTCGTAATCGCTTATCAGGGGGCCGTTGCACCCGAAGCGATCAAAGCCGCTGGCGTGATGGGCGAAGGACGCAAAGACATTGGCGTGTTGGCGGTGACTTCGGCAGACCGGCTAAACGCCGGGTGGACGGCAGCGCAACGGGCGCGTTCGCGGGGCAATCAGAAGGCTCGGTCCCACATCGAAGCTTTGATGTCCGGTCTACCGCGGCACTGCAAGCTGGTTACAGTGATCGACGGACACCCCGCGACATTGTCTTGGCTGGGTGCGGTACAGGGACATCAGACCATCCCATTGGGGGTCGAACATTTTGGTCAGACAGGGACAATCGGCGACCTCTATCGGCACCATTGCATTGACGCGGACGCCATCCTGGAGAAGGTGAATGGTCTGACCCATGGCAAGGCTTTGCTTCGCACATGAGCGGCGGTATTGGGCGTCACAGCTAAGGCACCTTACGCTCCGGGTATGTGGGCCCTTTCTGCAGGCGCGCGCTTGGGTTCAAAGCCCGGAACTAAAGGCACCTTGTTCGAACCAAACTTTTGGGATCTGAGAATAATTGCCGTTTGGGACTAAAGAAGAAATAAGTACGAATTTGCTTCCGTCACTACAGGTGCTCAAAACTGTCGCAGGTATGGATCGCCATGACAATCAATTTTGCGTGTATCAAGTCGGCCTATGCACGCTATCCTACCGGTTTTTTGACAATACTTTTGTTCATGTATGCGCTTAATAAAATTGAGTCTGTCCCTCTAGAAGGTAATTCTTGATTTGCCGTTAATATTGTAGTTTGCAGGAAACACTCCAGTACGCGTTTGCCCCAAAAAGAACACTTTGTTCGAGCAGTTTCAGCGCAATCAACAACACCTATTTCTAAGACAGAAAAATGGCCACTGTAACGACAATCCCCAGACCTTCCGTAAGTTCTCCGCTCAGCTCTATCCAGGGTACCTATGCATATGGTGACGGGAATCCGTCGACCACGACGGTGATTTCCTACAGTTTCGGGCACTTCTCTGATACACAGGCTTGGTCATCGGAGTATAAGGCGGAGTTCCGTGCGGCGCTGGCCGCAATAGAAGCCGTTGCAAACATTAATTTTGTCGAAGTCACATCCGGTTTTGCTGACTTGGTTGAGGTTATTGCGCCTTCTTCATTCTTTGGAGACCCTCGGACTTTGGGATTTCATTATTCGCCATCGAACGGGACGTCCTATGGTGCATTCAACACGTCATACTGGACTGCTTCTTTCAACGGAAACGGTGATCCGGGCGGGTATTTCTTTACCACTCTAGTTCATGAATTAGGTCACGCTCTTGGTTTGGGCCATCCTCATGACACGGGTTTGGGTACAACCGTGTTGAGCGGTGTAACCTCGCCATTCGACTCGTTTGGGGCGGCGAGCCTCAATCAGGGCGTTTACACCGTGATGTCCTATAACGATGGATGGACTTCACAAAACGGGTGGCTGCGTTCTGATGCCACATATGGTGGTTCAACAGGGCTTGGGGCTTTGGATGTCGCCGCGTTGCAGGCCATGTATGGGGCGAATACATCGCACAACTCCGGGGGCAACACCTACACACTCCCCTCTGAAAACGTCGCAGGAACTGGGTACCAAGCCATTTGGGATACTGGTGGAATTGACACGATCCAGCATAACGGTGGCTCGAACGCATATATAGATCTCCGGGCGGCAACTTTGGATTATTCCGTTTCTGGTGGTGGGTTGGTTTCACATGCAGCGGGCATAAAGGGTGGTTTCACAATTGCGTATGGCGTCGTGATTGAAAACGCGTCTGGCGGATCTGGTGCCGATACTATTGTCGGCAATACCGCTCAAAATGTTTTGCGCGGGAACGACGGAAACGACACCATTCACTCGCTGTCCAACGGAAGCAACAACAACACCATCTATGGCGGCCAAGGCGACGATATCATCTTTGTGGCCCAAGGTACTGGTGCTGACCAGGTCTTTGGGGACCAGGGCAATGATCTGGCTGTTGTGCGGAGCAACGCAGGTACGTTTTCGGGTGGAACCGGCACCGACACTGTCAGATTCGTTAGCGCGATAAGCAATTTTTTATTCTTTGAAAACGGTGTCTTGTACGAATTTCTGGATGTAGTCACACGCACAACATTCACGATTGCAGACGACGTAGAGTTGGTCCAGTTTCTTGACGGGCTACAGCAGTATGCCCGGTCGAATATCAAGTCTGCAATGCAGCTTTCAGATATCGATACTCAGGGAACAACGCTACAACATGCCAGCCAAGGGCTTTATGTGCTGGATGGCGGCAGTGCGAACATTGCTTTGATTTACGGTGGCCAGTCTATTGGGCAAAACTCGCTTGCAGGCTGGCAGGCACTTCAGGCCGAAGCGTCGGGCGGTGGCTACAAGGTTCTGTGGCAGAACACCAACGGGTCATATGCCGAATGGACCACGGATGCTTCGGGGCAATACCAA
>NZ_JBQFYX010000031.1:0-14514 GCF_056541885.1 Ruegeria sp. AF7 | reverse complement strand
CGTCGAAGTCCCAAAGCTGGGTCGAGATTTCCTGAGATCGGCGTGAAGGAGAGAGCATTGTGACACTCAAAGTCCCTCAGCGGGTTCTCGACGCATTGACCGACGTCGAGATGCCGCGTCTGCCCCCAGATGCCCCATTCGCGGAAACCGTAGAGGCCGGCAAGCACCGGATCCCCGTGCACCGTTCAGGATGCATCGTGGTTGGCAGCGGCGCTGCCGGATTGCGTGCCGCAGTCGAGTTGAAGCGTCGCGGTGGCGATGTTGGCATCATCAGCCAAAGTGCATGGGGCGGCACTTCGGCATGTTCGGGGTCCGACAAGCAAACCCTGCACACAGCCAACACCGCCGACCAGGGCGATGACTTCAAGGCAATGGCCGAAGCGATCCGCGCCGGTGGCGCAATGGACGAAGACACCGCGTATATCGAGGCGGTCGGTTCTGTACGCGCAATGGCCTCTTTGCAGTATCTGGGCCTTCCTCTGCCGCAGGACTCCTTGGGTGGAACGCTGCGGTACCAAACCGATCATGACGAGGTCGGTCGTGCCACGAGTTGTGGCCCGAGGACGTCACGCTTGATGGTGCAGGTTCTGGCGCACGAGGCGCTGCGACTGGATATACCCCTTTTCAACCAGACGACGGTTGTACGCTTGTTGACGAAAGGTGACGGCGAAGAACGGCGCGCTTCGGGCGTCCTGGCCATGCGGCCAAAGATGCAGTCAGATGACAACCCGTTTGGTCTGGTGGCATTCCTGACAAATTCGGTGATTCTGGCCGCTGGTGGCCCGGGCGAGCTTTACCGCGACAGTGTCTTCCCGAATGGCTGCTTTGGATCTCTGGGAATGGCCCTAGAGGCCGGACTGGAACTGGTCAACATCACGGAAAGTCAGTTTGGCATCGGGACGCGCCGTGAAGGGTTTCCCTGGAACTTGTCCGGAACCTATGTACAGGTCATTCCACACATCTATTCGGTCGATGCGAATGGCGTTGAGCACCACTTCCTTGCCGACTACTATCGTACGACGCAGGAGGTGGCCTCGAACATCTTCCGCAAAGGCTACCAATGGCCGTTCCACGCCAGTCGAATGCTAAATTTCGGATCAAGCCTTGTCGACTTGGCGGTTTTTCGCGAGGGCCAAATTGGTCGCCGCGTGTTCATGGATTTTAACCGCAATCCGCTGCCAGTGCCTGGTGATCGAGACTTCTGCCTTGATCGGCTGGACGACGATGTCGGCCACTACTTGCGCACTGCAGGTGCGACGCATGATTTGCCCATTGACCGGTTGCGGCACATGAACCCACTCGCGATAGAGCTGTATCGCCGCTACAAAGTCGATATCGCCGCCGAACCATTGGAGTTCGCGGTCAACAACCAGCACATGAATGGTGGGGTTTCTGTCGATATCTGGGGCCGCACCAATGTGCCCGGAATCTATGCCGTCGGTGAAGCGGCCGGCACGCACGGTGTGACGCGGCCGGGTGGCTCTGCCCTGAACGCAGGTCAGGTTTTTGGAACGCGGGTCGCCGAACATCTCGGGGCAAGTGGTAGGGCACGCGATGCGATGCACGGTACCGCCGAGGACGAAATCGGATCGGCTGTTGCCCAGATCGAAGCAGTGCTGCGCCCTCAGGATGGCGTCGATCTGAAATCGGTGCGCGATGAGGTTCAGGCACGGATGAGCGACAAGGCTGGTATCTTGTGCGCGCCCTCCGAGGTGTCTCAAGCGCTCGCCGACGCGATGCAGCTGAATAAATCGATCCGAGATCGCGGCATTGCATTTGGCCGTCCAAGCGAGGCTGGACGCGCATTGCAATGGCAGCAGATGGCGCTGGCATCCGAGGCGGTTTTGGCAGCGCTGCATCACTATATCGAAGGTGGCGGTGGCAGTCGCGGCGCCCGCGCGATCTGCGAATCATCAGGCGACGCACTCCCCGAAGCGCGAACAGGCCCCCTGCCCGACTACCGATTTCGCAGCGAAACTGACGACGAAAAGACGGAGCAGATCCTTGTCCGCTTGGAACAGGATCAAATGCGGATCTCCAGACGGCCAAACCGTCAATTCGACAAAACCGAAAAATCGTTCTTCGAGCGTGATTGGCCTGCGTGGTTGACGGGCGCGATCTACGAACTGGGGGACGCGTGAAACGGATAAAGACAGCAGTCGCGATCGGCGAAGCGATGGTCGAGATGGCGCCCGTCGGGGATGGGCTCTACCGCCGCGGCTTCGCCGGTGACACGTTTAATACAGCCTGGCACTTGGGAATGGCGCTCGGAAATGCGGCACGCGTTGGTTTCGTGACCCGTGTCGGCAAGGACAAGTTGTCCGAGGCCTTCATATCGGAACTGGATGCGGATGGGTTGGATACCTCGGGAATCGGGCGCGATGACGACCGTACGATGGGCCTCTACATGATCGAACTGGATGGCGTGGAGCGGAGCTTCAGCTATTGGCGGACAGAGGCCGCCGCCCGGAGACTCGCAGATGATCCAGACGGTCTGTCCGCGGCAATCAAGGATGCGGACTTGATCCACCTTTCAGGGATCACCGTTGCCATCCTGTCTTCAAAAGCTCGTTCCAACTTGGTTGATGTTCTGACTGACGCACGTGCAGGAGGAGCACGTGTTTCGTTTGATCCCAACATCCGCCCCGCGCTCTGGGAGTCGGATCAGGACATCCAATCGTCGATCCGTGCGTTTTTGAACGTGACAGACATTGCGCTTCCGAGTTTCGATGACGAGCACACCCACTGGGGCGATGCCAATCCCGACGGAACGCTTGACCGATTCACGTCATATGGCGTGGCCGAAGTGGCGGTTAAAAACGGCCATGGCCCCGTTTCCCTTTTCGCTCATGGCCAGAAATATGCGATCCCAACGCCGGAAGTGGCGGACATCCGCGACACCACTGGCGCGGGTGATGCGTTTAACGCCGGCTATCTGGCCGCACGACTTTTGAACATCGACCCACCCAAGGCCGTTGACCATGGCCAGCACATGGCGGCGACCACAATTTGTCATTTTGGCGCCCGCATTCCCAAGAACTCGGTCCCGTCGATCAAAGCAGGCTGAATTCGCGTGCAAACAGGAGTGCCTCATGCCCGATCAATCCCTTACCCTCATTCAGTTTCTTCTCGAAGAACGTCGCCGCCTCGATACAGACAGGGACCTGACTACACTGCTCCACAGTGTCGCAACAGCCTGCAAGGCGGTCTCGAGTTCCCTGAAGAGCGGCGCACTGGCCGATGTACTGGGCAATTTGGACACCGAGAACGTCCAAGGAGAAACCCAGAAGAAGTTGGACGTCATCGCCAACGACATCTTTCTTCGCAGGTGCGAATTCAGCGGTGTCCTTGCGGCTATGGTGTCGGAAGAGATGGACGAGGTTTATCCCATTCCGTCACAATTCCCGAAAGGCCGGTATGTGCTGCTATTCGATCCGCTGGACGGGTCGTCGAACATCGACGTGAATGTTTCGGTGGGGTCAATTTTCTCGATCATTCGATTGGACGAAATGCCGGAGGAAGAGTCGTACGATGCGGTCCTGCGACCAGGATATGAACAGGTCGCGGCGGGATACGCGCTCTATGGGCCGTCGACGATGTTGGTCCTTTCGACTGGGGAAGGTGTGAACGCATTCACGTTGGACGGCAACATTGGCGAGTTCCGCCTGACGCAGCGAAACCTCCGCATCCGGGAAGATGGCTCCGAGTTCGCCATCAATGCGTCACGGGCGCGGTGGTGGGAGCCGCCCGTAAAACGCTACATTGATGAGTGCATCGCGGGCGAGTCCGGTCCGCGTGGCCGGGATTTCAACATGCGTTGGATCGCTTCGATGGTTGCAGAGGTTCACCGTGTGCTCTTGCGAGGTGGCGTTTTCATCTACCCAAAGGACAGCAAGAACGCCGATCTTGGCGGAAAGTTACGTCTGTTTTACGAGGCGAACCCGATGGCGTTTCTAATTGAACAGGCAGGGGGAATGGCAACAACAGGTCGCCAACGCATTCTCGATATCAAATCAAACTCACCACATGAACGCGTGCCCGTCATGCTCGGCGCACGCAGCGAGATTCAGAGGCTGATTGATTACCACAGCGAATTCGATACCGCGTAAGAGACCAAACCGACCATACCGTGGGGTTACCTGTGCCAGCGTGACCCGCATTCAAGACGCGGGTCACCGTTCGATCCTACCCGGACGTTGAAGCTTCATAAATGCAATCAATCGACGCGCCAAGTTGCGTGTCGAACTCGGCGTTTGTCTGCTGACTGGAGAGGCCTTCCGTCAGGGCACGGCTGAAGCTCGCAATAATTCCAGTGTTTAGGGCGAGCTTTTCGTTTGCCTGATCGCGCGAGTATCCACCCGACAAGGCCACGACGCGTAGGACATTCGGATGGGTGATGAGCGGTTTGTACAGATTTGGCACGGTGGGAAGTGATACTTTCAACATCACCCGACTGTCATCATCAGGCAGCTGATCAAGCGCGCGCAGCAATTCGTCCAACAGGATGCTTTCCGCCTCTTTCTTGTCGGGGATGTGGATGTCGATTTCAGGCTCCATGATCGGCACCAGACCGTGGCTCAGAACTTCTTGTGCAAGGTTCAATTGCTGTTCAACGACCTTTCTGATGCCGTCTCGATTGGCCCCAAGAACGACCGACCGCTGTTTTGTCCCAAAGATCCAGTGCGCAACCGCACGTTGCAACAGGTCAGTCAGATAGGGGATCGGCTTAAGTAGTTGCACGTCGTTGCCCGCGGGTTCCAGCCCCTTGTCGATTTTGAGGAAAGGTACGACGCCCTTGCGCTCCCACAAGAACTTTGCGGTGGGAACGCCGTCAATTGTCCGGTTCATGGTGTCTTCGAACAGGATGGCACCGATGACCCGGTCACAATTGAATTCTTTCGACCGGACAATCCGGCTGCGCATATTGTGGATCAGCTCGTACATCTCGTTGTCACCGTCCCATTCGGAGGCATCGACACCATAAAGCGACAAGGCCTTGGGTGTTGATCCACCGCTCTGGTCAAGGGCCGCGATAAACCCGAGGCCAGCTTCCACACGGGACTTCATTGGTTGGTCCAGATCCATTCTTTTCATTTCCTTCACGATTTCCTTTCGGACTTCGATTGCCCGCGAAATTCCTGTACCTTGGCGACCGCCTCTGCCGCGTTGTTCGAGATTTCTGCCCAGTTCCCTGTGGCAATATCCGTGGTTCCTGCGATCCAAGACCCACCGACGGCGCGAACTGGGCTGTAGGAAAGCCAATCCGCCATGTTGGACAGGCTGACGCCACCTGTGGGGTTGAACCCGATCCCTGTGTGCAGATACGGACCAGCGATGGCCTTCAACATCTGCATACCGCCGACCGCCATCGCCGGGAAGAATTTGACCAGTTCGCAGTTCGCCCGAAGCGCAACCTGAAGCTCCGTCGCGGACGCAATACCTGGGGCAAATGGTAAATTGCGTGCCGAGGCGCGTGCGAGGGTGGCCGCGTCGATCCCCGGCGACAGTGCAAACCGTGCACCCGCATCGGCCACAGAATCCACTTGCTGTTCTGTCAGAACCGTACCCGCCCCGATCAACATCTCGGGTCTATGGCGTGCGATGGCCTCGATGACGTCCAAGGCCGCAGGTGTGCGAAGTGTGATCTCAGCGATCGGCAACCCTGCATTCAGCAAGGCGTCAGCCAGCGGCAGGGCCGATGCAGCGTCTTCTATAGCGATAACGGGCACGACACCCAGGTTCGCAACCTCGCTAAATACACTCATTCGATGAATCCTCCACAATGTTGGCCAATGCCGACACAGTCACTGAACTGGCAGGTTGACGAAGCGCCGGGCTATGAGGTGCTGGACGCGCGCGCCGACAAACTCACGTCTGACCGGATCTCCGGCGGCGGGGACGTGCCATCCTCAAGCCAAGACACGACAACGGTTGCGGCTTCGGATCCAAGGGATGCGATATCACAGCTGACAGACGACAAGGTTGGATAGGTCTGGGACGCTTCTGCGATGTCATCAAACCCGATAACTCTGAGTTCACGTCCGATGTCACGCCGTATCTCATGACACCCTGACAACAACCCGAGAGCGATCAAATCGTTGAAGCAGATGACAGCATCGACTTCAGGATGTTTGTCAGTCAGCATTTTCGCAGCAGATCGCCCGAATTCCCGACTGGCGGCGCCGGTCATCACCAGCGGCTCCGAACCGGCCTGCTGCATAATCTCAAGGTAACCGGCCTTGCGTTCTTCGGTGACGGCCCGGCCATCAAGTCCTCCGACAAATGCAACGCGGCGCGCGCCCTGCTCCAGCAAATGACGAGTCGCCAGCCGACTGCCTGCATCATAATCTGGGGCCATGAAAGGAAAGGTCGAAAGCCGATCATCCACTTTCCGAAGCATTTGCATGGCGGGAATTCCAGCCCGCGCGATCGCATCAAAGGTTGCTTTCGTATCACCATAGGCCGGACAAATGAGTAGGGCCGAAACCCCATGCTCGATCATTGATCCTACCATTTGCTCTTGCAGCTCGGGGTTTTCGTCGGTGTTGGCGATAACGGCCGAGTAGCCTTTTTCTGCCAATGCCATTTGAAGCGAAGTCGCAAATTCTGTAAAAAAAGGGTTGCGTAAATCGTTGATGACAAGGCCGATCAATCCCGCGTTCGACTGACGCATGTTGGCCGCCGCCCGGTTATAGACATAACCGATCTCAGCCATGGCTTTGCGAACTTGTACTCGGGTCTCCTCGCGGACGGTGGGGCTGTTCTGCAAAACCAGACTTACCGTCGACTTGGAGACACCGGCCGTTCGCGCCACGTCGATAATTGTTGGTCTTTGTCTCATGAACGTCATTTGCAGCATTTCTCAGGAATTGTCATCTCCGATCGGCAAGTCGAAACACAAAATGCCATTCTTTCCATCCTCCGCGTGCGCAATCAGTTTCCTACCCAGAGCTTGATGGTCAGAATGGTCTCGATAAGCTTGAAGGCCATCCCAATCGACAAAATCGGCAACGAAACCGTGCATGAAGCCACGTTCCATCTTTTCGGGACTTTCACTTCGGCCAGAGTTGATCGCAATCAGGCCGGGCAGCTTACCTTCGATTTCGTGTAACTCGGCGAACAGTTCGGCTATTTTCTTCTCGCCAACGTCTGCACGAAACCGGATCAGAACGATATGCCGGATCATGTTTCTGCCATCCCGTGCTGGGACTTGATCATGTCCGCCGCCTTTTCCCCGATCATGATAGCCGCAGCGTTGGTGTTCGACGAAAGCACCGTCGGCATAATTGAATTGTCGACCACGCGCAGCCCGTCGATCCCCTTGAACCGAAGCTGCGGATCCACCACCGCGCCGTCATCTGCGCCCATCCGGCAGGTGCCAGCGCAATGGTGCGACGTCTTGGAATGCTCGCAGATGAAGTCGAAATAGTCTTGATCTGTCTTCACGTCCGGCCCCGGCAGACGCTCAGCCAGAATGTATTTCTTCAGCGCCGATTGCGCGAGAATTTCTTGCGTCAACTTAAGCCCCTGGATCGACATCTCGCGATCCAACGGATCCTGCAGGTAGTTGGGATCGATCAGCGGCGCCTTGGCCGGATCGCCGCTTTGCAGACGGACGCTGCCGCGCGACCGCGGTCGCAAGTAGCAAGAGTTCAATGTTACACCGCCCTGGGGCATCGCTGCCACGCCATGTTCGATGCCGGTACCGAGACCGAGGTGGAACTGGATGTCGGGCGAGCGGGCCTCTGGGTCGGCATACCAGAACCCACCGGTCTCGAAGAGCGACGACGCCACCGGCCCCTTGCGCCCGAAGATATATTGTAGGCCGGCCAACGCGGCCCAATGCGGTTTCGCATAACGGTCATAGCTGTAGGGCCCCGACAGCTCGCTGATGCAGTATAGGTCCAGATGGTCCTGCAGGTTTGAGCCAACTTCGGGCTGGTTGTGCACCACATCGATTCCAAGCGAGGCTAGGTGATCGGCAGGGCCGATCCCTGAGAGCTGAAGAAGGCGTGGCGAGCCGATAGCACCCGAGCACAACAGCACTTCTGCATTGGCACTTAGCCGAGTGCCGTCAACGAGTTCGACTCCGGTCGCTCTTCCTTGCTCGACGATCAAGCGGCGCACCTGGGCGCCAAGTTTCACGGTCAGGTTCTTGCGGTGGCGGTTTGGAGCGACATAGGCCATTGCCGCTGAGGATCGCCGAACGTTTCGTTGGGTCAACTGATAGTAACAGACGCCATCCTGGGATTCACCGTTGATGTCTAGGTTGCGTGGGATGCCCACTTCGGCGGCTGCATCAAAATAGGCCTCGCAGATTGGCAATGGCGCGCGCGGTTCGCTGACGCCAAGCGGACCGCCTTTGCCGTGATAGCGATTTTCGTAGGTCTCGTTGTCCTCGGCCTTCCTGTAATAGGGCAATACGTCATCGTAGCCCCAACCATCGCATCCCATCTGACGCCAATCATCGTAGTCCTGCGCATTCCCGCGCGTGTAGATTTGTGCGTTTATGGCCGAACCCCCGCCTATGACCTTGGCCTGCGTGTAACGAAAAACCTTGCCTTGCATGTGCTTCTGCGGAACGGTGTCCCAGCCCCAGGATCCAATGCCCTTAGTCATTTTCGCGAACCCGGCTGGCAAGTGATAGAACGGGTGACGATCACTACCGCCTGCCTCTAATAGCAAGACTTTTGCCGTAGGATCCTCAGACAGCCGTCCGGCAAGCACAGAACCAGCAGAGCCGCCACCGATGATGATGAAGTCGTATCCATTGCCCATGGGGCACTCCTTGTTGCGCGATACCTGTCAGAGCTCGAGGTCAGTCTTTCTAATGTGTTCGGCAGCACGGAGCGACAGCGCTGCCACAGTCAACGCTGGGTTCACCGCCGCAGACGTAGGCAATACCGACGCGTCCGAAATGTAGAGATTTGGGTGATCGTGGCAGCGACAGTACGTGTCGACCACGCTTCCTGCGGGATCATGTCCCATACGCGCCGTGCCGCATTGATGAGAGGGTGTGCGCCGGTCAAACGGTCGCGATACGACAACGGGATAGCCGGCGCGTCTCAAAGATTTTTTGAGGGCCTTCACAAGCCCTTCATGGGCTTCCCAATTCGATCTCCGCCAATCCAATCTGATTTGGCCATCGTGCAGCGTCACGCGGCTGTCGGGATTGGGCAGGTCTTCCGACATTGCGTAGAGGTCAACAGAGTGTGCGGCGATCCAATTTGCGATAATGCGTGGGACGGGTGAAGCGGACGACAGGATCGTTCCGGAGATCTTGCCCAGAAGCTGCACATTACCCAGTGGTTTGCCGTTGGGACCCCCTGTCAGGTAGAAATCATTGACCATCAATGTCTTTTGGTAAACCGAATCGTTTCGTCGCAGCGGATGCATGGCCAGAACAGCCGAACAATTGTGGTTCATGAAATTGCGGCCAACCTGGTCGGATTGGTTAGCTAGCCCTTTCGGATGGGCCTCGTCCGCCGAGGCCAACAACAACGCAGCACTCTGTACCGCACCGGCGGCAAGAACAACGACTTTTGCGCTGAGCTCATCGCCATTGGCTAACTCAACACTTGCGATGCGGCCTTTATCGTCGGCCCTTAGACGCTCAACGCGAGCGTTCGTACGCAGCTTTACGTTGCCGTGCGCCAGGGCTGCTTTCAGCCCCCCACTTTCAGCATCCATCTTGCCACCGATGGTGTCCGGAAAGGCGTCCCAAGGTGTACTGGCACGCGACAGCCATCGGTCGAGATCGACCCCGAGCGGGAGCGAACCGGGATGCAATCCCGCCGATGACAGCCGCGTTCGGAGATCCGCAATGGCAGATTCGTCCGGCACGGGTCCGTGTGGGTAAGGCTTTGAATGGTGTGGTTCGGTCGGGTCATCACCCAAGCGACCTCTAACGCTATAGAGCTCCTCCGCTCGGCAATAGTCGGGCTCGAGCTCATCATAGCTGATTGGCCAGCCAGGTGTCGAACCGCCCAAATGCGAAATCGGTTCAAAATCCTCTGCCCTATAGCGGATGAGGACCGCACCGTAGAATTTCGAATTACCCCCGACATTGTAGTAGTTACCCGGATTGAAGGGTTTGCCATCACCATCAAGCCACTCCTCATCCGGGCGATACCGCCCATCAACAAAAATCGCCCTTTCGTCGCGATCATATGCCGACGGGCGCAAATGTTCTCCGCGTTCCAAAATCAGAATGCGCTTCCCAGTTGGGGCCAAGGCGGCGGCCATTGTTGCGCCGCCTATGCCCGAGCCAATAATGATGATATCGGCGTCGTCGCTCATGCAGAGATCCGCTCTTCCGATTTAGGATCGAAGGCGACCGCCTTTTCCATGTTGATTGCGAACGGAAATATCTTCCCCGCCCCGACGTCCACATCAGCCCGAAATCGTCCGGTGACTTCCTTGCCGCCCAGATGCGTGACCACGAAAGTGTCGGATCCGGCGGGCTCCGTTACCTCAACCAATGCCTCAATCTGATGAACCGATTGGCTGTTGCGATCTGCCCCATCTGGATCAGTGATCGCCTCAGGGCGGATGCCTAAGACGATTTCACGCCCGGCATGATTGGTCATTTTGCTACGGTCCGGGAAAGGCAGGCTGACAACCGATCCATCCGCGAGCGAAACCTTGGCAACCGCTTTGCCGTTCTCCTCTTCGACATTTGCCGGAAATAGGTTCATTGAAGGCGATCCCATGAAACCGGCCACGAACATATTGGCGGGACGGTCGTAGATTTCTTTGGGTGTGCCCAATTGTTGGACGTGGCCGCCGAACATAACCGCAATCCGGGTCGACAGTGTCAAAGCCTCGATCTGGTCGTGGGTTACATAGACGATGGTGGTGCCGAGCTTCTGGTGAAGTTTCTTGATCTCGGTCCGCATGTCGACGCGAAGTTTGGCGTCTAGATTCGAGAGAGGTTCGTCGAACAAGAAAACATCCGGATCACGCACCAAGGCGCGGCCCATGGCGACACGCTGCCGCTGTCCACCCGAGAGCTGCCCAGGCTTCCGGTCGAGAAGATGGTCGATTTGTAAAAGATCAGAGACCTGACTTACGGCCTTATCGCGGTCGGATTTCGGCACGCCGTGCATTTCCAGTCCGAAGGCGATGTTTTGGCCCACGTTCATTGTCGGGTAGAGTGCGTAGGATTGAAACACCATTGCGATGTTCCGGTCTGCAGGCTTTACCCCGGTCATCGACCGACCCTTGATTGCAATGTCGCCGCTGGTGACTTCTTCCAGCCCGGCGATCATGTTCAAGAGAGTGGACTTTCCGCATCCCGAAGGGCCGACCAGAACGAGGAACTCGCCTTCGTCAACTGAGATTTCAGTCTCGTGAAGAACCTTCACGGCGCCATAGGATTTCGTTGCGTTGTTGATATCGAGAAAACCCATTGAATTATCCTTTCACAGAGCCTGCCATCAAACCGCGGACGAAGTAGCGTCCCGCGACTATGTAGACGAGAAGTGTGGGAAGTGCGGCCAGGATCGCCCCGGCAAAGTGCACGTTGTATTCTTTGACGCCATGAGACGCCTGAACGAGGTTGTTGAGAGCGACTGTCATCGGTTGGCTATCGAAGTCAGAGAACGAGGCCCCGAACAGGAAGTCGTTCCAGATGTTGGTGAATTGCCAGATGATGCAGACCACCGCGATCGGACCTGAGGCCGGCAACATGATGCGACGGAAGATCGTAAAGAACCCTGCCCCGTCGATCATCGCCGCCCGCACGAGCTCGGTCGGGAATTGCTGGTAGTAGTTCTTGAAATACAAGGTCGAGAAGCCGATTCCATACACAAGATGTACAAAAATCAAACCCGGTACTGTTCCAGCCAACCCCATCAAACCCAGCATCCGCGCCATCGGAATCAGCACCATTTGAAACGGAATGAAGCAACCAAAGAGCAGCAGGCCGAAGATGATTGTATCACCGCGGAAACGCCATTTGGTCAGGACATAACCATTCATCGCCCCGAGAATTGTCGACAACGCCACGGTCGGGACAACCAACAGGATCGAATTGACGAAGTATGGACGCAGACCCGTGGCCTCGACGCCAACCTGCGCCGTCGACCAAGCGCTCGACCAAGGCGCAATTGTCCAATCCTTCGGAAGCGACATCATCCCGCCTGCGGTGATTTCGGACAGTGGTTTCAGAGAATTCACGACCATCACATAGAGCGGCACGAGGTAGTAAAGGCAGAAGATGATCAGCACGGTGTAGATCGCGAAGCGAGCTCCTGCGCCAGTACGGATCACCTGTTGAGAAGCAGAGGAACCAGCCATCACTTTTTCTCCCTCAGTTCTGAATATATGTAGGGCACCATAATGGCAGCGATCGACATGAGCATGATCGTGGCCGAAGCCGCACCGATCCCCATCTGGTTGCGGGTGAAGGTATAGGAATACATGAAGGTTGCTGGCATCTCGGTTGCTGTGCCAGGTCCACCGCCAGTCAGTGCGATGATCAGGTCATAAGACTTGATTGCCATGTGGGCCAAAACCACGAAAGCCGACATGAACGCGGGACGTAGCTGCGGGATGATAATGCGGCGATAAAGCGCGACGGTTGAAGCACCATCAATTTGGGCTGCTTTCATTACCTCATTGTCGATGCCGCGCAGTCCAGCAAGGAACATTGCCATGACGAACCCACTTGTCTGCCAGACGGCGGCAATGACAATGGTGTAAATCGCCATGTCGCTGTCCTTGATCCAGGTGAAAGTGAAGCTTTCCCAGCCCCAGGATTGCACCACGGCCTGTAGCCCGATGCCGGGATCTAGGAACCATTTCCACGCAATGCCGGTCACGATGAAGCTGAGTGCCATCGGGTAGAGATAGACTGTGCGAATGAAACCCTCTGCGCGGATCTTCTGATCAAGCAGGATCGCTAGCAAGAGGCCGAGCACGCAACAGATCACAATGTAAAGCGAGCCGAAAATCAGCAGGTTCACAACCGCGATGTCCCAGGCCCGGATCCGGAACAACCGCTCGTAGTTCAACCAACCAACCAGTTCATAAGTCGGCAGGATGCGGCTGTCCGTGAATGACAGGTAGAAAGTGAAGAAGATGAACCCGTAAACGAACACCAGGACGATAAAGAGGCTTGGGCTCAAAACCAGTTTCGGGATCGCGTCACGCAGCCAGTCACCGCTTTGTCGAGCGGGCCGTGCCGACGTCTTTGGAACAGTCATCGTCATGTTTCGGATTCCTTTCTGCAGGGGGAGGCGCACAATCGCGCGCCTCCCGGCTTAGCTTGGGATCACTGATTGATCTCAATGGCGGTTACGAGTTCCTCGACCGCTGTGGCCGAGTCGAATTCGCCGTTGAAATGGGCGGTCACGACGTCATAGATCGCGTTCTTGACCGCAGCTCGGTTGGCGTGACCGTGCGCGATCGATCCGATCAAGGTCCCAGAGTCAGCTGCTTCTGCGAGATCAGCCATAGCCTGCTGACCACATGCATCGAACGCATCATTCGGTACGTCCGTGCGCGCAGGCGCAGAACCCTTTACGACGTTGAACGCCGATTGGAACTCAAGTGACATGATCGATGCGGCCATGGCGTTTTGGGCATTGACAGCGTCATCACCAGTCACGCCGAACATCGCGAATTGGTCGGCATTGAAGCTCACAGTTCCTTCCGAGCCGGGCACGCGGAAGCAAAGGAAGTCTTCACCCGGCACTTGACCGGCGTTGATGAATTCGCCTTTAGCCCAGTCTCCCATGATCTGGAATGCAGCCTCACCGTTGATCACCATTGCGGAAGCGAGGTTCCAGTCACGACCCGAGAAGTTGTCATCCACGTGACTACGCAGGGTTGCCATGCGGTCGAACACCACAACCATCGTGTCAGAACCCAGTGCTTCCGGATCAAGGTCGACGAAGGCCTGCCGGTAGAAATCAATGCCACCGGTGGAAAGCACCACGCCGTCGAAGATCGTGGCGTCTTGCCAAGCCTGACCCCCGTGGGCCAGAGCGATCTTACCAGATGCTTCGACGACCTCTAGCGCAGCGACAAACTCGTCCCAGCTGGTTGGTTGTGCGATGCCGAGCTCATCAAGGATGGCTTTGTTGGCCCAGACCCAGTTGGTTGAGTGCACGTTGACCGGTGCCGAAATCCAGTTGCCGTCATGCTTGGCAAAGGACTGCAAAGCTTCAGGAACCACGGCATCCCAGCCCTCGGCGGCAGCCACGTCATTGAGGTTGGCCAATGCACCTTCCTCGGCCCAGTCGAGAATATCAAACCCAAGCATTTGCACGGCAGTTGGCGGGTTGCCGGATGTGACACGAGCACGCAGCACCGTCATCGCCTCTGTACCACCACCGCCAGCGACTGGCATGTCTTGCCAGCCGATGCCTTGGCCGGACAGATCATCCTTCAGGACGTTAAGGGCAGCAGCTTCGCCCCCCGAAGTCCACCAGTGCAGCACCCCGACGTCTTCGGCATATGCCATGCTGGTGGACGCCAGCAGGGCGGCGGGTGTCGCCATTGTCTTCA
>NZ_JBQFYX010000030.1:0-17882 GCF_056541885.1 Ruegeria sp. AF7 | reverse complement strand
CTTGAGCTACGCAAGGGCTCCGCTCAGCAGGCCTTGACCGCAACCTAATCACAAGAAAGAAACAGGAACGGATTCTACATCCAAACGGCCCGGATCAAGGGGCTGGGTCACTGTCCTAGCACACGCAATCCGCTCGTCTGCGCTTTCGTTTCGAAAGAGCTATGATTGCTGTACCGAAACTTGAATACCCATACTTCGGACACTGACAGCAGGTGAAACACGCTGCACGCAAAAAGTTTTTTTTTGGGTAGGGGAATTTTTTCCAATCGCCTTCGTAATTGTATTGTCTGTCATCCGGCAGACCTGAAACAGTCGGAGAATCCAATGTCCCTCAAATCCCTCATTTTTGCTGGCATCGCGCTAGCTGCGACTACAACTGGTTCTTTTGCGGATGGTCACACCGGTGCGCCAGCCGTAACCGGTGAGCTCAACGGAGAAACCTTCCTTATGGATGCGAACAAGATGACGCTCTATACCTTTGACAAGGACGAGACAGGTGTTTCGAATTGCTATGATGACTGTGCCGCCAAATGGCCACCGCTGATGGGTGATGCCAACATGGAGCTGAAAAAAGGCTACAGCCTGATCGAACGCAAGGATGGCAGCTTTCAGGTCGCCTACAAAGGAAAGCCGCTTTATCTATGGTTCAAAGACGAAAATCCTGGGGACATGACAGGGGACGGTGTAAAAGGTGTTTGGCATATCGCACGACCCTGAACCTTGGTGCCGGGGGAAGGTTTCCTCCCCCGGCTTACGTACATGCTTCAGTCATTTGAAAACCAGCTTGAAAACTGCCTCCCCGATCTGTGGCGTTATGCCTGGTCGCTGACCCGTGATCGTGATGCGGCGGATGATCTGGTGCAGGATTGTGTTGAACGCGCCCTGCGCAAACGATTGCTTTGGCTTCCGGGGCGGCCGTTGAAACCATGGCTCACTAAAATATTGTTAAACCTCTATCGGGACAGGTGGCGTCGAGAAACCAAATTCAACACTGTCGATCTCGATAACATTTCAACACTGGCAGCTACGACAAGCACGGCCGAAGAACGGTTGGAAATCAAGGCAGTCTGGAAGGCGCTGGATTCTGTTCCCCAAGATCAGCGAGAGGCCCTTCTTTCTGTAGTGATTGGTGGGCTAAGTTATGACGAAGCGGCCACAACTTTGTCCATTCCAAAGGGTACGCTAATGTCGCGGATATCGCGCGCGCGTACTAAAATCAAATCTGAAATGGACGCTTCGGCCGCCGTGAAGATCAGGAGCGTGAAATGACGCACACCCCATCCATCGAAGACTTGGTTCAACGTAGCATAGACGGTGAGTTGTCACCGGAAGAGAGCGAACGCCTTGACCGTCACCTTGCCCGACACCCGGACGATGCAGCGCGTTTTCGTGCAATGCAGCGTCAAACAGACCTGATAGACAAGGCGGTCCCTGTTCCTTCTGCGGCACATCTTCGAGGTCTGCAAAAACAGGCCACGCTACCCTCGCCAGTCTCTTTCAGGCTGGTTGCTTCGGTTGCGGTTTTTGCTGTTGGTTTTGGTTTGGGATCTTATTTGGAACCTTGGAACAGTCGGACAACCGACGATCTGGCATTGTTTTCGCAACACGCAAAAGCGGCGCATTCTTTATTCGCCGTTGAAGTTCTACACCCTGTGGAAGTTGCCGTGGACGAAAAGGATCACTTGCAAACCTGGCTCTCCAATCGTCTGGGCTCTGCCATTATCGCGCCACAACTTGGGGAAACCGGGTTTTCCCTGATTGGAGGACGCCTTCTGCCCGCAGGAGACCAAGCCTCAGCTTTATTTATGTACGAGAATGTTGAAGGTGATCGGTTGAGTTTGATGGCCACACATGGCGACACAACTCAAACCCAATCATTTCGGTTTCGACAAGAGGACGGATATCTTGTCGTCTTCTGGCAGGACGGGCCCTGGCAGTATACGTTGGTCGGGGACCAGAAACGTGACCCGATGGAGCACATCGCCCGCTTGGCGCATGGTCAAATGATCTAGAGACCGCTTTCGACGGCTTGGCTCGCGCGGAAGATTTGCGACAACACCTTTGGGGTTATGGCAAATCATCTAACAACATCGGGTACAGCAAGTTTCCTGCCTGCGGCCCGGCCCCGAGGTAATCAACCCATTGATCGGTCGACTCGTTGTACCGCCGGTACCGTTCGATCTTGTCATATAGCCCGTTGACGATGGTTTGCTGTTCTGAAATCGGAAGGCGCACCCAATCATCTTCAGTAATAGTCATGATCTGAGACTTATAGGGCAGGTCAGACAGGTATTCGTCCAACGCCACTGCTTCGGCAAGGCTGGGGTCTGACTGGCGTGATACCTGATCAGGTCTGCGGCTCATGTCTGCGGCAACTCCCAGAACCTGTGCAAAGAACTGATCAGGGTTCACGACGTTCCGCTCGGCCTGGTCGACAATGATCCGCAATGCTTCTTCCAGGTTACTCAGATCTGCCTTCGAAATGAGCAACCTTATGGACAAAGGTTTCAATCCGGGTCGATCAAAATCACGGTCCGCCACAAAGGCTTCAAACAAGTCGGGCGCGCGCGCGCCTTCTGTTTTTCCAAGATAGGCCAATTGCATTGTCCGGCTTGCTGTACTCAGACCGGAGAACCTGTTGTCACCCTCGTCTGTGATGGCATCTTCGTCCAGAATCTCATCGCCGCCGCTGCGACGATAAGAAGACGTATGCTTGGCCACGATCCCACCCAATGTGCGTGCCGTTTCCTTGTAGACGTCTGGGTTGCCGTTCTCGATCGGGAAATACAGAGGCGCAGAATTCGGAAAGGCGGTCAGTTGCTTATATGCCGCTTCTGCCGAAGGGTGGTCTTTGGCACCTCGCGCGGTACGCAGATGCATGACGGCCATCGCACCGCCTATGCGCTCACGGATAATCCGGTTCAGACTTTCGGCGCTCAGCCCCGTGGAAGAGTACTGATCATCGAATTCGCGCGGACCTGCATCTGTAACCAGTACGATAAACCGTCCCCCAAAGTCGCTCCAGTCCATGTCTTCCAATGCGTATTCAATACCGCGATAGCTGTCTTCGCGAAAATTCTTACTGCTGGATTCCGCTTCTTGCATCTGATCGATGCCACTCAGGAAGTTGTCAACGTTAAGGCCCTGCTGAAGATCCACGAATGTCCGAACGTCATACCCAAGGCCCGGAGCTGCCTCGAGGCTGTCGCGATAGCCAACAAGCCCGAAACTGATCGCGTCTGCTGCCGCTGATCCTGCGGCCTCTCGATAAACCTCCTGCAGTGCTGCACGGGTGGCGCGGATATACGGCTCCATCGAAATCGTAGTGTCCACGACAAAGACCACTGCTGTTTTTAAGTCGCCCGAATTCTGACTACCCGATGGCGCCGGACGGTTCGGGGCGTTGGCACTGGCAACGGCCACTTGCAGCAAATTTACGAACGGTCCGATGTCGAACACAGCCTCTTCCGTTGCCAGGATTGGCATTACATAAAGGTTTTGACGCTGATCAATCGTTTCGCGCGGGCCCAAGGCGATCACGCTTTCTGACGGTTCGCCGCCCTGCTCAGCTGCCAGCGCTTCATCTCTGGCGTTTTTTGCAAGACCGGCGGGGTTTTCGCTTTCGATGATGTCATAGATCGGGTCGATATCATTGAAAAACAAAACGCGCCCGACATTGTCGCTGCCTTCCAACGTGGCAACAATGTTCTGATTCCAGGGAATAGCCGCCCCTTCCGGAATCCACATAAGGTCGTTGCCTTGATCGCTCGCGCCAATCTGAATCCAGTCGGCGTCACGAGCATAGACAAAAAACACCTGTAATGGAGAGAGAGACGCCGCGGAGCTTTCGCTGTCTGGCTCGGGCTTCGCGTCGATCCGCTCACGGATCAGAACCCTTTGATACAGGCTTTCTTTGCCTTCGATTGGAAGCGGAGATCTTGATTGCGCCGTAGCCGGACCGACCATAGAGGCCAACAAGGCAACTAGGGAAATAACTCGTATCAACATCTTCTTCACCTCCTCACTCAGCCAATCGATCCAAAGCCTGACGCGCCGGGTCCGACCCAAGATCAGCTGCGCGCTGATAATAACGCCGTGCTGCCGACGGGTCAGGGCGCGGGAAAGGCGATGTAACGGTGCTGTGCGTTTTAGGATCATACATCTCAGCAATCAGGATATTGGCTGATGCCCGATCCTGTTGGGACAACTCCTGATCGTTGCTGATCGCAATCAGCGCGCCCAAAGCGGCATCCAGATTCTGTGCCCCGCCCACAGCCAAGAGGTCTCGTGCGGCTGTCAGTGGGTTATCGGCAGCAACGGCCTCCTGCGCAATCCCGACAGACTCATTGACCTTGGCTGACGAACCACCAGCTCCTGACAGAAAATACCATGCACCTCCAGCAATTGCGATCAGAGCGACGATACCCGCCGCAATCAAAGGTAGTTTGCTGCCCCCACCCTGGTCGGGCGCGGCAGTCGGCTGACGGGGTACAGCCGCCGAAGTCGGTGCTGCCTTGGCACCGCTCATTGCTGTGCGAAACAAGCCAGGCAGGTCACTGGGACGGTCTTTGGGGTTGGCTTTCAGCAGGTGTTCCAAAACAGATTTCAGACCGGGCGCAACCTTTGGATCGGTTATCTTGATGTCCACCTTTCGGTCTTCAACCGCGGCAAAACCTTTACCTTCACCTGGCAACTCGAGCCCGGTCGTACGCATCAACA
This sequence comes from Ruegeria sp. AF7, assembly GCF_056541885.1. Classification (NCBI taxonomy): domain Bacteria; kingdom Pseudomonadati; phylum Pseudomonadota; class Alphaproteobacteria; order Rhodobacterales; family Roseobacteraceae; genus Ruegeria; species Ruegeria sp. AF7. The sequence continues at coordinate 13,163 of NZ_JBQFYX010000030.1, read as the reverse complement.
CAAGACCCAGTGCGTAGGCATCGGTCGCGGCTGAAACATTATTGCCAAACAAACCCAACTGTTCAGGAGCGCAATAGCGCAGCTTGCCTGCGAAACTGTCGCCGATAATCGATTTGTCGGTTCCGATGCTGTCAGAGGCCAAACCGAAATCTATGAATTTCGCTTGATTAATGTCTTCATGCGAGATCATCACATTGTCGGGTGCAACATCTCGATGAACGATGCCAAGTTTATGGATTGCCTCCAGTCCCTGCGCCAGTCGCAACCCCAATTTTAGAACGTCATCGGACGAAAGTCGCGCGCCCTTTTTCAGATAGTGTGACAGAGGATGACCCGGTACAAATTCCATGACCAGAAACAAGCGCCCGTCCTTATCCAGCATGGAGGTTTCGAACCGGACCACCGCCTCGCTACGGACAGTTCGCAGCAAATTCGCTTCGCGCCGGAACAGATCAACCGCTTTTTGGTTCTTGGCAAAGCTAGGTGTCATTACTTTGATTGCCACTTCGTGACCGCTGGCCCGGTTCAAACCCCGGAATGTGGCACCCATACCACCTTCACCCAACAGAGACTTGATCTCGTAGGTATCCTGAAGGACGCTGCCGGGTCGAAGCCCAAGTACAGAATGTTCCATAGCTTATGTTACCTCCGGCTCTTCAAACTGATCGCGCTGTGTTTGGAAAAGGTGCGGATATCCATGATTTGAAAACAGATGCCAGCAAAAACAAGCGAAGCGGTAATCCCGAACACCACAGTCAGAAAGGCTGCAATGATGGTCGTTGTATCCGGCCCCAGCGGAGATAGCCGCAACATCGTAATTGCTGTGAAACAGAAAAAGACAATGGATAGACAAGTCGTTATCCAGACCAGTACTTCAAGCGATTTGTTCAATACATCCCGCATAGTTCAACCTTTCCAATTCATTCTTCGACAAACGACAAAGCAACTGCCTGAAAGTCGTTCGCAATCTGATCCAAATCCGAATAGCCAGCTACGCTTCGCGCACCGATATGATCCTGAACCATAGCAAGGCAAGTCGCGCGCTCGCGACCCCGCTCTGCTTCTGTCGGATAGATGAAATCGATCTGCTTGCGCAGCAAAACAGGTGAATACTGATCGACCAACCCTTCGATCAGGTTGGCATATTCGACAATATCAGCCTTGGCCTTGGCCTCAAGTTCGGCCAGCTTGGCCGCAGCGTCCTCTTTGGCAGCAAGCACTTCGTCAAGGAAAGACTGGTCCCCGCTTGCCCGCGCTTCCGCCTCCAGCGCATCCAGCTCAGGTGCAATTGTCAGTGATGAAATCAGCGCATTTAGATAACGTCGAATGCCCTGCCCGCAGACAAGTACACCCGAGGTCAGGATAAGGCGGATCGACTGGTCGCGTTGCGCGTTACGTTCCACACGCCCCCTGTTCAAGGTATCCTTGATCACCGCCAATTGAGTTTTGGTCCGATCCGACAACGTCTCGGCCGATATCTCATCCAGAAGGTCCATCGCCTCTTGTTCGCTGGCCGCTACAGCAAGACCTTCGTCCGGGCGTGCCAATTGGTCCAGTCCATCTTTCAGAGCCTGGTCCTGATCAGCCGAAGTAATGGCCAAGCCCTGCAACACAAGACGTGTGCCGGTAAACCGGTCCGCTGAAGAGGTATTGGACAAAATGTCAAACGGCGGCACTTCGAACCGGGTCGAAGAAGTGATGTCCGCCAAGGGTGTGCGTGCATCACCCCCCCGTTTCACAAACCCTCCGGCCTGTCCGTGCAATCGCCCGTGACGGACCAAAGCAAATGGATCGCCAACGATTTCGGCCGCATTGCCCAGCATGTCATGCAGACCCAAAGGGTTGGGGCGCAACGAACCTATAACCTGTAATTTACCGCCCGCCGACGCTGTTCCACCATGTGCTATGAATTCGTCCTGCGGCGTCCCTTCCGGAATCGGGGGCAAGGGCGCCCGGAACAGAGCTTGATCAACGGCCAACCCACCGCGGGCAGAGTATTCCCACTCTTCTTCAGTCGGCAATCGCAGATACCCACGTGTTTCACCGACACGCGGTAACGTATCCGGGGCGTTCTGCATCAACCATAGCGTATAGGCCTCAGCAAAGCGCTGATAGTCGAGCTTTGATTGGGCGACTGCAGGAACAAACTCGCGTCGGCGGGGTTCCTTTTCGGAACATTGACCAGCCATGACCACATCCCATTGTGCCTGCGCCAGCTCGTATTTGGCCATGTAGAAGTAGCCCTTGGCCGCACCATCTTCATCCGCGAACGCACCAGATACAAACGCCCGGCGCAAACCGTTCAGATAGGGCTGCTCACTTCCTTCCTGACCAAGTACAACCGAAACATCGCCAATCACGCCGTCAGTATTAGGAGTTGCGATCTTTCGAAACGTCATCGCTCCGCCGCACGGCATTGGCAGGGTCAAATCTCCCTCGGCGGGTTGTGGATTAAAATATTTCTCGCGCCAAGTGATGTCCTGCGCCTGTGCGGTCGAAGTCAAGCTGAAAAGGCCGATCAGAGTGGCAATCATACTCCGAGGAAGTCTAGGCATGGGTCAAAACCTCCTGTGGTTCAACATTGCGAACGGCAAATACCGCCCAGGCCGCTGCCGTGACAGCTGTCACAGCGCCCAGACCCAGAGTGGCCAGAATGTCACCGGGGTAAAGGCGCGCAATGGCCTCTCCGGGCGCCGTTTCGAAGCTGGCATTGATGGCAAGCAGAAAAGGCAGGATGATAACCAAGGTCGCAATCACACCACCCAGCACAAGCGTCAGGCTTTGCACAACGGGAATGACGCACCGCTGACGATCGGGCATCGTCAACATGGAAAACAAACTGAAGATGACGCGTTGACGCTCGACCATACCACGAAGGTTGGCTGACATTGCAGCCCAAAACCCGAACATCGCCAATGCCGCTACGGCCGCGAAAAGGATGTTTAAATTCCGGCGAAATGACAGCAACAGCGCTGCGTTTTCAGCCCTTGGACGAGATTGCAATCCGATATCCGCCAAATAAGCGGAAAGGGTTGCGATATCTTCGAGCGATCTGGCATACAGGCGATAGCTGGCAAAGCTGTCAGGTTCCGGAACCGGGTCCGTCCAGTTACCAGGTGTCGCGGACAGGTCATCCCGGAACCGCTCAACTGCCAGCAAGTCGGGAACCGACAGGAAGATTGCGGGCCGCGGCCAGATCTCAGGCGAAAGCACACCGATAACCGTCAGGTCGCGCCGCGCGTTCTCGCGCTGCCCGTCGACCTCGCGCCCGATAATCATGTCCAGTGTATCACCTGCGGAAACCGAAAGATCACTTGCCAGCGTGTCTGATATCCAGATCCGGCCGGGACCGACGGCCTCGCCCTTGACCAAGGGGTCACCCGCAGATGACGGGATCAATGGCACCGCCCGCTCCAGTTTCCGCTGCGCCTCATTCCGAACAGCGTTTGCGGATGTGTTGATTGAGCGTGTTGCGGGAACAACAAAACCTACATCTTGCCGCGCACTCAAACCTGCAAAAAAGGCAGCATCATGCTGCCCCGCGCCGATGGCCAGGATTTCACGGTTCGACGGATCTTCGATCAGACGCCCGACCATTGTGCCGATGACCCCATTCTTGAGCGCAAGTATGATCAGCAGAGGTCCAAGAACACCAGCCAAGGCAGCGACAAAACACAAAGCCGATTGCCAGTCGTGCTTTAACTCTCTGAGGGCCAGTTTGGTTGGTATCTTCAACATCATGCCACCTTGGCCGCTACACGACCCGCTGTGGAAAAGATGGAATAGGACTGCCCCTGATGATCCAGAAGCCGATGATCAGCCCGAGGCGTTTGCGCAAACTCACCGGTCTGCGCCTGATGGCTGGCCAACACGACAGCGGACCCGGCCTCTGCCGCAAGATGCACGATCAAGCCCTCCACCTCGGCGACATTCGCGGGATCCAGTGCCGACACCGGCTCATCCAGCAGCAACAGGGCCGGTCGTCCCAACAAAGCCCGCGCAACGGATACTCGCTGTCGTTGGCCGACAGATAACTGACCCGGCTTTCGCGCCCCATAGTCACCCAATCCCATCGACCGGATCAGATGGTCCTGCCATTCTGCATCGGGTTCCTGACCCGCAACGCGCACGGGCAGTTCGATGTTTTCGAGCAATGTCAGATATGGAACCAGTGTGTTTGTTTGAAGTACAAATCCCAGCTTGTCCGGCCCCGCAAAATCCGCACGAGGCGTATCCGGCGTCACCGTAACGCCAGCTATCTCGTGGTGCGTATCCGGCAATGCAGTCAACGGAAGCGCCCCCGCGATCAACCCCAGAGCGGTACTTTTACCCGCCCCGCTGACAGCATCCAGAACAATGGTCTCACCTGCCCTCAGGTCCAGTTCTTCGATCACAACAAAGAAACCCGGCGCTCGTTCTATACCAAGGTTCCGGATTGACAGGACGGTATCAGGGTCGTTTGAGGACAAGCGCTATCCCTCCCAGTTCAACCCTCGACGTGGTGTTGATCTGCACCGGCTCATTTGGCTTGAGGCGCCGCCCGTCAACCTTGGTCCCATTCGAAGACCCAAGATCTGTCAGCATCATTTTACGCCCTTGCAGAGAGAGGCTTGCATGACGGCGGCTCAAATTGCGATCAGTGACTGTCAGTGTGTTCTCGCTGGCACGCCCGATGGTGACACCGGATTGCAGCTGCCGAGCACTGAACTGCGCAGAATGACCCGCCATGCCCACGGCAAGAATAGACCGCCCAGAGGATTTGGAAGACGCAGCCGACCGCTCGGGTTTGAAATCAGCCTTACCGCGACTGCGCGAGACGACATAGTACATCCCACCGATCACCACAGCGCCTCCACCGCACAATACAGCAAGGATGATCAGAAGGTTGCTGTCTGACGTACCACCGGAAACGACAGTTGGATTGTCAGGATCACAACCTGCCTTGTGACGCGTGAACGGGACATTGCTGTCTTGCAGGAAACCGGCGATGGAATTGGCGGATGGTGCAAAGAACGTGCCGTTAGCAGGAGTTTCACCATCCGAATTCAACATGACACCGGCGGTGTTGATCCCCAAAACCGAACCGCAGAAATCGATCATCGGCCCGCCGGAGTTTCCGGGGTTGATTGCTGCAGTGTGCTGAACAATTTCTTGCGTACCACGATTCCGCTGCGTTTTTCCGGGTGAAACTTTGCTGACAGCCCCTTGTGTCAATGTGGTCTCAAAAAAGGCCAGCTCGTTTCCGCTGTCATTGGATACGTCTGAAGTGCCAGGAAAACCGACTGCGGCAACCTGCTCGCCTTTGTTGATTGTCCCAACACGCACCGCCAGGACGTTGGGTTTGTGATCAAAGGATTCCTGCGGTGTGATCTTCAGGATCGCCATGTCCTTTTCAAAGGAATCGTATGCAACCTGAACGCCGTATTTGTAAATCCGGTCGCCTTTCTTGAAGCCAACAAACGCGCTGACGCCACCTTCGATCACGTGGTGATTGGTCAGAAAATAATACCCGCCTCCACCCGGCAAAGGCGCAAGCACAAAGCCAGACCCGGTTCCCCATCCGCCATCGTATTGGACAACCACACGCCCAACCGCACCATCAGCCACCCTAACGACTTCGGATTGGATCTGCGCGCATGCAGCTGACACGCCGAAAGCAGCTGACCAAACAACTGAGAAAAACAATGCACGAAGGGCGATCACAACATTCACATCAAAGTTCCATACGCAATTACGGCCACAGCAACGACCAGAATAAACATCAACACCATTAGCGATGCCTTATACCCAGCACGTCCACCGCGCTTATGTTGAGGCGTTCGACCGTCCTGTGGTCGCTTGAGTTTCGGGTCAGGCGGTTCAGGTTTCTCGACAGGGTGACGCAAATCGATACCTGAAATCCGGGCATAGTCTCGCGCAGCCTGAATTCGGTCTCGGGGCAACAGCTGACACCCCATGTCGATCGCATTGAGCAGAACGTCATCATATTGGGCCTGCACACGGTTGCGGATCAGATTCTGACGCACGGGCACATAAGGATCACGACCAGTGGCCCGCTTGTCTTTCCAGCGTTCTTCCGCATTTGGCGGCAGGCTTTGCGACACCATTTCGTAAAGAATAACGGACAATGCGAACAGATCGCTCCACGGTCCTTCGTGAACTCCGCCTGCCAACCCGGTTTTTTCGGGCGGAAACTGCTCGATCGCGGCGTATTTCCGTGTGAACATAGAGGCCAACCCGCTGGACTTGCCCATCAGTCGCGCTGCTCCGAAGTCAATCAGGATCGGCTGCCCATCCTTTCGGATCATGACATTCGCAGGCTTCATGTCGCGATGTACTATCCCAACCTTGTGAACCGCATCCAATGCACCAAGCATTGATTGGAGAAACTTTTTTACGAGGTCCTGAGGTACGGAGCCACGTGCCTCGATCATACGGGTCATCATCCGGTCCAACGGATCGCCGTGGATGTATTCCATCACGCAATAGGCTGTACCATGCTTGCGAAAAGCTGCCCGAACACGCATCAATCCCTGCTGCTGCGGGAGATCGCGCAACATGTTAGCTTCCTGTAAAAACGCCTCGAGCCCCATGTGAAAAAGCTGACGCCCTTCGCTTGTAGGAACGACTGCGTTCTTGGGCCCGCGATTGGCGTAATCCGCCGGGAAGTACTCCTTGATTGCAAATCTTTCGCCCGATTCCCGGTTGCGCGATTGATATGTGATGCCAAAACCCCCTTGCCCAAGCACGTCCCCCAGGACATAGCCGGCAAAGGTTTCTCCCCTTGGCAAATGAGCGGACACGGGCGGCGCTACTCCTGAACTACTGAATCAATGGACGGCTTCTCATCCTGATTGGTCACATCCTCAGTGGGTTGGTCACCAGACGCTTCAGGCGCGTCTGACGGAAGGGTTTCTTCACCAGACGCTTCCGGATCAGCCCCCGGTTCCTGAGTTTCCGATTCCTCGGGGGCGGGGCTATCACCACCTTCAACAGGTGTTTCCGGTGAAACTGGATCGGTGACCGAGCTGTCTCCGATACTGCGTTCTTCCTGTTCTGCAGGAACGGGCTCGGGCTTTGGCGCCGGATCAGTCTCCGCTGCCTTCTTGTCACCGAAACTCAGCGCACCAATAGTGGCCCCAATGGCTAAAGCCCCAAGTCCGATTGCAATATACTTCAGTGTTTTCTTTCGATTGTCAGCGGGTGTGAACGCCCACTGGCTGCCCCGCAACATGCTGCTCATGCCTTCCTGAACATGAGCATAAACCACAACAGTCGTATTATCCTGTTTCGGTTTGCCTTTCGCCTCGACGGCATTCAGCAGATCCGAGGCCACACCACGCATGTCGCGACTTTTACCGCTTTGCAACACGCCGGTGATCTCGGCTTGCGACAACGTATCAAGCCCGTCAGAACATACCAGTACGACATCACCGGGTTTCAGGTTGATCGCGTTGATATCCGTCAGTGAAATCCGATCTCCCATCAAGGCAGAGCGCAGTGCGTTGCGACGCGGATGGTTGTCAGCCTCGTCCTGAGTGATTTGACCAGACGCAACCATCTGCAAAAGCTCGCCGTAAAGCGAGTGATCAGCGTTGAGCTTTTTCAGCCGCCCGTCGCGTAACAGAAACAAGCTGCTGTCGCCGACAGACAGCCAGACCAAACGGTCACCCAGTTTCAGGGCGGCAACAAGTGTACACCCCATGCCCTTGAGATCGGGTTGGCTGCCAATCTTGTGACGCAGAGCTTCATTGGCCGCGGTCAATGACTCCTGCAACCGGTCTCGAGGACGAGGGGCGTTCGAGCCTTCGATGAAATGGGATTTGAAGGTTGACAACGCCATGTTCGCGGCCACTTCGCCACCAGCGTGCCCCCCCATCCCGTCGGCGACCAGCATGAGGATATCTGATTTGGGGTCACGTTCATTCTGGAATACGATGTCAAACGCATCTTCCTGGTTCTCGCGCTGGCCCAGGCTTTGCTTGCCGCTGATAATTGTCATCTGAATCAGTCTTCAGAGGATTGGGCCAGTTCCGACCAGTCAAAATCCTCGTTACAAAAAGCAACAAAACGCACATGAGTCTGCTTGGACAATTCGATCAAGGCATAGTTCTCAAGCGGCATTGTCGTGGCGACAATCTGCCCGTTGATCCGACTGATATTGCGGCCTGTTCCAGGGGCTGCAAAAAATACGCGATTGGCGTCGTCAAAAATAATACGCAGATGATCCTTACCAGAAATCAACTTATCACCAAAATCCAGTGACACACGCTCTCCTCCCTCGCGTCCCAGCGTGTTCATGCCGGAACCCAGGTTTACAGACTGTCCCAGCCCGGGGCCTTTCACCACGACCAACCATCCTGTAATGGGATCAATCATTGGATCAAATTCGGCTTTCCCGGAAAAGTTCTTGGACATACCTCCGTGGTAGATCTGCGTCTTGTCAGATTCTACATATTCGGTCGGGGCTTCGCTGTAGGATGACCCACCAATTGCATGTGTCGGTTCATTGTTCGAAGGGGCAAGGCTTTCAGTAAAACCGTCATCTCCTTCTATATCCAGATCGTTCAGCTCTTCGTCATCTTTATCGAACAACCAGCTAGTCTTGTTATCGTTACCCATTTTCATCACCTTTCCTGTTCAGATGATCCAGCGGATTAACCGCGGATCAGTTTCAGGCGTACGGGCCCAAGGCCCACAGTGTCACCTACATTTATTCTTTGCGCGCCTTTGATCTTGCGATCATTGACCAGCGTCCCATTCAGACTGTCCAGATCACTGAGTGTGAACTTGCCATCCATCGATCCGCTCAGTTCAGCATGAACACGGGACACGCCACTATCGGGAACGACCACGGCGTTAGTGCTGCTGCGACCCAAGGTCGAACGCCCGGCGGGCACCGGAAACCGATGGCCATTGTCAACACGCACAAGAAAGGCAACCGGAGGCGGTACATGCGCAGCCGTCGGTGCTGCGTCGCGGTTCGGCACTTCCTCAGCATTCGGAATATCACCTAGTTCGATCTCTTCCAGGTCATCATCTGAACCGGAGCCCCCGCGACGCATCAGCAAAAACGCCAGCAAAAGTACCAGCAAAGCCAGAACACCGGCACCGACATAGACATACAAAGCCGGCAAGCCGAAAATCAGAGTTTCATCCACTTCCGGTTCAGCCGGTTCATCCGTTTGCGTTGCCGCTACATTGACAGGCTGAAACTCTGCCGAGTAGCTCTTGGTCTGTGTCTGACCCGGTTGACCAACAACAGGTTCGATCATGTCGATCGTGATACGCGCTGGCGCCGCATCGCCTACGGGCACGATCAGGCCGGAACCCTTGACCGAATTTCCATAAGTTCGAATGAAGCTTGAAACTACCGTGTTTGCTGTTTGTTGGTTCTGAAGAAACACTTCTTCCATTAGACCCTGTTGAGGATCTGTCAGGCGTTTCAAAACATCGATGCCGCGCGTAGTACGGGCATTCCCCTGTGCCCGCCAGAACATCCCAAGAGCTGAGACAGACACTCCTGCCTTTTCTGCAGCCTCTGAAATCTCTTCAACAGTGGCCAACCCTTCCTCGTCGCCGTCGGTGATCAGGATCAGGTTCTTCAACAGCACATCGTCCTGCTCGCTAAGCAATTCGATCGCCCGGGTCGAGTTTGCAACAAGGCGCGTGTTCTGTTCTTTGATCTCAAGAGATTTGACCACGTCTTCCGCGCGCGCGCGGCTGGTGGAGAATGGCGAGAGTTCGACAATATCGTTGCCGAAACCGTAGATCGCAACTTTCTCATCCGGCGGCAGGTTCGTCACTACGCGCGATATTAGGTCCCGTTCACGGCTCCAGCTGCGCACCCTGCCACTGCGATCCCCGACAGAAAGGTCAATCAGAACCATAGTAGCAGACAGGGTCAGGTTACCGGGCAATTCGTCGACATCTTTGACGAACTCGAAATCAGCTTGCGTATCACCAAGGGATCGAAAGCTCATACCGCCGCGTTCGTTGCCTGACGGCACCCGCACCAGACAGCTGTCTTCCGGCGCAGGTTTTTCCGGTGCGCAATCCAGAATGGCAAGCCCAGTCGAAGGCGCACGCGTCTTACCGTCCTGCGCCTGTGCTGAGCCTGCAAAAACCAATGCAGCCGCAACCGCAAAAAATGTGCGTGATATTCCGTAGGTCACGATCCCAAGACCCCCCTCAGGCAAGTTGTCCCGGTCGTCGCATGCGTCGACAAGCGCCGACCTGGCGTGTTTCTTATCAGATCGACAGCGCGCGATAGGCTGACTTAATCCGGTTCAGTTCGTTCCGAACAACAGACGGATCGGCACCACTTGACACGTCCCGTTCGACGGCTCCCAGTTGATTGTCCAAAGCCTGAACTTGCTGCAGTTTCACCGGGTCCGAAGCTGACGCTGCGCGGGCTTTGGCCCCTTGGGCTTTGACTTCCGCAATCTGCTGACGCAACGCGTTGATCTCGCTTTGATTGGCGTTGCGCTGCGACGCTAGCTGAGCGTTTCGCTGTTCAGCCGCCTTGTTCTGAGCAAGAATGGCATCCGCCTGTGCCTTATTCTGCGCAATCTGGCGATCGTATTCCCCGGAATTCAGGTTAGCAATATTGTCGAAAAGTGTCGCAGTGGTCGGGTCCGTAGATCCTGTACATCCCGCGAGGGCGATCAATGAGACCAGCGTTACCGGTTTTGAGAAACGAAATAGATCAGAGGTCATGGTACACACTTACTATTGGAAAACTCACGTCCGGTAGCGAACGCGAGTCAAAGAAACTTTAAAGAAGATTAATGGATGCCCGCGTCCGCGCCAGACGATTTTTGTTGCTGACGGCAGCATTCGTGGCTCCACCCAGACCAGGCTGGCCTTTGCTCGAAGCCGCGCGCAACTCGGAAATCGTTCCGTCCATGTTCTTTTCGCTGCGCTTTAGCTCATTCGAAACAACTTGGCGGTTTGACTTGATTGCCTTGACGCGTGTGTTGTACGCCGATTGAGAAACCTGGCCGCCATCCAGTTGACGACGCAGGGACTTCAGTTCCGCGTTTTGCGATGCCAGAACCGAGCGCAGGTTTGCTTCTACCGAATTCAGTTGCTTACTGACGTTGGACAGATTGGCCAAAACAGCCTTGCTGTTGACGATTTCAACATTTTTGGCTGCCGCTTTTTTGCCGACCTGATTGCCGCCTACACCGCCGATCAGGCCACCTGCTGCTGCACCAGCGGCACAATCGCTGCCACTGCCACCCAGCAACAATCCGATCCCACAACCAACGACTGCGCCAGCCAAGGCACCCTGAATGGTATTGTTGACGATGATATCTTTTGAGACCTGATCCAGGCTTCGAACCTGCTTTTCAAGTTGCTTTTCCTGCTGCGTCTTGCCAGCGACTGCCGATGACGACGCTGATTGAATTGTTTCTTCTGTACAGGCTGAAAGTAGAAGAGAAAAAATTGCAAAAATAGAAATTGCTACTGAACGCATCAACAAACTCCGTACTCATATTTTTCTTCGTAGTTGATTATGAAGTCACATACTTTTTATTTTCAATCAACGATTCGCATATGTGCAAGTGAAGAACGCTATAATCGTGTCATGTTACAATAATCGTGTCACGTCCCAGAACACGTGAATTCCTTATTTATCAAGTTCGAGAATTTCAATGAAATTACCCTTTGATATCAGAGACAAACTCTCACTCGCAAATGATATTTTTACATTCCTTGGGCACCTCGGTGCCGGAGTTGGCGCATTTCTTGCGTTTCTCGGTATTACTTCCAATTTGACAAACAATACGTCCAGTATTGTGTTCAATGTTCAGGTTTCTTCACTGTCACTACCTGTCCGCCTGACATTACTAGTTTTGGTCGCTGCGGCATTGGGATGGGGATTGGGTGCACTTGTCGGAAAGCTAAGTCAGCAAAGAAATGAGTCTCTTGGCTTTGCAGCTTATGTCGTCGCGCTTTTGTGGGGCGGCCTTATGGTGGGGGCCGCTGACTGGCTTTCTATTGCGCCCCACCAACAGGTCTTGCCGGAAATCTTGTTATTCACTGTCGGAGGAACGGGTCTTGCTCTGTGGGTCGCCGGATTCCATTTTCAAAGCGCTGGTGCAGGTGGGAGACGAGCACTGCGGATCAGGTGCGACGCGCTGTTCCTATTCTCGATCGGCGCGGCCCTTTTTATGGTGCTTACTTTGTTGGGGGCACGGACATGAAGCTCGGTGGACCTCTGGATTCAAAAAACGCCGCCCGCCTGCTGAGCGCCGCCGCTGTCTTAGATTTTATGTTTCTGGGTTTTGTATTGGTCACTTTGGAACCTGTGTTGCGTCAGGAACTACGGTTGGGAAATACCGGACTGGCCTTGCCGGCGGGGCTTTATCTGATCCTTGTCCTTAGCTACTGGTTGATCTGCGAAGGTTTTCTTGGTGGACACAGCCTGGGACGATATGCCTTACGTCTGAATATGCGCGACAAGCGCGGCAATCCGGTATCTCATATGCGGCGCTCTACCCGCGCGTTGAAAAAGATCATGTCGTTTGGCTTAACCGGAGCGAATCCGAACGTCGCATCCCGATATGACAGGGCAGCCGATGTGACATGGTACAGCCCGATGGCTCCCCGCGCCTTAGCCTTTTGGCAACTGCTTGTTCTGAACGGCCCGGATCGCGGCAAGTTGGTCGAATTTCGCAATGTTAAAGGCTTGTCTAACTCACATCAGATCAAAATCGGACGTGACAAGAACTGGGCTGATCTTGCGCTTTCTCGCAGCGAAAGAACTTCGGGTCAGCATTGTGTGCTACGCGTAGAAAAAACGGGCGATCTTTTTATTCGCGATATGGGTTCAACGAACGGAACCTGGACAGGTGGACGGCGTGTCGGTCCTGAAAAATGGGTACCGTTGGCCGCGGATGGTCGGTTCCGTGTAGGAAATGTCCAGATTGCCACGGTCCGGTGACCAGTTCCAACGTACCGCGGGTTTTAGCATAGTTTGTTAACTACAAATGCACGGCAAGTAGTTCTGCTGGTTAGTTCCCTAAATTTGACTTTAGTACTGATTAGCAACTGTATTTCTCAGGGGGTCTGAGCCGACCAGTTTTGCCGAGATTTGAGGAGTGCGTTCGCGATTGTGACGAGCTTTCTAGCGACTGCTGTGATGATGACTTTGT
>NZ_JBQFYX010000029.1:0-18991 GCF_056541885.1 Ruegeria sp. AF7 | reverse complement strand
GGCGCGCGGCAACCGCGCGCCCTGACTTTTGAGGAAGGGACAACCGCATGTTGAAGGCGATATTGCAGCGCTTCGGATTTGCCGCATTCACACTGGTCTTTGTATCCGGCGTTGTGTTCATCGCGGTTGAAGCATTGCCAGGTGATGTCTGCACCGCCTATCTACAGCGGCTTGCTCAGGGCGATCGCCTTGCGAACTGTATCGAACAACAGGGCCTGGATCGGCCCGCGATCGTGCGCTACGGCGAATGGGTCGCAGGCGTAACGCAAGGCGACCTGGGCATATCCCTCAAGCGGCGTGCGCCGATTGCCGACCTGCTGGCAGAACGCTTCCGCAACACCGCCGTGCTGGCGGGTGTCGCCGCCATGATCGGCATTCCGATTGCATTGATCCTGGGATTCTGGGCAGGCATCCGGCGGGACAAACCGGCCGACCTGGTCACCTCGACCATCGCCATGCTGGCCATGACGATTCCCGAATTTGTGACCGCCGCCCTGCTGATCTTTATCTTTGCCATCACGTTGAACTGGTTCCCAGCGGTGACCATCGTTCCTTCATCCGCGACGTTCTGGCAAATTCTGCCGAATATTGTGCTGCCTGTCATCGTCCTGACCTTTGTCATGACCGCCCATATCATGCGGATGACCCGTGCCTCGGTGATTGAGGTTATGACGTCCGATTTCGTACAAATGGCCCGTCTCAAAGGCGTGCCGGACCGCCAGATTTTCTGGAAACATGTCGCCCCCTCGGCACTGATCCCTGCCGTTAACATCATTGCGCTGACGGTGGCCTGGCTGTTGGGCGGTGTGGTCGTCATCGAACAGGTGTTTAACTATCCGGGCATGGGAACACTGATGCTGCAGGCAATCTATGACCGTGACCTGCCGCTTGTGCAGGCCATTGCCCTGATTTTTGCTTTTATCTACGTTGTCGCAAATCTGCTGGCCGATCTGTCGATGGTCTTGCTCGATCCGCGATTAAGAACCGGGAGGAAAGCTCATTGACCGACGTATCGACGGCCACCGAGGCGAAACATAGATCCGCATGGTCACAAGTCTGGCCTACCCTTCGGCGTGTTGCATCACGCCCGTCCGGGGCAATCGGATTGTTCCTGACCATTTTCTGGATCGTGATTTCAATCCTGGCACCGGTGATTGCACCGTATGACCCCACAATCCCAAACGCGGATCTGATGCAGCAAGCGCCATCGTCTGAGCATCTTCTGGGCACCGATAGCCTTGGGCGTGATGTCCTGAGTCGTGTGCTCTATGGTGGGCGGCTGGCGTTGGTTGTCACCTTCAGTTCCGCCGCGATGGCGCTGGCCTGGGGGGGAAGCATGGGCGTTTTTCTTGGGGTCGTCGGCGGAAATATTGATGCGTTTACAATGCGCGTTGTGGACGCTTTTTTGTCGATCCCATGGCTGTTATTCCTGCTGCTAATGGCCTCCATCGTCGGGGGTGGGGCTGTGACCATCATCCCGATTCTGGCTTTTTTCTATGGCATTGCCATCATCCGCGTGGCCCGTGCCGCCGCGATGCAGGTCGCCGCGCGCGATTTCGTAACCGCAGCACATGCCCGAGGAGAAAGCCTCTGGGCCATCATCCGACGCGAACTCTTCCCCAACGTGGCCGATATCCTGTTTGTCGAAGGCGCCATGCGCTGGTCATGGATGCTGCTGGCGTTCTCGTCTCTGTCCTTCCTGGGATTTGGCGCCACGCCACCGACACCGGATTGGGGCCTGATGATTGCGGATGAACGTGGCTATATGGCGATCACACCCTGGACGATGTTGTGGCCGTGCGTCGCGCTGTCCACCCTCATCATTGGTATCAATCTGTTGGCGGATGCGCTTGGCAAAGCGCTTGGCGTCGACCGAGCAGGGGCGCGGCCGGTATGAGCGAAGCACTGATTTCGATTGAAAACCTGTCGCTCGGATTTCGCGGTGGGAATGGCGAAGAAAAACCCATTCTGCGCAATATCAACCTGACGCTGAAACCGGGTGAAACGCTCGGCATCGTGGGCGAAAGCGGATCGGGAAAGTCCACTGTCGCGCTGGCGATGATGGGGTTCATGAAGCCGGGACTGGAGGTCTTTCAAGGCCATGCGGTTTTTGACGGGCATGATATGTTTACCATCCCCCATATGGAACGCGCTGCACTGCGTGGGAACCAGATCGCTCTTATTCCGCAGAACGCGGGACAGGCGCTGACCCCAACTATGAAGATCGGTGCACAGATCGAAGAGGCGCTGTTATTGCACACCTCTTTGACACCAGCCGAACGCGGCCCCCGCGTCATCGAGTTGCTAAATCGGGTGCGTTTGCCAGCCCCGGAGGACATCGCAAAACGCTATCCGCATGAGCTTTCTGGGGGCCAACAACAGCGTGTCGCCATTGCAATGGCTTTGGGCACCAAGGCCAAGGCGCTGCTTCTGGACGAGCCGACCACCGGGCTTGATGTGACCACACAGGCGCATATCCTCGAATTTTTGCGCAACCTCGCCAAAGAAGCCGGTGTTGCAATGGTGTATGTCAGCCACGATCTGGGCGTCATTGCCCGGGTCACTGAACGGATCGCCGTCATGTATGCTGGAGAAATCGTTGAAGAAGGCACCACCCGCGAATTGCTCAAATCTCCGGCGCACCCCTACCCGCGTGCGTTGCTGGCATCGATCCCGCGTCTGGGCACAGATATGATCCCCGCTTCATTGCCCGGTTTCCCGCCCCCGGTCGGGGAGAGCCGGAAAGGCTGCGCCTTTGCAGAACGTTGCGCTATTGCCGATCAGGCCTGCCACCATGAGACACCTGCGCCGGTGTCGATCCCCCATGGCTCTGCCAGCTGCCTGAAACTCGACGCGGCACAGGGTATCACCGAAGAAGGGATGGCCGTCGTTTCAACCAAAACCGACGAAAGGGCGATCGAAACCAAAGACCTTGCGATTAACTACTTTGCGCCTGATCTGCTCGATCAACTCACCGGAAAAACAGCCCCGCCAGACACGGTGTCAGGTGTTTCTTTTACGCTAAACAAAGGCGAAACGCTGGGTCTTGTGGGGGAGTCTGGGTCGGGAAAATCGACAATTCTGCGGGCTTTGGCCGGTCTGAAAGCCGCCAAAGGTGGGCACGTTCTGGTGGGCGGCAATGAGATCGAAGGCGATGTCTCAGCGCGCACACTGGACCAAATCCAACCCCTTCAGATGATTTTCCAGAATGCGGACAGCGCACTTAACCCGCGTCAGTCGATTCGGGAAATCCTGGATGCACCGCTGCGCCTCTATTTCAACCTTTCTCCATCCGAACGAGAATCCCGCCTTCACGAAATCATTGATGCCGTGCGCCTCCCTGCGAGCTATCTCGACCGGTATCCCGGTCAGCTTTCGGGCGGCGAAAAACAGCGGATCGGGATCGCACGCGCCTTTGCCGCCGACCCCGATCTGGTGTTGTGCGACGAGGTCACATCTGCGCTTGATGTTTCAGTACAGGCGGCAGCTCTGGCCTTGCTCAAACGACTGCAGGAAACGCGCAAGGCATCTTATGTCTTTGTGAGCCATGACCTTGCCGTTGTGCGGGCTCTGTCAGATCAGATTGCCGTGCTTTATCAGGGACGTATATGTGAAATTGGCCCATCTGACGCAATCTTTGCCGCACCGTTCCACCCCTATACAGAAACGCTGTTGGGTGCGATCCTGGAGCCTGACCCAGACGTGACGCCAAAACTGTTGGTTGACGATGTTTCGGAAAAAGCGCCACCAGCGGTCGGGTGTCCGTTCCAGCGGCGATGTGCGCATCGCATCACCGGCGTTTGCGACACACAAGCACCTCCCGTGCTTGAGCTGGATCGGGGCCACAAAATCATGTGCCATCTCCCGGTCGAAGCTCTCAGCAGCGAAAACAGTGACGTCGTGCCTGAACAGGCATGACGCTTCGCCTGCGCATTGCCCAAACCCTGACACCCTAGCCACCCCAAGCAGGACAACCGACATTGAACGACACATTTTTCGACGCACCCGGGCGATTCTGGCGCGGAAACCTTCACACCCATTCCAACCGGTCTGATGGTGTTCTGGAACCACAAGAGGTCTGTCGGCGCTATCAAGCCGAAGGCTATGACTTCATCGCGCTGACTGACCACTTTGTCGGGCTGTACGACTATCCGATTACGGACACGACTGCATTTCGGAGCGATGGGTTTACCACAATTCTGGGTGCGGAACTGCATACCGGTGCGATGGAAAACGGGGAAATCTGGCACATTTTGGCTGTGGGCCTCCCTTTGGACTTCAAAGCGCCCGATGCGGTCAATTTTGAAGCCCATACCGATCAGGAAAGCGGTCCCTCAATTGCTCAGCGTGCCCGTGATGCCGGAGCGTTTGTTGCCATCGCCCATCCCGAATGGTCACAAATGTCGATGAACGATGCGCGCAGCATCGAGGCCGCCCATGCGGTCGAAATATACAACACCGGTTGCGACACGGTCTGCGGCCGTGGCTTTGGCTTTTGGATTTACGAACACCTGCTGATTGAAGGCCGGCGTTTGCACCTCTGCGCGACCGATGATGCGCATTTCAATGAACCCGACTTTTTTGGCGGTTGGGTCATGGTCAAAGCCGAACGCAATGAACCGGATGCGTTGGTGCAAGCTCTGAAAAACGGGCATTTCTATTCGTCTACGGGGCCAGAAATTCACCATGTGGACTGGGGCACGGATGGTGTGATCATAGAATGCAGCCCCGTGTCCACAGCGGTTTTGCAAGGCACAAGCGTGGCAACCCCCGCCAAATGCGGTGAGATGCTCACGCGGGTTCACCTGCCATATGGCAAACTGTTGGACTCCCCATGGCTTCGGGTGTCGGTGATGGATCGGTCCGGCAAACGGGCCTGGACCAACCCAATCTGGCGGGACACGTGATGGGTGGTGAACCCCCGCTTCGTGCCATTCTTTTCGACAAGGATGGCACCCTGATTGACGTCAACACCACGTCCGCCCGTTTTTGCGAACGGTTGGTGCGCAAGCTGGGCAAGAACGATCCCGAATACGAGGCCAGTATCATGCAGGCCTTGGGCTATGATCCCGAAACCCGGGAACTGAAAATGGAATCCGTGGTCATTGCCGGTAGCGCCGATGAAATCGTCGACGTTCTGAGCAGCACCCGTTCCGACCTCAGTCAAACCCAGATCGACGCCGCCGCAAGAGAAGCGCTCCTGGATTTGCCGGTTGAGGCTTTAGGTGACGTAGAGGCCGTTTTGAAGGCTCTGCTGAAAAACGGGTATCGTCTGGGCGTCGCAACCAACGATTATGAAAGCGCCGCCCGTGCGCAGCTCTCAAGGATCGGTTTGTTCCAGGAATTCGAATTTATATGCGGATCAGACAGCGGTTTTGGCTCCAAACCGGACCCGGAAATCGTCAACGCGTTTGCGCGGCATATCGGCTGCTCAACCGCTCAAATCGTGATGGTAGGCGACAGTCTTCATGATATCAAGCTAGGCGTTCAAGCCGGATGCGGCGCGATCATCGGGGTGACAACCGGATACACAAGCAAAGACGTTTTGGCAGAGGATGCAACAACGGTCATATCAACGCTCGAAGACTTGCCGGAAGTGTTGATGCACCACCGCATTGCCGAACTGTCCGGCTGATACTGCGGTTACCTTTGGGCGGTCCGGCGGGTTGCCATCCCAGCTTGGATCAGGCCCCATGAATCTGCGCATACTGATGTAAAAAATTCAGCTGCGCAGAGGACTCGATCGTTCCGGGGCGGGTTCTTCTAACCTCAGAGATTGCCGTCTCTGCCGTTCGACCTTGCCTAATCAACAATGAAGCCGCCTCGGTCCCCGTACGCCCCATTCCGGCAGCACAATGCAGGATGATCCGCCTTCCTCTTCGCAGTTCAGCGGCCAAAAAAGCGTCGAGAGGAAGCGGCCCGTCTAAGGACGCAAAATCCGGTAACCCGAAATCCTTTGTCGGCAAGTGAAACCAGCGCAGCCTCGCCTGCTGAACCACTGCTTTGAAATTGGGCACGCCGAGTCTTTCAAACTCAAACGTCTCAATCAGTGTCACGAGGTAATCGGTCTGCCATCCGTTGATCGTCGCAATATCGGCCTGCAAATCCCGCTTCTAAATGCGCCCCTTTTGGTCGCCAGGCTGATTGCGGCCCGGACAGGCACAAATTCCAATCACGCCTCCGCCCGCAACGGTCAGACGATCGATCTGGAGCGGCTCGGTTTCCATATTTCTACCCGTGTAAACAGACAGGATTTGTTCTGCACGTTCATGCGTCTGATACCACTCAACGACCGCTTGAGCAACGCGCCGATGTCACACCTGTCGCTGCCCATGTTTCAGGTTCAAATGACCTTGCTCGCTCACCTCGATTAGTGTCGTATGGCGACTTGAAAAAACCATCAAAAGTCGTCTTTGGAACAGCCCGTCCCGAAGTTAGGATTTATCGATTACTCAAAAGCTTGGAGGGCTAAATGAAAGTCGGATTTATCGGTCTGGGAATGATGGGCAGCAACGCCGCAAAAAACATCATACGCGCGGGCTTCGATACCTGTGTATACGATCTACGCAAAGAAACGGCAAAGGACCACCTGGAAATGGGTGCGACATGGGTTGACAGCCCAAAGGACATGATCAACCAGGTTGATTGTGTGGTTTCAATGGTCTTCGGACCACCCCAGGTCGAGGCGATTCTCAAAGGCGAAAACGGTTTGATCCATGGCGATTGCGAAGGCAAGCTCTGGATAGATCTGACTACCTCCTCGCCCGAGTTTCAGCGGAACCTGATCAAGGATTTTGTGAACAAGGGTGGGCGCCCCGTAGATTCCCCCGTGACCGGGTCCGTTGATGCGGCCATTCGCGGTGACATGCCCATGTTTGTTGGCGGAGACGATTCAGATGTCGAAGCGGCGCGCCCGGTCATCGAAGCGATGGGCGAGGTACGTAAAGTCGGGAAATACGGCAATGGTTATGTGGCGAAACTGGTGAACAACCAGCTTTGGAAAATCCACGCTACCGCGATCGGCGAAGCCATGGTCACAGCCAAGTTGGCCGGTATTGAACCGGATGTCTGGTGGAACGTGATGAAAGGTGGGGCCGCCGATAGTTTCGTGATGCAACATGACGTTCCGTCTATTTTTGCAGGTCACTATGACCCGTCTTTCCCTTTGAAGCTCTGTCTGAAAGACCTGTCGCTGATCAAGGAGCTTATGGCTCAAACCGGAACACGGTCCGAACTGACCGATGCCTGCCATGCCCGTTTTAAGGAGGCCGGAGAACGCTATGGCGTTGATGCTGGTGAGATGACGGTCTGCAAGTTGCTCGAAGACGACGCTGGGGTTCATCTCAGAGTGGAAGGCGACTGGGTCGCTCCTTGGGAAGTGTCCCACGACAGCTAACCACTTTGGCGTTGAGGCGTGCCTGTCTCTGGCACCTCAGGTCACCCTATCTATGTTGCTTTTGATGACTTGTTTCATGAGATGCGCTGCGGCGCGGTTCTTGTGCGAACCGTGGGTGCAGATATAGAAATCATCGTGAAACCCGGCATCCAAGCTGTCGAGCGGTCTGAGCTTGCCCGCCTGCACATGGGGTGCTGCATAATGGTCTGGCAGGTAGCCAAGAAATTCTCCCGAGAAGATCATCAGCAAGGTGCTTTCCATGTAAGACACCTCTGATTTCCAAAGTAGTTCTAAACCATTATGCAATGCGCGTGTTTCATAACTGCGCCCGACGCAGGGGTAGCGCCTGACCATCTCTCGGGTAATATGATGCGAGGGCATCGCAAAGATCGGATGATCCTGACCGCAATACAATTGTTGAAACTCGCGAAAGACCAAACGCGCCTCGATAGGTTGCGATGTAATACGCGTGGGCGTCAGAATAACATGGAACCGCCCCGTCATCAGTCCTTGCTGCAACTCCTGCGGCGAGGCCACGTGAATGTTGATCCGGGCGTCGGGGGCCGTGCGGGCAAAGGCTCCGATGGCTTTGGAAATCGAGAACTGCGTGTTGGTGTGAAGTGCATCAACCGCGCCAAATTCAACCGTGCCCGAGATCGTGTCTTTGGCCGCCCCGACCGCGCTGCGAAAGGTCTCGATCGACCCGAACAAATCCAGCATGGCCGTATAGACCGTTTTTCCCTGTTCCGTGAGGCGAAACCCGCTGCGACCGCGATGACAGAGTTTCACGCCCAGTCGGTGTTCCAAGGTCGTCATATGGTTCGAGATTGTCGAAGCTGTCAGACCCAATTCCTCTTGGGCGGCGGAAAACCCTCCATGACGCACCACGATCTGAAACACGCGCAAAAGGCGTAGGTCGACATCCTGAACGTTCTGAATGAGTGAAGCCATTACTTTGAGATTATTCAATGTAAAAGTTTAAACAACATCAATTTTTCCAAAAAGAATCGCTTCTACGGTTGGAGAAAACCGGGGGGCCTCATGCCAGACGATACTAATAACAACTATGATGCGGGGCGCTTGAATCTGCCTTTTGTCGGCATCTGCACCTTTGGGAAATATCCTTATGTTGCCGATTGGGATGCGATTGATGCGGATGTGGCGGTGATGGGCGCCCCGTTTGACTTTGGCTGCCAATGGCGGTCCGGCGCCCGGATGGGGCCGCGCGCCATCAGAGAGGCCTCGACCCTGTTTTCCTTTGGCCATGCAGGGGCTTATGACCATGAAGACGATGTGACCTATCTCGCAGCCGAAACCACGCGGATTGTCGATATCGGGGATGCCGATATCGTTCATACGGGCACGCTCAAAAGCCATGCCAATATCGAATACGGGGTGCGCAAAATCCTGGCCGCCGGGGCTTTGCCGGTGGTGATGGGCGGGGATCATTCAGTCAATATTCCCTGCATCAACGCGTTTGACGACCAGGAGCCCATTCATGTGGTGCAAATCGACGCGCATCTGGATTTTGTCGATGAACGCCACGGGGTGCGCTATGGCCATGGCAATCCGATGCGCCGGGCGGCCGAAAAACCCTATGTGACCGGTCTCAGCCAGATCGGCATCCGCAATGTCTCCTCCACCGCGCGGGAGGGCTATGTCGATGCCCGCGCGATGGGGGCTGATATTCAGTCGGTGCGCCAGGTCCGTGCATTGGGCACGGAAGGGATGCTGGCCCGGATACCGGCGGGCAGACGCTATTACGTCACCATCGACATTGACGCGTTTGACCCGTCGATCGCGCCCGGCACAGGCACGCCCAGCCATGGCGGATTCCTCTATTACGAAGTGCTGGAGCTTTTGGCCGGGCTGGCCAAGCAAGGCGACATCGTCGGGGTGGATCTGGTCGAGGTGGCCCCTGATTACGACCCGACCACCAGCACCAGCATTCTGGCCGCGCAGGTTCTGATGAACCTGATCGGGCGCATTCTGCACGCCCGGACGACCTAGGCCATGGGGCGGGTTTCCTATGATTTTTCCGGGCAAACCGTTCTGGTGACCGGGGCCAGCCGGGGGATCGGCTATGGCGTGGCCAAGGGCTTTGCGCAGGCCGGGGCCAGGGTTGTGATCCTGTCCAGCTGTGCGGGTATTGCGGAAGCCGTCAAGACACTCAGCCCCCATGGCGATGTCACGGGGGTTCAGGCCGATATCACCGACCGGGATCAGATCATCGCGGCGCTTGCGGGGATCGACCGTATTGATGTGCTGGTCAACAATGCCGGGTTGGAGCGGATCACGCCGATTGACGATCCTGACGACGCGGTTGAAGAAACATTCGCTCGTATCATCGACATCAATGTCAACGGCACCTTTCTGATGACACGTCATGCGCTGCCAAAGATGGGCAAAGGCGGGCGTATCATCCTGACCGCCTCGATCTGGAGTCGCACGGCTGTGCCCGAATTTTCGGCCTATGTGTGCAGCAAACATGCCAATCTGGGGTTCATGCGTTCGATGGCGCATGAGCTGGGGCCGCGGGGCATCAACGTGAACGCGGTCTGTCCCGGCTGGGTCAAGACCGACGCGGCGATGCTGTCGCTCAGCAAGATATCAGACGCCACCGGGCGCACCGAAGACGACCTTCTGGCCGAAATCACCGGGGCCCAGGTGCTGGACGGGCTGCTGGAACCGGATGACATGGCCCCGCTTTACCTGTTTCTCGCCTCGGATGCGGCGCGCGACATCACCGGGCAGGCCTATATGCTGGACCGGGGCGAGGTCATGGCATGAGCGCCCTGTCGGATCAGACAGTGCTTGTGACCGGCGCGGCGCGCGGCATCGGGGCGGCCTGCGCGCTGGCCCTGGCCGCGCAGGGCGCGCAGGTGATCGTCAGCGATATCATGGACCCGTCCGAGACCTTCGCCGCGTTGGCCCCGCATCCAAAGGCGCATCTTAAAACAATTGCGGATGTTTCGGATGCCGCATCGGTTGCCGGGATGTTTCGCGAAATTGATGCCGCAGCGCCGATGATTACCGGGCTGGTCCATTGCGCCGGCATCATTCATGAAAAATCCCTGCTGGATACGTCGATTGAAGAGTTCGACCGGGTCATCAGCATCAATCTGCGCGGCAGCTTTCTTGTTGGGCAAGCGACGCTGCAACGGCTGAGCGGGCGTAACGGGCGCATCCTGCTGACCGCCTCTGATCTGGGCGTGTCGGGGCGCGAAACGTTTTCGCCTTATGTGGCGTCCAAGCATGGTGTGATGGGGCTGATGTGCTCCTGGGCCAGGGAGTTTGGCCCCCGTATCAAGGTCAACGCGCTGTGCCCCGGCCCGATTGACACCGAGATGCTGGGCGCGGCGCATATGTCGCCCGAATGGCGCGCGCGCGAATTGGCCATTCCGGCCGAACGGTTTGGCCAGCCCAAAGAAGTGCCCGCGATGGCGGCTTTTGTGATGGGGCCGGATGCCGATTTCATCACCGGGCAAGGCATTGGCATCAATGGAGGGAGTGTCATGCCATGATCCGCAATCCGACCCCCTGGCCCAACGGGGCCAGATGCGCCGCTTGCATCACCTTTGACATGGATGCCGACAGCCTGATCCATATCGCCCATCCCAAGGATGGCCATTCCCGTGTCTCGGCAACCTCGATGCTGAAATACGGGCCCGAGGTGGCGATCCCGCGTATCGTGGATACCTATGCCGAGCTGGGGTTGAAACAGACGTTTTTTATCCCCGCCTGGTGTGCCGAGACCTACCCCAAGGCAGTGGAAATCATCCTCAAGGGCGGACATGAAATCGCACAGCATGGCTATCTGCATGAGCACCCCAGCGAGTTGAGCGATGAGGACGAGGCCTATTGGTTGAACCGTAGCCGCGACAGCCTGACCAAAATCACTGGGCAGGCCCCGCGCGGCTTTCGTGCCCCACTGTATAATTTCTCGCATCGTACCGGGAGGCTGATGGCCGAGGCAGGCTTTGCCTATGACGCCTCCCTGATGGGCGATGATCAGCCCTATCTGCTGGACACCGGCGCGGGGCGGCTGGTTGAGCTGCCCTCGCATTGGGGGCTGGATGACTGGCCGCAATATGTCCAGTCGATGGATCTGGATTACATGATGCCGATCCGCGCGCCCTCGGATGGCTGGCGCGCCTTTGCCGAAGAATTCGAGGCGGCCTATCGCCATGGCGGGCTCTGGGTGCCGGTGGTGCACCCCTTTGCCACCGGGCGGCTGTCACGCTGGATCGTGGTGCGCGACTTCCTTGAGAGCGTGATGGCGCGTGGCGATGTCTGGTTCGCGCCGATGGAAGAGATCGCCGCCCATGTCAACCGCGTCGTGGCCGACGAGGCCTGGGCACCCCGCGTCGACACGGTGCCCTTCTACGATGCCCCGGTGAGGGCGACATAATAATCAACAAAATCCAACGGGAGAAAACATATGACACAGACATTCAAAGCGTTCCTGACAGCCACCGCGCTGACGTCGGTATCTGCATTGGCCACGCAGGCCGAGGCGCTGAAACTGGCCCATTCCACATGGGTGGGCTACGGGCCGTTCTACATCGCGCAGGAAAAGGGCTTCTTTGCCGAGGAAGGGGTCGAGATCGAGCTGTCGATCATGGAAAGCACGCCGCTGAAGATGGGCGCCTTCATGGCCGGTCAGGTGGATATCGTCGCCTCGACCGCAGATGAATTCCCGACCTATATGCGCGATGGCAAGCCGATCAACTACATCCTCGCCGTGGACAATTCCAATGGCGGCGACGGCGTCGTCTCTCACAAAGATATCGCGACCGTTGCTGACCTTAAGGGTAAGACGGTGGCCTTTGAAGAAGGCTCGGTTTCCCAGTTCTTCATCAATGCGCTGCTGCGCCGGGCGGGGATGGTGCAGGATGACGTCAAGATGGTCAACATGACGGCTACCGATGCCGGGCTGGCCTTTACCGCCAATCGGGTGGATGCCGCCGTGACATGGGAGCCGCATCTGAGCCAGGGTGCTGCGACTGATCACGGCAAAATCCTTGTCAACAGCGCCGAGACACCGGGCCTGATTGTCGATGTGGTGGCCGTTCTGGACAGCACGGCCGCCGCGCATGAAGACGAGCTGGAAGGCTTTGTGAGGGCCTGGCAGAAATCCCTCGATTTCCTCGAAAGCAACCCGGATGAGGCTTATCAGATCATGGCCAATGGCGTTGGCGGCTGGCTGGAAGACCCAAATGAATTTGAGGCCGCTGTCACAGGCATCGAATATCTGGATATCGAGCGCAACAAAGAGATGTTCGGCACGGCCGACGCCCCCGGTGTGCTGAGCCAGACCATTGATGATGCCATCGCCATCTGGACCGATCTGGGTCGGATCAAGGTCGAGGGCCTGTCATCGTCTGATCTGGTCGATACCTCCTTTCTGAACTGATCCGAGGGGCGGCAGCATGGCACAGTTGAGTTTTTCAGACAGGTATTTCACGCCCAAGCGTGCGATCCCCCGCAGGATCGAGGTCAGCGCCGGACTGGTGGTGGGGGTCACGATCCTGGGGGCGTGGTATCTGGCCACCACCACCGGGCTTGTCAGCCGCGATTTCCTGCCCTCGCCGGAGGATGTCTGGGCGTCGTTCATCGACAAGCTGAGTGATGGCAGCCTGAAGAAACATATCGGTGTGTCCCTGACTGAGATTTACCTTGGTTTCGCCCTGTCATCCCTCATCGCCATTCCGGTAGGCATCTTCATGGGGGGCTTTCGGATCGTGGCCGCCGCGATTGAGCCGGTGGTCAACTTCATGCGCTACCTGCCCGTGACCTCGATGATCCCGCTGTTGATCCTGTGGATCGGGATCGGGCTGGAGCAGAAGATCGCGGTGATCTTTCTGGGCACGTTCTTTCAGCAGATCGTGATGATCTCGGACGTGGCGCGCGGGGTGCATTCCGATCTGTTCAACGTGTCTTACACTTTGGGCGCCAGCAAAGGGCAGATCGTGCGCCGGGTGCTGATGCCGGCCACCTTGTCCGGGGTCCTTGACACCTTGCGCGTCACAATGGGTTGGGCCTGGACCTTTCTGGTGGTGGCCGAACTGGTCGCGGCGGATTCCGGGCTGGGCTACATGATCCTGCAATCCATGCGCGGGTTTGATCCGGCGGGGATTTTTGTCGGCATCTTTGTGATCGGATTTCTGGGGCTGGCCACCGATCTGGTCTTCAAATGGGTCAAGCGGCTGGCGCTGCCCTGGGAAAATCTGGGCCGATAAGGAGACACATTATGGGTGAAGTCCTTCTTAATCATGTCACCGTCCGGTTCGGCACCAACCCCGACAGCTGGGTCGTGGCGCTGGAAAACCTGACGCTGGAGATTCCGGATCAGCAGTTTGCCGTCATAGTCGGTCCGTCGGGCTGTGGCAAATCCAGTACACTCGATCTGATTGCCGGGCTCAATCAGGCCACCGAAGGGACCACGCTGGTGGATGGGGTGATCATCGAAAAACCCGGTGCAAACCGGGGGATGGTGCCGCAAAGCTATTCGCTGTTTCCCTGGCTGACCGTGCAAAAGAATGTCGAGTTTGGCCTGTCCCTGAACAACACATCCTGGGCCGAGCGGGAGGAACGCGCGCGTCACTATGTCGAGGCGGTGGGCCTCACCGGCTTTGCCGACAGCTATCCTTCGCAGCTGTCGGGCGGCATGAAACAACGCGTGGCCATTGCCCGTGCACTGGCGGTGAACCCGGAGGTTCTGCTGATGGATGAACCTTTTGGGGCGCTTGATAGCCAGACCCGGTCGGTGATGCAGGAGCTGCTGCTGAAGATCTGGCAGGAGGAACGCAAAACCGTTCTGTTCATCACCCATGATATCGACGAGGCGGTGTTTCTGGGAGATGTTGTTTATGTGATGTCGGCCCGTCCCGGGCGGATCATTGACACGATCCCGGTTGAGATTGAACGACCGCGGGACTACACGGTGACGACCAGCCCCGCCTTTATCGACATCAAAAAGCGCATCATGACCAACCTGCACGAAGAGGTTGGCAAGGCACTGGAAATGGGGTGAGAGATGGCTGAGGAATTTGACTACATCATCGTCGGGGCCGGGTCAGCAGGCTGTGTTCTGGCCGCACGTCTGACCGAAGATCCAACCATCAGTGTGCTTGTCCTGGAATATGGCGGCTCCGATACCAATCCAATCATCCAGATGCCCTCGGCCTTTTCGATGCCGATGAACACCAAACGCTACAACTGGAAATACGAAACCCAGCCGGAACCGGGCCTGAAGGGGCGGCGCATCCACTGCCCGCGCGGCAAGGTGCTGGGCGGGTCGTCTTCGATCAACGGTCTGGTCTATGTGCGCGGCCATCCGCGCGACTTTGACGAATGGGAAGAACGTGGGGCAACAGGCTGGGGCCATGCCAGCTGCCTGCCCTATTTCAAGAAATCCGAGCAGTTTCAGGACGGAGGGGATGCCACCTATCGCGGGCAATCCGGCCCGTTGAATGTGAACAACGGCAATCAGATGAAGAACCCGCTCTACGGCGCGTTTGTCCAAGCGGGAGTCGAGGCCGGGTACATTAAGACGGATGATCCCAACGGCTATTTGCAGGAAGGGTTCGGCCCGATGCATATGACCGTCAAGAACGGTGTGCGGTGGTCAGCCGCCAAGGCCTATCTGCAACCTGCCATGTCGCGCCCCAATCTGGAGGTGCGCACCAAGGCGATGACCCGGCGGGTGCTGCTGGATCAGGGCCGCGCAACCGGGGTTGAGTATGATCGCGGTGGGGCGGTTCAACAGGCGCGCGCGCGGCGTGAGGTGATTATCTCCAGCGGGCCCATCGGATCACCGCATCTGTTGCAACGCTCAGGTATAGGGCCGGGCGCTGTGTTGCAGGCCGCCGGTGTCGAGGTGTTGCATGATCTGCCTGGTGTCGGGGAAAACCTGCAGGATCATGCCGAGATCTACATTCAATATGCCTGCAAGAAACCGATCACGCTGAATTCCAAGATGAACTGGTTCGCAAAGGGGCTGATTGGGGCGCAATGGTTGCTGACGAAAAAGGGGCTTGGGGCCACCAACCATTTTGAATCCGGCGGCTTTATCCGCTCGTCCAAGGATGTGGAATGGCCCGACATACAGTACCATTTCCTGCCCGCTGCGGTGCGTTATGACGGGCATTCACCGATCGAGGGCCACGGGTTCATGATCCTCACCGGCCCCAACAAACCCAAAAGCCGCGGGCATGTGCGGTTGGCCTCGGGCGATCCCTATGAACACCCGCATATCCTGTTCAATTATCTGGATCGGGAAGAGGACCGCAAAGGGTTTCGCGACTGTATCCGCCTGACCCGCGAAGTTGTCGCCCAGCCGGCGATGGACCCCTTCAATGATGGGGAAATCGCGCCGGGGCCGGATGTTGTGACGGACGATCAGATGGATGAGTTCGTGCGCGACAATCTGGAAAGCACTTATCACCCCTGCGGGTCGTGCCGCATGGGCCAGGACGAGATGGCGGTGGTCGACCCCGAATTGCGGGTGCATGGGATCGGCAGGCTGCGCGTGGCTGACAGTTCGGTCTTTCCTTCCGAACCAAATGGCAATCTGAACGCGCCAACGATGATGCTGGCTGAGCGCGCGGCCGATCTGATTTCGGGCCGCCCTGTGCTGCCCCCTGAAAACGCACCCGTCGGGGCATCCGAGGGTTTGGGCGAAACTCAACGACCAAATGCGCCGGTGCGCTGAGCAGCCTGATCTGACTTGTCCAGTTTGAATGTTAAATGTTCAGTCCCGGAGTGTGATGGTTCATTGATGTGTCATCACCGACGGGAGGGATTATGGGACAGGTACTTCACGGCAGCGCCACGACCACGCACGCTATCCGAGCTGCAATACAGGGATCGACAGCTTCGACCGCGGAATTGAGCCGAACCTATGGTTTGAATTCGAAGACTGTCGCGAAGTGGCGCAAGCGAGACGTTGTCCACGATTCTACGATGGGGCCGAAAGAGTGCCGCTCAACCGTTCTCAGCCAGGAAGAGGAAGCCTTGGCGGTGGCCTTCCGCAGGTACACGCTTCTGCCAATCGATGACTGCCTCTATGCGCTGCAGGCGACGATACCCCATTTGACAACTTCGTCATTGCACCATCTGTTTCAGCGTCACGACATCAGCCGGTTGCCAACCGTCGAGGGATCCAAACCGAAGAAGCCGTTCAAAGCATATCCGATTGGCTACTTTCACATCGATATCGCCGAGGTTTGGACCGAAGAAGGCAAACTCTACATGCTCGTTGCCATTGATCGCACCTGCAAGCTTGCTTTCGCCGAATTGCATGAGCGGATCACCAGGCGCGACGCCGGCAACTTTCTCCGCCGTCTGATCGACGCCGTTCCTTACAAGATCCACACCGTACTGACCGACAACGGGACGCATATTACTGATCCCAAAGGCAACAGTTGGACGGCATCTGAGGTCAAGCGACTGATTGCGGAAAAGGCTCGATTCCGATGCCACGGTTTTGTTTTGGCCTGCGCTCAGAACGACATTAATCATCGCCTGACCAAGCCGGGCCATCCATGGATCAACGGCCAGGTCGAGCGCATGAACCGCACCATCAAGGACGCAACTGTCCGACGGTATCACTACGAAAGCCACGAGCGACTTCGAGATCACCTTGGGACGTTCATGTCACTACTCCGTTTTTCGAGCGTGAATCATGCCATGCAGCGAAAATCAATGCATCCTGACCCTAGCGCTCAAAACTGCAACAGCGACGCATAATCTAACCAATCAAATGAGCCAGATCCTCTTTTAACTCAGGCAGCAATCTGTCCCAAAATCCCCGACGACGGACATATTGCGGAATTGCAAGCGACTGGTTCGGATGGATCTGATATCCCTCGCGAGGAGATTGAAGCGCCTGCTGCCGGTCACTGTAGTTTAGTTGGTAGCCGATAGCCAAAACGCCGACCACGGTCGCAAGGGCTCCGATAATTGCACCAATTGCTTCAAGAACCTCAGCATGTCTTCTAATTCACTTCACATCATGTCTCGTCTTCTGGATTGTGATGTTCGCCACGAACGATGGAAACGAGAAGTACAACGTACTCAACATCAGCATCGGGAGGAAAAACTGCTGCTGTTCAACCTGTGACTTAGCAGACCAAACCTCCAGTCAGCCGATGGATGGGAGTGAATTGTCAAGATGGTATCGGATTCGGACCGAACTGCCCTTAATCATGTGAGGTGTCAATACCTTTACACGCCTCAACCAAAGCTTTGACAGTATCGACAGAACCATCGAACATTGACCTCTCTTCGGTGGTCATTGAAATCTCAACAATCCGCTCGACGCCTGCCGCACCGATCACGGTTGGCACCCCGACATACAATCCGTCTAAACCGTAGGCCCCGTCAACATAAGCGGCGCAGGGGAGTAAGCGTTTTTGGTCTTTGAGAAAAGCTTCCGCCATTTCGATCGCCGAGGCTGCCGGTGCATAATACGCTGATCCAGTCTTTAGCAAACCGACGATTTCGGCACCACCGTCGCGGGTGCGTTGTACAATGGCCTCCAGCCTTTCTCGTGTCGTCCATCCCATTTTAACCAAGTCTGGCAATGGAATACCCGCGACAGTCGAGTAGCGGGTCAACGGCACCATCGTGTCGCCGTGGCCACCCAAAACAAATGCGGTCACGTCCCGCATCGAAACGTTAAACTCAACACTTAAGAAATGGCGGAAGCGCGCGCTATCCAGTATGCCGGCCATACCGCATACTTTCTCATGCGGCAGGCCGGAAAACTCTCGCAGAGCCCAGACCATCGCATCCAAAGGGTTGGTGATGCAGATAACAAACGCATCTGGTGCATGTTCTTTAATGCATTCGCCGACGGATTTCATAACCTTGAGGTTGATGTCCAAAAGGTCATCTCGGCTCATACCAGGTTTGCGTGCAACCCCTGCAGTGACGATACAGACGTCAGAACCAGCTATGTCGGAATAGTCTTGAGTTCCTGTGAGCTGAGCGTCGACGCCTTCGACCGGACCAGATTCAGCGAGGTCGAGAGCTTTGCCTTCCGGAATCCCTTCTGCAATGTCAAACAGGACGACATCCCCGAGCTCTTTGAGCATTGCGAGATGGGCAAGTGTGCCACCGATCATCCCTGAGCCGATAAGCGCTATCTTGGGTCTAGACATTAGTTTGGTCTCCTTTTTTGTCGGAATTTCTTTGTCTCGCGAATTCCCCTACCATCCGCATCTGAAACCACGATTGCGACCACCTCAATCCAGCTTTGAGATCAGAGTAGTTACGCTATCCTTGGCGTCGCCATAGAACATGCGGGTATTTTCCTTGAAGAACAGCGGGTTTTCGATACCCGAATACCCTGTACCCTGACCACGTTTTGACACGAAGACCTGCTTGGCCTTCCAGCATTCCAGAACCGGCATACCGGCGATGGGGCTGTTGGGATCTTCCTGCGCCGCAGGGTTCACGATGTCGTTCGAGCCGATAACGATGGCCACATCCGTATCCGGGAAGTCGTCATTGATCTCGTCCATTTCCAGAACGATATCATAGGGCACCTTCGCCTCGGCCAGCAGCACGTTCATATGGCCCGGCAAA
>NZ_JBQFYX010000028.1:0-24552 GCF_056541885.1 Ruegeria sp. AF7 | reverse complement strand
GAACAAAGTATCACACGAACAGATCATCGGCATAGACGTCAGCCGCGATTGGCTTGACGTTCATTGTCTGCCGGACATTCGTAGGTTGCGGCTCCCGAACAGCGATGAGGGTCACGCGCAGCTTGTTGGTCTGGCACAATCAACGCACGCGCTTGTTTGTTTCGAGGCGACTGGAGGGCAGGAATGGCGTCTGTGGACCGCGCTGGATGCAGCCGGTATCGCGACTCGGCAGTTGCCGCCAGCTCAGATCAAAGCCTTCGCTGCCAGCCATGGCACACGCGCCAAGACGGATCGGATCGACGCGGAACTCATTGCGCGATTCATGCACTGCCCGGCAGGCGATTGCGAAGCAATCTGCCGAGAGGGGCATTTCGACCAGACGCAGGGCGCGAACTGCCACATGGGAAATTGCGCCTTCTCAGAGCCTTGGCATCCAAGCGTGCGCAGCTTGTCGAGACGCGCAAGAGACTTCTGGCGCAGATCAAGGCGCATGAGAAATTGGGAACGGATGGGATTTTCACTGAAGTTGATGCTGAGCTGAGGGCGCTGTTGGATCGACAGATCGGTAAATTGGAAGATCAGATTGCGCAGACCATCGCCGCAGATCAGGGCCTTGCAAAAACCGCTGATATCTTGCGTTCTGTTCCTGGGATCGGCCCCGTTGCCAGCACTATTCTTATCGCGGAAATGCCTGAACTGGGCCAACTCTCGGGAGAACAAGCTGCCGCGCTCACGGGTCTGGCTCCCATTGCTCACGACAGCGGTGCGATGCGTGGCAAGCGCGCCATTGGTGGGGGACGGCGACAGGTACGACACGTCATGTTCCAGGCTGCTCTCGTCGCGAGTCATCACAATCCGCATCTCAAGATCTTCGCAGATCGTTTGCGCGACGCGGGCAAGCCACACAAAGTCATCATCACAGCAGTCGCTAGAAAGCTCGTCACAATCGCGAACGCACTCCTCAAATCTCGGCAAAACTGGTCGGCTCAGACCCCCTGAGAAATACAGTTGCTAAACCCTTTGGGATCGAACACTTGATCTATGAACATTTGGCTGGATTTCAGTCATACGACTGATAACTTGCCCACGCATCGTTTATTAGCTGCAACACCTCTGTACAGAAAATCTATTGGAGCGCGCTATTGGTAATTCCGTTTCACGTTCGCGAAATGCTTCAACGCATAAAAGCACGATTTGACGCAGATCAGATACCCCGGCAGATGGCCCCAAGCGATGCAGAGTTTTCAACATTGCGCCCGTCCCGCAAGCCTACCAAAGAGACCATCGGACACTTCTGGAACCAGTTGAAACCGACGGCCAGTGCAGCGGATCAAGCACAGATCGCAGATCCGGCGACCATCGAGGACGCCGAAATCTACGGGGCCAATATCGAGAATTTCATAGGGACGGTTAAGCTGCCTGTCGGGGTTATTGGCCCCTTGCGCTTGAACGGGATGAACGCAAATGGCGATTTCCATGTCCCCCTCGCCACCACCGAGGCAGCGCTTGTCGCATCCTATGCCCGGGGCGCTTACGCCGCCACCCGGTCGGGCGGTATCAGCACTGCCGTTTTGTACGAAGGTGTACTGCGTACACCGGCCTTTGTATTCGAGAGCCTGCTAAGGGCTGGGCAATTCGTGGATTGGGTTGTGACAAATGTCGACATGCTCCAATCTGCGGCCGAAGCGACGACCCGTCATGGCAAACTTGTATCACTGGAGCCGTTCATCGACACAAACGTCGTTTTCTTGATTTGCCGCTATACAACAGGTGATGCGGCGGGTCAGAATATGGTGACTATCGCCACCGATGCCTTGTGCCACGCAATCGCGGATAACTGCGCTATTAAGATTGAAAACTGGTATGTCGAAGGTAATTTCTCGGGCGACAAAAAGGCCTCGGCGTTGGGGTTAGTGACAGGGCGCGGGCGCAAGGTCAGCGCCTCGGTCACGCTTCCGGCTGAGATTGTCGAAAGGACGCTGGGAACAACGGTCGAGGCGATGCTGGACTATGGCCGCGTCGCCAATCTGGGGGCGCATTTGTCCGGCCAGTTTGGTGCGCAGGCGCATTATGCCAACGGGTTGGCAGCCTTTTACATTGCAACCGGACAGGACGCGGCCTGCGTTGCCGAAAGCGCTATAGGTGTAACGCGCATGGAGCCAAGGGGCGACGATCTGTTCTGCTCGGTGACTCTCCCCAACATCCTAGTTGGATCGGTCGGCGGCGGAACCGGCTTGCCAAGCCAGGCAGCCGCGCTGAACATACTTGGCCTCAGCGGTAACGGTTGTGGTACAGCTTTGGCCGAGGTTGCCGCAGCCACATGCCTATGCGGAGAAATCTCGATCGTTGCAGCGATTGCAGCGGGTCATTTCACCCGCGCCCATGAAAGTTTGGCCCGGCAAAGATGAGTTTTCAGAATCGAGTCTGGATATATCTGTCCGAACGCTTTCCACTGAAGAAAACCGTCCCGCTGCTGCTGGTGTTTTCTGCCGCCAGCATTTGCGTTTCCGCGCGTCTCGCGGACCGCCCCCTGCCCGACTGGCCCGCCTTTGCCGCGGGTTTCGTGCTGGCCATGGCGCTGTTCTTCCAGATGCGGGTCTGTGACGAGTTCAAGGATGCAGAGGACGACCGGCGCTACCGGCCCGACAGGCCGATCCCACGCGGATTGGTCTCTTCGGGCGAAGTTCTGATCTTGGGTTTGCTGACCATTCCACTGGCACTTGCCGCCGCTTGGTTCTGGCAGCCGTCGGCTTTGTGGCTGTTGGGCGCCGTCTGGATCTGGCTCTCGGCGATGACAGTTGAATTCGGTGTTCCAGCCTGGCTGAAGGCACGGCCAATTCTGTACCTGCTAAGCCATATGGCAATCATGCCCTTGATTGATCTGTTACTGACCGGTCTTGAATGGCTACCGGCAGGCGCGGCAGCGCCCTCTCTTTGGCTGTTCCTAGCGTTGTCTTTTGTAAATGGCTGCGTCCTTGAGATAGGGCGCAAATTATGGGCGCCCGAAAACGAGATTGCCGGGGTCGACACATATTCCGCCCTATGGGGTCCGCATCTGGCGGGGCGTATCTGGATCGGCTGTGTCGTGCTGTCCTACACGCTTCTTGTCGGCACGGGCAGCGCCACCGGAGTTGGCTGGCCAAGCGCCCTGATCGGCGCGATAGCGCTGGTTCTCTGTGGGGCTGCCGCATTTCGCTACAGTCAGGCACCAACTGTTAAAGCCCAGAACAGGATGGACACTGTTTCCGGTCTGTGGGTTTTCTTCTGCTATGCCACGGCTGGCTTCCTGCCCTTACTGATCGGAGACGTTGTTTGACTTTCATTGTCGCCCAAACGGATGCTAACGATGTCTCGGTTGTCGGAGGGAAAGCGGCGGCCTTATCGCATCTGTCGCAGCACGGATTTTCGCCACCCGCGTTCTTTGTCATCACAAATGATGCGTTTCGCATGGGGCAATCCGGCCCAATCGCGCAGAAGGGCCTGCGATCGGCATTGACTGCTGCGCTTGAAACACTCGGGCCCGGACCTTACGCGGTGCGCAGCTCTGGTCGATCCGAGGATGGCGTGGACAACAGCCATGCGGGACAGTTCGAGTCGCTCCTGAATGTTCCGAGCAAGCATGTGACCGAGGCAGCCAAGAAGGTTTGGCAGTCCGGCTTCTCGGCTACAGTCGAAACATACCGAGCGGTCAAATCCGGCGGCGAGGTCGAGGCTCCTGCGATCATCGTACAGCGCATGGTCGATGCAAAGACGGCCGGGGTCGCCTTTTCCGCCGATCCGGTCAGTGGCCGGCGCAATGTGGTCGTGATCTCGGCCATTGATGGACTTGCAGAACAGCTTGTGTCAGGTGAAGCGGACGGAGAAGACTGGGTCATCGGCGCGGATGGCGCACCGGAAAGCGCTCCAGTAACACCCAGGCATTTAACCGCGTCCGAGGCGCAGTCCATCGCGGCCCTCGCTCGAAAATCCGAAGCGCTGTTCGGCCTCCCTCAGGACATTGAGTGGGCCATTGATGAGCAAGGGCTTCATATTCTGCAGGCCCGACCGATTACCACAACCCTGCGCCCTGCGGCGCTCGAAGACCAGACACTGACCATTTTCGACAACTCCAATATCGTCGAAAGCTATCCCGGCATCGTTAGCCCGTTGACCTATTCTTTTGCCCTGCATGTGTATTCTCAGGTGTATCGCGCTTTCGTCAGGCTGCTAGGCGTATCCCGGCACACGGTTGCCCGCCATCCAACTGTATTTAACAATTTGCTGGGGCGGGTGGACGGGCGTGCCTATTACAATCTGATCAACTGGTATCGCGCGCTGGCGCTGTTGCCCGGGTTTTCGCTGAACCGCGATTATATGGAAACGATGATGGGCGTTTCTGAACCGATGCCGCGTGAGGTCACGGATGCTCTTGCTCCGCCCCCCACCACCGGCTGGCACAAGGTCTTGGATTACGCGAAACTGACCAAGGTTGCAGGCGGCCTTATCTGGCAGGCCATCCGACTGCCACAGACCCGGCGCGATTTTTATCGGAGGCTGAACGACATATTGCAGACGGGGCTGGATGTGGATGCCTCGAACTCGACCGAACTGGCCGCCGAGTATCGCCGCATTGAAAGCACTCTTCTGGATCGTTGGGACGCCCCGCTGATCAACGATTTTCTGTGCATGATTGCTTTTGGTGGCTCGCGGAACCTGCTGCAAAAGTGGCTGGGCGACGATGGGTTGGCCATGCACAATGACCTCATGATCGGGCAAGGCGATATCGTTTCGGCGGAACCCGCTCAACGCATTGCCCGAATGGGAGAGTTGGTCCGGCATGCTGGCCTTGCCGCACCTTTGAAGGCCAATGCGCATCTATCGGTTTTGTCAGGAAACCAGAAAATCGAAGCCGAGGTTGAAGCGTATCTGGAAAAGTTCGGCGACCGGTGCACCGAAGAGCTAAAGCTGGAAAGCGTTTCGCTGCGCGACGACCCGACCAGCCTTTTGCTGGCCATTGCAGCCAGCGCTGAACGTCCCCCGTCCGGGCGTAAGAAAGGAACTGAGCCAGACTGGCAGGCGTTGTTTCCGGCAAACCCGCTCAAACGGCAATTGGCCAAATGGATCTTGGGCTGGACCAAAGCACGTGTGCGCGACCGCGAAAACCTACGCTTTGAACGCACGCGTATCTTTGGTTATGCGCGGCGTGTGTTTTTGGGCATCGGCCGGGAATTCACCGCGCGCGATCTGCTTTCGTCCCCAAAGGATGTATTTTTTCTGACAACACATGAGGTTCTCGGAGCAGTCGAAGGCTATGGCCTAACGCCTGATCTGAAAAGTATCGTTGCGCGGCGCAAACAGGAGGATGAAGCCTCGTCCCGACGCCCCGACCCGCCGGAACGCATCGAAATTCGTGGTCCCGCCATCGCGCCGATCTGGTCCGAAACCGTAGAAGTCGCGGTAGAGACCGCACGGGTAAAGCATGGCACGGGATGTTCCGCAGGACAGATCAAGGCCCGAGCGCGCGTGATCCGCGATCCACGCACCGAAGTTCTGAACCCTGGGGACGTCCTGGTGGCGCGCTATACCGATCCGGGTTGGATCGCCGTATTCTCAAACGCGTCGGCCATCGTTGTCGAACGGGGGTCGCTGTTGTCACATTCGGCGATTGTCGCACGTGAACTGGGCATCCCTTGCGTGGTTGGCCTGAAAGGCGCCACGCACTGGATCGAAGATGGCGAGATGATCTCGGTCGACGGGGCAAGCGGCGCGGTGGAGCGGTGTGATGGGTAGCAGTGAGATTGAGAAAAAAGCGGATTTCGACCATATCCGCTATGCCCAACTGTGGGAGGACGCAGACGTTCTCACCTCTGCCTTGGGCGACTGCGCGGGCAGGATATTAGTGTCCATCTGTTCGGCCGGGGACAATGCGCTTGCGATGCTGACACTCGATCCAGCGCGCGTAGTTGTTCTAGACTTGTCACCGGCGCAGATCGCCTGCCTCAACCTCAGAGTCGCAGCCTATCAGGTGCTGTCCCATCCCGAATTCATTGAACTTACGGGCTCGCGCCCCAGTAGCCGACGAGGAGCATTGCTGAGCCGGGTAATGGATGCCACAGATGCAGAAACGCGCACTTTCTGGCAGGCCCTGACCCAGGATGTCGAAAAATACGGCATCGGCGGCGTCGGTAAGTTCGAACGCTATTTTCGCATCTTTCGAACTTGGCTTCTGCCACTTGTGCATTCACGCCGAACTATTGATGAGGTGTTCCTTCTCCGTACGCCCGCTGAGCGTCAAACTTTCTTTGACACGCAGTTCAACACGGTTCGATGGCGGCTCTTGCTGAACATCTTTTTTTCTCGCTTCGTCATGGGTCGTATGGGCCGGGACAGCGCATTCTTCGACCATGTCGAGGGCAGCCCGGCCCAACATGTTGCCCGTCGCATCCGTCACGCTGGGGTCACCACCGATCCCTCGAAAAATCCCTATCTGCACTGGATTCTCAAAGGTGATCACGGCGACGCGCTGCCAATGGCATGGCGTCCCGAGCATTACGAAACAATCCGATCCCGGCTGGATCGTCTGGACATCCGCCTTGGGTCGCTCGAGGCTTTTGTGTCGACCGGTGAGAAAGCCAGCGGGTTCAACCTGTCCGACATCTTTGAATACATGTCCCCCGAGACCTTCCCGCAGGTCTACGGCTCTATCCTGACCGCCGCAGAGCCAAACGCCCGGTTGGTCTACTGGAATATGATGGCACCCCGGCGGGTTCCGCCAGAATACCGGGACCAGATAGAAACCCTGGTCGACATTGAAACCCAGCAGAAAACCCAAGACATGGCGTTTTTCTATTCGGATTTCGTTGTCGAAGAGGTTCAGCCATGAGCGTACTAGGGCAGATCCTGCTTGCCGCGGGGTCCGTGCTGGCTCTGATCGGCGTAATGATGATCATACGCCATCTGGCCAATACGGCGGTTCTGGGTGCCGAAGTACAGCGCAAGCTGATGCATGTCAGTACGGGCCTCTTTGCGTTGCTGTTGCCCTGGCTCTTTCCCGATCGCTGGCCGGTTTATATGCTGATTGCGGCCACAATCCTGGTAATGCTGGTGCTACGCCTGCCCCGTTTTTCATCGGGTCTGGGCGCGACTCTGCATGGCGTGGATCGTACGTCCTACGGTGACTTTCTACTCGCCCTGTCAGTTGGGCTATGTTTCCTGCTGGCCGGAGAAAACACTCTGTTCTACATCCTGCCAATCGCCGTTCTGACACTGGCGGATGCCGCAGCCGCCCTGGCCGGGACCGCGTATGGAACCAAACGCTACGTGGTAGAAGATGGCGACAAGAGCTTAGAAGGGTCAGTGGTGTTTTTTGTCGTAACTCTATTGGTTGCGATCATCTGCTTCTTGTTTTTGTCGAAACTCCCGCCGTCTAACATCATGATGTTGTGCCTGATGGTGGCGGCCTTTGGCACATTGGTCGAGGCGCAAAGTTGGCGAGGGTTCGACAACCTGTTCTTGCCGCTTGGATTGTTGATTTTTCTGAACAGCCATTATCACAGCTCTTTGGCCGAGCTCGCCCTGTTGGCCGCCATGTTCTTTGCCGCCCTTGCCAGTTTCGGCGTGGTGGGAACCAAGATGGGCCTGACCAAACATGCGACCCGTGTGTATGTTGTCGCGGTTTTTTTGCTGTTGGCCGCCGCGAAATTGCAGAACACAGTCTTGCCGATTTTGGTTCTTGCCGCACACGGCTGGGCGCGAACCGCTTCTCCTTGTGACAGCAAGTACCCTAATCTGGATATTGTAGCCGCCTTGGGGCTTTTGGGGTTCGGTTGGCTTGCGGCTGGCAATGCAACGGGATGGGATGCAATTTCCTTCTTTGGGCTCAGTGCGATGGGGTTGGCCATGGGACTCACTGTTGTCGCGCTGCGTCCCATTCCTTTTGCGATACCGCTTGCTGCGGCTGTCCTATTTATCATTCGGACTTGGGCTGTTTCCCAGAATTCTGAACAGTCAAACTGGGCCGAGCCGCTGACGGTTCTAGCCCTGTTCTCATTATTTTGTACAGTCGCAGTGCCATTGATCCGGCCACGCTGGCTCGAAAAAGACAGAGTGCTCAGGCTGACGCTGTTGGCCGTTGCCCCGCCCTTGCTTTACTACGTTTGGAGCGTTGCTGGATCGCTTGATGCGGGGTTCTTTTCCGGAGTTTTTTCATGACCAAAGAGACCATCAAAACGGCTGATGCAAAGCTCACCGTGTATCTGAACGGTCCGAACTGGGGCGGCGTCCCCACCGCAACCTTTGGCGATTTTTCCTATAAATCGCCCGAAGCCGGCCTTGAAATCCTGCGCAAAGGCATAGAACAGGTACAAGACGCCGGACTCGACCGCATCATTGGACCTATGTCGGGCGATACCTGGCACAGTTACAGGTTCGTCACGGACAGCGACGGGACCGCTCCGTTCCTGATGGAGCCCAGCAACAAACCTCATGATCCCGAGGTATTCCGGTCAGCAGGTTTTGCCGAGATAAGCCGGTACTTTTCGGCGCGGGTGCCGCTACAGGCCGCTGCCGGATCGGCACCGCCGGAAACCGATGGTTTCGTTGTGGAAGAGTGGGATGGAACAGACCCAGAAGCCCTGTTCCGTCAGGTCTTCGATCTTTCGACACGGGCGTTCTCGAACAACGCGTTTTATAAGCCGATTTCCGAAGCAGATTTTCTGGCCATGTATTTGCCGGTTGTACCGATGATGAAGCGCGACCTGATCCTTTTTGCACGCCGCCGTAACGGAGCATTGGCCGGATTTCTGTTCGGCATTCCCAACTATGTCGAAGGCCCCAATCCGAGAACCGCAATCCTTAAGACCTATGCAAGTCTCGAACCTGGTGCCGGGCGGCATCTGGCACACAGGTTTCACAAGACGGCATTCAGAATGGGGTACGACACCGCCATTCATGCGCTGATCCATGATAACAACAGTTCTGCCGACCGCAGCGCCACGGAAGGCGCGACGATTTTCCGACGATATTCCCTGCTTGGTCTGAAGCTGAATGGCTGACCTGCTCGCCCATTTTTCGGCTGCGGTTGAACGGTCCCCAGACAGGACCGCAATAGTGGACGGTAAGGGCCGCCTGATCAGTTTTCTGACCCTGCACACGCGCGTTCAGCACTTGGCAGGTCGGTGGCAAGACAAGGGTATCCGGCCAGGTGATCGTGTGCTTTTGGCTATGCCTGTCAACGCGGACCTGTACGCAAGTCTGGCCGCCCTATGGTCCCTTGGCGCCACCGTTGTATTGCCGGAGCCGGCCATGGGGTTGGCCGGTCTGCGCCACGCCGCCCGGACCACGAAACCAAAAGCGTTCTGTGCGGCGGGCGTGTATTCTTTGCTGAAGTTTCTGGTTCCGGACCTTTGGTTCCTACCCCTGCTGACACCTGGAGAAGGCCGCAGGCCCCCGACGGTGCACAAGGTGCAACCGGATGACATCGCCCTTATCTCCTTTACTTCCGGCACGACCGGTAAGCCCAAAGCCATTCCACGCACACACGCGTTTCTGATGGCACAGCACGATGCCATTGCACCCCTCCTCGACAGTGGCCAGGCCGAGCGCGATCTGGTGGCCTTTCCAGTGTTCACCCTGATCAACCTGGCGGCCGGGCGTACAAGTGTCTTACCTAACTGGAGGCTAAGCAAGCTGGACCGCCTGTCGCCTGCGCAGTTGGAACGCTGGCTTCAGGCGCAAAAAATCACCCGAGCTCTGATCCCTCCATCGCTGTGTGAAAAACTGCTTCAATCCAACGACACCGGGCCGCTACACACGATTTTCACCGGCGGCGGACCTGTATTTCCAAACTTGGTGGAGGCGTTGAGAACCCGGCATAGA
The DNA here is from genome assembly GCF_056541885.1 of Ruegeria sp. AF7. Taxonomy (NCBI): domain Bacteria; kingdom Pseudomonadati; phylum Pseudomonadota; class Alphaproteobacteria; order Rhodobacterales; family Roseobacteraceae; genus Ruegeria; species Ruegeria sp. AF7. The sequence continues at coordinate 14,697 of NZ_JBQFYX010000028.1, read as the reverse complement.
CTTTCGGTTGTTTGCGTCTACGGATCGACCGAGGCTGAACCGATTGCCCATCTCGATGCTATGGACATCTCGGAGGAGGATCACCGCGAGATGGCTGCTGGAAAGGGTCTTCTCGTAGGCTATCCAGTGCCTGACATCATGCTCCGCATTCGCGACAATGAGATTCAAGTCGCTGGCGCACATGTGAATGAAGGGTATTTGAACCCAACTCACTCAAAGAAAAACAAAATCAAGGAAGGGGATGTTATTTGGCACCGGACTGGTGACGCTGGTACGTTGGATGATGATGGACGTTTATGGCTGTGGGGGCAGGTCGGGTCCGAAATTGAAGTCGCTTCAGGCACGCTCTTCCCCTTTGCTATCGAAGTCGCAGCACAGCATTGGCCGGGCGTAGATCGATGCGCGTTTGTCAATTCACAAGCAGGCCCCACACTTTGCGTCCAAGGTTCCCCTGATCACCTCGAGGTTTGGAGGAAATCTGCGCTTGGTTTTGGCGTTCCGAATGTGATTTCGGTAGATAGTATCCCTATGGACAAGCGTCATGCCTCCAAAGCCGATCGCGCGAAACTTAAACGTATCTTAGAGACTGAACGCGATACGCGCCCCACTTGAGCGAGACCATCTCTACTAGCCGTAAACAAAGGGCTGAGGGATGTGCTCTGAAACCCATTTTCCGGCCGATTTTGATTAGAGTTTTCCGCAACGAGTCCTTGGCTGTGGGAAGGAGCGGAAGTGATGAAAGCAGCGAGATTAACGGGCGCGCAGAAGGCGTTTGTTTTGAAGCAGGTTGAAGAAGGCAAGACGGTTGCTGAAGTGTGCCGTGAGGCCGGGATCAGCTCTGCGACCTAATTCCACAGGAAGAAAAAGTATGCGGGTATGTTGCCATCTGAAATGCGTCGTCTGCCTGAACTGGAAGACGAGAACAGCCGTTTGAAAGTAAGCGGTGTCGCAACCCCACCTTCCAGAAGTCTGACTGAATTGCGATTCCGCTGAGGAGTGTAGAATTGTCAGGAGGTCATTATGGGGGTCCATCGGGAGCTGCATTTGGAGTCTGTTGCGGGCCATGAGGTTTTGATCGGGCGGGATGGCAAGCGGCGCTGGTCGGAAGCGCTTCAAGAGAAACTATGAAGGAGACACCTGATGTCTCGCTGAAACGCGCACCTTACAGCAGCAGCACCCCGGCCAAAAGGTTCAGAGAAGCGATGAATGGCCGCAACAGAAGTAGCTGCCAGGACACCACTGGGGCCTCCTAGACTGGAACATAAACACAACCAGAGCCTCGGTTATAGTACAGCCTCAACTCTCCTAAAACCCTGACGACGGACACAGGACTCTGTCCCTTTCAGCAATTCAATGTGCTGGTCGCTTGACTCCGCTAGTCAGATGTATTTCTCAGAACTTCAGTAAACTTCGCAACAGAACCCCGGTACTTGGCCTTCTCGGACTTTCCCGCCGCGTCGCATAGTGCTTGATAGGCACCCCGCCATCCCGTCATTAACCCAATCACCTGGCCACGCTGATAAAACGGTGCATGCGACACGGCCGGGCTGATTATCTGCCCGACCGCGAGAAGGCACCTCGTACGTCCGGACCTGTTCCAAGCCAACCGGCGACGACGGCGGCGACGTGGCGTGTGATGCGAACCCGCTGCGTTTCTCCGCGCCTGACGGCTTCAAGTGCCTGCAATCCCGTATACGCAATCAGATCGGCATCAACTTCGTCTTCCGACGCCAGCACGATGCCAGAATGTGCATCTATGACACGGATCGCGAAACCGATATTGTGAACACCGACCTGATAGTTCGAGTAGCGGGTTTTTTCAGTCAGGGCGTGGAAGCGATTGACTGTCACTTCTACACGAACAGCTTTTTGAACGTTAGTGTCCGCGAACGTGGTGTAATTTCTGCGCCTTTGACGGTGTAATCCGGGTGGCCATCGAGGTGTATGGTCGAGGTGGAGTTTGACCGCTTCAACCACGAACCACACGGAGACTCCGATGACCAACAACATGGACCTTTCCGAACTTCTGCAAAAGGAAGATGGCGGCGATTTTCTTCGCGCCGTCGCCGAGGCAGTGCTGCAGCTCATCATGGAGTCCGATGTCGAGGGCCTGATCGGCGCCGGCAAGCATGAACGCAGCACGGATCGCGCGACATGGCGCCGCGTGGCTGATCAGATACGGTCGCGATGGCCAAAACTGGCAGACCTGATGGACGAGAGCGAACACGACGTGCTGGCCTACATGGCTTTCCCCCGTCAGCACCGGACCAAGCTGCACAGCACCAATCCGTTCGAACGCCTGAACAAGGAGGTGAAGCGCCGGGCGGATGTCGTCAGCATCTTCCCGAACGAAGCATCGATCACACGCCTGATCGGCGCTGTGCTGTTCGAGCAGAATGGCGAATGGCAGACCGACAGTTTCACGCGCTACTGCATCGTGCATGATACGGCCGACTTGTTAATATCTATCTCCGGGCAGGTCTTCTCGCCACACAATATCAGCGTCAGGTGCAACGGTATTCGCCTCCGATACTGAAAGACTTCTTGGGGCATTGCCAAGTTATCTGCCGTGGATTGGAATAAGCGTGGGACCGCGCAATCAGGCCGATAGTTCGGCAGCATAACCTTCCCACAGCTTGAACGTGTCGGCTCTGGCATGGCGGTAGGAGAGAGTGGAAAGGCGATAGCGGCGGGGGCAAAGATCGTACTGATATGGTCGTGGGCGACGAGAAATCGTTGCGCCTGGCGTGGTGACTTGAACCGACCCATCATCTTTTCCCGTTCTCGCGTCGGCCAGTGTGACCCTTCAATCCTATTGTTGAGCCCCTTGTGCGCCCGATGGTCGGCGTCTGGCGTGATGGCCTTGATCAGCTTGGTATAGCTGCGCAGCTTATCCGTGATCACGACACGCGGCTCGCCATAGGCTGCAACCAGTCGGCCGAAGAAACGCTTTGCGGCTTTGGCATTGCGGCGAGGCTGGATCAGAATGTCGAGTACATCTCCGTTGCCATCGATTGCACGCCACAGCCAGTGTTTTACGCCGTTGATCGGGACGACCGCTTCGTCCATATGCCATTTGTCGTGCGGCCGGGGCCGGTCGCGTCGGATACAAACCGCGAACTGAGACCCGAAACGGTTCACCCAGAGACGAACCGCTTCACGACTGACGATGACGCCACGCTCCGCCAGGAGGTCCTCGACATCTGCTGTGCTGAGAGCAAACCGATGATATGCCCACATCGCATAGGCGATGATTTCGCGAGGAAAACGGAAGCCCTTCAGCCGCGGCAATGAGGTCGGTATGGTCATGGTACCGCGCTATCCGAGAAGGACAACCCAATCAACTGGCAATGCCTTTTGGTGAGCTACTGAGGAGAAACGGGCGTGGCCATTGGTGACCGCTGTTTCCACTTTGCCACGAAGCGCCTATATACTACTTCGGTGTGACTGACCGCTTCTCTCTCTCCTGAAGGATGTGTTGCAAACTTTTGACTGTTGACGCTCAAGAGTGCTTCGGATGAATGGCTATCGAAATCTTAAAGTCGAAAGTCCATTGGTGATCTATTTCAAAGGCGCGCAATATCCGAAGGATGTTATCCTGTTTGCTGTGTTTTTCTATGTCCGGTACGGCGTGTCATACCGCGATCTAGAAGAGATCATGCATGAGCAAGGTGTTTCCGTCGATCACACAACGCTGAACCGCTGGGTGACACGGTTTGCAGGCGTAATTGCTGAAACAGCGCGCCATCGTAAGGGTCCGTGTGATCGCTCTTGGAGAATTGACGATACGTATTTCAAAGTGAAAGGCACCTGGGTTACCCTTACCGAGCGGTCGACAAGCACGGCAAAACTCGCGATTTCATGCTTTCAATACGTCGAAACAAACCGGCTGCGACAAAACGCTTCGCTCAGATGTAGGAGGTCAATGGTCTACCGCGAAAAATCGTCATTGACAAAAGCGGCGCCAACACAGCTGGTATCAAGGCCATAAACAAGATGCTCAAAGGTTTTGGTTGCCCGCTCCCGATCGAGATGGTGAGGCAAAAATACCTATGTAACATCTTGGAACAAGATCACAGGTTTATCAAAAGACGAACCCGCCCGATGCTTGGCTTCAAGTCTTTTGAATCCGCATCTGCAACTCTTTCAGGTATCGAAGTCGCGCACATGATCCGCTAAGGCCAATTCACGCCCGGACTCTGTTCATTTCTACAGTTCGCAGAACTGGCTGCCTAACCCATCGACAAAAAAGCGGGTTTCTGAACAACTGCAAACTTTGCTACGGAACCATGCGCACCCTTGACTGAGATCGTCACGGCTTGCTCCTGTCATGTTCCATCATGCGTTAACAGAACTGCGTTCGATCTAACAGGTGGGGGCGGAGTTAGCGACAGAACCGCGCTGGGTTTGCCGGGAGTCTCTATTGACATCCCAAAGCCACTCGGCAAACACAACTAGCAAGCAAATTTCGGGAGTACTCGCATGAACTATCCACCATCGGTGGCATCTTTTGAGGCGCGCGTTGCCATGGGTTTGCAATGCTCTGATGCAGATGCCATTCCAAAAGTCAGCGATGCTGGTGCCATCTATGAGGATGAAAACGGCAGCCGCATCCAGATCATGCATAATGGGCTGCGTGTGCTATGCGGTGGCTATTACGGAGCGTGGATGAGCAATCTCATCCGCGCGGCGAAAGGACACCACGAACCTCAAGAAGAGCGAGTCTTCCACGAGGTTGTCAAAAGACTGCCTGCCTCGGCTCGAATGATAGAGTTAGGCGGATTTTGGGCCTATTACAGCTTGTGGTTCCTCAACCAAAGCCCCGATCGAAAAGCGGTGGTTCTTGAGCCGGAACCGGCACATCTGGCCGTTGGTCAGGCCAATGCCGCTCTCAATGGGCTGGCACCCAAATTCCTTTCCGGTTTTGCAGGGCCTCAATTCGTCGAAGACATGCCCTTTACCGGTGAGGCGAGCGGTGAGATGCGCAGCACCTGCTATTCGGTTGCCCATCTGATGTCCGCAGAAAAATGGGACTATCTCGATCTATTGCATTGCGACATTCAAGGCGATGAGGTTGCTGTTCTGGAAAGCTGCAAACCGCTGTTTTCGGCCGGCAAAATCGGTTGGGTCTGTGTCTCCACTCATGCCCACCAGATCAGCGGTGACCCCCTGACGCACCAGAAATGCGTCGATATCCTGCAGAAATCCGGGGCCCGCATTGTCGCGGAACATGACGTACATGAATCCTTCAGTGGAGACGGGCTGATCGTGGCCTGTTTCGGCAATTTGCCCGATGATTGGGAAACTATAGAGCTCAGCCATAATCGCCATGGCACATCGCTGTTCCGATCTTTGGCCTATGATCTGGATGAGACACAAAAAACGCTGGTGGCACAAAACCGCAAGATAAATGCCATGGGCGACTGGCCAGACAACATGCATGACACATTGAGCCGAACCGGGCTTCTTTTTACCCTCAAAAAAGACGGCCCGTTGGGGACTGCGGGACAGGGGCTGCTTGTCCCGGATGACAAGACAATGAGCCCGGCCATCATTGCAGATGCGCGCTGGGAATATGAAAACCTCGCTGCTTTTGCTGGGCACCTCAAAGAGGGCCGACGCTATACACTGCTCGATATTGGCGCGAATATCGGCATGTTTAGCCGGCAAATTCAGGTCCTGTCCGATCAGATTGAGCATGCGCTTTGTGTGGAGCCAGACCATCACAACTTTGCGGCTCTAAAGTTCAATCTTGCCCCGTTCTCCGATCGCGTTACCTTTTTCAACGCAGCCCTTGGCCGCGAAGATGGCATAGTGGAATTCTACCGCGACATGCAAAACATCGGGAATTACTCTTTGAATGAGGATGCCATGCGCGCGCGCAGCTTTGAAAAAGTGCGCGTCAGCCAGCATGATACTCAGACATGGATGGCCGAACACGTAAGACATAAACAAGCCTTAGTCTGGAAATCGGACACGCAGGGTTTTGACGAAGTTATTATAACACGGACACCCATGGAGATCTGGGAACGGATCGATGTCGCCTTGATCGAGATCTGGCGCATCGAAAAACCAGATTTCGATATGGATGCGCTCCGGGCACGATTTGAAAGTTTTCCCAACCGGCAATTGGGGGACGAAAAAAATATATCAGTCGATGAAATCATTGAGTATCTATCTGGGTCAGATTGGCAATTCAAAGATCTCCTGATGTGGCGCTAAAGCGTTTCGGGCTGAACTTGAATTGCGAGGGAATCCCTTGAGTGCTGATCTGTGATTCATCCTGTTTGGTAGGGTGGATCATGTCAGCACCATTGCCATCGGCACTTTGGACGCGGTTTCAGAGATACATTGAAGAAGGGTCAAGCAGGTGTGCGTCAGTGTTGCGCCTGAAGGTATCACCGGCCACGGGCGCACGCTGTGCGCATCAGTTGAGGACCAAGGGCCATGCAGAACCCACGCCTCAGGGACCTCTGCGCGGCAAAGAAATTTGCGACGGAGCCTTATCGGCCTCTTATGGCGGGATACCGTTCCGCTCAGCCCCACGTCCCGAAAAGGCGGACGCAAGCCTTTCGTTACACCCAAAAGCTGGAGCAGGCCAGAGCTCATTTCAGTGATGGATTGACTGCCCGAGAGGCAGCAGCGCACCTAAAAATCAGCAAAACCAACCTCTACAACGTTCTCAGAGACCAGAAATCCGACTGAAAACGCGGATGTTCCCGTAAAGTTCGCGCAAGCCGGATAATATAGTCACTTTTATGCAGTGACCCCAAAACCGAAAAGCTCTAAAGCCGCTTTACACATCTAAAAAGAGACAAGGATACCTTCCGTGCGCTGGTTCAAAACCAAAAAGAACACTCCAGGGGCGGCCCCGCAGTCACTGGCCGTGTCAAAACCCTTGCCCCCAAAGACTGCGAAGGCATCAGAGTTCATTACACGAGCTCAAGCCTATAAAGAGCAACTGGCAGCAGCCAAAAACTTTGATGAACTCAGTGCACTGTGGAAAAAATTCAACTTTGCCTACACCATGCAGGCAGATGATCCCTTCTCGGATGCATATCGCCAAGAGGTCACGGAGCTTTATCAAAAACTCGTCGACACACCCTACGATGTTCAGAATGAATTGACGTCTTCACATCTTTCGGATGAGGCTTTTGCACGTGGCTTTCCATGGACATCAGACAATCTGGGCGTCGTGGCGCATGAGATCGGCAAGGCGGTCCAAGGGTTTCGCGTTATCGCACAGCATGCTCCTCATGCCAAGAGCATCATAGAATTTGGGGCTGGTTGGGGCAATACGGCCATTCCAATGGCGCGGGCCGGTATGGATGTCTGTGCAGTTGATATCGATCAGGCTTTTTTGAAACGCATCACCAATGAGGCAAAAGCGCTGTCCACTTCCCTGCGCACTTATCATGCCGATTTCCTCGAAGCGGCGCGCAACCCCGGACAACGCTATGATGTGGCGCTGTTTTCATCAAGTTTTCATCACTGCTTCGAGTTTCAGGGCCTGCTTACCCATATCCGTGAGAATGTGTTGACAGAAAACGGTGTTATCGCTTTTTTTGCAGAGCCGATTTCCGACGGTTTTTCTTTCCCTTGGGGGCTGCGCTATGACGGGGAAGCTGTCTGGGCAATCACATGCAACAAATGGCTGGAACTGGGCTTTCGTGAAGACTTCTTTCTTGATCTCCTCAAACGTACAGAGCTGCAGGGCGAAATGGTCCCCGACACCACAGGTCTGATGGGGCCAGCATGGCTTGCCCGCCCAATCTGATCTTTATCTCGGCAGTTTATAAGCGTTAGAGAGCGCTTGATAGGTTGCCGAGTGCATCCACTTTCTGAAAGATGCGCGAGGTTGACCACTGCGCTTCAGAACAATTCTGCGGGTGATAGAGCGAATGCGCCCTGAAGAGTGAAAAAGCAGGTTGGCCACAATTTTTTTCGGCTCTCCACTGATCTTGAAAAAAACAGCCTCAATCATCCCGCGAGAGGCCTGATATGTGGCATCGACCTCCACGTGTTTGCGTAGCGCCGAAAGCTCATTCATCAGTTCTGCATTCTGCGCTTCCATTTGGCTTTCGCGGATAGCTGCGGCGGTGATCTGTTGCTGCAAATCTACAATATGATTACGGCGCTGCTCTGCCTCTACCATCGCTGTTTGCTGCGTCACACTCATGTAATCGTCAAACAAATTCGGTGGATAGGCAAAGGCCGGGACAAGACGATCATAATGTTCTGCCGCCAAATAATAGCGGTTCAAACCATCGCAATAGACATAGCGATAGTCCGCCACGGTCAACTGATGTTCCCAAAGGTGATGATTGGTCACCTGGGACATTGGCTCCATCGCTTCGATCAAGATGATCCAAGGCCGGAAGCGGCCCCAATCATTGCCACGAAGGGCCTGGGCCTCATAGCCCTCCACATCGATTTTCAGGAAATGGATGTCGGACACATCACCCATATGGGCGTCACATAGATCGGTCAGAGTCGTCATCGGTGCCACAACAGTTTGTTTTCTAAACCCGGCCTCGACATGATTGGCAGCAATCTCGTCAGAAGCTGTAGACAATCCGGCATTGCTCAAGATGCTGAGAGTCACCTCTCCCTCGCTGTCACCAATCACAACGCCAAGGTTCGTGTCACGAATCCGCTCTTTGTTGAGCTCCTTCAAAAGTCTTGGATTGGGTTCCACATTAACTCCGCTCCAGCCGCGTTCATAAAATGCCAATGTGACACTATGAAAGCTCGGCCAGGCGGCACCAAGATCAATATAGAACCCCTTTTCGACATCCTTGAGGGCGCGCCAAAGAATGAGGTCTTCAAAATTCTGAGCATAGGAAACAAAAGTCATATCACCTCCTTCATGTGACGCCGGATTCTATCAATCAAATAGCTTTGCAGAGCAAAACGTAGTGTTCACCGATATGTCCGAATTCCGGTCGATCTACGATACTGGGCCAGTAGTACCCAATCTCTGGCACAGCTTCATCCAGCACGGTGACCTCAAAACCAGCCGCTTCCAACTGCTTGACCAGCTCGTCGCGCCCGAAAATCCGCATTTCGAGCACCGTGCCTGGGCCACCGTGAAAAACAACATGTTCATCATATACCTGATAACTGCCATCGCTCTTTTTCGAGACAACCAGCCAGTCTTCTCCCATCTGGCATGTTACAAAATCAACCATGCCCGGAAAGTGCTCGATGGTCTTCGGCGCATCACCAAACGGGGTCGAAAAGACAAGATGGCCGCCCGTTTTGAGCATCTTGCGCATGTTCGTGAACCCAGGTTCCAAAGGCTGCAGCACATGTTCAAAGACTTCGGTGCAGATCAGGAAATCACTACCTTGATAGTTTTGCCAATGCGTCTGTGAAACCACATCAAGGAATGGCTCCTGATGAAAGAACGTATTAGTGAAGTCGAATTTCTCCGAAAGGATCCGCGCATATCCCTCCCACTCGCTCATTCCGATCCCTTTCACATGAGGGTCAGAAGTAAACTGTTTGAGCGGAAGCGACTGCTTCATCAGGCCAAGGCTGAGAGCGTGAATAATCCCGCGGAAACGCGGCGTGGATCCGCAGCCAGAACAATTTGGGGCCTCTCTGTGAAAGGTGCCTGCGACCTGGGTATTAGACCGACCACAGATATTGCAAGCAAAAGAGATTTGGTAATCTGGAGAGAATTCCGTTTTCATATGGCACCTTATAGTAACTAGCGCGTGCTGACAGAAGCATGTGCGGATGAGGTTTCAAAGCGCTGGGACACTTTCTTCTCCATTGACACCAAAACATCAGCAAAACGTTCTTCAAAAGCCGCAAAAGAAAAAAGCTGGGCTCGGGCCTGCGCATTGTCACGCAACTCGATCAACTTGTCCTCCGAATAGGACAGAAGCGCGTGCGTGATCTGCACAAGCTCTTCCCGGGAGCCATAATGGAACCCCGATATGCCGTCCTCGACAATCGTGGACGGCCCTCCGTTGTTGACAACGATCGGGATGACCCTTGCTGACATCGCCTCTACGACACTGATGCCGAAATGCTCACAATGCTCAGGCCACTTTTTGACATCAACACCAAGACCCGCCCCATGCCAATAGATCGACGCGCGTTGCAAAAGCCCCGACAGGACAGAGACAGGGGCGTCGATATGAAATGAAACCGGCAAATCCCGAGCTATCTGTCGGCAATTGGCCAAATATTCGCGATGGATCGGTTCGGGATGCAAAGAGCCGACAAGATCAAGGCTTGTATCTGCTCCCTGCTCAGACAGAGTCTTCATGGCCTTGACCATCTCATCCTGACGTTTGCAATGATCTCCGATAAAGAAACGGCCAATTCCGAGAATGCCTGATTTTGCCGTCTGTGGATCTACCTCGGCAACGATCCCGACCGGTGGGGCCACCACATGAATGGCAGGCTCGGGTGCCTCGAAATGGCGCAACTGTTTGCGGATCTCTTGCTCGACAAATCCCGAATAACAGATCACCGCGTCGTAGTCCCGGAGCAAGGATAGATGCTGCCGGGTATGATCTTCGTTGGTTTTGAAGGGAAATTGACAGCAGAACAGATTGATGTGCCCCATAGCGCGCGATGTCGGAACAAGCGAATTCCCCAGACAATAGAACAGATCAAATTGCGCACCCGCCTCCGCCTGGGCATGCGTGATGATGTCGATCCCATCCAGATCAAGGTCGAGTTGATCAAGAACCAGCGATATACGAAGCCGGGAGTAAAGCTCTGGCACAATGAGCGTAAGACCATAGCCGTGCGCTGCCAGCACTTTCATAATGCTGAACAGGTAGCGTTCTCCCCCTCCGGGGATAATATTATAGGGCGTAAAAATTCCCGCTGTCTTACGTGCCGAAGCAACCCGGGCCGGCAGCAGTGGTGCACTATGGAATTTGCCGTCATGCACGCCGGTCGTCAGGAAGCTGTGCCAGCGATCAACGAACTTGGCCTGGTTGACTTCAACGATACTGTTAAGCTTGTCTTTAAGGCTCTTGTCAGCTGTAGTGGCATTTTCACGGTGGATGACCTCTGACTTAGGGACGTAATACGTCTTTTTCCCAAAAGTGCCTATCTTCAGGCAAAGGTCACAGTCTTCGTAATAGGCAGGTTCATAACGGAAATCGAAGCCCAGAACGGCATCGAAATCCGCTTTGCGCATCAAAACAGCGGCCGCCGAGACGTAGTCGACAACCCGCATTCGATTAAAGCGCGGCTGATCAGGAGACTGGAACTTACCAATCTGAACGGAGAACCCCTCGGGATCGAGAAGCGCTCCGGCTTCTTGCAATTCACCGCTTGGATAGATGAACTTGGGGCCTACGCATCCCGCATCGGGATGGGAGTCGAAAACATCGACCAGAGGCGGCAGCCAATCAGGCGTCACGATGACATCATTGTTCAAAAAGAGCAGGTATGTGCCTTTGGCAAATTCCGTTCCGACATTGTTTCCTTCACCAAAGAAGCGATTGATCGCAAGCGGAACCAATTTGTGCGGCCCTTCATAGGCTGCAAGGCGCTTTTGATTTTCTGGAGAGCTACCATTGTCAACAACAATAACTTCGTACGGGATGCCTGTCGTGTTTTTCCAGATGCTTTTCAGACAGTCGATCGTCATGTCTGGCTTGTTGAGATTCAGAATAACGATCGAAACCAAAGGGGCGTCGCTGCTGCAATCAGAAGCGTTTTGCGGGGAGTCATCTGACATTTCTGTCTCCGAAAAAAGTGCGCTATCTGCAGCACAAAGAGCATTCATCTATTATTTGCTTGCATCTGAAGTTCGGGCAAGAAATGTGGACGAGGAGAGCCGTCCTTCTTGAAAACAATTCTTTTGGCATATCCGCGCACCTTGCCATTGGACTTGAAAAAGGCAACTTTGAACAGCTTTTTTGGCTTTCCGGTTTTGCGGAAAACGATACGCTTCCAGAGTGTGTCGCGGATAAATGTGTGACTTGGAATAGTTGTGAGGCCCATATTCCCGGTTTGCCGCAGGATTTCTCTGATTTGCTGCTGCAGCTGCACTTCTGATTGATAAAAAGCAATTTCCATCTGGCGCATATCAAAGGCATGCTGCCTTTGAAGGGCTTCTACCTTTTCATTCAGCGCCGCGACCTGCCCTGCAAGCTCTTCCATTCTGTCCCCTTGTCCGGACTTGCTTTTTGCGCCTTGCAGCATTCCTTACACAACCATCCCTGCGAAGCACTCTGTCGCTGTCTTGGCATCCAAAATATTCCGGGGGTTCTTATAAAGTTGCAAGATACAAGTGACAAGAGACCAAGCAGACCCCAAGCAAATCGAACTATTCCAGGATGTGTCGCAAACTCTGGGATCGGCATTGCCAAGGTATCTGACGTGGATTGGAATAAGCGTGAGCCGGCTTTCTTACAAAGTTTTGAACTTACCGAACTGTCTTGGCGATCGGAACCGTTACCCTCACCTGAGTTTGGAGGTACGCAGCCAGATTGCCAAGTGGCGTGAAGACAAAATGCCGGTGCCAGAGATCGCGGATCGGATGGGTCGCGCTCCGTCGACGATCTATCGCAAATTGAAACGCAATTTCTTCAGGGACAAAGAGCTGCCGCAGCTGAACGGTTATCACGCGGTAGCAGCACAGAATATGTATGAACGCCGCCGGGCCATCCATCGGAAGATGATCGCGCATCCGGATTTGAAGGCTGCCGTAGAGGAACGCTTGAAAGCTGGCTGGTCTCCGGAGCAGATCGCAGGTCGCATGCGCCTGGAACGCCACCCGATCCGTGTGAGCCACGAGACGATCTACCGTTTTGCCTATTCCAAGGATGGGCGTGGCGGGCATTTTTACCGGCATCTGGCTCTGTTGCACAAATCGGCTGAACGCGGAGGTTCCCCTATCCCCGGACGGACTTATCCCACAGCTTCCGTTACGGGTATGCCGAGCGCGGTGTATCCGTTCAGGACGGCGATGCGGACCTGAAGCTCCGCGACCTGTCGGTCAAAGACTCGTGCCATGAGGCGCTGCCCCAGCAGTTTCACACAATGCATCTTTGTCTCGACGCGGCTTCGGCGGTGGTATCCGCTCCATCGTCGCCAGAGGGCACGACCGAGGTATTTCGATGCTCGCAGAGCTTCGTTTCGCGCCACGGCTCCGGCGGTGATCGTCTTCCAGGGCTTCGCGTTCTTGCGGGGCGGGATGACAGCGTGGGCGCCGCGGTCAGCGATGGCATCGTGGCATCTGCGTGTATCGTAGGCGCCGTCTGCCGTGACGCTGCCGATTTCCTGGTCCGCCGGGATCTGGTTGAGCCGGTCGGGTAAGACCGGCGCATCGCCGATGTGGCTCCCGGTGATCTCGACGGCCCGGATCTCCAGCGTTTCCTCGTCAATCCCGAGGTGGATTTTGCGCCAGACCCGCCGCTTCGGGCCACCATGCTTGCGGGCGTGCCATTCGCCTTCGCCCTCAACCTTGATGCCGGCGCTGTCGATCAGCAGGTGCAACGGACTCTTGGAGCCGCGATACGGGATATTGACGGCCAGCGTCTTCTGACGGCGCGACAGCGTGCTGAAGTCGGGCACCGTCCAGTCGAGGCCAACCAGGCGCAACAGGCTTTCGACGAAGCCGGTTGTCTGCCGCAGCGCCATCCCGAACAGCACCTTCATCGAAAGGCAGTCTGTATAGCGACGTTGCTGTCGCTCTGCTGGCGGCCACGCCTGCCTGTCGGCGCGGCATCCTAGCTCATCTCAGGGTCGAACCAGATTGCCAGCGAGCCTCGGCGCTTGAGCGCTTCATTGTAGGCTGGCCAGTTTCTGGTCTTGTAGGTCGGGGATGTGGGTCTGCTCATGCATCCCAGCTACCATGCTGGATTCACGAGATGAATCCCTCAAAGGTTTTGTGCAACAGAGCCCTCTATAAGGATAAACCCATTTCCCTTTGACCCGCATATAGGATTCATCCATCCGCCACGAACGGTCGGCGGGACGCTTTCTGCACCGCGCTGCGTCCGCAATGAGACCAGCATATCGACTGACCCAGCGCTTCAGCGTTGCATGATCCAGATCAACGCCGCGTACCGCCATGATTTCTTCCAGATCCCGATATGACAAACCGTAGCGCAGCTAGAAGAAAGCCGCGTGCAAAATCACGTCTCTCGGAAGATGCGCGCCCTTAAATGAGATTGTCACGGTTTGCCCCCGCCATGTTCCAGCACGCATTACCAGAACTGCGTTCGATCTGACAGGTGGAGACCGATTTTGCGACAGATACATAAAGCAGCGAATTTTGCTTTGGGCTTATGAACTCCACTCTCTTTACGCGCAAAAAAAGAGGCTTTTGCGCATTAGTCTGACGATGACGTGGACTCCAAAATTAACCGATAAGTGGTACTTATCGGAGCGATGATTTCGCCAGGATTTTCCTTGCATACTTAGCACATGACACCGCCCACGCCTTATCTCCCCATACCTCCCCTGCCCTCTCCGCCGAGGATCAAGAGGCCCTGACGGACCTCTATGTCCGCGGCACTCCCGCCAATACGCTGCGCGCAAATGAGCGCGATCTGCTTTGTGTCACCGCGGGGAAAATCGGCTATTTGATACAACGCTAGACTAGGGTCAGGATTCATAACCAATAGATGACGGTTGCTGCGAGCGCGATGGCGGAAAGGAATACTTTGGGGCATCGGTCATAGCGGGTTGCGACCCGCCTCCAGTCCTTGA
>NZ_JBQFYX010000027.1:0-24642 GCF_056541885.1 Ruegeria sp. AF7 | reverse complement strand
TGGTTGGCACCACCATCAAAACGGACAACCATCTCCCTTCAAGGGAACCACCGCCCCCAATCCAATTTGAAAAATTGGGGGCGGTGTCAGATCACATCGAGACTAATTCACCTTAGCCATGAAATATGGCTGCGCTTGGAACCCGTCCAAGCGGTCAAGAACGGTCGAATAATCCCCTGCTTGCATTGACTTCGCCGCCTTGTGAAAAACCCCCGCGTTTCTGATATCGCGGATGAGCTTCATAGGCCCGCCTCACCAACCGCGCCTTTGGTATTTCCGAATGGCATTATTCCCCAAGCTCCCGGATTTCCCTCTGGATCGACCATTCGATCAGTTCTGACCAAAGCTTGCGTACGAGCTCTGGATCCAGCCCATATTGCGTGGCCGTTGCACTGACCTTGTTCAATACTTCGGCCACCCGATCCGTTGTCCTTGCAGGCAGCCCCTCAATCTTATTCAGATCAACTGCGCGGTCGATGTAGCCGCTGCGCTTTGCCAAAAGGGTAATCAGTTGGACGTCAATCGCGTCAATCTCAACCCGGAGCTCAGCCATGGTCTTGCAGGCTTCAGGCGGTCGTCGTTCATTCATATATGTCTCCGTAAGGTTGGCTGCCAAGCAATTGGCGCAGTAGAGTTACAGCTCTTTGCGAGCGGGTCTTGCAAAACTCTGCTGTCGGAGCCGGGAGTCGTCCGATCACACGCCGGATTTGCTGATCACCGATCAACAGGTCAAGATAGAGGCCCACGGCTGCTCCGGAATGCTCAAAGCGAAGGTGGCCTTCCTGCCGCGCCCGAAGCAGCACCTGTTCGAGCAATGGAAATACAGCTTCGCGCCCGGCCTTTGAAAGCGTAGCGCCGAGTTCCCCGCTGCTGTCAGCCGCTGCGGCCCGGTTGAGTGCTACGGCACGATCACCGGTCAGCAGATTTAGAAGCTTCGGACCCAGGGTTCCCAGAATCGAAAGCGCGTCATGGTCGGTTTCCAGTTTGGCTTCCAGGTGGGACTTCACTTCTTCGGCGTTGCGCGTGACGAGGGCGCGAAACAGCCCCTGCTTGTCCCCATACCAGTTGTACAATGTCTCATTTGAGGCGCGCGCCTGTTTGGCGATGCCCTGCATGGACGTGCCTCCATAGCCTTTGGCCTCCAGAACCTCGTAGGCAGCCGCCTCAATCTGTTGCTGGCGCAAGGATCGTTTCTCTTCTCGCAAAATCACTCTCCTGCCTGTTGACAGGAACCGTAACTATTATTACGGATATGCGCAACCGTAATCTTAGTTACGCTTTGGAGAAGCCGATGGAACAATCAAATCGTCACGTCATCGCCGCTCTGGTAACGCTCATCCTTCTGCAGGGGATCATGCTTTCCGCATTGTATGCCGGAATCAGGCCTCATCCGCCCATCGCCACGCCCCTATTTGGCATTGCTCCGTTTCTTGGAGCCGCGATGTCCGTCGCTCTGGCAGCCATCATCGTGCAACCACTGGGCAGCCGAGCGGGACGCACTTTGAGCGTTCTCGCGGCACTGATGGCCCTGGTTTCCTTCGGGCCGCAGAAATACCTCGACGCACAATTCGGTCTGATCTACCCGGCGGTATTGCTTGGCCAATTCGCTGCGCTGGTCATCTTTGCCTCGGTCGTATCAGCAGCGCGCCAACACCAGAAACTTGAGGCGGAGCGGGTCTAATGGATCGGTTGCTTCTGCCGATGTCGATGCTTTCACTCCTAAGCATCAGTGCCATCTTCGGGTTTTTCTACGCCTGGGTCTGTTCGACGATGTGGGGTCTGGACGCGACGGACCCACGAACGGCCATCGCCGCGATGCAAGCTATGAACGCTTCTGTCCGAAACGCGGTGTTCTTCCCGGCCTTCTTCCTGACACCGGTCATTCTGGGGGCAACGGCCTTCATCGCCGTTCGGCAGAGCAGGAAAAAATCCGCCGTGTACTTTGGACTGGCCGCCATTCTTTACATCGTCGGGGCCTTCCTCGTCACGGCGGTAGTGAATGTCCCCATGAACGAGGCCCTGGCAGAAGTTGTCGTACCAACCGACACGGGAAGCGCCCGCGAGATTTGGCAAAACTACTCTGCCTCCTGGCAGTTCTGGAACTTGCTTCGAAGCATTGTGAGCGGGGTTTGCCTCTTCCTAACCGGCTTGGCCATTTACTTTCTTAACTCGGAGTCCGCGTGATGGAATTGTCTCTTCCGACTTTCGCCTTGCTGGCGCTGGTTGTGGTCATGACGCCCGGCCCAACTGTTCTCCTCGCCCTGTCCAATGGATCACGGTTCGGCATCGCTGTAGCTGGGTACGGCATTGCTGGCGCGGCGATCTCAGACGCCGTTCTCATCGCGTCGGCGGGGTTGGGATTGGGTGCTATCCTAGCTGCCTCGGCCCTCCTGTTCAGCGTCGTCAAATGGATCGGCGTCGCCTACCTCGTCTGGCTGGGCGTACAAATGATGCGATCATCCGGCCAGTTGGGACCGGTCGAAAATCCTTCCGAAAAAAAGAGAGCGGGTGTGCTTCAAAACAACACGGCAGTTTTCAGGAAGAGCTTTCTTGTCGCAGTCACAAACCCCAAGGGCTACCTGTTCTTCACGGCGTTCCTGCCGCAATTCCTCATACCGACAGAGCCAATGTTTCAGCAGTATGCAACGCTGGCACTGGTCTTCATTACGGTCGATGTGGTTGTCATGGCCGCCTATGCGGGCCTGGGCGCAAAAGCAGTTCACTTTCTCAGCAATCGCGGGGCGCTCTGGATCGACAGGATATGTGGTGGTCTTCTTGTCGCCTTGGGTCTTGCATTGACCATCTTGAAACGCGCCGATGTGTAGCTCTCAACCACGCCAAACTAGAACGCGCTTACACGTTCGGCTCTTGGTCAAACAGGATCACGCGCCCGTCTCCACTGTCCGGGTCGTTGACCAGAACAAACGGCACTTCCGCGCCGTCCTTCTCGTAGAGACAGCGATACTTCATCTGGCCGTCGAGCGGATCGCGCACCTGGTCGTAGCGGTAGCTGTGCGAAATTCCCTTCTCGATCCAGCCTTCAACACCTGCGGGCGTCACAAGCGATAGCGGCTTTCCGTCCAGCAAGATCGTCTTGCCCACGTTGAATACTTCATACATCCGATCTGTCTCCTCTGTCGTTTCACCGGGCGGCGTCACAGGCTGTGACCTTCGCCACGATCCCTGTCCCGCGTGTTTTCATTCTCGTCTTCGTTGCGTTCCTGGTCGCGCTCGTCCTCGATCTCCAGCTTCTCACGCGGCTTGTTCAACACATCCTTCAGCCGCTCGTTCACAGACGGCTTACGCGCCTCGCGCCGCGTGCCCTCGTCAAGCTCCGGATCGCTGTGACCATCCAGCTTGTGAACTGCCGCTTGGCCGTCGCGACCGGCGTCCTTCTCCATGATCTCCTTCAGCCGCTCACGCGCATAATTGCGGCCTTCCGGTTTCGGCGTGTCGTCCTGATCCCGTGACCGGCCCACGACGCGCGCCAGCCGCTCCCGGAAGTCATCCGGGTTTCGGTCGCGGTCACGATCTTTCGCGGTCGCAGCCCTGAGTGCTGCCAGACCGGCAGAGACGCGGCCCTGCCCGGCCCCGCGCTCGATGCCGTAGGTCTCGCGCGCCAGTTCCAGCCGCGCGCGCATTTCGCGGAACGCGGCGCGGGCCTGGCGGGCGGCATGGACCACGGCCCCGCGCTCGGTGACGGGTTTGTATTCCCGTCCCTGGCGCTCGGCCATCCACTTCGCCCGCCGTTCCATGGAATTGGCCGCTGGCCCCAGCTTCAGCTCTGGGTCGCGGTCCAGCTCCTCGGCGGAGAGCTGATCGCCCCGCTCCAGCGCCGCCTCGCGCTGCGCTTCGAGCGACCGGTGATCAACGCGCTCCACCTCCCCTGCCCGCTCCAGCGCGCGGTTCTGCAGCTCGGCCCAAAGGCCGCGCATCTGCTCGATCTCGACGCCGCCGGTTTTCGCGGAATCGAGCACTCGGGTCTTGGCGGTGAAGCCCTCTGGCTCCAGCCTGCGGGTCGAGGTCAGGACATGGGCATGGTGGTTGCGCTGATCGCCCTCGCGGTGTGGCCCGTGGATCGCCACATCGACGGCCACGCCGTAGCGGCTGACCAGCTCCTGGGCGAAGTCGCGGGTGATCTGCGACCGGTCCTCGGCGCTGATCTCGGAGGGCAGGGCCAGCTCCCATTCGCGGGCGGTGACGGAGTTGCGGCGGGTCTCGCTGGCCTCGACCTCGTTCCAGAGGCGGGACCGATCCGAGGCCCAGTCCGGGGCGTCCTTTGGGGTCAGGATGAAGGTCTCCTCGATCCCCTGCTTGCGGGTGTAGTCGTGGACGCGGCCTTCGCGCTGGCATTCGATGCGCTCCCCGACACGGTAGGCCGCAGCCGCCGTGGCAGAGCGCCCGGCGCTGCGTTTGATCGTCTTCACGGAGAGGTGGTAGCTGGCCATGCGCCCTACCCTCGACCGTGACGTGAACGACGACAAAGTGCGCCGCTGTTGACCTCGGCCCATGCTCGCAAATGGGCCTCCGGGTCAGCCGTCTTTTCCCCGATGGATCGCGCCCCGTCCTGGCGCGGGACGAGTGGAAAAGACAGCCCATCTGAAGGGGTGTAACGCACCTCTGAGGCGCGGGCTTGCCAGTGATCTGTCCCCAGATCCCCAGCCACATGGGGGGCGGGATATGTGGGCAGATCACTGGCGGTTTGCCTGAGGCAAACCCGGTTCGTGTCAGCACCGTTAGGTCCGGCGACACGAACCTCCCGCAAGGGAGACGCCAGCGGCAGACCGGCCCCCACCGTGGGGCATCGGTCGGGATTTTGGGGCTGTCGTTCCGGACGCAATCCAACGGCGGACGTTGGCCCTGGAGAGTTCGAGAGGCCGGGAGGGCCTTTCGTTCCGTCGCGGATCGCGGCGGAAGGGGATGGCCATCGGCCGGGGCTTTGCCCCAGAGAGATCGCACGCAAATCTTGGAGCCACAGGCGGAGAGTTTGCATAAGTGCGCTCTCAGCGAATTTTTCTCACCACAATGCCACTGGATGGCATCTGAGAGGCTCAGAACGGGCTGCTGGGTGCCACTACTAATAGTCTATGACCCCCGCACCCCACGGCCCATAGCCGAGTTTGCCCACCACTTCAAAATGCAGCGATGCGGTCCGCAAATGCGGCCATTCATACAGAGCGCAGCATTATGTCGGCTCAAACATCGGTGTACGTATGTTCTGGGCAGTCGCTGCGCCACCAATAGTGCCCAGTCTATTTCAAATTCCCCAAATCAACGCTCCAGATGAATTCGAAATGAAAACCCTGACTGTTGATCCACTTGGATCGGTCCGAACATCCAAAAATCACGTAGCACTTCTGCATGCGGATGGCAGTAGTTACGGCGTGGATCAGAGCTGAATACGCTTGTCTTCGGCGCAACAAGTGCCGCAAGGCCATCGTGCCAATTTGCCCGCGCACCGTGATGCGCAACCTGAAATACGCTAACGCGTCTTGCGCGGCGCGTATCGAGGTACCCCTCTAAGCTGCTCCACTTTGCAGCACTTTCCAAGTTTCCATCGCCTGTAAGCAGGATCGCTCCTCGCGTTTCATGTTTTTTCCAACAGCCGCAAACGCCGGTAAGTCGGTGATACAGGCATTCGCAATCGCAGATGCTCTGCCCTGTCCAGAGGCCAACTGCACCGCCATAAAGCATTAGACTTACATTGTTCATGGCCGCCCCACGACCGAAGGTCGTTTCATAGAGAGTCCGCAGATCATCAAGAGCGCTTTGCCGTTCGTCTTCGTTACCGTTCAGCAGCGATGCTCGAAGCGACTCCACTTTTGACGCAAACCCGAATGGGTCGTCGGGTTCTGTAGCGGGATCGTTGTAGGGCAGAAATTCCCAAACTCCATGGATGAAAATTGCCTTGCCAGAACGAAGCATCTGAATGCGATGGTCCAAGTGACCGTATGCCCCTTCCAAATCTCCGTACGAAACGGGTTCGCCGAGCCCGGACGGCTTGTCGGGGTCATCCAAGTCTTCGGGAGGTTCAGGGATTACGGTTGGTTCCGTCGAGAATGGTGGCCCGTCATCGTCAGAGGGCATAACGAAAAGGACCTGTTCAAAACCATCGTCCGCTTCTTGGATGAGATATTGCACCGGGTCGACATAGAACAACATCTCAGGGTCTTCTGCCCTCAACCCTTGTTCAAAGCCGATCAGCAGGCGGTACCACAATGGTGCCCACGGCAGCATTACAGTCTTGGCGCCGATCTGATTTAGTAGGGCGACCACCCCGTTGATGTGGTCATTGTGGAAATGCGACAATGTGAGAAGGTCGATTTTCTCTCCTTGGCAATCGCGTTTCAGATCGTCGATCGCATTGGTGACGAGCCGCTTTCCCGAACTGGTTCCACAGTCATAGACCCAGCGGTATGGCCCGACTGGCGCCGATCTGGGCGGTCCGCCAGTGTTTATTATTCGGCGCAGCCGTCGTGCGGGGGGCCAGAACTCTACCGAACCAGTGGCAAACAAGCCTTGGCCGACTGGAAAGAACCGATGAACCGCGCGAATTTCGGTCATGCGTCGACTGCTTCTGCAGAAGCCTCCAGTGCCTCGTGCAGGACGGCGTTGGGGAGTTTGCTCCGGGCAGTGGCGGTCAGGTTGGCCTCCAACCGGTCTCTGAGGGTCATCAGGGCATCGACTTTGACCGCGAGGCGGTGTTGTTCGCCGAGGGGCTGAAGGGTGACATACTGCCTAGTCGCCTGTTCCATAGTTCGACTTTCATTCAATTCCGTTGGTACCAGTTGAGTAATTCCATAGGATGGAATGATTTCAAGGGCAAAGCGGACGGCGTTCAGAAAGCGACATGACATAGGTGGAATAGCTTCAAGAAATCCGGTTCATCTTGGAGCGCAAACCTTCAGACCAGTCCTTCAACGACTTGATGTCGGCCATTACTTCGGATGGCTCCGGTGGCTCGGGATCATGGCCACGGGAAGGATCATGTGCATCGACGAAGTCACAGCACTTTTTGAATCCATTTTGGAAAGTTTGGACATCGGCCTCGTCTAGGGCTGTGACACGCTTCAAATTTTTGGTGTCTATGTAATCGCGGTGTCGCATCACGACATTGGCAAATACGATGTCCTCTAGCGCCCGTTCCCAAGTTGCCCGCAATCGACTGTAGAGCGAAGACACGGCCGTTTTGTAGCCTTCGTCGTCGTTCTCCTCGCACAAGCGCTTTGCAGCGCGAGCTTCTTTTTCCAGTTTGTCAATCCGGTCTCGAATACTGGAGGCCGTCCACGGTAAATCTTTGTTGACGATGCCAACGACATCCTGTCCGCGCGAAAGATGCGCCAGCGCTGTCGGCGTATTTCGTTCCGAAGCCAGCTGTGCAAGATCGTTTACGAAGATCATGTCATGTGTGAACACGATAACCTGTCGTACGCCGGCTTCCTTTGCCAGGCGCTTGGCGACTTTTGAGCGCCAGCGATGATCGAGCGAAGAAACTGGATCATCGAACACCAGCGCCGATGTATGTGACGCGTTGGCCAGTTCGGTAAGGTAGGAGGCCAGCGCGACACAGGTCTGCTCGCCCTCGCTCAGCACATCATGAACCTTGGCTTTGGGGTTGGCGTAGAGCTTCACTTCGTATTGCGGGGAACCAAATTTGCCCCCCGAACGCACGACTTCGACCCGCACGCGATTACCGGCCAGCGCGACAATCTCTTCTTGAAACCGGTCGCGCATACGCGGCGTGATCAGATTGTCGGCAATCTCGTTTCCGAGCCGCGTGATTGCCGTGGTGGCGGTATCGCGCAAACAGTCTTCAATTCGTTTTAGCTCTGAAAGCCGCTCGATTTCCGTTTTTGCGATGTCCAGCAGCTCGCGACTTTGTTTGCGATCCTGCAAATCGGCCTGTTCATTGAGAACGGCTTCCCGTGCCTCACCGCCGGATGCGTCATCGAGCGATGTCGCATAGACACGTATCTGCGCGGCTTCGGTCTGTACGGTCTCCGCGACGGATTCAGGCAAAGCCAGCGGGTTCAGAACGTCTTCGCCTGAGAGCTGCGCAAGCGTCAGGGCCTGCACGCGCCTTGCGAGCGCGATAAATCTCAGCACTTGCCTAGCGAGAGCGAAATTACCGGCTTTCAAGCTTCGATAGGCCGCAGAGACCTTGCTGATGTGGACGGCGACATCGCGGAACTTTTGCTCAGCCTCTTTGAAAACACGCTCGGCCTCGGCCGCTTTGGTTTCCGTGTCCTTCTTGATGAAGTCCTCGAAGCCAAGCATCCGTGCGGCAGTGCGTTTGTCAATCTCCTGATGGCAAAGAACGCAGATATCCCCCGATGATGGCGGAAATGCCGCCCCGTCTTCCCTGGCAACTAGCGAATATGATCTGGCGGATTCCCAGAGAGTCCGCCAGACGATTTCACCAACGCCCTCAAGAGCTAGTCCGGAAAAGGCATCATGCGCTGCCATGTTGGCGGCCGCGCGCTTGTCGTCAGCACTCTTCTTCGTAGCATGAAGAGCCTGAATTGCCTCGACATTCAGCGCCTGCTCAATCCGCTTCAAATAGGATTCCAGTTGATCAAGCTGGATCGCATAGGCGCGCTGCGCTTTCGCCGCGACGGTGGGGTCTTGGGCCAGATCGGCTTGCAGTTTGGCCAGGCGCGATACATCCGCATCGGAAAAGGAAAAGCTAGATGTTAGGGATGCGATATCAGTATCACGCCGAAGCATAGACAGAGCCTTGCCAAGCGTCGAGCGGCTCGACCAGATTGGGTTGGCAAAAACAGAGTTGCGCTTTTGCTCTAACGTTTCTTTCTCGGTCGTCAGGCGGGCTTTGATGTCCTGACAGACACCGGCGAGGTCATCCGGAATATCGAGACCGAAGGGACGAAACCAAACCTCGTTCTTCTTCTGAACGTGCACCGAAGCTGCATCACGGTCAAAGACCGTGATAGCGGAAAGAGTCTCAGCAGTTTCGCCGTCATTTTCCCACGCGACGGTTTCCGCTGCGCCGCCAGTACGGATGATTTTCAGATCGGCCTTTGCTGTTCGCGTTGGGGAAGAGCTGTAAACATCGGGCATGATCTCGCCGGCATGCCGTGAACGGCAAGCCTTCTTGAGAATCCGCGTATAGCCGGATTTTCCAGTGCCGTTCTGCCCGTAAACTATGGTCAGGCCCGCTTCCTCAAAATTCAGCGTCTGGCCGGTTGCGAGTTGGTTGACACCGGAGACATTTGCGATGCCGGACAGGGAGATTGACTCGCCGACACCAGGATCAACCGGCAGATGGTCCTTCGAAAGTGGCTTGGCCTCTAGCGTTACCGTCTGATCGCCATGCTCTTTCTTGCAGAGCGCCAATAACTCCTCGAGCGCCTCTTCATCCGGATAACCTTTCAGGACAATGCGGCGCAGTGCATCGCGTTGCCATAGCGGACGGCTCTCTGACCAAGCCAAGATACGTTTAGGGACAGTATCGTCGCCTTTTTCTATACTTCCGCTTTCCGACTTCACCGTGTTTATCTCTCCCGCAAAATTTGGTTTTCAAAATCAGAAAGCTACAAGTGCCGGATCAATAAAGGAAGCTTATTCCTTTGTTAGCTGTTGGAATTGGCAAAGGCGCAAAAAGCCCTTGTGTGTGGATGCACGCGCGACGCCAATGTCAGCTTACGCTGGTGGCAGCTCTATAGCTTGCGAGAGCAGCGAAGGTCAGCTTCCCGCCCTTGGCACCGGAATCTTCCATTTATCCCGGGTATTCCGATGGGTTTCCGCGTGGCGCTGTGTTTTTAATAATGTGCTATTTTCAGTGCTATAGACGCTTTAAAGATGTACTTTTCAAAGAGATCCTCTTGCCTTTTCTTTTAAATTATATGATTTAGGGCGTCATGAACGCTGGAAGATCGCAAAATCTGAAGAAAGTTCTCGACTCGGTGCCCGCTGGGTATCTCGTCGATGCCAACTGGCTCACCGCCCATGGCATAGCCTACGAAACCTTTCGCGACTATGTAAAACGGGGCTGGCTCGAACGCGTTCACCGCGGCGTTTTCCGCCGACCTGTTCCCAATCCGCCCGCATCAAACACCATTGACTGGAAGGCCTGCCTGATCTCGATGCACCATATCATGGGCTATGATATTCATGTCGGCGGCAAAACTGCTCTCTCTCAACAGGGCTACGACCACTACCTGCATTTGGGAGACAACGCCCCTATCTGGATCTATGGCTACAAAATACCCAACTGGCTCACGAAGCTGCCACTCAATGCACCTATAGAAACGCGCAATACGTCGTTGTTCACTGACCAGGCACTTGGCGTTACAAATGACAACCTAAAATCTGAAAACTCCCTCCCGTGGGACTGGCAACTGCGCATGTCGGCCCCCGAACGGGCGGTCATGGAAGCTATGGACGAATTGCCGGACCATGAGAGTTTTCACAACCTCGACATGGTGTTCGAGGGCTTGACGACGCTACGACCTAAGTTGCTCTCGGCGCTCTTGTTGAGCTGCAAGAAAATAAAAATCAGGCGCCTCTTCTTCGTTTTTGCGGATCGCCACAATCACCCCTGGCGCAAACGACTTGATGCTGACGCCTTCAACCTCGGGACGGGGGATCGAGCATTGGTCAAAGGTGGCCGGATACATCCGCGATATCGTATCATGGTACCGGAAGAGTTCGCCACGACAGAGGCAGAAAATGGCGCGTAGGAACTATGAATCCCAGGTCGCCCTTCTCGTGCGTGTATTGCCTTACGTCGCGAAGGAAGAGATATTCGCGCTCAAGGGCGGGACAGCAATAAACCTCTTCTATCGCGATCTACCGCGGCTCTCGGTTGATATCGACCTGACATATCTGCCGATAAAAGAGCGCGAACAGAACCTCGCCGAGATCAACGAAGCCATGGATCGTATCGCTAAGTCGATCGAAAGGGGCATCAACGGGGCCAAGGCTCAAAGAATAAAAGGAGGTGGGGGCGGCGCCACCCGCGTGCTTGCGCGTCTGGAAGGTGCAGAAGTCAAAATCGAGACCTCGCCAGTCACGCGCGGCGTTGTTCACGACCCCGAAACCCGGGCGGTCTCCGACGCTGTAGCAGACGCGTTCGGCGGTAAGCTCCACGCAGCCGTGGATCGCCAGCATCCACGCGATCTCTATGATGTAAAGCTTCTCTATGAACACGAAGGACTGACGGATGATCTGTTCCGGACTTTCCTGATCTACATCGCCTGTTCGGCACGTCCGGCACACGAATTGCTGAATCCCAACCTGATTGCCCTAGATCAACCTTATGTGCGTGAGTTCGAGGGCATGACTAAGTCAGCCGTCGGCCTGGATGACCTACTGACGACGCGCAACCAACTGATTGCGGATATCCAATCTCGCTTCGACAAACCCACCAGACAATTCTTGCTCAGTCTGCAGGATGGCGCGCCGGATTTCGCCGTAATAGATCGACCGCAGGCCGCCAATCTTCCCGCCGTGCGTTGGAAACTTCTCAATCTGGAGCGCCTAATCCGGGACAACCCAATAAAGCACGCCGAGCAGAGGGAAGAACTCGAAAAACTCCTAGGTCACCTCTTCGACTGATTGAAATTCAGAGTCCGACCTATTGAAAGTGCAGGCACATTTCCGACAATTGTGCAGAAGCTAGCAGTCGAACAACAAAATAAGTTCGGTTGCTTGCCCCCTACCCGGCCCGCCTGATGCCACCAATTTAAACTCCTGGTTTCAGTAATCCGTGCCCTGCCGGGTATCCCAGAGACGCAGAATTTCTATCTGGGTTGGCATTACACGATAGATTAACGTGAATGGGGTTCTCGGCACTGAAAGCTCCCGTATGTCTTGGCGCGTGTCACTCGGGTGACCTGCATAAGGGTTGGCTGCGAGAGTAAGCTGAATGGCTTTGAGCTGAGCTCGTGCCCTTTCGCTGCCTTCAGGAAAAACTGACGTGTAGTAGTAACGGAACCATTGAATGTCCCGGGCCGTATCTTCGAGAAATACAATTTTCATTGGCTATTGGATTGCCCGCTTGCGACCGGAGCTGAGAGCTCATTCTCGGTATCCCAGCTGTCTATCCAAGCATTCATCTCGTCTGCCGTGATGAACTTTCCTAGATCTGCCTTTTCAACAGCCGCATCAATGGCTGCACGTTTTGCGGCCTTGGATTCTAGCATCATTCTGATTGCCCGTACCGCCAGTTGTGCTGGTGGCCGATCTTCGATCGCAGCTTCTCGTTCCAGGGACTTTCTCAAGTCTTCATCGAGACGGATTGAATATGGGCTGGTACTCATCGCAATCACCTGTTTCCGGTATGTAGTACAATGTAATACATTGGCACTCTATTCTCAATAGACGTTGGCATGAATGTTATCTGTTGCTCTGAGCTCATGAGCGAGATGAGATTTCAAAGTTACGGCCCTCTCTTCTGTGGTTTCTTTGTGTTTTGCTTCAACAAAGCGAATGGCTGCGTGTCTCCCCCATCGATTTTGGAGGTCAGAGAAATCAAATAGGCTTGGTGGGATCTTATGTTCTCCGCTCGTTGGAAAATGTATCCCAAAACCATAAAACGGAGAGCAGCGCTATGTGTCGATTTCATAGCATACCAAGTTTGACCAAGTCGTAGGTAATCGGCGATATCGTCCATAAGGCGGTCACAATGCGTCTGATCCCGGGCGAAGCGAAGTTCGGAGCACAAGCGTGGAAAGCTGCGCTTCATTTGATCTGGAGAAACTTGAATCTGAGAATGCTTTTCTTTCTTAACTATCGGATTCAAAGAGTTCTCTTTATGCCCCTCAATTTCATGGTCATTGGCCCTCAAATTTTCTGTATCTGTCTGTGTTATTTCTGAGATTTCCACAGAGATTTCTGCCAATAGCTCGCAGAGTACATTCGCATCTGGTTTGCGACGCAGAGCATTGCGTACGGTGGTCATCAATTCGGAGACCGCGGTGTCATTTGCTACGAGTTCCCTAAGGCGTGCCAGAGCGGCGGAAACCTTGTCACGGAGTACAGTGAACTCCAGAACTCGATCAGCGTGCCTCTGGGCTTCCTGGATGAACTCAGGGTGCCGTTCAGACAAGGGCATCAAGGAGAGCCCAGTTGCGGTGACCACCCTGCCCTGTCGATCCCGGCGCGCCCATCGCTTACCGTTTGCGCTCATTACGCGGCGGATAAGTCCAAGCTCAACCAGCGTCGAGATATGACGCTCAACTGTCTGCACGCTGACATGCGTCCGTTTGGCGATCGCCGCGTTGGAAGCGAAGCAGATGTGATGATCATCTTGGTCCGCAGTAATCTGATCACCGCCCACAAAAGAAATCATGGCTCTCAGGACATTGAGAGTTGTGGATTTCAACCCAAGAGGTTCTCTGGCCTCTTCAACGGCGCGAAGAAGTATCCATTTTTTGGGTGTACTACTCCCCTGCCCTGCCGTCCCCGACAAGGTTGCTCCATTTGGAGCCAATGCTGCTACTGTTTTCATGATTATCTATCGGCAGACAAAAATTACCCGTTCGCTCAAGAGCGTTTTTTCTTGTGTGGCGATTCGGGTGCTGCTAGATTCTAGGTGTCTAATCTAAGAATTGCGCTTTGCGCAGCAGCCCTCGAAGCTCCGGTTTCGGGGGTTTTGTCTGTTTGCCTTCCTCCTTTCTGCTCGTCCTCAGTTCTTTTTCTCGGCGTTTACAGCTGTAAACTCAGCGTGTGAGCGCTTGATGATTTCAGCCATGTTTTTGTCCAACCAGCTAGCGAAGTCAGCGTTAGCTCCGGTCCTTTTGACCGAAACAGTTAGTGATCCGTTGGTGGATTTGATTGTAACTCCTTCAATTGGGCTGACTTCGGCTGCACCTTCTCTTTGTCGTGCACCACGTTTGGCAGCTGCTTTTAGGAGCATTTCCAGCCGATCATCTGACGACATTGATGGCTCAATGGTTGCAAGCAGGTTTGCCGCTTCATCTCCCGCCAGCTTGCCTGCAACGAAGTGTTCTGCAAGCATGGTCCATTTTGGGCGGCCTGATTTTGGGGCTGCGCCGATCATGTCACCAATCTTTGCAGGAACATGTTGCGTAACTTTTGTCAGGTGAGACAGCCCTGATTTCGAAAGGTTCAATACTTGCCGCACCGTTGCAGAGTCATGCCCGGAAGTCAGGATCGCCTCGGCGAAACGTGCTTTCTCGTAGAAGGAAAGATTGCGCCTCGCAGCATTCTCAAGCCCCTTGGCGAGTAGCGCCGAGGCATCGTCGATATCCTGAACATTGGCGCGGACCTTAATGCCAAGTTCACGACAGGCTTTCAGCCGCCTCCTCCCATAAATTGCCTCGTATCGGCCGTCGGATTTCGATTTTCTGACAAGAATGGGAACTTGTTGGCCACCGTCTCGGATACTCGATATCAAGCTTTCAAAGCTATCGTCTTCTTCGTCAGTGTTTACAGCTGTAAACTCACCAAGCCTATCGGCTGGGCCCCAATCGTCGATCAGGGCAGGGTCAATTTCCCTGATTGCGGCCAGAGAGCCTTGAAGCGCACCAAGTGCAGGGGCATTGGGTTTTGGGGTTTTGTCGATGGCCTTGGGGCTAGAGCGCGCGATGGTGTTTGCGATCCCTGACATCTCCTGAAGCGATTTTCTAGCCATTAGCCGCGTCCCCACGCTTGATGGATCATTTGCTCCACCTCAGAGCCGATCGCATCCATTGAGTTCTTTGCCCGATCATAAGTTGCGCGTGTCATTTCCGACCGCACGACCTCGTAAATTGATTGTTTGAGCATTGTGGCGTCACTGATTGCAGTGCTTTTGAGGGCCGTAGCTGACATAACGCGATCCTGAAACAGTGCTCGCATGAACGAAGCCAGTTGTTGAGACGGCACGTCTGTCGGCTCGTCACGCGTTATCAGGAACTTGAAGTTATCGTATTCGAGCGTAGCGCCAGCATCTTCAATGACTGCCATGTAAGCACCAGCGAGTTCGAGGAATTGAGCCGTCGAAGACACGTCCAGCATCGAAGGTGTCAGTGGCACAAGCAATGAACTGGCGGCGGCCATCCCGGCTATTGTCAAAAATCCGAGTTGAGGTGGGCTATCAATCAGAACTAGGTCAAAATCGCCTTCTACCTGGGCCAAGGCATTCCGTATTCTCGTAAAGAACGGATGGTCCGGGTTGGAGTGAACGGCAGATTCTGTCTCAAACTCGGAAAGAACAAGCCGAGACGGCGCCACAGACAGACCGGGGAAGTATGTCGGAAGCACAACGTCCGCCATATCTACCGGATCTTCATACCGAATAGCATCGTAGATCGTCAGTCCGTCAAACTCAATTTCCGGGCTGATGCCGCACATGGATGTAAGCGAGCCTTGTGGATCCAGGTCAACGGCCAATACACGGTAACCGCGAAGCGCAAAATAATGGGCCAGGTGAATTGTTGTGGTGCTTTTGCTGCTGCCACCTTTGAAGTTCATCAACTGCCAGACTTGGAGTTTCTCTCCTTCAGTCCGACGAGGGATATAGCGCCCCTTTTTGCGAGAGGTTTTCTCAAGCGTTTCGCGAGCCTCCCAAAGCTCATGGGCAGTATAGTAGCGTCGACCGCTACGTACGTCTTTTGGTTCAGGAATCGTTCCTTCTGCGTGGACCTTACGCATGAATTGACCTGAGACACCTAAGAGTTCGGCCGCTTCTGGGGCTGCAAAGTTGCGTAGTGACTTGGTGTTGTCAGGGGCAAATGCCGCAAGAAGATGTTCCCGGATGGCCGAGTTTAATCTCTCAGAAATTTCCGTGGCGAGAGCCGATGGTCGTTCTGCCGTAAGTGGTGTCACGGGAATCATGTAGTTGCCTCAAATTAAAGAATGTGGTCATTTTTGCGCCACTTGAGACAAACAGGCGTGATTCATTGTCCTAAGTCAAGGATTTTCGCTTATATTGTGGGTTCTACAAAGCTGTGAACTACATACGCTTTGCATCAAAGCAAAATGGTTTACAGCTGTAAACCTCGTTGAAGCGGTTCCCGGGCTTTTATAGCTGATGAAGTTCTGCTGTGCAAAAAGTAGGCATACACACAAAACTCTTCCGAATGCTCCGCCTCGAGTTGAGTTTTTCATAACGAGCAGGCGGCACAAAAGAAGAAACGGCTTGCGCACCAAGACAAGAAATAGGGAAGGGCAGGGGGCCAATTGAGCTGATTGCGTATTTCCTCACCCCAACAGGTCCGTCGCCGGGTTTTCTGCGATATCGACGTCGTCATAGTACTTCTGCGCCTGGGCCATGGAGCGGTGTAGCGAGAGGCGCATGGCAGCTTGGATTGGTGCGCCGTCCAGTGCGGCTTGGGTTAGGAACCCAGAACGCAGACCGTGCGGCGAGGCGAAGTCCTCCTGCAACCCCGCCAACTGGAGGCGATGTTTGACGATCTGATAGATAGCGTACGGCGAAAGCCGACGTTTCAGCACACGATCCGCTTTTGAGACTGGTCTGAACAGTGGCCCGTTCTTAATCTGTCCAACCTCGATCCAATGGACCAACGCCTGGGCGGCGCGGCCTTTCAGCACCAGCCGCGGCGTTTCACCTTTGGTTGTCGTCTTGGTCTCCAGCAGTGAAATCCAAACCAGGCTTTTCTCGTCGAACTCCTTCAGCGAGACGTCTTCAAACATCAGCCCGGTGATCTCCGAGCGCCGTCTACCACCAGAAGCCCAACCCAGCATCAAGATGGCGCGGTCGCGGCAATCCCGGCGGCTGCCACGGCAGGTGGACAGCAGTTGCTCGAGGATGTCCCGGGTGATCGGGTGCTGCGATTTTGGGGCAGGGGGCCGGGCTGCAGCCCGGCGCGCCTTGGCACGGGCCTGCTTCACTTGGGGCGCACCGAAAGGGCTGGTCAGGTTCTTCATTCGATGAAAGGCCAGCCAGGAGGCGATGCGCCGGTCCAGCGTCGAGGGGGCAGGGCAGGCGAGGGACTTGCGCAGCCCCTGAGCAATCAGCGCTTCTGCGGTTTCGCGCGCCACATCCGTTTCTGGTGCGTCATTCAGATCTCGGGCGTGATCGAGAATGAAGGCGAGGGCGGTGGCCTCAGATTCCGGCCAGTCCAGCGTCGCTGCGAACCGCGCAGACTTCCAGGCGGTGACATAAAGCAGATCCCGTTCATATGCCCGCAGCGTGTTTTCCGGTGTGCCGCGCACATAAAGATCAGTGAGCGCCTCCTGATCTGTGTCCGAGAGGGCAGGGGCGGCGGCGGGGAGGTATGGGGCAGGGGGCTTCATGTCGATTTCCCCAAACCTGTAGACTGTTCTTGCTTGTTTTCACCATGTTTCATGGTTGGCCTCATGCTGGGTTGGTCCTTTAAGTGTAGGCGCGGACCAAATTTGTGCCGGTACTTGTTTACAAAATTGCAGGTTACTGTGCTGCATCTAATATGGTTTGCTGCCGGATCGGGGCAGGGGTCTACGGGTTACGGACCAATGCCGTCGCGAGTCCATTGGTTAAGGAAAACCGACACATAGGGCCCATTCTGCGCTGATTTTCGGGAGGAATCAATCAAACATGATAAGGAATACTTATCAGGTGTGATAGAGGTGTGTGAATATAGTCAAGGTAGTGAGCGAAAGGCCAGTATTTTGCGCGTATGATGTCTGAGCCATTTATCTGAACCTGTAGAACTGAAAGGGCTCACCCACATGATTTTGTGAAATTTTGGACAAAGTTCCGGTACTACTTGACAGCACCTCAACTTGAGAGAAAGTTTCTCGCAAAACACTACTTAAAAGAGAAACATGTTGATGAACAATAAATTACTAAGAGCTTTGGCGGTGATTGTTTCTTGCTGTCTCCCTTTAAGTTTAGTCGCCCAGCAGATGTGTGAGACACAGGGCGAGCATATGTGGATGAAGATTGCTGCGGAACGTTACACCTATGTGAAATCACCCGATGAAGCGTGCAAATTGTGGCCGTGGTTGAAGGATATGGGATACGAAGAAGCCGGTTACAAAATACACAAACAGCGCTATGGCGAGGAACTCAGATGCTACAATCGACGCCCTGTTGCGGGTGGCGGGTGGAAATATGGACGAGGTGACACGCAGCTTTATTGTGTTACGACTCAGGGAATTGCGCAACCGGCTGAGTATTGCAAAGCGGGTCCTTCTTGCGTCTGCCAGACAGGATCCTGTGATAACAATTGTGGATCTACAGGAAATCCGGGGAATTATTCCGCTGGCAACCCGATCGAGTTGGCCCATGGTGTCAAATCAGAGGTGACAACAGATTGGAGTTCACACAAAGATCCCCGGTTTTCGTTAACGCGACATTACAGTTCAGAGGGCGGGAGATTCGAAAATCCATATACTTTCGGGCTCGGATGGGAAGGGGCTTGGTCGTATATGCTTTTTCAGCCACAATCACGTCTCTCGGCCTCAGTGCTTTACAGCCCTGGAAACGTACAAACGACTTTCGGGAATGATAGTAGAGACATCGGTGCGCAGCAAATCGAGGGAAGCCCACTAACATTAACCTATATCGGTGCTACCGACGACGAGGTGCCCTACTCTTGGAACTATGCGCCCACGCCCGAAAACGACAACTTCAAAGTTTCTGATGGGACCGGTCGCGAAATTACTGTCTCTGTCTTTGACCCGCCACCCAACACACCATCCAGCCGCGGAAAATACCGTCGCGCAACCAAAGTCAAGTGGCAGGACGGATATCAAATTACCATTGATCGCCATAACGACGGACGCATTCGCTCGATTACGGACAATAAAGGCCAGAGAGCAGATTACACATGGCATGAGGGTACCCATGATCCATTTGGTCTTAGTAATGTGATTTCGAATTTTGAGCCTACGATGGTGAGAAATGTCGCCAGAATTGAAGTTGATTCATCCTATGATGGAGTGAATTTCTTACCGACAATTGCCATTGATTACACATACGCTGATGCAAATCGCCATAACGGTCTGGATTTGACTTCCGCAGTCGTTACAGATTTGCAGACGGGCGCGGTGTTGCAATCAACAGGCTACACGTATGACTCGGCACTGGAAGGTTCGGGGGAACTTCCGTTGTTAACCGGAATATCAGACGGTCGATTAGATACCAATGGTGCTCCGTTTCAGTATGCTAGCTTTGAGTATTCTGCCTCTGAAACAGATCCTCAGACAGGGGTTCCGCGCGCCGTTTTCACGGGACATGCAAACGGATCGTTGGGATTCTCAATCGTAAATGACACTAATAGTGCAGCACCTGCGGGCGGTGTAAAAGTCACCAACCCGTTGGGAAAAGAGACCAACTACTCATACGCGTGGGTAGGCGGGATAAAGCGTCCGGTCACAATAGAAGGTGTGGCGACGCAGAGCTGTTTGGCGACTACGAAGTCTCTTGGTTACACTCCAAACTCTGGGGCGCCAGAAGGATTTATCTACGAGCGTATTGAAAGGAATGGTTCGAGAACAACTTACGAACGAGATGCGCGTGGGCTCGTCTTAACCAAAACCGAAGACGCGGATGGCACCACGCCGCGCATTACGTCCTATAATTGGCACTCTGAGCTGCAAATTCCGCTTAGCAGATCAACTGGCGAATTGTCTGAGAGTTTCGCTTACGATGCTGATGGTCTTCTGATTTCGTATACACAAACGGACGTACTTGTTGGCAGTCCAACCAATGGGCAAAGCCGAACGTGGAGCTACAACTACACCACACTTGCCAATGGCTTGAAGGTACTTCAGTCCGTCGACGGACCGGGCTTATTGGCAAATGGTGTTACAGATGTGACAACGTACACGCATAGTGCAACAGGTTCTGTCACCAGCATCACTGATCCAAATGGTTTGACG
Source organism: Ruegeria sp. AF7 (assembly GCF_056541885.1). Taxonomy (NCBI): domain Bacteria; kingdom Pseudomonadati; phylum Pseudomonadota; class Alphaproteobacteria; order Rhodobacterales; family Roseobacteraceae; genus Ruegeria; species Ruegeria sp. AF7. The sequence goes on along the minus strand of NZ_JBQFYX010000027.1, from coordinate 4,848 downwards.
ACAGTATTCAGCGATTTTGATGTCAACGATCAACCGCAGCGGATTGAAGAACCGAATGGTGTGGTTTGGGCCGTAACTTATGACAGTCTTGGCCGGGTCGTGCAAACCGTCGAGAATTCCGGTTCACCAAAGGAATACATCAATTCCTATGCGTACGATGTTGCCGGTCAGTTGATCTCGCTGACCAACACCAGCGGTCATACCTGGATCTTCACCTATGATCAGGCTCGGCGTCTGCAATCTATTTCGGATCAGGCCGGTCAAAAGATGATCTATCATTATGATGCTGCCGATAACGTGACCAAGATCGAGTATCAGGCTACGACCGGCGGCGCCCTGTTTGAGCAGGACTATCTTTTCGATGAGCTTTCGCGGCTTCGAGGGCTGTCGGGGTCAAACGGGCAAACCACAGCATTCTCGCATGATGTCGAAGACAATCTCTCTAGCGCGACTGATGCGCTATCGAATGTGACGACCTTTGGATATGATAGTCTGAACCGACTTGTAACGCAGGTTGATCAAAGCAACGGCGCGCAAACCGACATGGATTACAACGACGCGGATCAGGTTACTCAATACACCGATCCGCGAACCTTGAACACCAACTTCACCTATAATGGGTTCGGTGAGGTGATCCAGGAAATCAGTGCTGATCGAGGCTCCATTGGCTACACCTATGATGAGCGCGGTTTGGTGACATCGATGATCGACGGCCGGGGAACGGTTTCGAACTACAGCTACGATAACGGTGGGCGTATTACAGCACGGACATTCCCGGCCTCCGCAGGTGAAAATCAGATCTTTACCTACGATGGTACTGCCAACGGAAGCGAGGGCGAAGGTCAGGTTGCATCTATCACCGATTCCGCCGGTACGATCAGCCGTGAATATGGTGATGGAGGTCGGCTGGAGCTGGACCGGCGCCAACTGCAGGCGACGACCTACGACACAACTTATGGCTACAACACGACCGGTCTGCTTGACCATGTGACCACGCCGTCGGGTCTACGTATCGGTTATACCTATGACAGCCAGGAACGGATCACGGGCCTGACAATCCAACGTCAGGTGATAGACCCGCAGACCGGGCAATTCCTACCCGCGCAAACGGTGTTGAGCGATGTCCAATATGCGCCCTTCGGTCCGGCTACAGGGTTTACCTATGGCGATACCGCAATCCATACGCGCAGCTATGACAGCTCGTATCGGTTGATCACGCTGAAGGATCAGCTGGGCGCAACGGTGTTGCGCGATCTGACCCATGGCTGGACAACCCGCGACAACCTCAGGTCAGTCATCGATAATCTGAACAGTCTGAACAGCGAGACGTTCCAGTATACCGCCCAGCAACGTCTGACCGAGGCGACGGGACCTTATGGGGATATCGACTATGCCTATGACAAAGTGGGCAACCGGCTGAGCAAGGTGCAGGACGAAAACGACTCCCTGACAACAGCCAGCTACAGCTATCCTGCAAACTCAAACAAGCTGGCAGACATAACCGTCGGCCTCAGCACCCGAACCTTCACGCATGACATGGCGGGCAATGTCACCTACGACAATCGCGAGGGCGGCGGTTATGGCTACGCCTACAACGCGGCGAACCGGATGTCGGAGTTCTCGATCAACGGGGTGGTGCAGGCCGAATATGTTTACAACGCGCTCGGTCAGCAGGTCATCCGGCGCTTGACGCAAGTGGGCAAGACCTTGCATGTCATTCACGACGCAGACGGCAACCGCTTGGCCGAATATGAGTACGATCCCTTATCGGGCAGCTCTACTTTACTGCGCGAATATATCTGGTTCAACGGTGAGGCCGTGGGCGTTGTCGAAAACGACACGCTCTACTTCATCCGCACCGATCACATCGGACGGCCGGTATTCGCAACAGATGCAAGCGGGCTGAAGGTCTGGGAGGCCAGCTATCTGCCCTTCGGAGACGTCCACACCTCCACAGGCGCCAACAGCGACCTCCGCTTCCCCGGCCAGTGGTTCCAGTCCGAATCCGGCCTCCACCAGAACTGGATGCGAGACTACGACCCAACAACGGGGCGATACATCCAGGCTGACCCGCTCGGCCTCGTCGATGGACCGTCCGTCTATGGATATGCACTCCAAAACCCGGGACGGTATGTGGATCCGAGGGGGGAGCAGGCCGTTTTGCCTGGACCTGTGCCACTTCCTATCGTCCCGCCAGCACCTTCTGGTCAAAACCATGCCCAAAATGCGGGGGAATGGATGCTGGAAATGAGCCGCAAATTCAATCCCATTGATCGCGCTCTGCAGGGTATTGCGCAAATGTGCGCGACAGATGAAAGTAGTTGGTGGTCAAACTACTCCGAAAGTACGCAAAATGACCCTGGAGCTGGACGCAAAGGTGGAGCCGCAACTGGTGCAAGAAAGAACCAACACCGAAACAAAAAAGGCGGCAAGTCATCTCGCGACAAGCATACAAAGAAGGGTGCTGGAACTCGAACAAAAGCACGCGGTAAACCTGGTTGGTATCAGAGATAAGATGATGATTTTAGAACGTAAAAAACCTGCACAGATTCTGGTGAAATCCGGAGGCGGAGAGAATCGCTTAACAGGATATATGTTGCGTTCAGATCGTGAACTTGTAGTTTTTGAAAGGGTCTCTGATTGGCGTACGGCAGGTGTTTGTATACTACACCCAAGCTCAATAGAAGAAGTACCAGAAGACGATGAACTGCGATTCTTCACTAAGGTGATGGAAGTATTGGGCAGTAATGAGACGTTCTTGCCGGGCGAGTTAAGAACGGCGCATAGTTTTCAACAAGTATTTGAATTTGCAATGCGTACACAGGCACTGATTTCGATAGAAGGCAAAGAGGAAGGTGAATATGAAGTTGTTAGAATTATTGCGGTTTCCGAACAATCTGCGATGGCATGCTTCTTAGAAGCCGACGGCACATGGCGAGATGACAAGGATTGGCTTAAATTTTCTAACCTTTCTATAGTCACATTTTTTGACCCTTATTGTACTGGAATAGAGAAGGTCTTGAGTTCCGAGGATTTGACCTGCCCCCCGAGGCTCCCTCGTTCATAACGGGAGTCTGCGGGTCTGGTTTTCATATTCTTCGGTTTTGATTTGGGCAAGCGCGCCGGGCGCGGAGCCCTCATTTTGCTCAAGCGTCCGGCGCGCTTCTGCGGGTGATTGGTTTCCGAGCGACGAGTGCGGTCTGACGTTGTTGTAGTCGTAGCGCCAGAGGGCCAGCTTTCGCCGCGCATCTTCCAAGCTGTCGAACATCTCCTCGTTCAGCAACTCGTCCCGGAGGCTGCCATTGAATGACTCGATGAAGGCGTTCTGCTGCGGCTTGCCCGGGTCGAGGCTTTGTTGCGCAAATCGGTTGAGGGATTCACTACATGAATCCAGCATGATAGCTGGATGGTATGAGCAGTTGGGCCCCTACGAAGTACAAGACCACGAATTGGTCGGCTTACAATGAAGCACTGAGGCGGCGCGGTTCGCTGACGGTGTGGTTTGATCCCGACATGGTGTGGAGGCCGCCCCCGACGGGGAGGCGCGGGCGGCAGCCGAGTTTCAGCGATGCCGCGATCCAGACCTGCCTGACCATGAAGGTGCTGTTTGGCATGCCGCTGAGGCAAACGACGGGGTTCGTGCAGAGCCTTCTTCGGCTGGTCGGGTTGGACTGGAACGTACCAGACTTCAGCACCCTGTGCCGCCGCCAACGGAAGCTGAACGTGGCTATCCCATACCGCGGTGGCAATGGCCCGCTGAACCTGCTGATTGATAGCACCGGCATCAAGGCCGAGGGTGAAGGCGAATGGAACGCCCGCAAACACGGTGGTCCGAAGCGGCGCATCTGGCGCAAGATACACATCGGAATTGGCGAGGAAACGCTGGAAGTCCGGGCCGTCGAGGTCACGGGCAGCAACATCGGTGATGCACCTATTTTGCCCGATCTCCTGGATCAGATCCCGGCTGACGAGCAGATCGGATCGGTCACTGCCGACGGCGCCTACGACACCCGCAAATGTCACGAAGCGATTGCCGCTCGCGGTGCCGCTGCTGTCATCCCGCCCCGCAAGAACGCGAAGGCGTGGAAACCGACAAGCCCTGGCGCCGTCGCTCGAAACGAAGCCCTGCGCACTTCGAAGTACCTGGGCCGTGCCATCTGGCGACGGTGGAGCGGATACCACCGCCGGAGTCGCGTCGAGGCCAAGATGAACTGCATCAAGCTGCTCGGCCAATCCCTGATGGCCCGAGACTTCGACCGCCAGGTCGCAGAACTGCAAGTGCGTATCGCCGTGCTCAACGGCTACACCGCACTTGGCATCCCCGTTACAGAGCCCATAGGATAGGTCCGTCCGGGGAAAGGGGAGCCACGCTCAGATCCTGATTTATGCAACAGCGCCACTGTGATCTACCAAAACAGACACCCGGCTGCCCGCCCAAACGGTGGCGCGAGTCACTCTGCCGCAGCCGGCGGACGCGCCGACAGCGCCTTCACTTTCCGCCAGTCCAGCCCGGCAAACAGCGCCTCGAACTGGGCATGGTTCAGCGACATCAGCCCATCCCGGATCGCAGGCCAGGTGAAGGTCGTTTCCTCAAGCCGCTTGTAGGTCATCACCAATCCGGTGCCGTCCCAATACAATAGCTTCAGCCGGTCAGCCCGTTTCGAGCGAAAGACAAACACTGTCCCGGTGAACGGTTCCTTGCGCAGCTCATTTTGCACCAGCGCCGCCAGTCCATCAGTAAGCGGTGGCTGAAGACCGCTGGGCTTTCAGCTTGACTGCTTAAAGTTCCACGGGAGCAGGTCGTCGATCTGATTTTTTGAGTGTCCGGCAGCGATGGCTTCGAGTGTG
>NZ_JBQFYX010000026.1:0-26195 GCF_056541885.1 Ruegeria sp. AF7 | reverse complement strand
CCCCAGCCGTGGTCTATTGGCTGAGAAAAGAAGAAATCCAAACCGATCAGCAGGAGCAAAAAGTAGCTTAAATTACACCGAAATCTGTCCAAACATTGGGGAGTAGCTCAGTATTCTGCAGCTTCGAGGTGTCCCCTTAAAGACAATTCCAAGCCACTGACCCCCCGTACTAGCGTCTGGCCAAGCAGTTTCGTGAAAATATCCACCGAGTTTGAAGAGGTGATTGCGATGATCAGCCCAAGCGAAATTGCCATAAGCGTACCGAAGCAAGTCAGAATGCATGTAAAGATTCGATACTTCAGCTTCACTGCTTCGTCCCTCATTTAGGAATGATCAGTCATTCGATAGCTATGCGTGTCCGACGTTTCAATGATGGTCCTACCAGCCATAGATGCGCCGTCCCCGGCCACGATTGCGTGATGCCACCTGACTTGTTGACGGGTGTATCTTGAGTATGAATGAGCCGATTTCATCTTCGCGTTCATAAACGTCAGAGGATCTTTGAGCATGAGCGGATTATTTTGGGGGATCTAGCTTGCGTTATCCTTCACGCCCGCGACTATTGTCATTTACCACTTGTGAGCCCTGGCTTTGCGAACAAACGCTGGTAATTTATTTCTTTCGCAAAATGGAACAGAAGAAGTGCAAAAGCGATTGTTCGTTCATATCTCGTTCATGTTCGCTTAATGATTGCATCATTTGAGCGTCAGGCATTGCGGTCAGTTTCTGGGCAAATTGGTTTCGTCACAACAATCCACAACTTAGGAGGAACAGATGGAAACCTACGCGACACTCAATTTCGCTTCCGTGCGGCACAAAATCAAATGGGCGTTCACGACACGCCGAGTGTTGCGGGAGGATATCGCAGGGCTTGCCCCACTCACACCGACCACCCTGCGAGCTGGCGACCTCATTTTGTGTGAGGTCGCCAGCATAGGACAGCACAAGAAGATCCAACAGGAAAACCAGCGCATGTCGGTGATGTATCCTGGCGATTTGGTGGTGGTCTGCCTCGGCGACCGGTACGCACCGGATCAGTTCCTCGGCGCGGCGAAACTGACCAGCGATATGCTCGATCTTCTGGCTGGTGGCGGCCTTGCTGGTACCATGGAAGCGAAGCACCATTCAATGTCGAAACCCACGCAGCTGCGTCCGATCGGTGCTCTGGCGGATCGTCACGGCAAGGTGGTCAATATTGATCGCTACGCAATTGGGGCAGCAACAATCCCCGAAACAATGACGGTGTTCGGTGTCTTTGGCGCGTCGATGAACGCGGGCAAAACCACTGCTGCGGTCTGTCTGGCCCATGGCCTGATGCGCGCCGGGCACAAAGTGGCCGGGATCAAGGCCACGGGAACAGGGGCGTTTGGCGACTTCAACGCGTTTGAAGATGCCGGCATCCCGGCGAGCGACTTCACGGATGCAGGCTATGCCTCAACTTTCCGCGTGCCATTGAAAGAGATCGAAAAGGGCTTTGACGCGCTGGTCGGGCAAGCGGCTAGGACAGGCGCAACGGTAGCTGTGGTCGAAATCGCTGATGGCGTGTTCCAGAAGGAAACCCGCGAAATCCTTCAGGACTCCTCGATCATTCGCCGCATGGACGGCTTGCTCTTTGCTGCTCCCGATGCGCTTGGGGCGGTTGGCGGCACGCAGCTGCTCTCGACCTACGGCCTGGCACCCTTCGCCATCTCAGGCATGGTCAGCCTCTCGACCCTCGGCGCGCAAGAAGCCGGGGACGTTACAGGTCTGCCGGTGCTAACCCGGGAAGATCTGTGCACGCCGAAAACTGTCGCTGATCTGACCGCCCATATGATGCGCGGTGCCCATGCGAACGCCTTCTCGGAGGGAGCGGTTGCTGCATGAAAGTCCTGAGACTTCCCAACCCTTTTGCCCGGCCTCGCGGTCGGGCAATCGCCGTCATTGTTGCCCTCGGTGTGCTGCAAGCGGCTTGTCTGTTTCTCGCGGCGTTTGCGACGCGCGGCCTCTTCACGGCGTTGCACGGAGAGGCTGGCATTCCGCTGGTGCTGGTCGGGCTTTTATGTCTGGCGGCCGCGGTGACGGCAGCGTGCCAGGCCCTTGCCCGAACAAGGGCAGAGGCCATTGGCCACTCCTTTGCGATTGAGTTGCGTGAGGTGGTGTTTTCAGCGGTGGCGCGATTGCCAAAGGATGTCCGGGATCGCCGCAGTATCGGTGGTCTGTCTCTGCGATTTGTGGGCGACATGAGTGCCGCTCGGAGCTGGGTCGGACTTGGACTGTATCGGCTGATTGTTGGAGCATTGGTGGCGCCATCGGCATTCGTCTGCCTCTGGTGGCTTGATCCGCATCTTGCGGTGGCGGGCGCTGTGCCGCTGTTGGTCGCCGTGCTTCTGATGGCCGGGCTTGGTTTGATCCTACGCCGGCGCCATCGTCGCCTGAGGAAAAGCCGCGCGAAGCTAGCAATCTTTGCTATGGAGCGCATCATGATGTCGGATGCGCTGGCGCGGCTCGGCCGGTTGCGTCGCGAATTGAAGGCTCTGAGGAAAGAGGGCAAGGCGGTTGCAGACCATTCGGTGCGGCGTGTGAGCCGTGTTTCGCTTTTGCGCGCACTTCCTGATGCGGGCCTTGGCTTTGGAGGTGCCGCCATTCTATGGACAGCGCTGACATACGGAATTGCACCGGGAACTGCGGCCGGAGCGCTGGCGGTCCTTGGGATCGCAGCATCCCCCATCAAGGAAATGATCGGCGTGTGGGATCGCTATGCAGCCTGGAACGTCGCGCGTGGACGTTGCAAGGCGCTGTTTGCCAACGCGACAGATACGTCTCAGATGTCCAAAGTAAAAACCCCGGTTGGCGTGCGGCTCAAGAAAGACGGTGACACGCGGTTTTTCTGTGTGGCAGGTCGCGTAACCGGTTTGTCTATCCCGGATTTTGATGATGCTGTGGATGCCATGCGCTGCATCGTGTCAGGTTCCGAGATCGACGGCTGGGCGGCGGAGTTTGACAACGGAACAACTGGCATTCCGCAAGTGAGTTTCGTGAGCGATGAGCCGTCGCTGTTGAAGGGATCGCTGCGCCGCAATCTCACACTGGCCTGCAGGCGGCGCCCGTCGGATGTCGAGATCGAGACCTGTGCCACCGACTTGGGGCTGGATCGTTTGATAGAACGGCTTGGTGGTCTTGATGGAAGCGTCGCGGAACGTGGCACGAACCTGACCGCGACAGAAAAGCTGAAAATATCGGTGGTGCAGGCCGTGCTGGCTGATCCGGCTTGTATCGTGATCCAAAGCCTTGTCTGGTCGCACGTTTCCAATCGCGATAAGCTACTGCCGAGCCTTGGGAAAACCGGCGCGACGATTGTTCACACCCTAGGGGCACGGGACGCGCCGGGAACGCAGGTCTGGCTTTCTGATGCGGGTCGCATCGAGGGCCAGGCTGCGGCAAAATGGGGTGATAAAGGGGGTGACCGACAATGCGCCTGACAAGTGTTGTTACGGGATACACATTCGGGGTATTTTTGATGGCGCTGCTCAGCGGTGGCTTGGTCTTTTGGGCGATTGAACGTACGAGCGATCATATCGACCGAATGGAGTTGGCGCAGGCCTCTTATGAAGCTCATTTACGGCTGTCGTCCAACGGGTTTCAGCTGTTCAAGCACTACGGCAATACGCTTTTGACGCCAGAGGTCGAAGATGAGGCTGAAACGCGGGAACTAGCCGATCAAGTGCGTTCGGACATTGCGGTGATCAGGGGTATCATTGCCGCCGAAATCGAGACGGTGGGCGAAGAGGAAATCGAAGAGCTAGAGCTTCTTGAGCGCTTGGAATCAAAGATCGAAAACCTCATTCTTCAGTTCGAGAGGCGCACCTCGATAGAGACATTGGAGACTGCCAGCGCTCGCTGGAAAGCCTTTGTTGGACTGCTCGGTGGAGATACCGAAACCGGGTTCCGGGCCTTGATGTCTGAAGCGCTGGAAGAAGAACAGGAAGAGGTTGCAGAGACACGTGATGAGCTTGCAAGCGAGGTATTCTGGGCGAAAGTGATAGGAGGCACGTTCGTCTTTTTGGCAGCTGTGCTGACACTTGGGGCCTTTCGGTTTTTCCATGAGAAGATTACGAATCCCCTGCAAAGCCTGCTCAGTGGTGTCGAAAATATGGAGCGCGGTGACCTGGAAAAGGAAATCGCTGTTTCCGGTAGCCATGAAATCGATCAGGTGTCTGCCTTGCTGAATTCCATGGCAGGTAAGGTTCGTGAGCGTCACCAGAGCCTCGAAGACAAGAACACTGATCTGGAATCGGTTGTAAAACAGCGCACGAGCGAGCTGGAACGGCTGCTGGAAGAGGCTCGCGTTCAATCCGGGGGCCGTCAGCGGCTTTTGTCGGATGTCAGTCATGAGTTGAAAACGCCGCTCACGATCATCCGTGGCGAGGCCGACATTGCGCTGCGCAATAAGACACCCGATGTGGGTGAGCTTCAGGAAGCCTTGCGTCGCTCCAAAGCTGCGGCCGAACACACGACAGCGATCGTTGATGATCTGCTTCTGATTTCCAGGCAGGAAAGTGGTGAACTGCAACTAAAGAAAGAGGCCAGTGATCTGACTCGAATCACGCAGGATGCGGCGGCCCTGTCCCCGATTGTGTCTGAAATCGCCGAACCAGACGGGTCTATTCCGGTGACCGTGGACCGGCTGCGGATACGGCAAGCCTTGCTCGCCATATTGCAGAACGCCAAAAACCATGGCGCAACATCCACGACAATTACGTTGCGAAGCGAGGATGACATGTGCTGGATTTCGGTGGCAGACAATGGACCGGGTATGAGTGACTCTGAAAAGCAGAACGCCTTTGCCCGGTTCTATCGTGGGTCTAACGCGGCGGGAGGGCGTGATGCTGGCTACGGTCTGGGATTGCCTATCGTGAAATCCATCATCGAGGCACATGATGGGTCGGTATCTCTGGGCGACAGCGCGTCAGGCGGTTTGGATGTCGTGATTTCCTTGCCTATTCGCGCTCCATTGAGGTCCGTGTCATGAATATTCTGATCGTAGAGGACGAAGACGGCATTGCGGATTTTCTGGTTCGGGGTCTGAGGACTGAAGGCTTGACCCCGACCCGGGCACCTGATGGTGAAACTGCGCTGGATTTGCTGACCGAAGACAGGTTCGATGTGGTGATCTTGGATATCATGCTGCCGGGGATTTCGGGTCATGAAGTCTGCACTAAGATGCGGTTTCGCAAAGACTTCACGCCTGTTCTGATGTTGACCGCACTTGAGGCAACCCATGAAAAGATTGCCGGTCTCGAAAAGGGCGCAGATGACTATCTGGCAAAACCCTTTGACTTTGATGAGCTGCTGGCTCGGATCAATGCGCTTGCGCGGCGCAGCAAGGAGTGGATCTGTGGGTCTGATCCCGAAGATGAGTCATGCCCGCTCCGTCTGGACAAAGACGCGCAGTGCGTCTTCGTCGACGGAGAACGGCAGGATCTTTCCTCCAAAGAGATCGCCATCATGGCCATGCTGATGTCTAACAAAGGCAAGGTCATGAGCCGGGAGCGCATCCTGAACTCTGTTTGGGGCGCGACGGCCGACCCGCTGACCAACACGGTGGATGTTCATGTGGCGCGGCTTCGAAAGAAAATTGCGCCACATGGCGAAATGATTGCCACCGTGCATGGTGCTGGTTACCGATTTGGATAGGGCTGAGTGTGACGAAGGTTGATGTGTAACTGAACGTCTTGCGTGTCGCGTACGTCCGCGCGCGCGGATTCATCTCACATCTAACTGAGAAGGAAGTAACAGAGAATTAACGACCAATTTTGAGCATCTATTTCAACGCTCCATCTTCGCGAAAACTGCGGAAGCGCTTCAATCGGCGCAATATGAATTACTGGTGTGATTGAACCAACTGGTCCAAAAGATATGAGGTTATGACACGCGAAAGGAGACAGACCATGATCCCAACAATCCTGGATGATCTTGTCGACCAAATCCGCCAAGCTGCCGCATCAGAGGATCGCTCCACAGCTATTAGGGCTTTTCTGGAGGGAAGTCTGTCACAGATGGATGAACTGGCAGGCGCCATCGCGGCACCGGAAGAAGACGAGGTTATGCTGTTCGAGGATGAAAGCTGCTCGATCTGGACCTGTCGCTATGGCTCGGATGTCGTTTTTGCACCGCACGAACATTGCATGTCGGTACATATCGCTGTCTATCGCGGTGCCGAGGTCGAAGTTCTTTACAATAAAGAGCCGGGGAAACTGCGCCACGGCGGCAACCGTATTGTTAAGGCAGGCGAGGTTGTACGCCTTGGGCCCGAAGCCATCCACGCGATCACGGCGGATGGCAAAGAACAAAGCTGCGCTATCCACGTCTATGAAGGTCCATTGACACAGATAGAAAGGGCACTCTTTGACTGGACCACCGGCGATGAAATCGAGTTCACAATGGAGAACTTCCATTCAATGGCGCGTCGCAAGGCGGATATGGCAGAGTTTGACTAACCTCGGTAAGCAAGATTGACCCCATGAAGATAACATCTGTTGACGTCTATTTCCTCGATGCCGGAGATCAGCAGGGTATGCGCAATCCGGTCGTTTGTCGCATCCACACCGACGAAGGCATCTATGGTGATGGTGAATGCGGCATCGGCTATGGTGTCGGCTCGACTGCGGGGTTCGGCATGGTGGCCGATCTGGCCGAGATGATCATCGGCATGGACCCGATGGAGAACGAAGTCATCTGGGACCACATGTTCAAGGAAAGCATCTGGGGCCAAGGCGGTGGCGGCGTGGTGTTTTCGGGTATCAGTGCCCTCGACATCGCGCTGATGGACATCAGGGGCAAGATGCTGGACCTGCCCTGCTATCAGCTGTTGGGCGGCAAGTTTCGCGAAGATCAGCGCGTCTATGCCAGCCAGCTGCAATTTGGTTGGGACGATAGGATTGGCCCGTTCGGCAAGGCGTCTGACTACGCCATGATCACCGAGTACGCTATGGCGCAGGGCTATGACGCGGTGAAGATCGACTTCACGATGTACGATCGTGAAGCAAATCTTATCCCGAAATCCGCTTTTGAGGGGATCGTGCCGAATGCGCTGCTGGCGCTGGTTGATGAACGATTGGCCGCGATCCGCTCTGCCTGCGGTGATGAGGTGGATATAATCGTCGAGAACCACGGTCGGACAGATGCCCCTGGCGCCATCGCCATTGGCGCGCTTTGCGATAAATATCGGTGTTTCGCCTATGAGGAGCCCACCACCCTAATAAACCCAGAGACGCACAGGTTGGTGCGGGAAAAGGTGAACACTCCGATTGCCTCGGGCGAGCGGATCTACTCCCGCTGGGGTTTCATGAACTATTTCCGCGAGCACGCGATCCAGCTGATCCAGCCGGATATTTGCTGCGTAGGCGGGTTGACCGAGGCCAAGAAGATTTGCGACATGGCGCAAGTGTTTGACGCCACAGTGCAAGCACATGTCGCCGGCTCGCCAATTTCGACCGCAGCGGCGCTGCATTTGCAGGCGGCGATCCCGAATTTCTGCATCCATGAACATCACTTCCGCTCTACACATCCCGACGTGGTTGCCCTGTGCAAACACGACTACCAACCGGAGAATGGCCGTTATCGCGTACCGGAAAGGCCTGGTCTGGGGCAGGAAATCTCAGACAAAGCAATCAGGGGAGCGTTCATGCACAAACGTGTCGCTTGAACTAGCTGAATTGGAGATATTCAGTCTAACCGAAGGGCTTTCGAAACAGATGGTTAGATGCAAGAATCAATTTCTGTATCAATTTCTCGGGATAGTATTAATCAATTGTTGAATCTGAGATTTTGGTGATCTTTTTCAAAAGGCTGACGACTTGCTTGCTCTCGTCCGCTGAAAGCATCTCAAGAGTTTGGTCGTTTACTTGCCGAACGATTTTCGGAAGTTGCATCGCTTTTGCGCGCCCAGTATCTGTCAAGAAAATTAGAAACGAACGACGACTGTCCGGATCGGGTCTTCGTTCAGCATAGCCAGCTTCGACCAGCGCGTCGATGTTTCGGCTCGTGAAATAGTCCGGGAAATTGAGTTTTTCACCCAAAGCCCTCTGGTTGATCCCATCTTCGTCGGCGAGAAGCATCAAGTTGGCGAACACCTTTACGTCGACGTCCACTTCCTTCAGCGCGTGCTTCATCCGAGCGTCGATTTCGCGGGCTAATGTCTGGATCAGAAACCCGAAACTGTTTTCTCGAATGTGCTTTGTGCTTTTCATTTGGGTCATCAGGAATGCGCTCCTGATCATGGCCTTAATCCCTAATCTTGCATCCTGCAAGTGTTGCAGTGATTTTTGCATTTACAATGATTGTAAGTGCAAGTATTGCGATTACAAGTCAAGCAGCAGGTTGAGTCGGTGTTTATCAGTCGAAATAGCTGAGGTGCCGCGCTCATAGCCAAGATCATGAGGAGTGCGGGCGATGCTCAAGCGGCAGGGTGTTTTGTTGATCTTAGGTTTGATCGCAGTATTCGGGCTTCTGCATGTCGTGTTTGCGCCAACGGATCATGACCCGAGAACTACCGCTACGACCCTGCTAGGTGGGGGTGCGTTTCTCCTGATGACGTGCTCGGTAGTGTTGTCCACGCGCGCTCCGGTTCTAGAAGACTGGTTTGGTGGGTTGGATCGAATGTACCAGACCCATAGAGTTGTCGGGGTGCTTGCCGCCCTGTTCGCGCTTGTTCATTTTTTTGGCGTACCAAAGGAGCTTCCGGCGGGCGTTGATCCTGTGCAAAACCCGCTGGTTCCTTCTGCTCCGCTTGGGATGCTAGGACTTATCTTTCTCGTAATCGGTCTGTTCATCGCTTTGAACAGAAAAATCCGATATTCCTTCTGGCGACCCACACATAAGATCATGGCGCTTGTTTATGTGCTTGTGATCGGACATTTCTTCACGGCACCTCAGATCTTCTTTGTGCAATTTAGCCCCTCCGGTTTGCTGCTGCTGGCCGCAGCGACGTGCGGTGTGGTCTGCCTGATCTATTCAGTTTTCGGGATGAACAAGAGAACTGCGGCACCCTACACAATCGAGGCTGTTAATGCGCTTGAACGGGCCACCGAGATCGTCCTTAAACCAACAGGACCGCACCTTGACTTCAAGCCCGGTCAATTTGCCTTTGTTGAGATTGCAGGCAAAGGGTGGAGCGAGCCTCATCCTTTTACAATCTCAAGCGCTCCCAGTGATGGGCACTTGAAATTTACTATCAAGGTTCTGGGTGACTGGACGCGCAAGGTGCGCGAAGAACTGCAGCCTGGTGGTCACGTCAATGTTCGTGGGCCATACGGGCGATTTGATGCAACGAAGGCTGGAGATAAGCAAATCTGGCTGGCTGGTGGCATTGGATTAACTCCGTTTCTGTCAAAAATCCGAGCTATGGAGTCTGGGGATTCCCGACAAATCCATCTGGTTTATGCAGCTCGCGAATCGCAGGATGCGATTTTTCTGGATGAACTTCGTGATCATGCTGCCCGATTGGGGAACGTCACGTTGGTGCCCTTGTTCTCAGACGAGGGGAACTTTGCTCGCGTAGACATGATGAAGCAGAAACTGCCCGATCCCTTGGATAGCTATGAGTATTTCATGTGTGGTCCAAAACCGATGGTGGACGGTTTGATGAAAGACCTCAAATCCGAAGGCGTTCCACGCAGCAAGATTCACACCGAGGCATTTGAGTTCCGTTAATCACCAATTAATCAGGCTGTATTTCCATGAAAAAGCTTCTCTCATTCATCGCTGAGATTGGAACCATCATGTATGTGGGCGGCATTCTATCCCACATTGTAATTGGGGCCATCAACGCACATCCATCTCCCGAAACAGCTGCTGTCATTTACCACTACAAGCTGCAGAGCGCTTACATTCTCATTCTGCCCGGTCTGGGTCTGAAAATCCTGGTCGATCTGATCCTATTCTTTGGCTTTGCAGAACGCGCCTGGTGGATGCGGATAAAACTTGCGATGACGGCCTTTCTAACAGTCAATGCGTTCGTTTTTCTGGTCCCGATGATGCCGGAACTGCTGGAGATGGCTAAAGCCTCAATCCCAGACGGCGAACTGAGCAAGGCTTTTCTCGACCGTGAAAACACCGAGAAGCTGGTTGGGATGTCGAACGTGATCCCGTTGGTTACAGAGATGATCATGGGCGCGTTCCAACCGAGGATTTCAAAGGTTGAACGGATGCAGTTGGTAGAACGGGCTTGACCACAACCTCTCAACCCTCAAGACGCCGAGGAGTAGTCAAATGAACTTCCGACCCCTGTTGTTTCTCCCCCTCTGGCAATTGGCGTGGGCGGGTTCATGTGGCTAACCAGTGAAGACGCGGCGGAAGTAACACCTCCGGCCGAAACAGTAACGGTCGTGCGCACGATGGCGCTGACCCCAACTTCCGCAGTGCCGAACGCATCCGGGTATGGTCGCGTCACTGCCGTGGACAGCTGGCAAGCAATTTCGCAGGTCGATGGGCGCGCAACCTTCGTGTCTCCTGAACTCGAGGTTGGGACAGTTATTTCAAAAAACACGGAAATTTTGCGGGTTGATCCCCGGGACTACGAAATCTCACTAGCGAGGGCGACTGCATCCCGAGACAGCGCCCAAGCTGCATTGGATGAACTGGAAGCGACCGAGCAAAACACGAAGGCTTCGATTGAACTGGAAACCCGCCTTTTGGATGTACGCAGGGCAGAGTTGGCGCGGCAAGAAACCCTGTTGGAACGGGGAAGTGCATCCCAGTCTGTTGTCGATACAGCTATCGGTAATTTACTCGCGCAAGAAAAGATGGTTCTGAATCTCGAAAATGCGCTGCGGTTACTCCCCGCGCAGCGCGCCTCGCTGCAGGCTACGATCGACACCCGTGCTGTCGAAATCGAAGAAGCCGAGCGAGCATTGGCAAACACGACCATTACCACTCCACTCACAGGGCGTGTTGTAGCCAAATCGGTGTCACCGGGACAGTTCATTCGTTTCGGTGACACCGTAGCCACAATAGAAAGTACCGCCGCATCGGAAGTCACGGCAGAATTCCAAACTCGCGTTCTTGGCAATTTGTTCACAACGCTACGAGGTATTGAACCCGCCGAGGCGCTGCGAGGTATGGATGTATCTGATGCCTTTGATGTGTTACAGAGCTTTGACCTTCAAGCAGAAGTGCGCATGTCTGTTGCAGGCGAAGTTTACGCATGGCCAGCTGAGCTTGTTCGGTTTGACGGCAGCGCAGACCCGACAACGGGAACGGTTGGTCTGGTTGTCCGAATAGAAAGCCCAAGCGTACCAAACCCCGACAGACGCGGGCCACCGCTTTCAAATGGCACCTTTGTTGAAGTCCAAATATCTGCGCCGTCCGCGCTAGAGGCACTGCGTGTCCCTCGCGCTGCTTTGCACACCGATGGACCAACCCGCTTTGTCTATGTTCTGGACGATGAATCCCGGCTCGAGCGGCGGGAGGTGGAAACTGGTTCGGTTCAGAACGACGAGGTCATTGTCCACAAAGGTCTCGCAATCGGCGATCAGCTCGTCTTGTCCGACCCCCGACCTGCAGTCATTGGTATGTTGCTGGAGCCTGTTGAGGAATCTACAGGCCAAGAGTCATGATCGCATACTTCACACGGCATCCCGTCGCAGCAAACCTCGCCCTGATCGCTGTCTGTTTAATCGGCCTATCCACACTGCTGGACATGGAGCGTGAAAGCTTCCCGGAATTCACTGCGTCCGAAGTTTCGGTCTCGGTCGAGTTCCCGGGCGCGTCGGCCAGCGATGTGGACGAGCAGATCTGCCTTATTCTCGATGAGGCGTTGGGAGCAGTTAACAATCTGGAAGAGATTGAGTGCCTGTCCGTTGAAAACCTGGCGACGGCCACCCTCACAATGGCGGAGAACGGAGATATCGGGCAATTTTACAACGATATCTCATCAGAAGTCTCCAGTATTAATGATCTACCGTCAGAGGCCGAACTTCCGTCGGTCAGCATTCTTGGTCAAACGGAAGTGATCGCATCTGTAGCGGTTTCGGGGATTGAAACACATGATGGCCTGGTTCAATACGCTGACGCGTTTGCGGAAGAATTGGCCAATTTGCCAATGATCGCGACCGCCGAGGTCACGGGCATATCGGAAGCTGAATACCGTATTTCGTTTGATCAGCTTGCATTGCGACGGTTTGGGCTCAGTCCGAAGGACGTTGCTGACGCTGTTGAGGCGCGCAGTCTGCGCGCGCCCTTAGGTACAGTTGCAACGACGGGGCGCGAGATCACCCTGCGCTACTTCGATGCGCGCCGTTCGGCAACCGACCTGGAAAACTTGGTTCTGGTGGAGACGCCGGAAGGCGGGATCGTGCGGCTGGTAGATGTGGCCGAGGTTATATTGTTTGAAGCCGCACCAGAGCAGCAGTCTTTTATTGACGGGGATCGGGCCGCAATCATTCAGGTCAGCAAACGCAAAACCGATGACGCTATTAAGGCCTTTGCACAGGTGTCTGACAAAATTGCACAAGAAGAAATGCGGTATCCTGCGCCGTTCCGAATTACGGTCGTCAACAATTTGACCGAAACCGTTGAGACCCAGATCAATCTGGTTCTAGGCAATGCTGTCCAGAGTTTACTGCTCGTGGTTTTGGTCATGTGCCTGTTTTTTTCCGTGTCCGAAGCGATCTGGATTTCATTCTCGCTGCCGTTTTCGTTCCTCGGTGGTATTTTCCTCATGGGTCTGGTCGGAGTGACGATCAACACGATCTCTTTGATCGGATTGCTGATGGCAATCGGTCTGATCATGGATGACAGCATCGTCATAGCGGACAATATCGCGAAGTGGCGCCAGAAACTGGGGCCTAGAGAAGCTGCTATCAAAGGCGCTACGGAAGTTATGCCAGGTGTGCTGTCATCCTTTCTAACCACTGCGTGCGTGTTTGGCCCGTTGATGTTTCTTTCTGGTGAAACCGGAAAAGTGCTTCAGGTGATCCCGATCGTGTTACTGCTGACGATGATCACCAGTCTGATTGAGGCATTTCTGATCCTTCCTCATCATATGGCTCATACACGTGCCGATGCGGTCAAAAATGCCCGGCGTTTTGTTCCACGCTTGTTGGATCGCTCGCGCGATGGGTTCTTCATTCCAGTCGCTTCGGCTCAGCTACGATGGAGGTACGCGACCTTGGGATCGGTCTTTGCGATCCTAATCCTGAGCATCGGAATGTTGGCATCCGGGCTAGTTAAAGTCGTCGGCTTTCCAGAGACCGAAGGCGACACGGTTGAGGCGCGTATTGCCTTGGCTTCTGGATTACCCATTGAGCGCACTCAGAATGCTGTGGCGCAACTGATTTCGGGTCTGCAGCAAGTAGATACGGAGCTGACGCCTGGAACAGAAGAGGCTCAGCCTCTAGTCGAGCGTATTCTGGTTCAGTATTCGGTCAATCAAGACGTCAAAGACAATGGTGCCTATACGGCTACTGTTACCGCAGATTTGCTTGAAAGCGATTTGCGCAACGTCGCTGCAAATGACGTACTGGCCCTTTGGAAACAAGCTACGGGACCTCTGCCGGATCTGGTTCAGAGCAATTTCACGCAGATCGCGGCTGGCCCCGGCGGAGACGATCTGGACGTGGAACTCGCCTCACACGATCTTGAGAATTTGGAGACTGCGACCAATGAGCTACTTAAAAGGCTGATCGATCGAGATGACGTGACCGAAGCCTATCAGGATTTTTCGAAGGGCCGATCTGAGATTCGACTTTCGCTGACGGAGTTCGGCTATGTCACCGGGCTGACCCCACAGGGTGTAAGTGCGCAACTACGGGCTGCGTTTTCGGGAACCGAGACAGATAGCTTCCGTCAACAGTTTTCAGATGTCGCAATCCGCGTTGAGCTTGGCGACTCAGTGCCAACACTTGCCGATCTGGAGCAGTTCCCAATTACAATCCCAACCGGTGAGCAAGTGGCACTATCGGGCGTTGCCAACATTGAACTTACTCAAGCCTACGCGCAGATCACCAGAAAGAACGGGCGAGCCATTTCCCGAATTATTGGAAAGATCGACCGCCGAGCGACTACTTCAACCGCTGTCTCGGCCCTCGTCACAGACCAAATCGGGCCTGATTTGCAACAATCGTACCCCGATGTCTCGATAGGTATCGGGGGTGCCACGGAGGAGCAGCAGAAGACGCAGGCCTCGATTTCTACTGCGCTGCTAACGGGCCTTGTCGGAGTCTATCTGATCCTCGCCTTTCAGTTCCACAGCTACACCCTGCCGTTCATGATTATGCTCAGCATTCCTTTTGCGTTAATCGGGACCATTTTTGGGCATTTTGCTCTGGGTATCGACATCTCAATGCCGAGCTTCATCGGCTTTGCTTCGTTAGCGGGTATCGTAGTGAATAATGCTATCTTGTTCCTGACGTTTTTTGAATCAGAGATCGAGGATGGCGATTATCTGAACGCAGCGATTGACGCGGTTCGCCATAGGTTCCGTCCCGTGGTTTTGTCCTTTGCAACAACCTTCGCCGGGTTGATGCCTATGCTTTTTGAAACCAGCCCACAGGCTCAGGTCCTTGTCCCATTGGTGGCGGCGGTAGCTTTTGGTCTGCTGGCTTCAACACTGCTCGTGATCTTCGTCTTCCCAACTGTGATTGGGATCTATTTCGACTTTGTCGATGTCAGAAAGTGGCGTGCAAATCGGCAGGGCCACAAGAATAACAGTTCAACACTGGAGCCTGCCTAACGTTCCAACGGCCGAGAACCGGAATGCTGAGTAACTTTCTATTCAATTATTTTGGCCTGTTTCGAGCCTTGGCTATGGCGTTAACGGATGGACGGTCGCTGCACTTGCTCGCAATGTCCGCGTCACTGGTCTTTGTCAGTACTTGTTTTTACGTACTCGTCGAGGGTTGGAGCATTTTGAACGCGATGTACTTCTCAGTCGTCACCATGTCGACTGTCGGCTACGGTGATATTGCGCCCATCACCGCGGCGGGAAAGGTCTTTACGATGATCTTCACTGTTGCTGGCATTGGGATTTTCGTGGCCACGATCACAACCATTGCCACCATCTTTGTTGCGAATTTCAAGGTGCGCAAGTGACTAGTGACAGGCTGAACCTCATAGCCGCCGTTCATGCTTTCCACAGCATTCGAAGGAATGAGATATACGGGCGCGCCACGCAACCGCTTCCAAGCCTTCTTGATATTCAAAGTTAGTCCAGAGGCTGATGAAAATGGGTCCAATTGAGTATTTTTCAGCCTTTACCTTCGTTGGTTCAATTGTTGTCTTAGCGCTTGTCAGCTATCTCTTGGCGCGTTTGGCCTTTCGCAAATGGATTGTGGAGGACGAAACACGTGAGTTGGCAGTCTCTGTCCTGTTTCGGATTGGTGCCCTGCATGGATTGGTTCTGGCGCTTGTATTTGCGCAGGATCTGGCGGGAGTACGCAATGTTACGCAAGCTGCGGCGCGAGAAGCTTCACTGGTTAGCGACATCTACCATGACGCCGAACGTTACGGGCATGTCGAAACACATGCGTTGCGGCAGAGCTTTGCCCGATATGCCTTGATCGTCACGGAAGAAGAATGGCCACAACTCGCCAATAAAAAAGAGCTTTCGGAACTGGCATGGCAACATTGGGAGACAGGATATGCCCTGTTGCTGCGGATGACCCCTGAAACTTCCGAACAAGCCCGTTTACACCAGTTCATGCTTGAAGATGTTCGAGAGATATCTGAACTGCGTGAACGACGCGAGAATGCAGCGCGTGGTGCATCAAGGGCGTTGTTCAGTATGGCTGCTCTTGTGGGTATTGTTCTAATTTCAGCGGCCTTTTTTACATGGCCCGCGACGGCATTGAATTTAACACTGGTCTCCATGTTCGCAGCTTATTCTGGGCTGATCCTGTTCATGACCGTTTCTTTTTCCAATCCGTTTGAAGCGCCGGGGCGGGCTCCAACATCTGGTTTTGAGCGGTTCTTGACTATTGAAGTACGAGAGATGGCAGCGACCGGTTTTGATCAGGAAAACAGCGATTAGTGTCGCGGTTTGAGAGTATCTGGGCGGGAAATCGAAGATTTCAGCCGGAACCAAAAAAGGCCAATGCCTTAGACGAACACCTGGAATTTCACTTTTGCAGGAAAGGAGTCTTTTTGGCTAGGATTGCAATGATTGCCACGATCCTGGACAGAAATTTCAAACTTCAAGAGTAGGGTTTTTACTATGCGGGCCGGAATGATTAAGGCACCCATCCAGCCTGTCGCATCTGAGCGATAAGCTTCTCTGCATCTTGCGGATTTTGAAACAGGTGGAGCATGAGTTCTTCGATCCGGCTATCTGGCCAGGCTTCATTGTATTCCTTAACTAGTTTTTGCGCCTCTCGTGTTCTCCCCGACGCCTGTAGAGCAGCGATCAGATGCGCGGTGTTGATCTCACTGACCGGACCACCCGATGCGGCAGCTTCCATCAGGTGTTTTGCGGCCTCGTTGTAGTTTCCAGTGTAGAAACTCGCATTGCCAAGCACGTTTCGCCAGGGAAAACGCGACCCTCGCCGGTTCAGGTGCAAACCCGGGTCTGAGTTGGCGACAGCCCTTTCAAAGTCACCTGAAAAAAAAGCGACGATCGCGTCGATTTCAAGTGTGATCAAGTCATCCGGGTCCAATGAGACTGCGCGCTTGGACAAGCGGTTTGCGTTATCGAAATCCCTCTCGAACATCAAAAGGAATGCCATGGCAGATTGGCTCCAGCCTTCTGCGGGAGCTAATCGCGATGCTTCCTCGGCGTATTGTCGCGCCTGCTCGAACATCTGATCGCGGGATGGCCCATCTGTGGCTAGTCCACCAAACATAGCTGCGGCTTGCGCAGCTCCGGCATATCCACCGAAATAATCCGGGTTTAACTCGATGGCTTTTTCAAAAAGCGTTAGTGCAGCAAGCAGGCGCGTCGGCTGCGTTGCCGGAAACAACATGCCGCGCGCTTCCTCGGCGAGATTGCGCGCTTGAAGTGCAGTGGGAGACTCCTCAAACAGGGCCGCTCGTTCTGCGTTTTGACGAGAGTCAGGCTGAGAGTTTTTCGACACCTGATTTGGGTCATTTCCCGAAATCCACAAAATGATCGCAGTAATCGCCGACAAGCCAAATGCACCGGCACCAAGAAAATACAGTCGAACATAACTCTTATTTAATTCGGTCTCGTTTTTTTGGCTCTGTGCAACTTCAAACTGAGGCGTATAGCCACCCTTGGCGACTTGAATTCGCAGCGGATCTTTTGCCCCTTCGTCTGAATAGTACACTTCCAGTCTGCGCCGCAGACGACCCGCGTCGACTCGCACTACATTCGCGGTTGAAATGTCCTTCTGAGACTTCCGGCCATAAACGTCCTGAGCAATGTTTTTTCCGCGTATTTTGTCGCCGCGCCCGGCAGTACTTTCCAGAACAATGTATCGCAGAAACTCTTTGAGGCGGTCAGCCCCAGCGAAGGCTTTACTCGACACGACACGGTCCAAGGCACGCACAACTTCATCGCTGTCCAAAACGATCTTACTTTGACCTTGCATTCCGAATCCCAAATCCATGAATAACAACATAATATCATGAAGTTACGAATTCAGTGTAACCGTAACATGCCATATTAAACTATACCTAATTTTCTCATTCAAATATTCAATCCTTGTCCGCTAGTTCCCGG
Source organism: Ruegeria sp. AF7 (assembly GCF_056541885.1). NCBI lineage: Bacteria > Pseudomonadati > Pseudomonadota > Alphaproteobacteria > Rhodobacterales > Roseobacteraceae > Ruegeria > Ruegeria sp. AF7. The sequence continues at coordinate 8,542 of NZ_JBQFYX010000026.1, read as the reverse complement.
AGGCCTGCTGTGGAAATCGAAGAATTGTGGAGTGCTGGGTTAGAGGAGTGCTTCGAGAATGGGTTTGAACACGTTTGCGCGCTCTATCAGCGGGATGAAGTTTTTGCTGAGATGTGCCGCGACTTTGTCGAAATTCACAAACTGAGCAATCTAGACCACACCACAGATGTACATGTTCTTGAGTGCTTGATTGGGCTCAGACAAGAAATCCAATCCCACTTCCAGAGCGTACAATCATCGATCACTCCAAACCATTCGTAGAGAACTGGCAAAGTCAATCAGAGGAAATGTAAGAGTATGAAACTAACCTGGTTAGCAATTGCTCCTATTGCCTTGGCAGCGCAACCGCTGCTGGCACAGGAAGTACCGATCAATCATGACGCTGAGTACTACATCCTGCAATCGCAACGCAGCGCACAATGGGCTGAGGATGATGCTGCCGTTGATGATGCGCTGGCAAGCTTTCGCGAGGCGAACGGTGGGAAAGCGCCAAATATCATCAGTGTTCTGATTGACGACCTGGGCTTTGGCGATATGGGCATCCCGGAATTGAATGCGCTGCGCGGATATGAGACGCCAAACATAAACGATTTCTCGGACGAGGCGATGCGTCTGGTGCGCATGTACACCGAGCCGTCTTGCACCCCAACCCGCGTTGCACAAATGACTGGCCGCTTGCCGGTTCGAATGGGAATGGGCGACACTGCGGTCGATATCGCGGGCTTTGGCCTGCCGGGGAACGAGGTCATCCTACCGGAAGTTCTGAAACAGGCCGGGTATGCCACCAGTCACGTTGGCAAGTGGCACATGGGTGACATTGCCGAGAGCTGGGCCATGAACCAGGGCTTTGACTATGCCCAGATGGCGGTGCACCAGCAGGGTCAGCTTACGATCTTCAATGACGACGCCATCAAAGAGGGCGTGTCGGTCGCGAACAATGATTACTTGCCGACATACACATTGGACGCATTCTTCCGACCCGATGCATCGCACATGATGACAGTCATCGAAGGCGAAGCCGGAGGCCCGATCCGTGAGATTCGGATGGAAGAAGGAGAGCGATGGAACGCCGCCAAATATGGCGAAATGAACCAGGCGTTCCAGGACAAAATGATGGAAGAGCTGTCCCGCCTTGCAGGTGGGGAAGAGCCATTCTTCCTGCAATACTGGCCGATGCTGCCGCTCGACAACACGCGAACCGGTCGAGAAGGGCCGCAGTCGCCGAATGGGGGCCTTTATGCGGACAAGATGCAGTTGGTCGACCGTTGGTTGGGCGACATGTTTGATGAAATGGAGGAACTGGGCATCGCTGACAACACCATCGTTGTGGTGATGGGTGACAATGGCCATTTCACCAAGTATTCGCCGCAATCCGGCTATACCCCGATGATCTTCCGTGGCGGCAAATCCGATACGACCGAAGGGGGGGTACGTACAGATGCCTTTATCCGTTGGCCCGGGATGATCGAGGCGGACAGCATGCTGAACAGCATCATCCATGTGTCTGATATCTATACAACGCTGGCACGCTTCGCGGGGGCTGATGAGTATATTCCACGTGACCGGCTTGTAGATGGTGTGGACCAGACAGCGTCAATCCTGTTCGATGATGAGCAAAAAGGACGCCGTGACCATGTCATCATCTATTCCGATGATAAGCCAAAGGCCATTGTAAAGGATCAGCTGAAGCTGAAGCTGCCGCCTCCAGGCGAGAACCCGATCGTGGCGAAATTCTACAACCTGTACCACGATACACGCGAGGAATACTCGGTTTCGACAGAAGTCGGCGCATGGGGTGGCCAGGAATTCGTGCGTATTCTGGCTCGGCACAAAGCGCGTAAAGAGAACTATCCGGACACACCACCCGCTTTTGGAATGCCCTACGAAGGTATAGAGAACATTCGGCCAGAAACACAGGCCGCAGTTGATGCCTTTATCGTCCGCAAGGACTCTCCCAATCAATGACAGAATTCCGGCGGCCCTGATCTTGGGCCGCCGGGCCTCTAGTTGCCACACGAAGATGGAGAAGTTGTTTGAAACAGCTCATTAGCACTACCGCGTTGACCGCGATCATGACTTGTGTCGCAGGGCCATCCTTTGCTGATCAAAATAATTGGGACTTCCGCGCGTTTATCTATCTCTGGGCGCCTGAATTGGGTGGTGCCACGGTCACCGGCGAAAGCATGACAGTGAGTTTCTCAGACTTACTTGAAAACCTTGATTTCGGTCTGATGGGAGCACTGGAGGCAAACAACGGGCCGATCTCAATATTAGGCGATTTTCAGTACCTCGATGTAAGCGCAGATCAAGACACTGCCGTAGGACCCGGCATCCCGGCCAGCGCTGATGCGGAAGTTACAGGTTTCGTATTCACCGGCTCCGTCGGGTATGACTTCAGACATGCGCAGGATGGTCAGTTGGTCGGTTTTGGTGGCTTCCGCTACCTCGACATGGACACAACGGCGAACCTGGCCGTTGGCAACGGTTCACAGCGCGTTTCCGGGTCAATTTCCAACACTGATGCCATCGTAGGCGTGCGAGGCGTCTTCCCAATAGCAGATCGTTGGGCCTTTTCATTTATTACCGACGTTGGCGGGGGTGATAGCGATCTGACCTGGCAGGCAGGTATCACGTTCGACTACCAGATCAACAATTGGAACCTGAGTTTTGGATACCGCCATCTCGACTGGAATATCGGGAATTCAGACGTTGTGAGTGATCTCTCATTCTCCGGGCCCATAGTCGGCGCGAAGCTCTCGTTTTAATGCCGTGAAAGAAACAACGACAACCGACTCCCAACTAAGGAAACCCGTGTGAATGGCCTTCCTATTGCCGACGGAGCTGATTGGATGATGAATACCTGATGAGGCACATTAAATGCTGATTGTTTTGGCACTGTATTTCGGGCTCGCCTGGCTCGTGTTCTCAAAACTCCGCCTGTTACCGTGGAACGCTGTCTCTAAGACTGTCATCTATGGTGGCAGTATTCTCATCGCGTTGGTTGTCATCGGGGCATTGAATCATACGACACCCACAGGAACGGCATCCGTTCAAGGCGCGGTGATCAATATAGCGCCCAACGTTTCTGGCCCGGTGACGGATGTGGCTGTGAAGCCCAATCAACCGGTGGCAAAGGGCGATGTGCTTTTTCGGATCGACAATACCGAATACTCCGCAGAAGTGGCTCGGCTTGAAGCCGCTCTTTCTTCTGCGCAGGCTGAAGCGGACCAGTTGGGCCATGACCTGACAGCCGCCGAAGCTGATATTGCATCACTTGAAGCCCAGCTAACCTTTGGCATTGCGCGGCGCGATGACATCATCCGTCTCGCAGACCGGGGCGCGTCTTCAGAGTTCCAGCTACAGGAAGCCGTTTCCACAATTGAGCAACTTGAGGCGAACCTGCGCGCAGCTGAGGCCCGAAAAGCGGGCCTTGAGAGGCGTATCGCAGCGCAGGTGGATGGCGTTGATGTAGGCGTTGTCGAAGTGGAAAACATGCTGGCTCAGGCCCAGTGGGCGCTTGAACAGACGGTAATTCGCGCGCCTGCCGATGGTTTGGTGACGGGGCTCTCGCTCAGGCCCGGAAACCGGGTTACGACACTGCAGGGCGCGGTCAATTTTGTGGTTCCGGGAGATCGCGTCCTGATTGCGACCTTGCCGCTGAGCAGCCTTGAGAACGTCTCCGCGGGTGACAAGATCAGGATCGCGATGCGTAGCGCTCCAGGCCAGGAGTTTGAAACAACCATCCGAGACATCCCTCCCGCGACAAGCGAAGGAGCACTTGATACAAGGAGCGGCCTCCCCTCCCTCCGTGAACTGGCCGGATCTTCAGAATACATCGTGATCGCAGACATTCCGAGCGACCTGAGTGACAAGACGACAAAGCTTGGTGCGTCCGGCACGGCCTTGGTAATTACCGAAGGGGCAGGAGCGATTTCCGCGCTGGCGGAAATCTTGTTCTGGATCACAAAAAAGCTGAATTACCTATGATCAAAGCGATGCAACAGGGGCATGTCCATGTCGGTAACGATTAGTTCTTGCTGTGCCCCAAGTCCTCAAAATAATGCGATCCCGGGAGCATTCGCTCTAAGAGCCAGCGCCGCAGCGCCGATGCTAGATGGGACAGTCGAAATCCCTGGCGGCAGCCCAATCGTCGGCACGGCACACCCCTTGATACCTGACGATGGAGAAGAGACGCGGCGGTCCAAGCCACTCAAGCCATTTCGCATCGGTGCGACAGCAGTCACCAATGAGCAGTTCAAAAGGTTTGTCGATGAAACGGGATACGTCACGGATGCACAAAGAATTGGATGGTCCTTCGTTTTTTGGCTCGATGTGCCGGATGATACCCCTAACCCTCTCGGCGTTGCTGGTACGGAATGGTGGCGTCGCGTTGAAGGCGCCAACTGGCTTGACGTAAACGGTCCCGGCACGTTTGAGACTGCCTGGTTTCCGGATCATCCTGTTGTACAGGTCTCCTGGAACGATGCGCGGGCTTACGCAACTTGGGCAGGTGGCCGACTGCCGACCGAGGCTGAGTGGGAACATGCGGCGCGCGGCGGGCTGGGGGATGTGAGATATCCTTGGGGCGAAGAAAACCCGAACGATCATGATTTCTTTCCCTGCAATATTTGGCAAGGCACTTTCCCGCATCAGAACATTGAGTTGGATGGCTACGCAGCAACTGCGCCTGCTTCGTCGTTCGAGCCAAACGGCTATGGTCTTTACAATGTCGTTGGGAATGTTTGGGAGTGGACTGCTGATCCATACCGAATTCCCTCTTTGAAGAAAAACGTCCGCAAGAAACTCGATCGGATGAAAGGCTTTCGACTGCTGAAGGGTGGATCGTACCTTTGCCACGCGACCTATTGCTGGCGGTATCGAATTGCGGCCCGGTCGGGTAACACGCGGGATAGCACCACCACACATCAGGGCTTCCGCATGGTGTTTGATGTCTGAGTGTTCGTCATTTTCCAATCTCGCGACTGGTGCGGTTCTACCGTCCTGGACTTCAGGGGAAGGACATGCGGACGAGGTTTGAATGGAGGCTTTCTGGCGCGGCGCAAGTGATGCACCGGCAAGTTAAGTGGGAGGAAGAAATGCAACTTATAAAGGTAGTCACAGGAATCGCGATAGCTGGATTTGTACATCTGTCACTAGGGCAACCCGTGAATGCTCAGAAGCTGCTGGACAAAGTCACAGAAGGCGTTTCTGGCGTCGCCAAGAAAGTCGGAGATACCGCAGAGTCGGCAAGCGAAGCTGTTGTGGATGCGACCGAAAGCATGACAGCAGCTCAAATTGACAATGGCGTCAATGAGGTCCTTACGCAGCTCTACGCAAGCTCACCTGAGACCAAAGAGCTGTCTGAGAAGGCTGTTGCAGTCTTGGTGTTTCCCAAGATTACCAAGGGCGGCCTGATGGTTGGGGGGCAATATGGCGAGGGAGCTTTGCGGGAAAACGGCAATACGACCGGATACTACAATATTGCGGGCGCATCATATGGGTTTCAGGCGGGTGTTCAGCAATTCTCTTACGCCATGTTTTTTCTAAATGACAGGGCTCTCGAATACCTTAGCAGCAACAATGGTTGGGAAGCAGGTACTGGTCCAACGCTGGTTGGTGGCGACCAGGGATGGTCGGCATCGATGGGCACAAGTGACCTGAATGGAGACATCGTTCCCATAGTCTTCGGCCAGGAAGGTCTGATGGCAGGCACGAGCCTTCAGGGAACGAAGATCAGCAAAATCGAAAAGTGATCCACACTGTAGCTACTCGGGGTGCACTACCGTTTTGGACGAGGGGGTCGGACATAGCCATGTCGATGAAACTGAATCTTCTTTGCGTTGCTTACTTGGCCGCTTTTGCAACAGCCACGCATGCGCAGAACGCTGTCTCGGAGCAAGATGAAAGCGTTGAAACCACAGCAGAAACAACCGACGCGACAGAAGACGCGGATTTGTTGACGCAAGCGGAACTGGAAACGCTTGTCGCACCCGTTGCCCTTTTTCCCGATACCGTCCTGACCCAGTTGTTCATCGCGGCGACGCAGCCCCTCGAAGTGGTGAAAGCAGAACGCCTTTTGGCCGAGAATGAAGGTACCACCGCAGATGAGCTGACCCCGCTGATCGAGGCGGAAGGCTTTGACGAAAGTGTGGAGGTGTTGGCCATAGGCTTTCCCGAGGTCATATCAGGCATGGCGGCCAATATCGACTGGACCGAAACCATGGGGCTGGCGATGCTCGCGCAGACTGAGGACGTCTTGGCCGCAGTACAAACCATGCGTCAGACTGCGATCAATGCCGGCACGCTTGTTTCCGGTGATGAAATGACGGTGACGCAAAATGCAACGGATGCTGTCGTTATTCAGCCCACTGATCCCGAGGTTGTCTATGTCCCGCAATATGACACCGAAACAGTTTACGTGGAGCAGGAAGACACGACCGGCGACGCACTGCGCAACATCTTATTTGCGGCAGGCACAGTCTATCTCATAAGCGAGATTTTCGATGATGATGATGACCGGTATTACTACTGGGGGTGCCGCAACTGCGGTGGATGGAACGGACGCCCAATCATCGGCAACCCGAACACACGTCCGAACATCGACGGGGATGTTAATATCGATATCGACATCGAAAACTCCCGAAACACTGTCTGGCGTCCCGATGATGACCGCAAAAGGGAAGCCCGTCGCGAGATTAACGACACCCGGCGCCCAGCAAACGGCACTGTTTCCACGTTGCCCGCAAAGAACAAGCCGTCCCGTACTGATGAGCTAAGGCGCGACCTGAAGGCCCGCCAGCAGGGTGATGGTGTTCTGAGCAACGGGCCTGCGCCAAACCCACAACCGCAAATCAGCCAACCCCCTGCCAGCCCACCTGCAAACGGCAGTTCGCGCCCCGCCCTAGGAGACGCAGGTGGTGGCACTCGTCCCGCTCTGGGAGGTGGAAGCGGAGGCCGTCCCAAACCCGGCAACCGCGCTGGTGGAGGCGACAGGTCCATCAGGCGCTAGTCCAGTAAGATTTAGCAACCAAATCGGAGCGGTCAGAGTAATCTAAATCAATGGCGCATGTGCACCCAACCGACTTTAATAGCGCGATCAAGCGGTGTCTGCGTGGCGCAGTTCCGAGCTTACTATTACTTCAAGGTGTTCTCTCGTTTGCTGCGAGCGCAAATGAAACCGCTATCGAAGAAAGTTTCGGACCGACCCTCGAACAGGAGACTAATAAGGCGTATGGGCTACGAAATGGCTCTTTTCTTGCGGTCCCGGTTCCGTTCTCAAATCCACTTTTGGATTCAGGTCTCGCTCTTGGTGCCGGTTATCTTTTCCAAACCTCTGCGGCTTCGGATACATCCTATTTTGGTCTCGGTGCCATGAGATCTTCCAATGGAAGCGAAGCCTATGGTTTGGCTGGAGATTTGTCGTTCGGAAGCGGGTGGAACTTCGACGCAACGCTAGCCACAGCGAACTTAAACTATGACGTTTTCTTTGGCGGCACCCGCTTCCCACTGGAACAAGAAGGTCAATTCGTGGAAGTCGGCTTTGATCGTGATTTAGGTCGTAACTTTTCGATAGGTGCAGGCGTTCGCTATCTGGAAAGCACGATCAATCTCGCGGCTGATGATGAACGCGTTCCTGATGAATTGCTTCCGGATCTTACTGGCGAGTATCTGGCCCTTAGCCTGCGTGCTGACCGAGATACACGGGACGACAGCGATTATCCGACAACAGGAACAAACCTGAGTTTTGAGCTAAACCTTGCAGACGTTATTGAAGGGGTAGAACGAAGCTACACTTACGCGTTTGCCAACTTTGATACTTTCCATTCGTTGAGCAAAAGATCGGTGTTGGCAACCCGCGTGTCTGCGTGTCAGGCCTCAGATGAAACTCCGTTTTTTGACAAATGCTCCATCGGCTTCACAGATGGGTTCCGCGGTTTCACCCCGACTGAGTTCTTCGATACTAACTTAGTCTCGACGCAGATTGAGTATCGGCAGAGGCTGAGCGGTCGGTTCGGTTTTGTCGTATTTGGCGGCATCGGATGGACCGGATCGAGTTTTTCTTCACTAACAGACGATGGAAATCGGGTAGCAGGTGGTCTGGGACTGCGGTATCGGGTTTCCAATGACTTTCCGATAGACTTTTCGGTCGACCTTTCGAGAAACAACCAAGGCGATGATTTTGTCTATGTCTATGTCGGGCAGAGTTTCTAATGACCGACTTATGTGTCGAGAACTTATCCGGTCAAACACCGGAGGCATGCTGAGGTAGGTTCCGGTGGTGGAGCTGCCGACAATACTTTGTCGGTTTCTGCACTACCCCGTGGTGACCTTCAAGATAACCTCTATTCGATGCAATTGGTGCTGCATCGTAAGCGGTGCGTGACGGTCACCTTCCAGCCTTTAGCTTGATCTGGGATTTCACCTCGGAGTGATTTTGCGAGGTGAGTTTCTCCATGGAGACTATGAGAGAGTTTCTCATTGGGTTGGGTGTTGTTTTCTCAACCGATGGGACACGGCGGTGGCCGGATGATGTGAAGGCGCG
>NZ_JBQFYX010000025.1:0-26871 GCF_056541885.1 Ruegeria sp. AF7 | reverse complement strand
GACCAACAATACGTCCTTTGTTCCAGGCGGGACGAAGCGCACGAATGGCAGGTAAGTTTGGTGTTTCCATGACTGATCCTCCGATCCGCCATGCCCTCCCACAACGACAACCCGACGTTGACCGAGGCAACATATCACAGGATGCTGCGCCGCATTCGAGGTCTGGAACGAGCCCTGAGCGGAAGTGTCAAAATCTCGCTGCGCGCGCTCGCAGCAGGAAAATCGCCGCGCCTGCATCATTTTCGGCGCGGCTGCGCGGCGTGAAAACCGGCCGTTCATGTATGTCGCAGCGAGGAAGAGAACCCGGATCTACAGGTTGCGGACAAAGGGAACTTTCACCGGGCAGGTGCCAAGGTCTGCTTCCGGATTTCTTTAAGATTTTCGAGCGTTTCTTCTTTGGCTGAATAAGGAGGCGATTGCGGCTTCAAAAAAACACTAATGTCGGCGATCTCGCTTATGCCAGCGTCGATACAGGCGTCCTTTGAAATATCTACTTGCCACGCCACAGCAACCAATACGTGACACCAAACGCCAGACCGAGTCCAGAATACCCAACGAAATAAAGCGGCTCCAGGTCCGTCGTATCGAGTGTAATGACCTTTCTGGCAACGGCCATCAGGGCAGTTGCAACTAACAGCTTCACATGTATGACATCGGCCGTCAGGTAGAGCGTGACATTCGTGTAAATCTCGATAGCGATCAGCGCAACAAGCGCGGCCGCAAAAACCTCCAACAGAACACTGACGTCAAGAATCAGGGCCGGTGGACTTACAAGCTTGATGTAGAACGAGTAACCGGCGTCGATGACGGCAAATCCGATCACAACGACCATGAACAAAGACATCACCCGAACGGCGTGTCGAATGAGCCGATTGCAGCTTCTGACAATCAGATCCTAATGGTCAGGGTCAAGCTCGACATGCGCTTGCGCATTGCGTTGCATCTGATCGGCCATCAAGACCTCCCTATTTTCGACGTTTCATAAAAAGTTCTTCAGCCAAACGTCAGCGCCCTCTGGGCAAGACGACTTGAGCCTGCAAACGCAAGCGAACGCCTTCGGCACCCACTTCGGGCGCTTCGAGCCAATAGCCCGCCCCCGCTTGCAGATTGACCGGCAGCGCCCCCCATTGGACCAGCTTGGAGACCGAAGCGTTTATAGGCACAGCCCAGGCATCAGTTTCCCAGTCATAGGCGCTTTCGCTTTGCAGCGAATAGGTCCACGCGCCTTCGGTGGAATAAGCAAGAAAGGGCTGGACAAAACTCACATTCGTGGGGGTGTCGGGGTTGCTTTCTAGATCCCACAGATGATTGGCCAGCGCACCATAGGTCCACGGACCGGTCTGTCGCAGTGCAATGCCGGTGATCCCAGCAGCCCATGTATCACTCGATACGTCGCTAAAGGTTGGAAAGCGCACAACGGGACCCACGCCCCACGTTATGTCCCCGGTTCCGATTGGCGAGAACCACGCAGAGAAAAGGATATCTCCGAACCCCTCCTGGCGTGTGCCCGGCACAACGTCTTCCTGCCAGATGTAAGGAATGATAGTTCGGGTGATCAGGTTAAGGTCATCGTTCAGTTGAAAGGGCACGACTGGTTGAAAGTTCAGCGTGGTGCGCGAGCCCTGATCAGAGACGCCCAGATTTTCATCATGGTTCAATTGAAACGGAACCGAGACGATTGCCGCAAGCGGGTTGGCCAGTTCCTGGGCCAGATCGGATGCCTCGTCTGCAACGGTTGTGGTTCCGGCACTGGCTGCAAAAAGCAGCCCCATAAGAGTATGGGATCGACGCATAGCCGTGTACTCCTTTTGAAATGCAGGTTGGGCGAGTGGCCTAGTTGATCGGCTCCAACTTCGGGAAGGTCCAATTGCCGTTCAGGATTGCATCCTCCGGCTCATAAAGGCGGATCGCATAGTTCCAGCCCGAAGTGATCGGCAGACAGTTCACGCGGCCATCGTCGCACCCACCGAAATGCAACGTGACCGAGCCGTCTTCTGCTGCTTCGGCTGTGTAACCGTTGTAGCTGTTTACGCCCAGATCATTGGCTTCCAGAAAGCCGTCACCGTTATAAACAGTCACCGACCAGAACGCCCGAACCGGCACATCCTTGACGGTTACCGCATGCGGTGTTTCGCCGTCATTCTGATCGACCGCGTCCAACAGATAGATCGCGGCCTCAGGCGGAAGACCGCCCCAACCCGAGAACGCACCGACCAGAAACTGAACCGGATCAATCTCGTCCTTTGTTCTGCCAAAGGCGCGGGCTGAATCGGTGCCCAGCAAGGATAAATCGTTTATCGCCTGACGCGCAGTGGCAAGTTGTTCGGTGTTCCAGTTGGGCGCGTCAAACGGGCCCGTTCCACCGCCGCTGACGACAATTCCATCCTGTGCCGCTTGCGCGGCGGCAATATCATCCGGGTCAGTCACATCGACGAACGTGCGAAACGCGATGAAACCAAAGCGCGTACCAAGGTCTTCCTGTGTGATTTGATACGTGCCGGGCTCTGCCTCGGCATACATGAAGTGGTCCTGATTGATGACATGCATCGAGATATAGCGGCCATCCGCTTTAGGCAGTGTCACTTCGACGGGTTCGCTCAAATCCAGCAGAACGCAGGAGTAGAGCGTGTCCTGGTTCATGCGGATGACGGGCTGGTTATCCGGTGTGGTGGCTTCGCGCATATGCCCCAATTCGCCAACAGCGAGGCCGAGATTGGCCATGTTGGTCCGAAACATGTGATCTGTCTCGGCGCGCACAAGGGTGTCGACGGTCACATCGACCATGTCTTCGGCCCAAACGCCTGTCGGGAGTGTAAGCGCGACTGTCAGAAGAAGCTTTTTCATCGTAAGCATCCTGTTGTTCAGTTTGCGGGTTCTACGGAGGGGAAGACCCAGCTTCCGTCGATGACCTCTGGGCCCGGCTGATAAAGGCGCACGGCATAATTCCAGCCATCCATGATCGGGAGACAGTTCACACGTCCGTCGTTGCAACCGCCGAAGTGCACGGTCACACTGCCATCGTCATTCTTGGTGCCTGAGACCGAGTTGACCACATACGTGTCGAGGGAATTGAGTTCAAAAAACCCGTCTGCATTATAAAGGCTCACGGACCAGAATGCGTTCACTGGCACATCCGCCGGGACCTGGATTTTGTATTCCCCAAGCGGCAGGCCGGGCTCGATATTAAGATAAAAGGCCTCGTCTTCTGGCAGCCCACCAAAGCCGACTGCTGTGCCAAGGAAATGGCGTAATGGGTCTACATGATCTGCCTTACCAAAAGTCCGGACGCTGTCTGTGGCGAACCTGCCCAGCTCAATTGCGGCTTGGCGCAGCGCCTCAAAGCTCTCCGCGTCGTAATTGGGCATTTCGAAGGGCGTTGCGGAGGCAGCATCAATGGTGAACCCGTCCTGAATTGCATTGACCGCCGCAACATCCTTGGGGCTCTCGGCATCCACCAGTATTCTCATGAAAACAAGTACGTAGGGGGTATGGAATGTACCCATGTCAAGCTGGAACACACCGCCACCGTCGAACACTTCATTGATGAAATGATCCTGATTGACCACCATCGTCGTCATGTATCGGTCGCCCACATCGGGCAGAGTCAAGGTTGCGCCTTGGCTGATATCAATAACCGCAACGCTGTAGAGTGTGTCGCGATTCATCCGAATGGTGGGCTGATTGTCGATGGGGGTGGGTTCTTTGAAGTGAAAGAACTGATTTACGCCTCCGGCCAGGCCATTGTATGTCTTCAGTTCATTGTCTGTAGCAGCCCGAACAAAGTTGTTTATGGTAATGGGCACTTCGTATGTCTCAGCAAGTGCATCGACCGTGGTATCAAAGCTCTGAGCGGTCGCTGTGCTTCCAATCAGGACAGCTAAAGCAGCAAGTTTCCAGCGTTTGTGCGTGAGATTCATAGTTTGCCCGCTCCACTAGCCAATTACAGAAATGCATTGCTTGATGGTCCCGGCACCTGATCAAAAGCGCATTCTCAAGCCTCTCATTTTGTTGTTTTTTAAAATGCTACAATTGGAGCCTTGGCCATCTCTCTCCAACAAACCACAAAGTTCGAATGTATGCCCTGACAGATTGGAGCGACCGCTTCCGAAAACTGGTTAAAAATGACAGGTAGCGATAGCGTTTCGGCCAACAACTAGAAACTCTCTTTGCATATTGACCCGACGGCGGTCCTATTATTCGTGTGGTGATGTCAATCTCTTAGAGCGCACTCTCTGCGGGTAGCGTGGTTCAATTCGATTGAGCCCCTACCAGCGGGCACCTGACTTTTTTACCTCAAAAAGTGACTTCCGCTTTGACGCAGGTCAGGGACACAGAGCCGCGCTGGTCTATGCTTGACGTGCCCGACCTTTCAATTGCGGGGTCTTAAGGAGCTATGATGACAGGGCATGACGCACATGCTCAACACAGAACACCGCCGCTTACACGCGGGCGGGTTATCGTGCCGCTTTTGCTTGCGTTTCAAGAATCCGGTCAATCTGTAGAAAGTCTCCTAGCGGAATTCGATCTATCCTTCTCGGAATTGAACGCTCCGAGTTGTTTCATTCCGCACGACACTGTCTATGCCGTGTTTGAAGCCGTCGCACAAAAGACATCCCCAGACTTTCCCGCACTTGTTGGTCAAACTTCAGATCCGACCGTTGCATCCCCATTCGGACAGGCCTTTCGCGTAGCAAAGTCGCTGGCCGATTTCATTGCCAGGTTTTGCGTTCATGCGGGAAACAACACAAACGCGGTCACCATGACACTCGATGTCTCTGGAGAGTTCGCCGTGCTGTCCGCCAAACGCAGGTTCACGCCATGCTGTTCGCCCGCCTATATGGATGCGTTTCAGATCAGCCGATGGGCTATGTTGCTGCATGAAACCGCAGGTCAGCGTTGGGAAGCAAATAAGGTTCTTGTGCGTGTGAACCGTCCTGATCTGCTCCCGTCTTACTTCTACGGTATCCGGGCGGTAGGTGCGGGCTCAGACGGGTATTCCATCCGCTTCCCAAGTGCCTGGCTTTTGTTTGAACTGGTTAACCGAACCGCGACCGAGTACGTGTTGACCACTCAGGACGAAAAAAACCCTGTACCTACAGACTTGTTGAGTTCGATCCAAAGCGTTGCCAACTCAAGGGTCGGGCGCACGGACTTGTCGGCTACGGCGCTCGCCAAGGCATGCGGTTTTCGAGGCGCGGTTCTCAACCGACGGCTTGCTGTCTATGGGACATCACTGTCGCGCATCGTCATCGAAGCCAAATGTGACCAGGCGAAACATCTGCTTTCCAAGTCTGAATTGTCGGTGGGCGATATCGCTGATCATTTGGGATACTCTGACGCGACGGCCATGACACGGGCCTTCAAGAAATGGACGGGTCAAACACCGTCAGAGTTTCGCGCCCGTGAAATGAATAGCGTTAAGGCATCTGTTCCGATACTCGACCCGGTCGAATGCGATTGTGAAACGTAACAGGACAACGGCGCGGCCCATCTTTTGCCGCGCCTCGAACTCGGGATAGGCAAAGGGGGGAGCGGGCCATGGCGTGCTTAAAAATACGGTGTATCGCAAGCAGTTTTCTGGTTGCGGCGACGATGCTGCCCGGCGGATCAACAGCAGTGGCACAGGACTCCGACTGGAGTTTTTCCGGCAGCTTCTACATCTACGCGGCGGACACCAAGACAACCATTGGATCGCTGGAGTCGGAACTCAGCTTCAGTGAAGCGGTTGAAAACCTTGATCTGGCATTCATGGGTACACTTGAAGCGCGAAGTGGCCGGTGGTCGCTGATCGCGGACTACATGCGCACAGACCTGTCCTTTGACAATGACACTCCCGGCCCGGTGTTCAGTGGCGCTGAAACCAGTCTGAAGACGCAGTTTTTAAGTGGATATGCCGCTTACACGGCCTATCAAGACCAAAACCTGGCCGTCGATCTCGGTGGCGGGTTTCGCTGGTTTGAGACGAGCAGCACGATCACTCTGGTCGGCGGCCCCACCCCGGCACCAAGTTCCAGTGCCAGCGACGATTGGATAGACCCTCTGATTGCGGCCCGTATCCGGTATCAGATCAATGACCGATGGTCGGCCGTTGCCTTGGCCGACTATGGTGGATTTCGCTCAGATCGCGAAACCGCACAGTTTTTGGCAACGGTAGGTTATGCGATCGCTCCAAAGTGGAATTTGCGCGCAGGTTATCGCTACATCATGGTCGACAAAGGTGAAGTTGACAGCAGGTTCAAGCTCTCACAATTCGGACCCGTGTTGGGTGTGACCTACAGCTTCTGAGTAAGGGCATTATGCGAAAGGCGGCCATGCCGAACACAAACAGGTCTGTAGTATCGAAGTTGCGCCAAGGCGCGAGCAGCGGTGCCGACATGCTTGGGACCGACAATTGCAGCCGGATGCGAACAGTCGGACAAAGGCAATTCAGAAAAGGAACGACGAGGCGACTGATTGCCAGAGCTTTGCCTGCGGCAACCGTGTGTTCGTTCTGTGTCCTCGCTGCCTGCGGGCCAAACATCTATGACGAAATTGAACTGATGCCCTCCCCAACGGTCTATGCCGAGGCTGCTTTTGACCCTTACAAGGACATCACGGAAGACAATTTCGTGCAGCGTTCGCAGCTATTCTACGCTACAGATCGGCTGCCCGCGGTTCCCGGCGACCCACAAGCCTATTACAACAATGAGCGCGGTCACATTCTGCGTACCGGCATTGCCGAAGTGCAAAGCAACCCCCCATTGGCGACGTTGAAAAAGCTTCGCCACGTTACCATGACGCGCGACCGCGCTAAGGACTACACGCTCAGCTTGTCTGACGTACAAGAGATTGGTGTCATGCCGTTCAGTGTCACGCGCTACATGAACGATCCACCTTCGCAAAAGGAGATGAAGGCAGCCGGACTTCGGTTTGCCCAATGGATTGACGATCACCTTGCAGCCTCTCGCAACAAAGACATTTTCATCTATGTCCATGGCTACAATGTCGATTTTGATTACTCGACCCTTGTCTCCAAAGAGTTGCAACACTTTCTGGGCTATCAGGGCGCCTTCATCAGCTACAACTGGCCCGCTACACCCAATCGCTTGGCGTATTTTCGGGATCAGGAATCTGCATTGGCGACGCGCCGCAATTTGCGTTCTCTTGTCGAATACTTGTCGGCAAACACCAACGCCCGGCGCATTCACCTTATAGGATACAGCGCAGGCTCAAGGCTCGCATTTGAAGCCGCCTATCAGATTGCTTTGCGGCCTGGGCCAAAGCCGCGGCTGGGGCAGTTGATCCTGATCAGCAGCGATCTTGATCGAAGCTATTTCTTGCAATCAATTGAAGACGGCCTTCTGGATGCCGTTATAGGTGTGACACTCTATCAATCGCAGACCGATTCAGCGCTGGCGATGTCACGGTTGGTCTTCGGCCGCGACCGTCTGGGTCAGGTTTCCGATGAAGCAATAAATGGGTCTCTGTTCCAGCGCC
This sequence comes from Ruegeria sp. AF7, assembly GCF_056541885.1. Taxonomy (NCBI): domain Bacteria; kingdom Pseudomonadati; phylum Pseudomonadota; class Alphaproteobacteria; order Rhodobacterales; family Roseobacteraceae; genus Ruegeria; species Ruegeria sp. AF7. The sequence goes on along the minus strand of NZ_JBQFYX010000025.1, from coordinate 19,395 downwards.
GACTGTCTGAGATGAAAACCCTACATATCATCGATGTGACCGAGGCCGAAGCAGCCGATACAGGAAACGGGCATTGGTACTTTCGGTCTTCGCCCTGGGCCAGCAGTGACCTGTTCATTTCTCTGCTTACAGACCGAGATCCTCAAGCGCGCGGGCTTGTGCGTGCTCCGGGCGAAGCTGTCTGGAGTTTTCCATCGAATTATCCGCAGACACTGCAACGCTTTCGAAATGGCAGCTAGTACTGGGACTCCAGTGGGTCAGAACCATTAGAACCAGTTTCTGGATTTAATCTATGAGCCTGACAACGCACCTAGAATGCTCAACGCAAAGCTGACGTTCGAGCAACGCGCAGCATCGGTAGAAGTGGGCTCACTGCCGTCATCAGAACAACCGCAGCATCTCATTGGAGAGCTTAGATCACGACGATGAAGTCGGCCCTTAACCGACATTCAGCACGGCACCGATTTTCTGCGGGTGCAGCCCGCATTCCGGCCATTCGCTGCAAGCGCGAAATCTAGATGGACCGCCGTTGAGGATCGCGTGAGAAAGGCGACAATTGGCTCCTGATCGTGAATGTCGATTTCATTTCTTCATTCTGAGTTGGTTATCGAATTTGACTATCCCGCGAAATATTGAAGCACTCACAGAAGAGCTCTTTCATTTAGTCAGAACGACGAGGGAGTGCAGGCGCTGATCACTTTGCATGGCGTATCACCGGCATTCCGAAACCTGTGTGGCAATATGCTTGAGAAGTAGTATGCGTCCCCGGGGCCCAGAACCCTGGACTGCCCATCTACCGTCACTTCAAGACGGCCCTCTATCACAACCGCACATTCCTCTCCTTCGTGCGACAGTTCAGATCGACCCGAGTCAGCACCGACATCGTACTCTTCTATGAGCATCTGGAGTTTTCTGTCTCGGCGCTCTCCTGCGACAAGCAAATAGGAGACTCCAGGTGATCCCAAGTCGCGCATTCTTTCGTGCGGGTAAAAAAACGACTCCTCGTTTTGCAATTCAAAACTGAAGAAGAAGCCCAAATTGACGTCTACCGAGGCAAGGATCTTCTTTAGCAACGCCACAGATGGTTGAGTCGAACCGCTTTCGATTTGAGAAATCGTCCCGCTACCCACTCCCGCGCGTTTGGCCATTTCACGTTGACTGAGGCCTTTGGTCGTCCGAATCAACTTTAGACGACGGGCTGTTTCGAGATCTGATGACAAAACCGTTACTCTAGTGCTTTCTTGCTTTAGATCGAAAGCATTCTAGGGGCGCAACGATTTTTTTCAATAACTTACAGATTAAGATAAAACTGGATGTGCGGAAGGTCTAAACTCTGCAAGGATTTGTCATCAAATGAAAATCTGCTTCGCGAGGAATGGACGTGCTCGATCAACCCAATACAATGTCATCGTTCTGGATGCCGTTTTCGGCCAATCGTGATTTCCTTCGCGAGCCCCGAATGATCCAAGCGGCCGAGGGGATGTATTACACCAGTTCTGATGGCCGGAAGGTCATGGATGGTACCGCCGGGCTGTGGTGCGTCAACGCGGGTCACCGGGATCCACTGATCGTAGAAGCCGTGCAAAAACAGGTGCACGAGTTGGATTACGCACCGAACTTCCAGTTCTCCCACCCTCAGGCGTTTGAGTTGTCGGCAAAGCTGACAGCGATGATGCCTGAGGGAATGAACCACGCCTTCTTCACCAACTCTGGCTCAGAGTCCGTCGATACTGCGCTCAAGATCGCGCTGCATTACCACCGGATGCGTGGTGACGGAACTCGCACCCGCTTGATCGGACGTGAGCGCGGGTATCATGGCACAGGGTTTGGGGGCATCTCGGTTGGCGGCATCGTCAAGAACCGCATGCATTTCGGCACGCTTCTGACCGGCGTTGATCACCTGCGTCACACGCATGATCTGGACAAAAACGCATTCTCCTGCGGTTGCCCTCAACACGGGGCAGAGCTAGCAGACGATCTGGAGCGATTGGTTGCTTTGCATGACGCCTCGACCATTGCGGCTGTGATCGTCGAACCAATGGCCGGTTCGACCGGTGTTCTCCTGCCGCCGAGAGGATACCTAAAGCGACTGCGTGAGATTTGCGACCGCCATGGCATTCTGCTGATTTTCGATGAGGTCATCACCGCATTTGGTCGTTTGGGGGCCGCGACTGCTTCGGAGTATTTCGACGTAAAGCCGGACATCATCACAACTGCAAAAGGCCTGACCAACGGTGTTATTCCGATGGGTGCGGTCATCGTATCCGACAAGATCTATGACTCGGCGATGGAAAATGCCGATGCGCCGATCGAGCTGTTCCATGGCTACACCTACTCGGCCAATCCGGTGTCCTGTGCCGCAGCGCTGGCGACTTTGGAAAGCTACAAGCAGAATGATTTGTTCCGCCGCGCCGCATTGCTGTCGCAGCCCTGGGAGGATCAACTTCACAGCCTCAAAGGTCTGCCGAACGTCATCGATGTCCGCAACCTGGGATTAGTTGGCGCGGTCGAGCTTGCACCACGAGAAGGTGCGCCAGGGGCACGGGGCTATGACGCCATGAAGCGAGCCTGGGACGCCGGAATAATGATCCGGGTCACCGGCGACATCATCGCCCTGTCTCCACCGCTGATCATCTCGGAGCCCGAAATAACGACACTTTGTCAAACACTTGGAGAGGTATTGGCGGATCTGCCATAACCCCTGACTTCTAACCCCAAAAAGGACTGACATCATGAAAGATGCATCCCCGATCGCTTTGATCGGCCACTACATTAATGGCCAAATCACTGCTCCATCCGGTGAGAATACTCAGCCGGTTTTCAATCCCGCAACCGGTGCGCAAACCGGTGAGGTGTCGCTGGCGACGGTACAGACCGTCGACGACGCGGTGGCTGCGGCAAAAGCAGCGTTCCCGAAGTGGTCGAACACGCCTCCGATCCGCCGTGCCCGCCTGATGAACAACTTTCTGGCGCTGGTACGCGAGCACAAAGACGAACTTGCCCGCGCTATCACTGTAGAGCATGGCAAGGTGTTCACCGACGCCCAAGGCGAGGTTGAGCGCGGTATTGATATCATCGAGTTTGCCTGCGGCATTCCGCAACTCCTCAAGGGCGATTACACGGAGCAGGTTTCCACTGGCATGGACAACTGGACAACGCGTCAGGCGTTGGGCGTTGTGGCCGGAATTACTCCCTTCAACTTCCCGGTCATGGTGCCGATGTGGATGTTCCCGATCGCCATCGCCGCAGGCAATACCTTTATCCTGAAGCCATCCCCGACCGATCCGTCCGCGGCGCTGCTGTATGCGGATCTGATGCAGAAGGCTGGCTTCCCCGATGGCGTGTTCAACGTCGTACAGGGTGACAAGGTCGCCGTGGATGCGTTGCTGGAAAATGACGACGTCAAGGCCGTGTCTTTTGTCGGTTCGACCCCGATTGCGAACTACATCTACGAAGTGGGTGCGCGGCACGGCAAACGCGTTCAGGCGCTGGGTGGTGCGAAGAACCACATGCTGGTGATGCCGGATGCCGATATGAACAAGGCTGCGGATGCGCTGATCGGCGCGGCCTATGGCTCGGCCGGAGAGCGCTGCATGGCGATCTCGGTTGCCCTGCTGGTCGGCGATGCCGCCGACAAGCTGATGCCTGTCCTGAAAGAACGCGCCGAAACCCTGAAGGTCAAAAACGGCCTCGAACTGGACGCCGAGATGGGCCCGATCGTCACCGCCGCCGCGCGTGACCGCATCAAAGGGTACATCGACTCTGGCGTCGAAGAAGGTGCGGATCTGCTGGTCGATGGCCGCGACTATACCGTCGAAGGGCACGAGGAAGGCTATTTCCTTGGCGGCACCCTGTTCGACAACGTCACCCCCGACATGAAGATCTACAAGGAAGAGATCTTTGGCCCCGTCTTGTCCTGCGTCCGCGTCTCGAACTTTGCCGAAGGTCTTCAACTGATCAACGACCACGAATTCGGAAACGGCGTGTCACTGTTCACCCGAGACGGCAACGTCGCGCGCGAATTCGGTAAGCAGGTTCAGGTCGGCATGGTCGGGGTCAATGTTCCGATCCCGGTTCCGATGGCCTGGCATGGCTTTGGCGGCTGGAAGAAAAGCCTGTTCGGCGACATGCACGCCTATGGCGAAGAAGGCGTTCGTTTCTACACCAAGCAGAAATCCATCATGCAGCGCTGGCCCGAAAGCATCTCGGAAGGTGCCGAGTTCGTCATGCCAACCGCAAAATGATCATCCGTTCCAAGGAGTGAAAAATATGTTCATTGGTGTTCCCAAGGAAATCAAGAACCACGAATACCGTGTTGGCCTGACCCCTGAAAGCGTCGCCGAACTGGTTTCTCATGGTCACAACGTCATCGTCGAGACCAATGCCGGCACAGGCATTGGGGCTGATGATGATGCCTATCGTGCCGCTGGCGCGGAGATTGCCGAAACCGCAGCGGATATCTTTGCCAATGCGGAGATGATTGTGAAGGTGAAGGAACCTCAGGCCGTTGAACGCGCTATGCTGCGGGAAGGTCAGATCCTTTACACCTATCTGCATCTGGCCCCCGACCCGGAACAGACCAAAGATCTGGTCGACTCGGGCGCTGTCTGCATCGCTTATGAAACCGTCACCGACGACAATGGCGGTCTGCCCCTGCTGAAACCGATGAGCCAGGTTGCCGGACGCATGTCGATCCAGGCCGGTGCCAGCGCGTTGGAAAAGGCAAAGGGCGGTCTGGGCGTATTGCTGGGCGGCGTGCCCGGTGTGAAGCCCGGCAAAGTTGTGGTCATCGGTGGAGGCGTCGTTGGGTTCAACGCGGCTCAGATGGCCGTTGGCTTGCATGCGGACGTGACCATTCTGGACCGCAATCCGGCAGTCCTTGAGAAGTTGGAGAACCATTTCGAGGCGTCCGCCAAAGTCGTCTATTCGACCAAAGCCGCATTGGAGGAAGAAGTCACCAATGCCGATCTTGTTGTCGGCGCGGTTCTGATCCCCGGTGCTGCTGCACCCAAGCTGGTCACGCGCGATTTGATCTCGAAAATGAAACCCGGTGCGGTCGTCGTGGACGTAGCGATTGACCAGGGCGGCTGCTTTGAAACGTCCAAAGCCACCACTCACGCCGAGCCCACATATGTTGTCGACGATGTTGTTCACTACTGCGTCGCCAACATGCCGGGCGCAGTCGCCCGAACGTCGACCTACGCACTGAACAACGTCACGCTGCCGCACGCTCTGGCCATTGCCAACAATGGCTGGAAACAGGCGCTGGCAGATAATCGTCACCTGATGAATGGCCTGAACGTGGCCCACGGAAAGGTGACGTACAAGGCTGTGGCCGATGACCTTGGATACAAGTTCATCGCCCCTGAACTTTGCTGAACTGAAGCAAAGAAATGTCCCGCCGCGCGCTATGCGATGGGACACACACCACTGAGGAGGAAACCTTTATGATTACGAAGATTAACCGCCGCGCCCTTGGCGCGATGGGTGGCGCTGCTTTGCTTGCTGCAACCACACTCTCAACCGTAGCTGCAGCGGAAGACATGACTCTGCGTTTTGCTGGCGTGTTCCCGATTGATCATCAGGGCACGAAGATGATGGAACAGGTCGCAGCGGATGTTGCAGCCGCGGATGTCGGCCTGACGGTCGAAGTCTTTCCGGCAAACCAGCTGGGTTCTGGTGAGGCGCTGTTCGAAGATGTTGCACGCGGCAATATCGACCTGGCATCGGCGTTCATCTATGCCGATACCGATCCACGCCTGGAATTCCTGTCAATGCCGTTCCTGCTTGGCGGCTGGGATGACATGGAAAGCACGCTTCTGAACATGGATTCCGAGTTCAACACCATCCTGCAAGAGATCACCGACGAATATGGCGTGCGCGTCATGGCGCAGAATCCGGAAGGGTTCATCGGCATCGTTTCGTCGCAAGAGCCCGAGAACTGGAATACCTTTGACGACAAGGGCATGAACATTCGCGTCTGGTCTTCCAGCGTTGTGAAGTCGATGGTCGAAGAACTGGGTTACCAGGCGACCACTATGGCATGGGGCGACATCTTCCCGGCACTTCAGGCCGGCATCGTCGATGGGGCGATCTGCTGCACGAAGACCGCGACTTACTCGATCTTCGCCAAGTCGGATGTTGGCACCCATTTTGTCGAATACAATTCGATCTCTGAGCTGACAACCTTCTACGCGTCGCAGCGGACGCTCGACAAGCTGAACGACGAACAGCGCGCCGCGCTGCAAGCCGCGATGACGAAGGCGTCCGAAGACTTCTTCGCCTACAACCGTGAGAATGACGAAGTGTTCGGCCAGAAATTGCTCGACAAAGGCTACACCATCCTGCGCCTGAGCGACGAAGAACAAGCTGCGATGGCCGCTCATGTTCAGGAAACGGTCTGGCCCGCGATGGCACAAAACGTCGGTCAGGACATCATCGACCGCCTGCTGGCAGCAAAAGAACAGCAATAAACACCGAGAAGAAGGGCCAGCAAATCAGCTGGCCCTTTTTTGGTCTTTGGCTCAACTAAGGGAGGGAGAAAGATGTCTAGTTCTGAAGCTGAACGCCCATTGGTCGTCGAAAGCGCAGAAAAGAAGAGCTCGCAAAAAATCACTGACGAGTTGCCAATCATTATTGGGTATCCGCTGAAAGCAGTGGCTTTTGTCATGAGGCAGATCGTCATGTTTGCCGGTTTCCTGATGGCATTCACGTTTGGAGCCGTTGTTGTCATCCGATATGGATTTGGCGGTGATCTCTTTGCCTACGAAGAATGGCTTTTGGGTATCAGCATCATCGGCTTTTTTGCAGGTGCTGTTCTGGCCTCTGCCCGCAACCTGCACATCAACGCGGACATTCTTGGCATCGTGATCCAAAACCCTCGGTTGATTTGGTGGCGCGGCTTTGTGGTCCTGACAGTCGAGGTGTTGGTGATCCTGTTCCTCATGTACGCCTGCTATGTCTCGCTGCTTGATGACTTCTCATTCCCCCGGCTGCGCGCAACCCCGGTGCTGCGCATTCCGTTTGTGACCTGGCGGATTGCGATCATGATTGCCTTTGGCCTCATGGCTACGTTCACGGCGGCATACTTGTACGTACACATCCGCAAGGGGCTCGGGCTTCCCCTGAGATCAGAAATGCAAAAAGGAGAAACCCAATGATCATCGGAGGAAGTCTCCTAATTGTCTGCTTTATGCTGCTGTTGGGCGTCAGCGTTTATGTGGCATTCGGATCTGTATTGATTTTCATCGCCTTTGTCGGAGATCAATCCATCACCGGCTACTTGCCCACCGGTTCTACAGGTATCCGCTCACTCGTACTTCTGGCGATCCCACTCTTCATGATCGCCGGAGGCATCATGGAGAAAGGTAAAATCGCGGCCCCTCTTGTCTCTCTGGCTGAAATGTTCATTGGCCATATCAAAGGAGGATTGAGCGCTGCAGGGGTACTAGCCTGCGGTGTGTTCGGGTCCATTTCCGGTAGTGCCAATGCAACGCTGACCTGTATCGGCGGCATCATGATGCCCCACTTAAAAAAGGCCAACTATCCGGGTGGGCAATCGGCAGCTCTGATCGTGGCGGCCAGCCCCTTGGGTCTGTTGATCCCACCGAGTTCGTCTCACATCCTTTATGGCTGGGTTGCACAGCAGCACGTACTGAAGTGCTTCTTGTCCACGGTCATTCCGGCGATCATCCTGATCACGCTATTGATAATCGTTAATCAGTTCATGCTGCGGAAGTATGACGACATCAACCTGACGGAACGTCCTAAACCGTTCCTGCCGACATTCGGAGTTCAGGCGCGCCTGGCCGGACCTGCGCTTATGATGCCGTTGATCATCCTCGGCGGTATCTATGGTGGTATCATGACACCGACCGAAGCCGCCGGTATCGCAGTGGTCTACTCGATCCCAATCGCGATCTACTTCTATCGTGGCCTGACCTGGAAAACCCTGGCCCAGACGATCCAGAATTCCGGTGTTACGATTGGTGTGGTCATGGTCATGATCTTCATGGTTCTGATCGTGTCGGACAACCTGATCTCGCAGGGTGCACCTCAGTTGGCCAAAGATCTGGTCTATTCCGTTTCGGACAATCCGGTCGTCATCCTTCTGATGATCAACGTCGTGATGATCCTGATCGGAATGCTGATGGACGATATTTCGGGTCTGCTTCTGGCGACGCCGATCTTGCTGCCCATCGCGCAGAGCACTGGTATGGATCCGATCCACTTTGCGGCTGTGATTGGCGTGAACCTTGGTATGGCGAACATCACCCCACCAACTGCGCCGCTGCTTTACCTTGGTGCTCAGGTCTGTGATGAGCCGGTTTCGCGCATGTTATGGCCGACTTTGATCTTCATAGTCTTTGCCTGGCTTCCGACGCTTATGTTGACAACTTTCGTACCAGAGTTGGCCCTGTTCCTGCCTGAGCTCCTGCTCAGCCGGTAGTGGCAAGAAAGAGCAAAAGCCCAAGACGAAATAGCACGCACCCCAACCTTACGGCTGGGGTGCCTGAGCGCCCTCCTAAAGATGAAGTGGGAGAGGCCAGTTCGCAGAAGAAAACTGAAAACCTAAATACGGAGGTTTAAAATGTACAAAAATATACTAGTCGCACTGTCTCTGGAGCATGGCATCAGTGAACACGCGCTTGCGGCGGCACATGCCCTTGTATCCGAAGGTGGAAAAATCACTGCCGCACATATCCATGAGCCCCCAAATAGACAGATAATGTACTATATGGATGAAGGGATCGCAGAAAAATCTCTCCAAAAAGCAAAGGCGCGCTTGGCCGAGCGTCTAACAAGTGAGACCGACGTGTCGTCTATCTTGCTCGAGAGCCAATCGGCTGGTCGCGCAATCACCGAATACGCCAACAAACATGGCATCGACTGTATCGTCCTCGCTTCACATAAACCTGGGATGAAAGAGTTCTTTTTGGGTTCCACGGCTGCTCTCGTTGTTCGCCATGCTCAGTGTTCGGTGCATGTACTCCGTCTGTGACGCTGTTACCCGCAACATGTTCGTAACTTCGCCCAGTGAAATCTGCGATGATAAGCACGTCTCACAGTGACCAAGGTCTAATTTTGGCGTACCTAAAAGAGTTTCACTTTGCAGCATTTGGGAAGTAGGACTCGCAGCCGATCTCGGCGACAACGCGGCATCCTGTGATATCCTCTTTCGTCAACGTCGGGTTGTCGTTGTGGGCGGGAATGGCGGAAAGGAGGATCAGTTATGGATACACCAAACTTACCTGCCATTCGCGCACTTCGGCCAGCCTGGAACAAGGGCCGCATCGTCGGTCAGAAGCGGCCACTGAAACCTAAGCATGTCTGGGCAATCCGGGTGCGGCTTGAATTGGCAGAGAAATATCGTGATCTAGCTCTGTTCAATATGGCAATCGACAGCAAGCTTCGCGGGTGCGACCTTGTGAAGATGAAAGTTGTGGATGTGATGGCGTCTGGCCAGATCAAGGAACGCGCCTCAGTGCTGCAGAGCAAGACGCAGAAACCAGTCAGGTTTGAGATATCGGAAGGCACCCGCGCATCCGTCGAGAAATGGATGGAAGACGAACTGATGGTCGGATCAGAGTTTCTTTGGCCAGGCCGTTTTCATGAGCGACTTCACATATCGACACGACAGTATGCGCGGATTGTTCGGCACTGGGTCACGTCGATCGGACTGGAAGCTAGTGCATATGGCACGCATTCGATGCGGCGCACGAAAGTCACTCAGATCTACAAGAAGACTGGCAATCTTCGCGCCGTTCAGCTTCTATTGGGGCACACAAAGATGGACAGTACGGTCAGATATCTTGGTGTTGAACTTGAGGATGCTTTGGCCATTGCTGAAGCCATTGAAATCTAACATCTCTGGGCCGCCTACACGGGCGGCCCATAGCTGCCTTTCACCGGTTGGTCGAGACACTGCGACCGCGCCCGCATTCCGGTCATTCGCTGCAAGTGCAAATTTTGGCGCTGCACAAACTCACAGGTTGCGGACAAACCCGACTTTGGATTTTCAACCCTCGCTGACGCAGCATAACTTTGCAGTCGCGGCGCACCTTCTGTTGCCGTGCAGCGCATGTCACCGAAGCAGTCGTTCAGCAGCGCGGATCTTGCCCGAACCCATACTGTGCTTTCGCCGCAGCCAAGTCAGACAAGAAAGACGCGGGACTTTGCCGCCATTCGTTTGTCTTCGCTGAATGTCCGCTACTCAAAAATAGACCCGACGCTTGGCCGGGCCTGTTGGTGACGACGGGGATCGTCACTCCTTAATGTGCTTGTAAAAAGTATTCCAGAAAGCGCCTCATTCTACTTTTTGGGGCTTGTGCCTGGCAAAGCGGGAAAAAAGCCGACCGTCGGTTACAGCAAAGCCAAGAGCAATGATGGCAAACCCGACCCAAGCTTCCGGCTCCATCTTTTCACCTAGAAACGTGACACCAAGACCGATAGCGAACGGTGGGATCAGCAGCGTAACCAAAAGAAGATTGGCGGCTCCGGCGCGCGCAAGGATTGCGAAATAAAGTACATAGGCCAGCGCTGTTGATAGAGCGGCCATCCCAATAAGCGCTGCCCATACACCAGCAGACAGAGCGAAGCTTGGAGGGCCATCCATCACAAGAACAATAGGGATCATAAGCACTGTGCTGCCGATCAGCATACCAAGTGCATTTACAAGTGGTGGTTGGCCCGAAAGAGCTGTTCTGCCCCAGACCCCAGCAAAAGCATAAGAGAGCGTCGCCCCAAGGATAGCCAGCTGTGCCAGATTGCTAGGATTAAACTCAGTTAATGCGCTTGGCCCCATAATGAAGGCCACCCCTATAATACCTAGGGCAGCACCTGCTATTTTCTTCGGAGTCAGCGGCTCATCCTTCAGAAGTAAGCCAGCCACGACCGCTGCAAACATTGCTGTTGTTGCGTTGAGGATTGAGGCCAACCCGCTGTCTATTTGCGTTTGCCCCCAGAAGATCAACGAAAATGGGATGGCATTGTTGAGCGCTCCCATAACGAGATAAGCTCCCCATACCTGAGGGGCACGTGGAACACTCAATCCTTTGAATAGGACGATGAGTGCCAGAATAGGGACTGCCCAGATCACCCTATGCAACGTTATTGTCAGCGGTGGCACTTCAGTTAGTGCAACCTCGCCGAAGAAGAACGACCCGCCCCAAACAGCCGCGAGCAGAAGCAGCATGACGCTTGCTGTAAAATCCATTGCTGGCATGGGGCGATTTGTCATGTCTTCTGGTTCCGTCACTAACTGTCACCTAACGGATTAGCTTACGTGACCCCGACACCGCGACCCGGTTCTTGCGGAAAACCATTACAAAGCCAGCTTTCATCTATCCAATTGTGAACGGCTGTATTCGTCTATCGGTGGAGTGCCTCAGCGATCATTTCTGCAAGCCTTTCGGGTTGATCAACGCTCGCCCAGTGTGTGGCCTTTTCGAGAACGATCCGATCCATCTTGTTTTCTTCCAGCCAACGGACGGTGCTGTACGGACAGTTGTCAGGATTGTAGAGATAAATCACATTTGCCGCGTTCTGCAAAAGCTCGCCGGGCACGCAGTCTGCTGAAAAATGTCGCGCGTCTGTCCCGAGTTGCCACAGCGCCAGAGTATCGGCCTTCGATACTTCACTACGATACCGTCGAATGATTGGTGCCGTTTTCGCCATTTCATCAAGCCGCTCAAGAAACGCCTCACGAAACGCAAACGGATCACTGTAGTCGGCAGCAGTTCCAGAAAAATAAGCATCCTCGGCAGTGATATTACCTTCCAATGAAATGATGGTTGTCAAAGGACAGCTTGCCCTTTTGACAGCCAGCGAAGCTATGATTGAAGCAACCGAATGAGCAACAATGATTTCGGCTCCGTGCTTGTTCGCCTCGTCGGCGACGGTTTGCGCAAGTGCTTCGAGAGTTGTTTTCTTTGCCAGAGGCTGAGCGCCAAATCCCGGAAGATTAATAGGTAGCAAACGATAGCTGTTGGCGAGGTGGGTGTCAGCCATACTTTCAAACATGCTCGCATTGTCACCAAAGCCTGCAACACAGAGAATGGCGGGCCTTTCATCGTTCGCTTGACTGGGGTGTTTGGTCATTTCGGATTCCAGAGCATCGTATGCAGACATTAACACTACTCCGCAGCAATCGACAATTTGGGCTCAGTGCCGCCGAATGCCCTTGCAGAAAGTCTCAAGTTGCAGTTGCAACGGAACCAGCCATCGACAAATTCTAGCAAGCCGTTGATCTTGTGTCGTATCGTGCATTCCGCGGTCGTTGACATCTCAAGAGCAGTGGTTCGCGCCGCAAGCGGCGAAATCTGACTGTGAGCCCAAACTACTGAATGCTGCGGATAGCATCAATTTCCGAAGGCAATTGCTTAGCTGACATTCAGCAACGGTTTGAAACCAGTCTCGTAGATAACTTCGCCTGTCTTGTGGCGTTTGCTTCTAAAAACGAAAAATTCGCTACTTGCTACCGGCGATAAGGACCGGTTCATATAAAGGCGGTCGCATGAAAGTCGACGTTCTTTGCCGGAATTCATCTATGTTGGAGACGAAGACATGATCGAAGATCTGTGCCAATCAAGGGGAGCACTAGCGCACCAGTATCTGCGACGGCAGTTCTCCGTATACCCGTTTGTAAAACCCACTGAAGCGACCGAGTTCAGAAAATCCCGCTCGTCGGGCAGCCATCTTCACAGTCAGTTTTTCTTCGCGGGCTAAGGACAGTTCATTGTGAACACGCGATAAGCTCAAGTGCCTAGTGTATCTTGCTGGAGAAAGACCGGTTACTTGATAAAAAGCTGCATTTAATGTTGGTGCGCTGACCCCGCATAAACCGCATAGATCGTGCAGGCTAACCGTGGTGTCTTGGTTTTGCATCAGATACTGCTGCGCGGTACGAAATGTTTCATAGGAACGAATGTTTTGCGGCGTATGCGTCGTTCCCTCGCCGATTAAGGCGGTAGCCAAAGCGATGGCCACGGTCTGCTCTACAGCTTCCGGGTCGTCAAAGTTCGTTGATCCGTAAACAGCGTTTGCAAGCGCCGATATCAGGTTGCCGAATGTATGTGGCTCAAGCGATATCGGCCCTTTGGGGATATCAGTCTCATCGGGGTTGTATCCTACAAGAGCCGCCATGACTTTAAGTAGCAAGTCGGTGTCCACGCTGCCCGCAAAGAGATTGCGGCTCGGGGCAAAAAGCTCCGTTTCGTCCCAGCCGAAATTCAGGAATAAAGTCCGTTTGCCGCCGGAGGCACCGTTCAATTTCCAATCACTTGCATCCGTGACCGGTAGCGTAAAAGTGACATAGCCTCGGGGTTGCTCGGTGCGTATGCAAGCTTCATGCGGAAAACGTGTATGGACGAGCCCGACGCGGTCCGATTTGAACCCCATCACCTGATCGACGCCCTCGCTTGGCGAATACTGCACGATCTGACCTTGCAGAAGCCCCTCGTTCATCAATACGCTGAGTGTGCTTGAGAAACGAAAGTACGTCGGTTCCTTCAGAATAATTTCGGTTTTTTTTAATTTCTGCATAACTTTGTGACCACACAATAATTGAAAAAAGCAATAGGCTTCACGGCAGCCGATAGGAGACCGTGATGAAATTTAATAGCTTTGCCCTTGCCATTTTTGCAATAGGCGCTTCTGCAGTCTGCGCGCAAGATGCGGATGGTCCCATTTTAATTACCAACGTGAATGTTTTCGACGGCGTCAACGAGGCGCTCATCGAAAACGCCAATGTGGTCGTGACCGACAATCTGATTACTGCTGTGTCGGCCGAAGATCTCGCGGTGGCAGGCGGCCGCGTGATTGACGGCGGCGGGCGCACGCTGATCCCCGGGCTGATCGACGTTCATTGGCACACGCTATACTGCTGCAACCCGCAAAGTGTCGTGGTGACTGGCGACGTGCTCGAAATCGCCATCCGCGGCGCACAAGGTGCGGAAAAGACGTTGATGCGTGGTTTCACGACCACGCGTGACGTCGGCGGCAACTCCTTCGCGATCAAGCGGATGATCGATCGGGGGGAGTTGAAAGGCCCGCGCATCCTGCCATCGGGGCCGCCCGTGACGCAGACAGGCGGCCATTTCGACTACCGCCCCTACCAGGCGGTGCCGACCAATCCTGCGGACTCCCAGTGGTACTGGTTCAGCGTTGGCGTCATGGCGATGGCGGACGGGGTGCCAGAGGTGACCAAGCGCGCCCGCGAAATCATGCGTATGGGAGCGACGCAGCTCAAGATTTCTACAGGGGGCGGGGTGTCGTCCACCTATGACCCTCTCGACGTCAGGCAGTACACGCGAGCCGAAATCGAGGCTTTCGTCGAAGTCGCCGACACCTACAACACCTACGTCGCCTCTCACACCTTTACGGACGAAGCTGTACGTATCTCGGTCGAGGCCGGCGTGAAAACCATCGAGCATGGCTTTCTCATGAGCCGCGAGACGATGGAATTGATGCGCGACAACGATGTCTGGCTGTCGGTGCAGCCGCTGCTCGATGACGAGGATGGCTTTACTTTCGATGACCCCGTGAGCCAGCAGAAATGGATCGATGTCACGAACGGCACCGACTTCACTTACAAGACCGCGAAAGAAGTAGGGGTCAAGGTGGCCTTTGGCACCGACATCCTGTTCGATCCCGCTCTCGCTGAGCGTCAGGGCGCGTTTCTGGCGAAACTTCAAAGGTGGTACACGCCTTACGAAGTTCTGAAGCAGGCCACGTCGAACAATGCGGAACTGCTGGAACTCGCAGGCCCGCGCCACCCCTATCCGGCTGGCCCCTTGGGGGTCATCGCGGAAGGTGCCTACGCCGATCTGATCCTTGTCGATGGCAATCCGCTTGAGGACATTGATCTGATCGCCGATCCGCATGAAAATTTCGATCTCATCATGAAAGATGGTGTTATCTATAAAAACGAGATCGAGTGAGGCGGTCGGACCGATGCTGTCGTTAAACCGTCTGCTGTTGCTTCAGTCGATTTTCGCGGCGGCCTCGCTCACCTATCTCGTCGTCAACCTGATCCGTAGCGAGACCACCGGCAAGGCGCTCAGCGCGGCGGCCATCGGTCCCTCAATCGCTATGTTCATCGTCTATCTGGGCATTCTCTGGCTCGGCCGCTCGGGCCATATCGGCTGGTACCGGATCGGAATGATCCCGGCGCTCATCCTCTTCGGGGGCGGCGGGGTAGCCGGGAATATCCTTCGGTATTTTCAAAGTGGATTGGAGAACTATGCGAGTGTTTCTGCGTTTCTAATTGCTGTTTTGATCAATGGTTGCGGAACAATTCTGAATGTGGTCGCGACACTTGGGCTGTTCAAAAGGGGCGAAACGTTATGAAGATATCCGGCAGTGCCGACGCAAAAGGCAGTATTTCGCGGAGCGAGTGGGCGCGACTTTGCTCAATGCAAATGATCGCATTCGTGAGTTCGCTTGTGATGGCATTTCCAAACATGGCCCCCGCGCAAGAAAACATACTCGAGGTTGCAGAATTCGAGGGTACCGTTGTTCCGGCACGTGAAGCCGAGATCACGCCAATCGTCAGCGCATGGTTGCGGGAAATTACCTTCGCACCCGGCCAAATGGTCGAGGAAGGCGACATCCTGTTCGAGTTCGCAAAGCCGCCTGCGGAGTACCGGTTGCAACTTGCCCAAGCGCAGCTCGTTGCCGCGCGCGCGCAATTGCTTGAGGCGATAGCAGACGTCAAACGCGCTGAGACTCTTGCGGATCGGGATGTGGTTTCTGCTGTCGACCTGGAGAAGGCCGAAGCACTTCGTGATATCGCCTTTGCCAACGTCGCACAGGCCGAGGCGAATGTTGGTCTTGCAAAACTTGGCGTGATGCAGATGACACAGAAAGCACCCTTCACGGGAGTGATGAGTGCATCAATGGTGCGTGAAAACGGCTGGCAGGATGTCGGCGACGGGGACATCACCATGGCTATCATTACGCAACTCGATCCGATCCAGGTTGTGGGTGAGGTGCCTTACGATGTGTACGCGGCGCGGCAGAAGATGTTCGCCTCGGACGAAGCCTTGATCGAAGGGGTCGTGCTCTCGCTCACCCTGCCGGATGGCGAGGAATACCCGTACCGGGGCAAGCTTGTTTCGGGTGGCTACACGTTCGAGGAAGAGACGCAGAAAATCACGGTTTGGGGCGAGTTTCCGAATCCGGAGCATCTTCTTCGGCCCGGCCTGAAAGTCACCGTTCAGTCCGAAGTGAACTGAACCTGTAATTCACAGTTCGGCGCTGACGTCGGACTAACCTGCATCGCACAGCGGAGGCCCGTATGTCTGTAAAGAATTTCGTTGCCACAACCCTTGTCATGCTGGCCGTGTTCGGCCCGGCAGGAGCTCAGGACAACACCGATGCCGGCACTCTCATCACAGGGGCGCGTATCTTCGACGGGCTTAGTCCCGACCTGATCGAGGGGCAGGACGTTCTGATCCAGGACGGCATGATCGCCGCCATCGGGGCCGGACTCGATACGCCCGAGGGGGCCACGGTCATTGACGCTGAGGGGCGCGTCATGACGCCAGGCTTCATCGACATGCACTACCATCTCAGCCTCTGCACGGTGCCGGTGGCGGACATGGCCGGATCCTACGCTCCGGATCTGGATTACATCGGGATCAAGGCGGCGGGCGCCGCGGAGGATGCCCTCATGCGCGGCTTCACGAGCCTGCGGGACGTGGGCGGCGCGTCATGGGGCGCCAAGCTGGCCGCTGACCGCGGCGAGATTGCCGGGCCGCGCGTATGGCCATCGCTTCGGGCGATTTCTCAATTCGGCGGACATGGTGATGCTAATCCCCGCTTCATGAACCCGCGCGAATTCGGTGGACCGGAAAACAACCTCGAACGACTGGGCTACAGCAGGATCGTAAATGGGCGCGACGATGTGCTCGCTGCCGCGCGGGAGAACCTCAAGCGTGGCGCAAGCCAGATCAAGATGCACCTCGCCGGCGGTGTCGGAACTGAGTTCGACCCGATTGATGGGCGGCAGTTCATCAAAGAGGAAATAGAAGCGGCGGTCGAGGTAGCAGACGGCTTCGGCACCTACGTGACGGCACATGTCTATACTGTCGATGGCATCAAGCAGGCCATCGAGGCGGGCGTCCGTTCCATTGAACACGGCAACCTCATCAACGAGGAAATCGCCCAGATGATGGCCGAGAATGATATCTGGCTGAGCCCGCAGGTACTTGTCTACCGCACCTTTTCGCCTGACCTCGGGCCCGTGCGCCTCGCCAAAGGGCGGATGGTTGAGGCCGGGCTCGACAGCATGTTCACACTGGCCAAAAAGTACGGGATTAAGATCGCTTTCGGCACTGACGTCGTTGTGAACCCACAAGCGTGCGCCGATCAGAACAAGGAGTTTGCGGCCCGTCTTGACTGGTTCACGCCTGCCGAGATCCTGACCCAAGCGACCGCAAACTCCGGTGAGCTGCTTCAGCTCTCTGGTGACCGCAGTCCCTATCCCGGCATCGTTGGTCGGCTCGTCGAAGGTGCGCATGCAGACCTGTTGCTGATCGACGGAAATCCGCTCGAGGACATTTCCATCCTCGAAGACCATGAAACCGCGCTCGACCTGATTATGAAGGGCGGGACCATTTACAAAAACGACTTGTAGGAAGTTCAGCATGGTTCAGTCACTTCTGCGGCTGCGTGGCCTTCTAGCCATCTTAGTCATCGCCATCCAATCCGTCGCCGCCGCAGCGTCTGACGGCGCGAATTCGCAGTTCGCGAGTTGGGATGCGCTCGCTCCCACCGTTGAGCCGTTCGATGACCCCTTCCTCGATATGACGCTGGAACAGAAAAAAGACTTGCGAGATATCTT
The DNA here is from genome assembly GCF_056541885.1 of Ruegeria sp. AF7. Lineage (NCBI taxonomy): Bacteria > Pseudomonadati > Pseudomonadota > Alphaproteobacteria > Rhodobacterales > Roseobacteraceae > Ruegeria > Ruegeria sp. AF7. Next base: position 1,550 of record NZ_JBQFYX010000025.1, on the reverse strand, counting down.
GATTTCCCAGAAAGCCGAGACCGCCGGGAGTGGCTCGCTCGGTCTGCCGGACGCTGCAAGAGCGGCCCGCGGCAGGCTCGAAGCTGCTGGCCTCGACCCGGATTATCTCCTCGATCAAAGACTGGTCGTAATGAAACGGCGCCGCGAAGAAGCGACCGGCGTGACGTCGACCTTCCTCGATCAACAGGTCCTTCTCGACGGTTTCGTTCTGCCGCTGGTGTGGGAAGGCGAGCGCGTTGTCGAATTCCTGCTCGTGTCCTGGGTCGGTGCCTGCATACACACGCCACCTCCGCCGCCCAATCAGATTATTCACGTCGCCTTCCCCGAGGGACTGGAGCTGAAACGGCGGTTCGAAGCGGTCCGGTTGGAAGGGACATTGCGCCATCGACCCGCAGAGCATGCGCTGTTTCTGATCGATGGAAGCCGGCAGATCCCCGCCTCATACGGCCTGGACGGTGCAGCACTAACCGGCCAGCCGGGTGAAATCGTTGCGGCCTCCGCGTCCGGTGTTCCGGCCCTCATCAGAGCGCAAATCTGGGTAAACACGCTCTTCACATCGGGAATGTCAGAAATCGGCAAGGAGGGGTCGGCACAAGCAATTCTCTTGGCCGTGCTTTTGGCCTTCGGATACGGGGCACTTCACACGCTGGGACCAGGCCACGGCAAGGCGGTCGTGATCTCTTACTTTGTGGGGACAGGTGGCAGTCTCCGACGCGGGCTCAACATGGGCGCGCGCATCGCCGCCTTTCACGTCGCATCGGCGATCGTGGTCGTCTTCCTTCTCGATCTCGCCGTGCGGCAAGCGACAGGAGCTGCCCCCTCCGATTACAGGATGATCCGCCTTCTCAGCTATTCGCTGATTGTCGCCATCGGTGCCGTGATGCTCTGGCAGGCCATTCGCGCCATGCGGCAGCAAACGCCCGAAGCCGTTCAGCACAAGCACGACCATCATCATGCCGATCACGCCCACAGTGCCTGCGCAGCCTGCAATGGGCACGAGGCGCGTGCGGTAGGCGGCTGGGTCGCGGCTGCCGTGGGTGTCGTCCCGTGCACCGGAGCATTGATCGTGATGCTGTTCGGCCTTGCGAATGACCTGATCTGGCCGGCTACTCTGATGGTGGTCGCGATCTCGGCCGGTATGGCGGTCGCCATGTCCGCGCTGGGGGTCGCTGCGCTCTGGGGCCGTGGTTGGGCAGAACGCCGCTTCGCATCTGATCAGCCAACGCGACAACGCTTCGCTAAAGGTGCGCGTCTTGCAGGTGCAATATGCGTTCTTGTGATTGGCGTAGGGCTGTTCTTCACCACCCTTGTTCACGCGCCTACAGATCGACTTCAATTGGACGGAATTGCCACGGTCTCTGAGAGTTTGAGCGTATCTGGAGGATGATCTAGCCTCTTGTAAGTATGTAGTACGAACGAAAGGTTTTCTGGCAAACGCCTTGACCCAACCCCCTGAAATCAGGCCATCGAGGTGTTAGTAATCCGTCCAAGAAAAGGATGGACCATGAAACGCAGATTTTCAGACGAACAGATTATTGGAATGATCAAGG
>NZ_JBQFYX010000024.1:0-33107 GCF_056541885.1 Ruegeria sp. AF7 | reverse complement strand
GACCCTGACACCCGTCGAGCTGTTGCGGCAAAACGCTCCGGCCACCCGTCCCATAATCGCCCTCAGCGAAGGCAACGACCCCCGCATCACAAAAGGGGCCATCAACGCGCAACAGGAGGGTCGTGCCGTTTTGAAATACACGCTCAGCAGGAGGGTATGATGTTATGACACCTCAGGTTCTCGATCTCTTCGGTGCGCCAGCAACACGCAGCGAACGGCGTCTGGCCGATCTTCCGGACCGCGTTGTCGACGGCGACCCGTATCACCAGATCGGGATGCATTTTACCAGTCCGGATGGCAAGTTGTCGGCGGGCACATGGACGTCGACGCCCGGAAAATGGCATGCATTCACGGACAAGGACGAATATTGCTATATTGTCAAAGGCCATTGCGCTTTGATCCATGAAGACGGCACCCGGCAAGATTTTCGCGACGGGGCAAGTTTTCTGATCCCGAATGGGTTTCGCGGCTATTGGGAAGTCATCGAGGAAACGACGAAGCACTTTGTGATCCGGGATTGCACGTAAGACCCACAAGGTGCTCCAAAGCGCAGATGCCGTTACGCGGGAAGGTTGTTCTTGCCATAAAGGCGCCGCATGATCATGGGCGTCAGATACATCGGGATTTGATAGGCGCCGATGAAGGCCATGATCGGGGCGGTGACATCGGTTGGCAGGGCGACAAAGAATATGGCGATATTCCGGTTTCCCGCGATGATCGATATCGCGGTCGATTTGTCTGCGGGCAGCCGGTTTCGGCTCAGGTGAAATGCAACGGCTTGTGCCCCGAAATTGACCAGACAGGCGAGCGCGATCCAGAAGGCTGCAATGGCGGGATTGTTCAGGGCCGTGGCACTGACCGAAGGCATCAGCCCGATGACAAACACAGCCAAGGTAAGTGCCGCCAAGCCTTCCAAATTCAGTAGCGTCGCGGGTGAGGGTGTGCGCAGAACTGTGCGCCGGGTGATAATGGCAGCCCCGGTTGCAAGTACGATGGTCAGCAGCAATTGCAACCCGGCCTGCAAGACAGATTGAATATCCCCCAGTTCGGGCATGAGCAGAAATACTGGTAACGCGGTCAGCGGCAACAGGGCCGTACCCACAACCATCAGACGCATCGCGTGTTCAGGCGGATGGCCCATCATCAGGCACATATTGGGACTGCCTGAAATGGACGGGGCCGCCGCCATAATCAGCAGGGACAAAAGGACAGGCGTTCCGGTCCATCCGCCCGTAAACCCTATGGCCAGCACGATCATCGGCATGACGAATTGAAACCCGATGACCGTGAGTGCGACCTTTTGCAGATCGCTCAGCGACCCGAGAATGGTTTCAGGGTTCATCCTGAGGACCGTGACGAACAGCAACAACACGACCAGTGGCGGCAGCAGGTTTCGCATCGGCTCGGCCAGGGACGGCAGCAGAAGGCCAGCCGCCAGCCCGGCGATCAGTACATGAGGGCCATGGCGCGCCGCCAGATGAAGCGGGTTCAAAGCCGTTCTACCCGCCCGGGCTTTGGCGCAGATTCTCCGGCAGCCAGGTCGCCAGATCCGGGAACCAGATGAGGATGAAAACCATCAATACCATGATCAGGAACATCGGGATCGCTGCACGTGCGATATAGCTCATCTCGTGGTTTGTCATGCCCTGCATCACGAACAGGTTGAACCCGATCGGCGGTGTGATCTGTGCCATCTCGACAACAACCACGATGAAGATGCCGAACCAGATCAGGTCGATCCCGGCGTCACGGATCATCGGTTCAACCACGGCCATCGTCAACACGACCGAGGATATCCCGTCTAGAAAGCATCCCAGAATGATGTAGAAAACCAGCAACACCATCAGCAGCTCGAACCGAGTCAGGTCCCATCCTGCGATCAGGTCGGCCAGTCCGCGCGGCAGGCCGGTGAACCCCATCGACAGCGACAAAAAGGCCGCCCCCGCAAGGATCAGGGCGATCATCGCGCTGGTGCGCGTGGCCCCCATCAGGCTTTCGGTAAAGGTCTTCCAAGTCAGCGACCCTTGACCGGCGGCCAGCAAAAGGCCCCCGATCACGCCGAAAGCCGCGGCTTCGGTCGCGGTGGCATAGCCCAGATACATCGAGCCGATGACAACGGTGATCAGCAGGATCACAGGCATCAGAAAGCGTGAGTTTTTGACTTTCTCGGAAAAGCTCAGCTTGCTTTCGTTGTTTGGGTTCCAGTCCTTTCCCAGCTTGGAATACAGCGCGACATAGCCCATGAACATCGCCGCAAGAACAAGACCGGGGAGGATACCGGCGAAGAACAGCTTGGTGATCGATTCATTGATCGTCACCCCGTAGACGATCAGGGTCAGGGACGGAGGGATCATCAGCCCCAAAGTGGCCGCACCGGTCAACGTGCCGATGATCATCCGTTCGGGGTAATTGCGTTTGCGCAACTCGGGGATCGACATCTTTCCGACGGTCGTTAGGGTTGCCGCTGATGACCCCGAGACAGCGGCAAAGACAGTACATCCAACGATATTCGTATGCACCAGACCACCCGGCAGGGGGGCCATCCATGGCGACAACCCCTTGAACATGTCCTCGGACAGTCGCGTTCGGTACAGGATCTCGCCCATCCAGATGAACATTGGCAGGGCGGTCAGGGTCCACGAGGACGATGCCGACCAGATGGTCGTGATCATCACGTCACCCACGGGGCGTGTCGTGAACAGCTCCATCCCGACCCAGGCAACACCCATCAGGGCCAGTCCGACCCACACGCCGGTGCCCAACAGGGTAAAAAGCACAAAGAGGAAGAGGATGATAACAGCCAGGTTTTCCATGCGCTTACTCTCCGTGACTCTGATCGGCCAGATCGCGGATGATGCGATGTTCACCGCGGAACAGGACATGGATCAGATGATCCGTCAGGGCGATGGCAAGGATCACGGCACCGATCAGCATCGCCGATTGAGGGATCCAAAGGGCGGTTCTATCCTGCCCCTGGCTGACATCGTTGAATTTCCAGCTCCAGTAGACAAAGCGATAGGCATACCAGCAGAAATACCACATGACAGCCGTGCCAATGGCAAAGCACCAGATTTCAAGAATGCGCCGCACCCCGTCTGGCACCGCGTTCAGCAGGATCGATACGCGGATGTGACTGCCCCGGTTCAGTGCGTTGGCAAACGCCAGAAAAGAGGCGGCAGCCATCGCATAACCGGCATAGTCCGGTGCGCCGGGAAACACTTCGCCGGTCCAGCGGGCCAGCATCTGCACCACGATCAGCAGCAATATGGCAATCAGGCTGAGCGCCGCCAGAACTCCTGCTGCCAGATAAATGAAATCCAATACGGACCGAAGCCCTCGCAAAACCGCCATGCCGTCCCCGCTGTGTTCTGATTGGATATGAAACGGGCGGCAGGATATGCTGCCGCCCGTTCCGAAAGGATTACTGCGACGAATTGAAGGCGTCGACGATGGCCTTGCCTTCGTCCCCAGCGGCCTCCAGCCACTCATTGGTCATGGTCACGCCAATCTCTTTCAATTCCTGCACCATCTGATCCGATGCCGGGCCAACGGTCATGCCGCCATCCCGCAGGCCTTGCAACGTAAAGCCGGTGTATTCCTTGGCGCGCCAGTTCCCGGCATATTCCGCCAGTTCCGCACAGCCCTTGATGACGTTCTTGTTGGCATCGGATACACCAGACCAGACGTCGGAATTGACCATCACATAGTTGCGCGGCAGCCAGGCGTCGACCTCGTAGAAATAGTTCAGGCTTTCCCAAACCTTGCGGTCATATCCGGTTGATCCCGACGATATCATTGAATCCGCGACCCCGGTTGCAAAAGCCTGGCTGATTTCAGCCGCTTCGATGGTGACCGGCAGCATCCCGGTCAACTCGGCCAGCCGCGAAGTGGCGTTGTTGTACGAGCGGAACTTGATACCCTTCATCTCGGCGACCGAGTTCACCTCGTTTTTGAAATAAAGACCCTGCGGCGGCCACGGCACTGCATAAAGCAGTGTCAGGTTTTGTTCGGCCAGCAGGCCTTCGATCGAAGGTTTGGCCGCTTCCCAAAGCTTGGCGCTGTCGTCGAATGAAGTTGCAAGAAACGGGATGGAATCAAACCCGAACAATGCGTTTTCGTTCTGATGTCCGGACAGCAACCGCTCACCGATCGGGGCTTGTCCGGTCTGGATCGCGCGTTTGATGTCGGCGCCCTTGAACAGCGATCCGGACGGGTGCGTGACGATTTCGATCTCACCACCGGTGCCGGTGGTGACGCATTTGGCAAATTCCGCACCCGTGGCCGAGTGGAAGTTTGACGCCGAATAGGCCATCGGCATGTCCCATTTTTCGGCCATGGCGGGTGCAGCAGCGGTGGCAGTCAGCGCAGTTGCCGCCAGAAGGTTCGTCAGTTTCTTCATCATTCTTCTCCCTGTTGAATTTGGAAACACCGGCGTTTTTCACCGGTTTGTTTGTTATTTTGCGTATCGTGACGGCGCGTAGACGCTCATGTCGACATTTGGCGTTCTGCCCGCAATCATCTGCGCCAGAAGGCGCCCGGTTTTTGGCCCGCCTGTCAGGCCGATATGGTGATGCCCAAAGCCCATGTAGGCCCCTTTGATACCGGGCACATCGCCAATGACCGGGATCGAGTCAGCCGGGGCGGGCCTGTGCCCCATCCATTCCACTTCCTCCTTCCATGTCACGCCCGGGAACGCCGCCCGGGCATTTTTGCGCATCAACTCGAACGGTGCGCGCGAGGGCGGCGCATCCAGCCCTCCGAACTCGACAATGCCCGCCAAGCGTATGCGCCCATCCATCGGTGTCGCAACGAACTTGCCCGAGACAACCATAACCGGGCTGCGCGGCATCGCGGAAGGCTCTACCAATTCAAGATGATAACCACGTTCGCTTTCAAGAGGAACAGAAACTCCCAAGCGCTTTGCCAATGGGCCCGACCAGATCCCGGCCGTCACGACGGCTGCGTCACAAGCAATTGTCTCGCCACCGGCCCGAACACCGGTGACACGTCCGTTTTCCCGAACCACATCTTCGACATTTGCGCGTATGAAGCGACCTCCGTTCGCCTCAACATGCGCGGCAAGGTCTTTCACGTACCGGCCGGGGTCGGTGATGTGGCCATGATCCGAAAGCCGGGCGGCAAATCCGATGCCCTGACTGTAAACCGGGTCATATTCATGGAAGGCGTGACCTTCCAATTCGTCCCACTGAAACCCGTTCCTGCGCCGGATATCCCAACCAAAGGCATCTTCCTCAAAATGTGCGCGATCCCTGTAAAGAAACAGGTAATCTGAAGGAACCAGCCACTTTTCCGCCCCCGTTCCGGCCGCCAGCGCCTTGTGATCATTCAGACTGTCGCCAACGATGGATGTCAGTGCTGCGGCGATCCTCTCGACGTCGGCGGCGTTTGCATGTCTGAGGTATTTCCAAAGCCACGGAAGAAGCTTTGGTAAATACCCCCATTTCAGAAACAACGGTTGCGAGGGGCTCAGCAGCATCTTCGGTGCTTTTCCCAATAATCCGGGGACTGTTACCGGTACGATAGAACACGAGGCCAATACCCCGCCATTCCCGTGCGAGGTACCTTCGGCAGGGCCTGCCTTGTCGATCAGGATCACATTGTGACCATCCCGCTGCAACCAGACCGCAGTCGACACGCCGACAATTCCGGCCCCTATGATGGCTATGGTTTTCTTGTCCGTCATTCTGTCACCACCTTGGCAACCGCATAATGATCCAGTTTGGTCAGGTCGGGTCTGCCGCCAAGTCCGGGGCCCTGAGGCACACAAACCTGACCGTCCCTGACCTGGAAAGTTTCCTCCAGAATATCCTCTTTCAGGAAATAGGACGCCTGATAGAATTCGCAGCCCAGAGAGATTTCCGGTGTCGCGGCAATCATGTGCGTGCCTGCCAAATGGGCCAGTCCAGCCTCGAACATATCGCCACCATAGGCCGACAGGCCATGGGCCGCAGCGATGCGCGCAACCGTCTGCCCGCGGGTAAGGCCGCCTGACTTCATAATTTTCACCGAAACCCCGTCGCAGATCCCTTCGCTGGCCGCGCGCTCCATGTCTTCGGGGCCAAAGACGCTTTCGTCGGCCAGTAGCGGAACATCCGTCATCTGCCGCAGCTTTGCCATCATGCCAAACTGATGGGCGCGGACAGGTTGTTCAATGAAATCCGGTTTGAACTGAGCGACGTCCCGCACCTGCGATGGCGCATCATCAATGCTGAGCCCTTGATTATAGTCCACGCGGACCGAGAGCTCCGGGTAGTTCTGGGCAAGGTACTCCAGCCGCATGATGTCGAAGGCGTGATCCTTGAACCCGGTCTTGAGTTTGACAATCCGAACACCATCCTCACGCAGGCGTGCCAATAGTTCGATGTCCTGGGCAAAGTCGGGGTTTGCGATGGAACAACTCAGCGGAATGCTGTCGCGGAAGCGACCACCCAACAAGGACCAGACCGGAACACCGCTGATCCGGCCTGCCAAATCCAACAGCGCGGTTTCCAGCGCCGCCTTGGCTTCGGTGCAATGTGCCACGGCGTAAGCCGCACGTGCCATGATTGCGGCCCGATCCCCAACGCATGCCCCAAGAACGTGAGGGCGCAGATAACGGTCCAGCGCGGCAAAACTCGCTTCGGGTGTTCCGGTGAATACCGACCAGGGCGATGCCTCGCCATACCCTTGGGTGCCATCCTCGGATGTCAGGCGCAGGATGACGACTTCGCAAACGCCTTCAACCGACCCGATGCCGTGATCCCGGCGGGATGTGACCGGCAGTTCAAGATGCCACAGGTCATAACCGATGATTTTCTGTGCCAGATTGCTCATTTCGCCCCCTGTCGATGGGGAAAGCCTGCCTTGACCGGGCTATCATTTCAAATATTATATTCTCGTAAGTTCATCAGAAAAAGTGATGTGATTATCGTTGTCCCTGCGCTTTCGTCAGCTTCAGGCATTTCATGCCATAATGGAAACCGGAACCGTGACCGGCGCGGCCTCGGTTCTTGGGATATCGCAACCCGGCATCAGCAACCTTCTGGCACAACTTGAACGCGAGGCGCGTCTGCCTCTGTTTGAACGGACAAAAGGCCGATTGCTGCCAACACCTGAGGCCGAGATGCTATTTCGCGAGGTTGACACGGTCGTGCGCGGGCTGGACCACGTGGCGCAGGCCGTGACCGATTTGCAAAACAAACATCCCGGACAGTTGCAGGTTGCCGCGCCGCACCTGTTGTCCTTTGGTTTCATGCCCCGCGAGATCGCGCGGTTTGCCAAAACGCGCCCCAACCTGTCTGTCAGCTTTCAGTCGCAATATTCATCCAAGATTCAGGAATGGGTCATCTCGGGCCTGTTTGAAATCGGTATTGTCGAGATGCCCATTCTGCATGACACACTGAACTATCAGGAGTTTCAGTTTGAAACGCTCGCGACTTTTCCTGAGGGCAGTCCCTTGGCCGAGCACGACGTTCTGACGCCAGAGATATTGGAAAACGAACCCTTCATCGTAATGGGGCCGGAACATCAGACCCATCGCCGGACCCGCGACATCTTTCAGACATCCGGTCACACATGGCGCACCCAGATACACACCCATCTTTCCGAAAACCTGCTGAGCTTTGTAAAACAGGGTATGGGGGTCGCGATGATCGACCCCTTTACCGTGACCTTTGACGACGAGAGCGGGTATCTGACCCGCCCATTTGCGCCGCCAGTCATGCTGGATCTTGCGATCATCACGGCAAAGGGACGCCCTCTGTCCACGATTGCGCAGGAATTTCTGGCCCAGTTGACCCCGTCAATTGCCGCTTACGCGACCCATTCCGAGACCGGTGCGGCCGCTTCGTGAAGCGGCTGTGAGTGAATGTCGACAAGTGTTGGGCCGTCATGCTCAATCGCCTGTTTCAGCACGCGCGTCAGATCCTCGGGGTCTTTGACGGTCCAGGATTTGACGCCAAAGGCCGCCGCAACAGCGGCGTGGTCCGTCCGGTTGAAATCAACATTGTAATAGCGCTGACCAAATCCCGCTTTCTGGCCAGCCTTGATCCATCCGAAGACTGAGTTCGAGAAGACGATCGAAGTGATTGGCATATTGTGCCGGACCATCGTTTCAAACTCGCCGCAGGTGAACCCGAACGAGCCATCGCCCATGACCGACAGGGTTTTAACCGATGGCCGCCCGACATGTGCCCCCATGGCCGCGCCCAGCGAATACCCCAGCGCCCCATGTGCCCGGTTGGTGATGAAATGGCGCCCCGGTTTCCGCCAGCGGTAATATGCGCTGAAATAGGGGCAGGGGGTGCCGGGGTCAGCGACCACAATCGAGTCGTCATCCAGAATGTCCATCAAGGACGCCATGACAGCCTCGGGCCGGATCGGCGTCTCGCGACTTGCGGCCAGCGGGGCGAACGCGGTCCTCTTGGCCTCCCAGGCGGCGCGGGCTTTGGCTGCTCCGCCTTGGCTGGTCAGGTCCTGCCGGTTTTCCAGTGCCAGCGCCAAAGCCTCCAGCGCCAGACGGGCATCGGCGCAGATAGCCACTTCGGTCTGGTAATTGGCGCCGATCACCATCGGATCGCTGTCGATATGGATGATCGTGGTGCTGCGTCCGGGGCTTCGCCACCGTTCCGTTGTTACCGAACCGGCGCGGCAGCCAATGAACAAAACGACATCGGCCTGATCCACGACGGCGCGGGTTGCCGGGATGCCCCCGTTCGACCCGACAACGCCCAGGGCAAGCGGGTCGGTCTCGGCAATGGACCCCTGACCCGACACGGTCGTGGCCACGGGCATGTCCAGCAGGCCTGAAACCCGGCGCAGCGCATCGGTCGCCCGGGACAAGACCGGCCCGCCACCACAGACCGCAACCGCGGATTTGGCCCCTGCAAGAATGGCAGCCGCTGCTTCGATGGCGTCCGGGTCAGGTGCGGCCCGTTCGGCGGGATAGCTGCGGTGCCTGTCATCCGCCCAGATTTCAGCCTCATCAACCTGCGCCTTCTGCGTGTCAAACGGCAGCGCCAGATGCGTTGCACCGGGCGTGCCGGTCGTCATCGCCCTGAAGGCGGCCCGAACCATGGCCGGAAGCCGCGCTGCGTCGTCAAGGGATGTGTTCCATTTGGCCAGAGGCCGGAACAGCGCAGGCTGATCCAGTTCAGTCAACGGGTATTTGCCGCGGCTGGTCGTTGCCACATCTGACGTGATCGCGAGTATCGGAACCGAGCTTTCGTTGGCCTCGACCACTCCGGGCAAGATATAGGTCGCACCACCGCCGGACGGGCCCTCGCACACGCCGGGCTTGCCGGTGACGCGGGCATAGCCATCCGCCATATAGGCCGCGTGCCGTTCATCCCGTGTCAGAATGTGCTGAATGCCGTGATCCATCCGGGCAAGGGCATCATAAAAGGGCAAAGTGGTATCGCCGCACAGGCCAAACATATGCGTCACACCATGCGCTTCCAGCATGCGCACCATGGCTTCGGCTCCGGTCAGAAAATTTGTCCCTGTCATGGTTGCGAGTCCCTTGTGTCAAATCTGTACGCAGACCTGTATACAGTTTTGTATATTGATTTCAAGCTCAGCGTGTGGCACCTGTGATTCAAACGAAGAAGGGCTGGGGTAATGGCGGGTCCGCGCGTCGATGATATCTATGATCAGGTCAAGGCGATGGCGGTTTCGTTTCGCCTGCGCCCCGGCGACCGCCTGAACGAAGTGGCGTTGTCCAGAGATCTGGGCGTCAGCCGCACCCCGTTGCGCGAGGCGTTGAACCGTCTGGTTGCCGAACGGCTTTTCGACTTCCGCCCCGGACAAGGCTTTTTCTGCCGCCCGCTGGATGCGCAAAGCGTGTTCGACCTGTTCGAACTGCGCCAGATCATTGAAACAGCGGCGGTGCGCGCGGCCTGTGCCAAAGCATCGGACGAAGACCTGCAATTGCTGCGGGATGAGCTTTACGCAACGGGCATCGACATCACCGGTCTGACTGTTGAAAAAGCAGTCAACCGGGATGAGGCGTTTCATTTGGGTATCGCGAAGCTGTCTGGAAACATGGAACTGTTGCAAACCCTGACGCGGATCAACGACCGTATCCGCTATATCCGTTGGATCTCCATGAGCCTCGACCGCGTGCAACGCTCAAAGGACGAACACAAACGCGTCATGCAGGCTTTGATGGACCGGCACGCGGATGAGGCCGCTCGGATTCTGGGTGCACATATTTCCAAGCGTATGGATCAGGTGCAGGATGCCGTGCGTCACGGGATTTCCAACATCTACATGGAAGGGTCGGACGATATCTCGACCCGTATCATCGAGGAGGTCGAGGGATGATCGCGCAGGGCGGAAAATCCATCTACGGCGCGTCTGTCGGCATTCTGATGCTGGATGCCCGGTTTCCCCGCATTCCCGGCGATATGGGCAACGCGCGGACCTGGCCCTTTCCGGTTCACTATCGCATTGTGCGCGATGCCTCGCCGGATCGGGTGGTCCGGCGCAATGCCGAAGGTATGCTCGACATGTTCATCGACGCGGCGCAGGAGCTTGTAAAAGATGGTGTGGACGGGATTACCACCAATTGCGGGTTCCTGTCCCTGTTCCAAAAAGAGCTGGCCCAGGCTGTTCCTGTTCCGGTGGCCACATCGTCCCTGATGCAGGTTGAAATGGTCAACCGCATCCTGCCGGCGGGAAAACGCGCCGGGGTTCTGACCATATCAGCCTCTACTCTGACCCAAGATCACTTGCTGGCCGCCAATGTTCCATTGGACACGCCTATCGGCACAACCGAAGGCGGGGCGGAGTTTACCCGCGCGATCCTTGGAGATGAGCTGGGCCTTGATATGGAAAAGGCCCGCAAGGACAATGTCGAAGCCGCAATGGCCCTGACATCGGAACACCCCGATCTTGGCGCGATCGTGCTGGAATGCACGAATATGTGCCCCTACGCACCCGATATTCAGCGCGCCACAGGGCTGCCGGTGTTTTCTATCGTATCTTTCGTGAAGTGGTTTCAGGCAGGTCTTGTTCCGCCCACCTACTAGACAGGTGACACGGGCGCTCTGACTGGCCCGCCCTAAGATGTCACAGGTTCAGGTCGCCTTGTACCGAGTTTTGGATCACCCGCTCGGCATTCGGAATGTCGTTTGAAAGCGCCCGCTCTCTTGCGGACTGTTTGTCCAGCCCAAACCCAACCCAACGGTCGGTGAGCCGGGTTTCCAGTGTAGCAAGATCGACGCCCAGAAACACCTTGAGCGCCCATAAGGGATGAAGGCCCACCCAGCCCGGTTCATCCAGCAAAAGGTAATTGCCTTCAACCAGAACGACCCGCTGATCAGGCGAGATCATTGATCGGGCAGCGATCGCCAGATCAAGCTTTCGGTCGAAGCCCGGAATTGCAACTTCATCTTCGGTGCGCAAACGCACAAGCAAGGCATGAAGCCCGGCAAGATCGAAGGTTTCCGGCGCGCCCTTGCGGGCGAAAAGCCCGCGTTCCTTCAGGATCGCGTTGTCAAAGTGAAAACCGTCCATTGGCACAAGCCCTGCTGACACGCCGCGCCGGTTCAGCTTGGCCGTGGCAAGGCTGGCAACGGTGCTTTTCCCGGATCCGGGCGGGCCCGCAATCGCGACAAGTTGCCGGTGTCGGGCCGGCGGCAGCGCCTCAACGGCGTCGACGATGCTGTCGGCCAGAACGTCAGGGGCGGTGCCGCCACCGGTCATGCAGCCTGATCCTCGGGCGGTGCGTCCTTGGCCCCGGTCATGAATGCTACGGCGTCGGACATCGAATAGTCCTTGGGGTCAATCACACACAGGCGTTTTCCCAGCCTGTGCACGTGAATCCGGTCTGCGACTTCGAATACATGAGGCATGTTGTGGCTGATCAGGATGATCGGAATGCCGCGTGATTTCACATCCTGGATCAGTTCAAGGACCCTGCGGCTTTCCTTCACGCCCAGTGCCGCCGTCGGTTCGTCCAGAATGATGACCTTGGACCCGAACGCCGCCGCGCGTGCCACGGCGACCCCCTGACGTTGTCCACCCGACAGGGTTTCGACCGCCTGATTGATATTCTGGATCGTCATCAGACCCAATTCGCTCAGCTTTTCGCGGGCGAATTTTTCCATTGCCGGGCGGTCCAGCATTCGAAGCCATGATCCCAATGGCCCCTTTCGCCGAATTTCCCGCCCCATGAACATGTTGTCCGCAATCGACAGGGCAGGGGACATGGCAAGCGTCTGGTACACGGTTTCAATACCGGCTTCACGCGCGTCGATCGGGGAATGGAAATTCACCTTCTGACCTTCCAGCCAGACCTCGCCTTCGTCCGGCGCCACCGCGCCCGACACCGCCTTGATCAGCGTCGATTTGCCCGCGCCATTGTCGCCGATCACGGCCAGAATCTCACCCGGCATCAGGTCAAAATCGCAGTGATCCAGCGCAGTCACCTTGCCATAGCGTTTCACAAGGTTCCGTCCTTTGAGAATGGGTTCCATCAGGCTGCCACCTTTCTGATCCACTGGTCGACCGCGACCGCTGCGATGATAAGGATGCCGATCAGCAGGAACGTCCATTGTGCATCTGCGCCCAGCAACCGCAGCCCAAGCGTAAAGACACCCACGATCAGGGCACCGAACAGGGACCCCAGAATAGACCCGCGACCGCCAAACAGCGATATCCCTCCGATCACGACCGCCGTGATGCTTTCGATATTGGCCAGCTGGCCCGAGGTTGGCGAAACCGACCCGATCCGGCCAATCAGGGCCCAGCCCGCAAAGGCGCAGATCAGCCCGGACAGCATGTACACGGATATCAGCGTGCGGTGCACGTTGACACCAGACAGTTCTGCCGCTTCGGGGTCATCCCCGACGGCATAAACATGCCTGCCCCAGGCCGTGTGCCGCAACGCGTATGCAAGGACGAGGATCAGCGCCAGCATGAAGACAACACCAACGGTAAACACCGCCCCGCCCAGGTTAAACTTGGCACCAAACAGTTGCAGGATGGCGGCGTGTTCCTCGATCTCCTGCGACCGGATCGTTTCGTTTTGTGAATAAAGAAAATTCGCCGCAAGAACGATCTGCCACATGCCAAGGGTGACGATGAAAGGCGGCAGCTTGATGCGACTGACCAGAAACCCGTTCAAGGCCCCGATTGCCGAGCCAACAGCAAGGCCGCACACAATCGCAACCGAAGGCGGCATTCCATAGCGGAAAGTGAATTGCCCCATCACAACCGACGACATCACCATGATGGCCCCAACACTCAGGTCGATGCCTGCGGTCAGGATCACAAGGCTCTGCGCCGCGGCCACGATCCCGACGATCTGAACCTGTTGCAGGATCAATGTCAGCGCAAAGGGCGAAAAGAACTTGGGGCCCAGCAAGACACCAAAGATGACGATGGCAGCGACAAGGACGATCAGCGGGACCAGCGACGGGTTCACATGCAGAAAATGCTGAACCGTTCCGACAAATCCGCGTTGGTGATCGTCAAATTCGGCAACTTGCTCTGGGCTGCCCTTTGCGGCGGTTTCGAAATCGTCGGCTTGTCGTGAAGAATCGGACATGGAACTTCCCCCAAAGCGTCAGGTTTATGACGACTTTAGCAAGGTTTCGGGCGTGTGGGTGGTTTTGATAAGTGGAAGGCCGCGCAGCGGCCTTCCACACGTTCAGCTTAACCCCAGCAGAGGTCCATGCCTTCCTGAACCGAGATGGACTCGACGCCGTCGGCGGCCTTATCCGTCACAAGCGCCACGCCAGTGTCAAAAAAGTCCTTACCGGGTGTGTTCTCGGGTTTCGTCCCTTCGTCCGCCCATTTCTTGACAGCCTCAACGCCCAGCGATGCCATCAGCAGCGGGTATTGCTGGGATGTTGCGCCGATGACCCCGTCCGCCACGTTCTGCACGCCGGGGCAGCCGCCATCGACGGAAACGATCAGCACGTCATTTTCGCGCCCGATAGCCTTGAGCGCCTCGTAAGCACCCGCTGCCGCCGGTTCGTTGATGGTATGCACCACGTTGATCATCGGGTCTTTGGCCAGCAGGTTCTCCATCGCGCGGCGGCCGCCTTCTTCGTTGCCAGCGGTGACATCGCTGCCAACAAGACGCGGGTCGTCTTCATCGCCAATCACGTTCGGATCGGCCAGATCAACACCGAACCCCTGCAGGAACCCCTGATTGCGAAGCACATCCACAGTGGGCTGGCTGACCGCAAGGTCCAACGTGGCGATTTTGGCGTCATTCGCCGCATCACCCAACGTGGCTTTTGCCCATTGTCCGATCAGAAGCCCCGCAAGGAAATTGTCCGTGGCAAAGGTTGCGTCGGCCGAGTCGATAGGCTCAAGCGGGGTGTCCAGCGCAATCACGAGCAGCCCGGCATCGCGGGCCTGCTGCACCGCCGGAACGATAGACGACGTATCTGACGCGGTCAGCAGGATACCCTTGGCGCCATCCAGAATGCAGGTTTCGATGGCCTGAACCTGAGTTTCGTGGTCGCCGTCGACTTTGCCGGCAAAGGCCTTCAGCGTCATGCCAAGCTCTTCGGCTTTGGCGGTCGCACCCTCTCTCATTTTGACAAAGAAAGGGTTGGTATCCGTCTTGGTGATCAGGCAAACGGTTTCACCTTCGGCCATTGCACTGCTTGCCATGGCCGTAACCGCCAGCGCCGTGGCGCCTGCAAGTTTCGCAAGTTTCATCGGTAGTCCTCCCAGTTTTCCCAATGCCCGTCAGGGCATACGTCTGATCGGGCGAAATCCGGCCCGTTCGAACGTGAAAACCATCACAAGATTCGAATTTTGAGTCAATAAATAAATCACTCTTATTTATTATTGACAGAAAGGAAGGGTTTCAACATTGTCGTCACGAAGGGGATGGCCGTGTCTGCAAACAACTCTTTGGACAATACCGCTGGCGTACGCGAGCCAGACATGCGCGGCACCAACCAAAGCGGAATGCGGGCCCGAAATGAACGGCTTGTCCTGTCACTGGTCCGGCGCCATCAGGCCCTTGCAAAATCTGAGATCGCGCGGATGACCGGGCTGTCGGCACAGACGGTTTCGGTCATCATGCGCCAGTTGGAAACCGATGGGCTGCTTCTGCGGGGCGAACCGATCCGGGGAAAAGTCGGGCAGCCCTCGGTTCCCATGCGCCTGAATCCGGATGGCGCGTATTTCTTTGGGCTCAAAGTCGGGCGGCGCAGTACCGAGCTGGTGCTGACGGATTTCCTTGGCAATGTCAGGCACCGTGAGCGGCGGACTTATGATTTTCCGACGCCCGAGGCGACACTGAGCTTTTCCAAGGAAAGCCTCGACAAAGTGATGACGTCGCTGTCGCCCGAAGCGCGCGGCAGGATCGCGGGTCTTGGGATTGCGATGCCGTTCTACCTTTGGGACTGGGCGCAGACATTGCAGGTTCCGCAGGAGAAAATGGATCCGTGGCGTGACGCGGACCTGAAAGGCGCACTGGCCTCAAGCTATGACTTGCCGGTATTCCTACAGAACGACGCAACGGCCGCCTGCGGTGCCGAGCTGGTCTTTGGCCCGGCGGAAGGCCCACGAGATTTCCTGTATTTTTATGTGGGCTTCTTCATTGGGGGCGGGGTGGTTCTGAACGGCTCCATCTTTTCGGGGCGGGGAAATGCCGGTGCGCTTGGTCCATTGCCTGTGCCGGACGACGCAGGCGGAGTGAAACCGTTGATAGATGTCGCCAGTCTTTATGTGCTGGAGCGCGCAGTTGGTGGGAATGCCGAAACAGCCGGCTCAATCTGGGAAACGACACAGCATTGGGACATACCGGAAACCCACCTTGAGAACTGGTTGAAACAG
The DNA here is from genome assembly GCF_056541885.1 of Ruegeria sp. AF7. Lineage (NCBI taxonomy): Bacteria > Pseudomonadati > Pseudomonadota > Alphaproteobacteria > Rhodobacterales > Roseobacteraceae > Ruegeria > Ruegeria sp. AF7. Next base: position 17,300 of record NZ_JBQFYX010000024.1, on the reverse strand, counting down.
GCGGCGCACGGGATCGCACATGCCATCGTCTCGTCTTGCAGCCTGATCGACTTCGAATCTGTCAAGATTGATGGCTGGATGCCCACAGGCATCAAGGCGCGGCTGGTGGAATTGGTCGAGGTCAAGCTATCAGACATGAACCTGACCGGGCTTGAACGGCCCTTGGTGCAGGTGGGGACGGCAGGCCCGGATGCCCGCTCATTGGGGGCGGCCAGTTTGCCATTGTCGGAAAGATACCTGCTCGAAGGGTAGGTTCATTCCCGAAAAACCCTGACCTGCATCCAAAGCGGATCCGTCGGAAAAAGGGCATCGCCCGCTAAACTTTTTGACAGCCAGCGCAATTGATCGTTGACGGATGCCGAAGAAGTCTGGCAAGCCGCTCGGCATGTCCGGTTCCGGGGCGTGCTCTGGAATCAATAGGGAATGCGGTGCGGGCTTTGGCCCAATTCCGCAACTGCACCCGCAACTGTAAGCGGCGAGCAGGGCTGAAGTGCCACTGGTGTTAATCCGGGAAGGCCAGCCCAACGCTTTGACCCGCAAGTCAGGATACCTGCCGGACATGTGCCTTTGACAAGGGCACTCCTAATCGGCGACGGGATGTGCGTCGGAGCAGGATGCTTGAAAAAGCAGCTTAGCTTGGACGTCCCCGCAGTCAAAACGCATCTCGTACCGGGGTTGGTGCGATGGGACAAGGACGACTATTGATGACCAAGCTGCTTTCCGCAGCCGCTGTGGCGATGGCGCTTCCAGCGATGGCAAATGCGCATTTCCTGCTGGAATACACCGCTGACACCATGATCGACGCACCGGGGAATGTTCCGGTCAAGCTGATCTTTTGGCATCCGTTCTCGAACGGGCATGTCATGGATCTGGACAAGCCGCAGGAATTCTACGTGATCCACAACGGTCAGAAAACCGATCTGCTGGATACCCTGGAACCCGTACGTTTCACCGGCGGCGAAAACGAAGGCGCGGCATTCAAGGGTTATGTTCCCGTCAAACGGTCGGGCGACTATGTGTTGGTGACTGTTCCCCAGCCCTATTATGAGGAATCCGAGGATATCTATATCCAGCAGATCGCCAAGGCATTCCTGAACCGCAATGAACTGCCGACCGACTGGATGAACCCGGTGGGCCTGCCGGTTGAGATCATCCCGCTCAACAAACCAACCAACATCATCGCGGGTTCGACGTTTACAGGTCGGGTTATGGCCGAAGGCCAACCGGTTGCGGGTGCCGAGATCGAGATCGAGTACATGGCCGCAGAACCGAACATGGAAAGCGCGGCCGCTTCCGCTCCGTCGGTCTCGCCGATGCCGGGTGGTGCATTGGTCGCAACTTCGGATGATAACGGGTATTTCACGTTTGGCGTTCCAAAAGCCGGATATTGGGGATTTGCCGCACTCGGCGCCGGTCCCGTGACCGAACACAACGGCAAAGAACTCAGTCAGGACGCGGTCATCTGGATCCGCGCCTGGGATTTGGAGTAACCGTAGATGCACATCGTTGACGGAGCCTTGTCCAACCCGGTCGTGATCGGCGGAGCCGTCGCTGCGGCGGGTGGGATTGCCATGGGCCTCAGGTCGCTGGATCTTGATCGCATCCCCACTGCGGGGGTGCTGTCTGCCAGCTTTTTCGTGGCATCGCTGATCCATGTGCCGATTGGCCCTTCGTCAGTGCATCTGATCCTCAACGGAATGGCCGGGCTTTTGTTGGGCTGGGCCGCATTCCCGGCCCTGTTCGTCGGGCTTCTGCTGCAAGCCGTCTTCTTTGGCTTTGGCGGGTTGACGGTATTGGGGATCAACACCCTGAACATCGCGTTGCCCGCGGTTTTGGCCGGGCTGATCTTTGGCCGCCTGATCGCCCATGGCTCACCTCTGCAAGGTGCGATATGGGGCGGGGTCGGCGGTGCCTTTGCCATAGCCGCCACAACCGGCATGGTTGCGTTTTCACTGGCCTTGTCCGGGGATGCCTTCCTGCCTGCGGCCAAGCTTGTTTTCTTTGCACATATTCCTGTCATGGCGATTGAGGCAATCCTGACCGGGTTCGCGGTTTTGCTGGCGCGCAAGGTCAAGCCCGAGCTTTTTGTCAAAGGAGCGGTCGCGTGAGGTACCTGGCGATCATTCTGGCGCTGAGCTGCGTACCCGTACCTGCCTTGGCGCATAAGGTCATAGCCGGAGTGTTTGAATCCGGTGACGCCATCGAAGGCGAAATCGGCTTTTCCAACGGCGACATGGCAAGCGATACCGAGGTCATCGTCAAAGGCCCGGACGGAGCCGAGCTGGGCCGTATCCTCACGGATGCAGACGGGTTCTTTATCTACACGCCAAACGCGCCGGTAGCCCATACTTTCTTTGCAAACCTTGGTGCCGGGCATGTGGCCGAGGTCACCATGCCCGCTGCGGATGTCGCCCGGATCATGGGCGTTGAAGCGGAACCCGACACCCCGCCAACAAACGCGCCTGCCCAGACAGCGGCGGTGTTCAGCACAGAACAACAACAGGTCATTGCCAGGGCCGTGCGGGATGAGCTGCGCCCGCTGCGTCGGGAAATAGCGGCTTACCGCGAACAAAATGACCTACAAACTGTTCTGGGTGGGATCGGATATATCGTCGGTCTGTTTGGTCTGGTCTTTTATTTTGCGGCACGCCGCAAGCTGGCGGCCTGATGGCGCACGTTCTGGGGCAACAGGAAAACACGCTGGTCAAAGCGGGCGCGCAGCGGCGCGGCGCGATAAACCCGCTTGATCCAAGGATGCGGATCGTCATGGCGGTTGTCTTCGCGGTGGTGACTGTCGCGGTGTCCTCGCTGACAGCGCTGTGCGCGGCTTTGGCGGTGTCCCTTTCGCTTCTTGCCGCCTCGCGTCTGCCCTGGCGGAAAACATTGAAACGCATGGCCATGATGGACGGGTTCATCCTGTTCATGCTGGTGCTGTTACCATTCTCCATGCCCGGTGACCCGATGTTTACGCTCTGGGGGTTTCCTGCAAGCTGGCAGGGTTTCTGGAAAGCGGTCGAGATCGCCTTGACGGCCAACGCGGTCATCCTGTCCCTTATGGTGCTGGTCGGTACGATGGAGCCGGTTACGCTTGGCCACGCCCTGCACCGCCTGCGCTGCCCCGAAAAGCTGGTTCATCTTCTGATGTTCACCATCCGCTATATCGAGGTTCTGCGGGAAGAATACCTGCGCCTGCGCGCGGCTATGAAAGTGCGCGGCTTTCGCCCGGCAACAAACTGGCACACCTATCGCAGCTTTGGCTATCTCGTGGGCATGATGCTGGTGCGCGCGATCGAAAGATCCGAACGCATACTTGATGCGATGAAATGCCGGGGGTTTTCAGGCCGTATGCTGCTGCTTCAGGACTTTGCCCTGACCCGAAGGGACATCGTTTTTGCCGCAGGTCTTGGTGCCCTTTGCGCGGGTCTGATCATACTGGATTTGGCATGACACTGATTGCGCTTGAAGATATCTGCTTTGCCTACCCCGGTCAGTCACCCGTTCTTGATGGTGCCAGCCTCAGCCTGTCCGCCGGTCAACGCCTGTCGCTGACGGGCCCGAACGGGGCGGGAAAATCGACCTTGCTGCGTATCACGCTTGGCTTGCAGCGCCCACGGTCCGGCACGGTCACGATCTTTGGTCAGCAAAGGGTGCAAGAGGCCGATTTTCATGACGTACGCCGCCGGGTGGGCCTTGTGTTTCAGGATGCGGATGATCAACTGTTCTGCCCGACCGTCGCCGAGGATATCGCCTTTGGCCCGCTCAACCTGGGCAGAACACGCGACGAAGCGCTAGCCATCGTAGAAAACGTGTTGGGTGATCTGGACCTGATGCATCTGAAGAACCGCATCACCCACAAGTTGTCAGGGGGTGAAAAACGGCTGGTTACGCTGGCGACCGTTCTGGCGATGGAGCCCGAGGTTCTGCTGCTTGATGAGCCTACCAACGCGCTGGACCCACGAAACGAGGCCCGGCTGCTGGAAATCCTCCGGGGATTGCCGCAAGCGATCCTTCTTGTCAGCCATTCCCCGGCCTTCCGCGCCGAACTGGCACCGGATGCGCTCGATTTGCGAGACGGAAAACTGGTGGCTGTCTGACAGGACCAATCCGTGTTCAGCTGTGCCGCTTTCGGCTCATAAGCCCATATCTGACCGCCCATGCCCGAAACGACAGGGGTCCGCGCCGGTCCTGTTTCACCGGGTGTTTCGACTGCGCACCACCTTTTCGGTTGAATTCGAAAACGTCGATGATGCGCTCGGCGCAACCGCAGGCTTCGCCCATGCCAACTTTGGCAAAGTAGAATTTTTCGAAACGTTCCGGGTTTTGCATGGCGGCCCTCCTGTTCAAGCGTAACCCCAAAAGCCAAGTGCCGCCAAATCACATTGTTGCGGTCGCAGAGGGGGTCCTATGGCGCGGCGAATGCGCTTCCCGTCCAGACATTGTCCAGTTGGTTAAAAACCGGCGAGGTGATGAGCATCTCGGCAGGGTACAGCAATTGCAGCTCATCCGCGAACCGTGTGACGCCGGGTACAAGCCCGGTGATGTTCTGCCACGCGGCCCAGCTGCCGGGATCGGACAGGCTGTTGGGATTGCCGGGATCAGCCGCCTGGTGCCAACCGGCCGCATTCAGGATCGGTGAAAGGGCAAAGCGCGCATCGTTGCTGTCAACCTCGGAACAGGCAGCAGCATCGCATTCCCAGCTTGTCCAGTCTGCCGCCGCGATGGTCCCGGCAATCGGGGCGGCGGCGTCGATGACCCGTGCCAGAACCTCGAACCCGCCACCCGCAGTCGGACGGCTGAGCGACAGGGGGTCGGTGGCCACGGCATGCAGCGCCGCAGTCGGTGCCAGGTTGAGGGTTCGACCGATCAAAGCCAGCTGTGCGATGCCGTCGGTCACGGGGCCTGATCCGGCGGTAGGAAGGACCCTGACAGGTGTCAGGATCGGCACCGCGCCGCCACGTATCGCGATCTCCTGCAACGCATTGTCGAAGGCCGGAACGAAATCACTGCGGATCGTGAAGCTCAGCGGGAAACTGGCCTGCTGCGGACCAACGGGCCTTGCACCGTCGCGAGTGATGAAAGACAACGGCGGAACGGCACCCGGCTGCGGCAGCGAAATCTGCGGTCCTGCAATACCCAAAGCAGCCGCGATCATGCGTGCGCGCTGTTCGGACTCACCATACTCGCTCAGCAGATTGATATAGCCGCCGATCTCGGTGATGTTGCGCGGCGCAGGGATGCGCGAAGGGGCAATATCGCCCGCAATGGCCAGCCTATGGGCGATCACCTCACGGGCGCGCTGGATCGCCGGAGAGTTGGTCGTTTCAAGGATGTTGATGATCGCCTCGGCAAGGCTTTCATCAATTCCCGGTTTGTCCGTCACATTTGTGCTCGTGTCACTCATTGTCGTCCTCCGCAGGGGCGTTGAGGCCATTGAGGAAATCCAGCACCGACTGGCTGCCGGCCTTGGTCGCGCTGCCGTCATCAGCATCCGCATTTGCCTTGGTGAAGGCCCCGAAAAGCTTGGCCAGAAGCAGCGTGTTGGACGGGTTGGCCAAAGCCGTAGCCCCGCCGGGGAAATCCTTGAACAGGTTTTGAACGAAACCGACCCGGTTGCCATCCGGTTGCCCACCGATCAGCGCGGAAACACCCGAAGCGTTCTTGGCGATATCCTCAAACCCCTTGATCTTGGCGGCATTGCTGGCGTCGAATGCCTTCTTGTCAGCGGCGGCCTTCTTGGCCTCTTCCTCTTTGCGGGCGGCAGCGATTTCCTGACCTTTACCCGCAAGTTCCGTGGCCTTTCCAACCAGCTCCTTGGTCAGATCCGTCGCCGTGTCGATGGCCTTGTCACGCCCCGCAGCGACCGATTGCGTTTCAAGCGCCAGTTGCGCCTGCAACTCCTTCAGACCCGTCAGATCGGTTCCCGCCCGCGCAAGATCGGGCGCAGCCTTGAGGATTTCGGCCAATTGCGACGTGGGCACAGCCTGGCCGGTGCCAATGTCGCCCCCTGCAATGGTCAGCGTGTTCGAAGGCTGGTTGTTCGGCAGGTCTGACGGCGCACGTGTACCAAAGATGGCGTCACTGTCAGCAGGCAGGACCGGCGCGTCGCCAACCGGTGGCGGTGTCGGGCTGTCCTGCCAGTTCCAGAAGCGGCGATGGTCGATCATCTCGCAGGAATTGCAGCGGCCCAGTACAGCCTCGCCCAATAGGCCCCTGGTCGGCAGCGAGATCGTGCGGCGCGGTGGTCGGAAGTCTTCGCGGTGGAAGGCCAGAAGACTGTCCTGAATGTCACCGGTCCGCATCTCCATCCGGTCGGCCAAATCGGGCGGGATCGAGAAGGGCATGATCATGGCATTGCCATAGAACCCAAGCACCTTGTTTTGAACGGTGCTGAGCAGCGATATCTCGCTTGAGGCATCGTCCAGCCCGCCTTCCGGTACCCCTATGGTGAAACGCTCCAGCAGAATTGCACGTTCTTCGTCCGTCATGCTGGCCCAGATCACGCGGGAATAGCGAACGGTGTTGGCCACAATATGCTGGTACATCTCTTCGATGCGGCGCAGATCCCGGCGTGACAGAACGTCCGGCACTTCCTGCACCGAATAGGGCAGGGTGGCAGGCAGCGCCTGGAACGTATTGTCATCAACAACGGTCTGGGCGTTTTCGTTCATACGCGCCTCAAACTCGCTGACCATGGGCGGTCCTACCAGATCGTCAAAGTCCGAGCCCGAGATCGTGGTGCGAAGGCTGCGGTTGATATTGCGGGTGGCCCGATCCAGATCGTCGGCATCTTCCAGATTGGCCAGATGCTCCCAGATGTTGAAAATGTTGATGGGATCAGGACCGGTGTAGAACGAGTAGGCAAACGAACCCGTCCGCCTGCGCAGCTCGACACGGGCGATATCCGACCGCTCGACCGAACGGGGCAAAGCCACAGAGCCGGTATAGGTCCGGCGCTTGGTCGGATCACGCCGGGCATCAGCCAGCCGGACAAGCAGGTTCTCGCGTGTTTCCGCTGGCAGGTCATGCAGGTTGTCGATGTCGATCGGCGATCCGGTCAGCGGCACAGGTCCGACCCGGTCGCCATCCTGCGTGAAGATCACGACAGAAATGTCATCATTGGGCATGAACGTGCCCTGCGCCTCGAAACTGACGATGTCCTGTGCGACGCCGGGCGCGTTCTGCGGTGTTGCATCCTTGTCTGCATAAAACTCTTCCAGCAGCTTCAGTGCGCTGCGGAATCTGCGGCGGTTTCGGAACACGCGCCGGAACACTTCGGCATGGCGCAGGATGACCTTGTACCGGCTCAGCAATCCGGACCGGGTGACATTGCCCGGCAACTGATCGCCTTGCCCCAGACGGCGGAAGCGGATGAGTTGCATGGGCACAAAGACCACCAGCTGCACCCCCTCGATACGCGTTTCCAGAGAAAAGTCGCGCAGGACTTCGAACCATTGCATGGTCATTGCGTGGCAATGATTGCGGTTGGCCACGAATTTCGTTGTGGCCGTCCGCCGATCCGTCGCAGTTGCAGTGCGCACACTGGTCCGTGCCGAGTTACGCTTGACCGAAGCCGCCCGTTCAAGCGCGGCAGAGAATGTCTCATGGGTGTCGGACAGAAAATCGCGCGATGTGTTCTGCGTGTTGGACGAATTGCCGGAAGAATTCGAACTGGACCGTGCGCCGCTGAAGCCCACGCCGCCGACGATGGCCCCGATGCCTCCGAACAGGCCGCCACCAACGCCACCTGCGCCTCCGAAGCTCTTTGAAAAAGCGCGGGTCGAAAACGAAGACGTGCCCTGAATTACCTCATCCAGCGCGCTTTCAAACGTACTGTCAAAGGACGTGTCGCGGGCTTCCTCGAACTCTTGTTGCTCTTCAAATGTCAGGCTCTCTCGTTCACGTACGCTCAGTGTTTCGCGCTGTTCCGACACGACTATCCGCTGCTCTTCTCCCGGGGCAAGCGGCAGGGAATAGACCAGCCGACCCAAAGACATGCCAGCATGGACAGCCGTCGACCGCATCTTGGCAATATAGCCAAGCGCAAGGCTCGACGCTTTGGGCACATCCTGCGGCCGTTCTTCAAGATCTTCAAAGAAGTCTTCAATATCAATGGGTTCATCAATCGGAATTCGGTCCCGAAAATCCCAATCACCCCCGTCATTGTTGAACGCGGCCAGAAGCGTTTCGGCGGACAGATTGGCCTGAGCAAAGGTTGTACCCGGAATAGTCGTCACAAAACGGCCACCGCCTATGGGGCGTGTTCGAACGATATTCTTGGGCCCGACGAGCGGATCAATCAGCCGGTACAGAACCGAATAGCGCCGCCGTGAAACCGTGCCGCCTTCGGTTCGGTACTCCGACGCGCAATCGCCCTCGCCCAGCACGATAGGGGCCTGCGTACCGGTGAAATCGGATATGTTTTCTTCAGCATCCTCGGGATCCACCGGCAGGATATCGGCCAGCTCGCCGACGATCGAACGCTGCAAAGGGAGGAGCGTGCGATCCAGCACCACAAGGCCCATTTCGCCGTCCAGCGCGTCAACGCGCGGCACGGCTTCTGTCAGGGTGGTGTTTTGACCCCTGATCCGCAACCGCAGGCCGTTCTGTGGCAGGCGGAGATTGGGCAGATCAACCGAGAAGAGACCGCGCGCGTCCGTGACGGCGGCTTTGACAGCCCACGAGAAATCCGCGTTGTCGATCCCTTCATTGGCGGTAAAGGTGGGGCGCAGGACCTCGACGATCACACGTTCGGCAGGGGTCCCGTCCGGGTTGATCAGTTCCCCCCGCAGTTTCGGGGCAAGGGTGGGAACGACCGCCCCCAGAAAGCCTCCGGCCAGATCTTCGCGAATGGTTGCAAGCTGGCGAAAAACCGCGCCTGTCGACTGAACACGCCGGTCGACCAGATCGTTGATCACTTCTGTGGACAGCTCAATTCCGACGCCACGGCGCAATGCCTTGAGCTTTTCCGCCTCAACCCGCTTCTGATCCTCAACGCTGTGCGTGCCAGCTGCGACAGTGCCGGAAATTTCCGCTGATATCGATGGGTTTGGCCGAAGATTTGGTATGGACAGCGTTATGCGCGGGGGCTCACTGCTGGAGTCGGACATGAACGTCACCTCTCGAGAAAGAGCTGAAAAAACGAGATGTCAGAAAAAGAAGCCAAATCATTAAAGGTGACTCAAGGTAACATGTTTAGGGGATTCGCGGAAGCAACGCAGGGTTGTGCCTACCGCCACGCGCGGCAAAGCGCTCAGGACAAGCACTGTGTCTCTTGCTGCTGACGGAATCCAGAATTGGTCAGAGTTGGACGAATAACCTGCCCAGAAACACCGGCATCCAAATCGCCTTTGGTCTAGTTTCGTGACTGCTGAGACGAATAGAAATACGCAATGGCCTGCGTGCGGTTTTTGACACTCAGCTTTTCGTAGATGTTGGACAGGTGAAACTTGACCGTGTTTGTCGAAATCTGAAGTTCCTTCGACAGGTCCCGGTTCGACATTCCTTGGGCCAGCGCCTCCAGAATTGCGCGTTCCTTACGCGACAGACTCTGGATTGGGTCCTGTTGCATCTTCCGGATATCGATGAACGGGAATACCATCTTACCCGCTGCAACTTTGGCGCAGGTTTCCAGCAGACCCTCAACCTCGCCCGTGCGGGCGGCAAATCCAGCCGCACCCGCCTGCATCGCCAATCGCGGGACATCGCCGCCAGTGTCGCCATAAACGACAAAGCGCGGGGCGTTGGGCTGATCGCGCAGAACCTCAATCAGTTTGGCGGCCCCCAAAACCGGAAGTGTCCAGTCGACGACACCAACCTGAACGGGAACCCGCATCACCGTTCCCAGAAACCCTTCGGCCGTTGCTGACGTGGCCATCAGCGAGAATCGGGGGTCCCGCTCGAATATTTCGGACATGGCCGACAGAACCAGCGGGTTGCCGTCCGCCAGCATGATGTCGATGGGTTTGTTCGGTGTCTCAACCATATGATTTTGCCCCGATTCCGGAAAAAACTACCCATAAGGATAGGGCATTTCTTTGTATACCTTCGTATTTTTACCAAAACGGGTAGGTACTGACCCATCCCATTGGCCATCCAAAAGCAGTAGTAAGTTACGTTGCGTCATAAGGCAAGCTCGCGTTTCCTGCTCGGTAACTTGCCACAACGGGCCGCTATGCCCGGCCAACAGCCGAGGATGCCAGACCATGACTTTTCAGATTTTCCCTCCGCTCGAAATCCCTCAGACCCTCGCAGCGGGGCCGGGGCCGGGCAACACCGATGCCCGTGTCCTCAAGGCCTTTGCCGATGCAGGCGTTGCCGATCACATGCAGGGGGACGTCCTTAGGGGGATGGTCGAATGCAAGCACATGCTGCGGAAGATCTGGGGCACCCAAAACGCCTATACCTTTGCTGTTGCCGGCACCGGTTGGAGCGCCCTGGACACCATGTTTTCGGCTGTCATGCCTGGCGATAAGGTCGTTGCTTTTGCCAACGGCACATTCTCGGGGATCGACGCGCTGACCCTTCGGATCAAGGCGGCGACGCCCGAAGAACATGCAGCCAACCCGATGGCACCTCAGGCCGCCAGCGTCACCGTGATCGAGGTTCCGCACGGCCAGCCGGTCACCGGTGATCTGGTCGAAGCTACGCTGGCGCAGCACAAACCGAAATGGGCTTTCATGGCGCATTGGGAAACCGGATCGGGCCGCATCAATGACCTGCGCGGATTTTCCGACGCGTGCGAACGTCATGGCGCGGTGGGTCTGATCGATGCGGTGTCGTCTCTGGGCGTCGATGACTTCTCGATAGACGATTTTCCGGGTATCGCCGGATGGGCGTCCTGCCCGCAGAAAGGTCTGTGTTGCTTGCCGCTGACCTATGCCCCTGTCAGCTTTACCGACGCCTATATCACCTCACTGAAAACCACCGGTGCCTATACCTATGTGCACAATCCCATCTTTGAGGCCCGCCATTGGGGCATTGTCGATGGGCAGGATGTTGAAAAGGGCACCTATCACCGCACCCATTCGGGCTACGCCGTTGCGGCCTTCCATGAATCCCTGCGCCTGACCCTTCAGGAAGGTCTGGCCAAGCGGTCCGCGTCGTACAAGACGCACGAAAAGGTTCTGCGGGACGCCGTCACCGAAATGGGCTGCGAGGTCACCTCCGACATGCCCAGCCTGATCGTGCTGAACCTGCCTCCGGAACTGGCTGGCCGCGAGATGGAACTGGTCCAGAACTGCCGCTCGCGCGGGTTTGGCATCTGGCCGACGCTCAGCGAACCCGTGCAGGTGCGCATCGGCATCCTCAACCAATTGAACCGCGACGCCGTCAGCCGGATCGTGCGCCTGTTCGCCGAAGCCATCCGAGAGCTGGGCGGAACGGTCGACCAAGACGCAATCGAAGACCTGCTGGAAAGCCGTTACGGCACCTCAATCGCTGCATAAACAGGAGCGGATCAGATGGATATTCACGAATACCAGGCAAAGGAAATTCTTTCGAATTTCGGTGTCGCCATACCATCCGGCGCACTGGCCTACAGTCCGGAACAAGCGGCCTATCGGGCGCGTGAGCTGGGCGGTGACAAATGGATCGTCAAGGCGCAGGTCCATGCAGGCGGTCGCGGCAAGGCCGGAGGGGTCAAGCTGTGCAACACCGAAAACGAAATCTATCAGGCCTGCGATGATCTGTTTGGCCGCAAGCTGGTCACGCACCAGACCGGCCCCGAAGGCAAAGGCATCTATCGCGTCTATGTCGAAGCCGCCGTGCCGATTGATCGCGAGATCTATCTTGGTTTTGTCCTCGACCGGTCCAGCCAAAGGGTGATGATCGTGGCCTCGTCCGAGGGCGGGATGGAGATCGAGGATATCTCGGCTGACCGCCCGGAAAGCATCGTCCGCTCCATCGTGGAACCGGCGGTTGGGCTTCAGGAATTTCAGGCGCGCGAGATCGCATTCAATCTCGGGCTTGAACCCAGGCTGATCCAGCAAATGGTTCGTACGCTTCAGGGCTGCTATGCCGCCTTTAGCGAGCTTGACGCGACAATGGTCGAGATCAACCCGTTGGTCATCACGGGTGACGACCGGGTGCTGGCGCTTGACGCCAAGATGAGCTTTGACGACAACGCACTGTTCCGCCATCCGCAAATCTCTGAACTGCGTGACAAAAGCCAGGAAGACCCGCGCGAAAGCCGCGCGGCCGACCGCGGATTGTCCTATGTCGGGCTGGACGGAAATATCGGCTGCATCGTCAATGGTGCCGGTCTGGCGATGGCCACGATGGACACGATCAAGCTGGCCGGTGGCGAGCCTGCAAACTTCCTCGACATCGGCGGCGGGGCCTCGCCCGAACGTGTGGCCAAGGCTTTTCGTCTGGTCCTGTCGGACGACAATGTTCAGGCCATTCTGGTCAACATCTTCGCCGGTATCAACCGCTGCGACTGGGTGGCCGAAGGCGTCGTTCAGGCGCTGCGGGAACTTGACCTCGATCTGCCCGTCGTCGTGCGGCTGGCTGGAACAAACGTCGAAGAGGGTCAGAAGATTCTGGCCAAGTCCGGCCTGCCGATCATTCGCGCCACAACGCTGATGGAGGCGGCAGAACGCGCTGTTGGCGCATGGAAAAACGACCTTACTCAAGGCACCAAGATGAGGGCTGTGAAATGAGCATTCTTCTCGACCGTGACTCGCGCGTCATCGTGCAGGGCATCACCGGCCGCATGGCCCGGTTCCATACCAAGGACATGTTGAACTATGGCACCAATGTCGTGGGCGGTGTCGTCCCCGGCAAAGGCGGGGAAACCGTCGAAGGTGTTCCGGTCTTTGACACCGTCAAACAGGCTGTCGAGGCAACCGGCGCGGATGCCAGCCTTGTTTTTGTGCCCCCGCCATTTGCGGCTGATTCAATCATGGAAGCCGCAGATGCCGGTATCCGCTACTGCGTCTGCATCACCGACGGGATTCCGGCGCAGGACATGATCCGGGTGAAACGGTACATGTACCGCTATCCGAAAGAGAAACGCATGGTGCTGACCGGGCCGAACTGTGCCGGTACGATCTCGCCCGGAAAGGCGTTGCTGGGCATCATGCCGGGTCACATCTATCTGCCCGGCCATGTCGGCATCATCGGCCGCTCGGGCACGCTGGGCTATGAGGCTGCGGCGCAGCTGAAAGAACGCGGCATTGGTGTCTCGACCAGTGTCGGGATTGGTGGCGACCCGATCAACGGGTCATCCTTCAAGGACATCCTGCAGCGGTTCGAAGAAGACGAGGACACCCATGTCATCGCCATGATCGGCGAGATCGGCGGCCCACAGGAAGCTGAGGCTGCCGAATACATCCGCGACCACATCACCAAGCCGGTGATTGCCTATGTCGCGGGTCTGACCGCTCCGAAGGGCCGCACCATGGGCCACGCGGGTGCGATCATCTCGGCCTTTGGCGAAAGCGCCAGCGAAAAGGTCGAGATCCTGTCTGCCGCCGGGGTGACCGTTGCCGAAAACCCCGCGGTGATCGGTGAAACAATTGCCCGTGTGATGGAGGCCGCGTGATGGTCAAACCCTCGGTTCTTGTGACCCGTCGCTGGCCTGCCGCCGTCGAGGCGCAGCTGGCCGAGACCTATAACGCCGTTCTGAACACCGGGGACAAACCCATGTCCCCGGCCGAAATCCGGCAAGCCTTGAAAACTTATGACGCGGTGCTGCCAACTGTAACGGACACACTGAGCGCCGAGGCAATGGACGTCCCTGGTGCGCAGACCAAGATCCTGGCCAATTACGGTGTCGGATACAGCCACATCTGCGAACCGTCGGCGCGTGAGCTGGGCATGACCGTGACCAACACGCCCGATGTTTTGTCCGAATGCACCGCTGATATCGCCATGACCCTGCTGCTGATGGTGGCCCGGCGCGCGGGCGAGGGTGAGCGCGAGCTTCGGTCCGGCAACTGGACCGGATGGCGGCCCACGCATCTGGTTGGAACCAAGGTCAGCGGCAAAACGCTTGGCATTATCGGCTATGGCCGCATCGGGCAAGAGATGGCCCGGCGTGCGCATCATGGCTTTGGCATGGACATCCTCGTCTACAACCGCAGTCAGATAGCGCCGGATGTGCTGGCCAGGTGCAATGCAACGCAGGTGGCCTCGATTGACGACTTGCTGCCGCAATGCGACTTCGTCTCGCTGCATTGCCCCGGCGGGGCTGAAAACCGCCATCTGATCAACGCGCGCAGACTGGGCCTGATGAAGCCCGACGCCTTTCTGATCAACACCGCGCGCGGTGAGGTGATCGACGAATGGGCGCTGATACAGGCCCTGATGTTCGAGATGATCGGCGGGGCCGCGCTGGACGTGTTCGATGGTGAACCCCGTATCAGCCCGGACCTGCTGCAATGCGACAACCTCGTGATGCTGCCACATCTGGGCAGCGCCACCCGTGAAGCGCGCGAGGCGATGGGGTTTCGGGTTCTCGATAACCTGAATGATTTCTTTGAAGGCCGCGAACCCCGGGACCGCGTGATCTGATGCAAGCGCTGGCCCCGAATATGCAGCCCACTCCCAACCCCTCGAGCTATGCCGAAGGGTTGCGCTCGGAATTGCGGGCGTTGTGGCGGAACATATTGCTGAAACGGGCGCCACATGTGGCGGCATGGGCCGAGGCCACGCCGCTGCAAGCCATTCCCACGGGACCCGAAGCAACGCCGTATTTGCAGGCCCTTTCGATCTGGTTCCAATTGTTGTGCATCATCGATGAAAACGCCGAGGTTCGGGACCGTCGATTGACCGAAACCCAAAACGGCGCAGAAGCGGTAGAAGGCGGTTTTGCCGAAGCCCTGACGGACTTGTCCCTGACCTATAACCAGGTTGAAAAGCTGACCGCTAACCTGTGTACCGGTCCCACTCTGACCGCGCATCCGACCGAAGCCAAGCGGGTTACGGTTCTGGAAATTCACCGGCGTATCTACCGCAACCTCGTCAGTCTTGAAACGCAACGCTGGACCCCGACAGAACACGCCGAATTGCTGAATGGTCTGGAAGGAGAGATTGATCTCCTATGGCTGACCGGCGAACTCCGCCTGTCGCGCCCAAGCCTGCACGACGAGATCGAATGGGGGTTGCAGTTCTTCCGCGATGCAATCTTTGACGCCGTCCCGCAGGTTATGGGCCGCTTCGATCAGGCCTGCCTGCAAGTGCTGGGCCGTACGCTGAGCGATACACCCGATATCCGCTTTCACAGCTGGATCGGCGGCGACCGGGATGGCAACCCAAATGTCACGACCGAGATGACCGCATTGGCGCTGAAACGCGGACACGAAACAGTTCTGGAGCTTTATCGCCAGGCACTCGAACGTGCTGCGGGCAGGTTGAGCATCAGCGCGCTGATATTGCCTTTACCTGAACCTGTCAGGACGCAAGTACAAGCGATAGTCGACCGGGCTCCGGTCGCCGGACGCAATCGGAATGAACCGTTCCGGCAAGCACTCAATGCCATTCGCTATCGGCTGACAAACAGCGGCTATGATCACATCTCGCAATTCGTGGGCGATCTCGACACGCTTGATACCGCTTTATGTGCGGTCAACGCGGATATTCTGGCGCGGCAGCACATCCGTCCGCTGCGCCGGGCCGCTTCGGTTTTCGGGTTCCGGACCACAACGCTGGACATCCGCCAGAATTCGACCGTCACAACCGACGTTCTGGCCGAAATCTGGTCGCATAGCGGAAAGGTGCCGGTTTACGGCACAGCCGAATGGTCTGCCCGCTTGCGAACCGAACTGGCCGATCAGAACCTGCCCTATCAAAACCGCGATGCGTTAAGCGATCAGGCGCGGGAACTGCTTGCTCTTCTGGCTCTGGTCCATGGTGTGCGATCGGGACCGGACCCCAAGGCAATAGGGCCCTTCATCCTGTCCATGACCCGTTCGGCCGACGACATTCTCGGTATCTACCTATTGGCCCGCTATGCCGGGTTTGGCTCCGAAACTTTGGATCTTTCGGTAGTCCCATTGTTCGAGACGATTGCCGATTTGCGAAATGCCCCATCGATCCTGCTGGACGTTCTGGCTGTCCCGCTTGCCCGTCGCAGCCTCAAAACCGACGGTCGGGTAATCGAGGTGATGCTGGGATATTCGGACAGCGGCAAGGACGGGGGCTATTTCTGCTCAACATGGGAGTTGGAGCGCGCCCAACGCCGGATCGTCTCGGCGCTGGCCTCGCAAGGTTTCAAGGTCACGTTTTTCCATGGTCGCGGCGGTTCGGTCAGTCGGGGCGGTGCACCGACCGGACGCGCCATCGCCGCGCAGCCCAGCGGAACAGTTGCCGGGCGGCTGCGCGTGACCGAACAGGGCGAGGTGGTTTCGGCCAAATATGCCAACCGGGGCACGGCTGCGGCGCATCTGGAGTTGTTGCTGTCAAGCACGATGCGCCATACGGCGACCCTTGACGAGGCGCCTTCACGGCCTGAATTTGATGACGCATTGGATGCTTTGTCAGAGTTGTCACAGACAGCCTATGTCTCGCTTTTGCAGATGCCGGGTTTTCTGGACTATTTCCAGCAGGCGAGCCCCGTCCAAGAACTTGCCCGCCTGAAAATGGGATCCCGCCCGACCCGCCGGTTTGGCGCGGCCAGTCTGGATGACCTGCGGGCCATTCCGTGGGTCTTTGCGTGGTCGCAGAACCGCCACCTGATCACCGGCTGGTACGGGTTCGGCACCGCCATGGCCAGTTTTCGCAAGTTTCGCGGCGCGCGCGGTGATGACGTGTTGCACGACATGTTTCGACACTCCCGCCTGTTCCGCCTTGCCGTCGATGAGATGGAAAAATCGCTCTATCAGACGGATATGGAAATCGCAGCGCAGTATGGCGAATTGGTCTCTGATATCGAGATCCGCCAACGTGTATCGCAGGTGATCAAGGCGGAATACGATCGTGCCTGCAAAGCGATCCGGTTTCTGACCGGTGGTCAGGTCATCGGCCATCGCTTTCCCCGCCTTTGCGAGAGGTTTGACCGCAAACAGGCCGAATTGGCCCGCATTCATGCTCTTCAGGTCGAACTGCTGCAACACGCCCGCAACGAACCGCAGGCAGGGTCAGTTCCCGTGCCCCTGCTGCAATCCATGAACGCCATTTCCGCTGGCCTTGGCTGGACCGGCTAACCATTTTCAGGAGACCAAAACTGTGAACGCCCCGCATCGAACAGACGGATTTTTCACCCAGTCCTTGTCGGACCGCGACCCTGAGCTTTTTGGCTCGATCCGGTCTGAGCTGGGTCGTCAGCGCGACGAGATCGAGCTGATTGCGTCCGAGAACAT
>NZ_JBQFYX010000023.1:0-43298 GCF_056541885.1 Ruegeria sp. AF7 | reverse complement strand
CGCCCGGCCTTCAGGGCCGGGCGCGCGCTGCACTTCCATGCACCGCATCAGAAGAGAGATCCCATGACACCCATCGAACCCAGCGATAGCAGCACCTCCCCTTTTCATCGGGGCGAACACATGGCGCAGGCGCGGATGGGTTTCCGCGATATTGAACACTGGGCCCGGAAAGTTGTCCGCGACCACATGCCCGAACAGCATCGGGATTTTCATACCGCCCTGCCGTTTCTTGTGATGGCCGCGCGCGATGCGCAAGGTCGACCATGGGTCACGCTATTGGAAGGGTCAGCCGGATTCGTCACTGCACCAGACAACAAAACGCTTTCCATAACCGCCTTGCCGACCCAAGGTGACGCGTTGCACGGTGCCATTCACCCCAAAAGTGATATTGGCATCCTGGGTATTGAGTTGGCCACGCGTCGGCGCAACCGTATCAATGGCCGCGCCGGACGCGTCACTCCAACAGGTTTTGACTTTCACGTGGACCAGACCTTTGGCAACTGCCCACAATACATCCGCGAACGTGCGTGGCACCGGGTTGAAGACTTAAGGCCTGGACCAATATCGCGCAGCCAATATTTGACGTTGGATCAGGTCCGGTGGGTCGAAACAGCCGACACTTTCTTTGTCGCCAGCGGCTACCGTGAAGAGGGCGAAAGCCCGACCTATGGAATGGATGCGTCCCATCGCGGTGGCGACCGCGGTTTCGTGCAGGTTCTGGACAACCGGAGACTGCGGTTTCCCGACTATGCTGGCAATAACCACTTCAACACAATCGGTAACCTGTTGCTCGACCCAAGGGCGGGATTTCTGTTCGTCGATTTCGAAAGCGGCAGCTTGCTACAACTGACCGGCGTCGCCTCGATCGACTGGGCCAGCGATGAGATCACAAATTTCCCCGGGGCGCGGCGGCTGGTGACTCTGGAGATTGACGAGGTCGTGGAAATCCGCGCGGCAGTCAGCCTCAGATGGACTTCGGATGCAGATTCAGTCCGGTCGCTCCGCCTGATCGAAAAGACCCGTGAAAGCGTCGATGTCACCTCGTTTGTTTTCGAAGCCCGCGATGGTGGCCCGCTAGCCGGGTTCGAGCCCGGCCAACACCTGCCAATCGAGCTTAAAGTTTCAGGGATCGCCGAACCGGTGCGCCGTACCTATTCGCTCAGCAACGGACCGAACAAGCATCGCTATCGGATCACGGTCAAGCGTGAGCCGCAGGGGATCGCCTCGCAATTTCTGCACGATCATTTGGAGCCAGGCGCAATCATCAATAGCCGTCGGCCTGCGGGTGATTTCGCAATGACCTGCGACCGGTGCCCCTTGGTTCTGGTCAGCGCAGGTGTTGGGATCACACCGATGTTAAGCATTCTGAATAAGGTTGCAGGCGAGCGTGGCAATCGCCCTGTCTGGTTCATCCACGGCGCTCGGGACGGTCAACACCATCCTATGGCCGGTGAAGTTCGCGATATGGCCTCCAGGCGGCCGGGGATCACGTCGCATGTGGCCTACAGCCAACCAACGGCAGAGGATGAGTTCGGGGTGAACTATGACTCGCATGGCCGTGTCGACGGGGCACTTGTGGCGCACCTGATCGACGATGCCAGCGCGCATTATTTTCTATGCGGCCCTGTCAATTTTATGGCCGAGATACAGGCAGATCTGGAACGCCGGGGCGTCCCTGCAGACCAAATTCACACCGAAAGTTTTGGCCCAGTTTGACGATCTTTCACGATCCTCAAGTGTTCGTGAAAGTCAGCCTATGAGGTCAAGGGTAAGTGAGCATTCCCTGATGTGACGCGTGTAGGTAATAACTATGCCGGCCAACAGGCGTCTTGGCTTTTGGGCGGCGAGCTGCACTATCGCACTTCGCCGCCGCAGCCCGCACATTCAGAAACTACGCAGAGCAGCCGCGTCAAGTCAGGTCAGATCGTCGACACGTGCGTCTGGTGCATTCCGTTTGACGGAATCGATCCCGTTATCCCGCCCTGAAGCGCTGGTATAGCTTTCACTGGTGCCGATGACCTGACCATTGCTTGCCTTCAAGTTGAACATATGGCCGCCGGACTTGGTTTCCTTGCGTTCATACCGACTGTCATCCGGCGCGTTTTTCTTAACAGACTCGATCCCGTTCGTGGCACTTGCCCTCTGAACATATCCTTCACTGGCCAGAATGGTTTCACCATTCCCCGCTTTCAGGCGAAACCGAAATTCACCGGCCTTATCTTTGTATAGTTCGAACTTTCCAGCCATTTGACGTCAACTCCCTTGTTCTACGATCAAATTTTTCGAAGACATTCCTATAATTACACAAACGTCTCAAGAAAAAAGATGACACTTTCATTCGCCTGCCGACACAGCAATTTCCTCGAAAAACGGTAAGAGTGGTGGGTCGAGATGCGATGCTTCAGTATTCCAATGCTGCCTCACGCTTCAGGCGACTTGCGGCAAATTCGACAAACGCGCGAACTTTTGCGGACACCATCCGCCCTTCGTGGTGCACGATGTGAACCGGCGCAGGAGCCGGTTCGAAATCAGATAATACAGCCCTGAGTCGTCCGCCCGCCAGATACGGTGCGATTTGATAAGACAAAAGCCGGGCCAGACCCTGACCGCGAAGCGCCATCTCGATCACGGCATCGTTCGTATTCATGCTGACCCGTGGATGAACACGCACAAGTTTCGGTTTGCCCAGTTGATCAAACTGCCATTGGCCCGACGGTGACAGGGGCTGAGAATTGATCAGTACATGACCGTTCAGATCTTCCGGTCTTTCGGGTTCACCTGCCCGTTCAAGGTATTCGGGTGCTGCAAAAACGACCTGTCTGACTGAACCACAACGCACTGCCATAAGGCTGGAATCCGCGAGCGGACCAATCCTGACACCAACATCCACACCTTCGTCGATTAAATTCACGACCCGTTCTACATAAAGTGTTCGCGCCTCGATTTTTGGATAGCGCTCCAGAAAATCAGCAAGAATTGGTGTGATGAACAATCTGCCAAACAACACAGACGAAGTGAGGTTGAGCAATCCTTTAGGTTCCGCATAGGTCCCGACCGCAGCGTTTTCTGCCTGTTCCAGATCAACGAGAATGCGCTTGGCATCTTCCAGAAATCTGCGCCCGCTTTCGGTCAGCATGACAGATCGTGTCGTTCTTACGAACAACCGGATGCCAAGATCCCGCTCCAGCAACAAGATAGTGCGCGTCACAGCCGGCGGCGACATGTTCAGGTTGCGCGAAGCAGCAGCAAAACCACCCAGGTCGGCCACTTTCGAAAAGACCAGAAGCGCGCGAAACTTGTCCATGCATTATTCCAAAATTGTAAATAACAAATTCAAACATACCATTATTCTGCTGACTGTTGAAACACACTACGTCTCAGGCGAAGACACTTTAACAAAGCAAAAGCGCCCGCAAGAAATGGGAGAAACGCCATGAATACAAGCCAAGCCATCGACCATAACGTGACTGTTCAGATCGTGCACGGTTTTGTGGACAACGGAGTAGGCGGCAACCCTGCCGGGGTTGTCCTGGACGCCGACGGGTTAACAGAAGCGCAGATGCTGAAGATCGCGTCACAGATTGGCCTTTCCGAAACCGCCTTTGTCTCGCAATCTGCGACCGAGGGTTTCAAACTGGACTTCTTCACCCCGAACCGCAGGATCGCGCATTGCGGTCATGCGACCATTGCCGCTTTTTCCCATCTGGATGCACTTGGGCGTATTCCTGATCCCGAAACCTCAAAAGAAACTGTAGACGGCCCCCGCCGGATCATGAACAAGGATGGTGCCGCGTTTATGGAACAATTGGCCCCTAGATATGAAACGCCTGAAGATTGGACCTCTCAGGGTGTCAGTTTGCAGGACGTTTTGGGTTCTCTGGGGTTGTCCCCGAGCAATCTGGATCAAGAAATGCCGCCCGTCCTGGTAAATACCGGCAACAGTTTTGTCGTGATCGGAGTTGCCGACAGGGAAACCCTGGCTTCGATCAAACCCGATTTCGAGCAGATCAAAACGATCAGCGACCGTCTGGACCTGATCGGATATTACGTGTTCACAACGGCCCAATGCTTGGACGGACGCGACGCTACCGCACGCATGTTTGCCCCCCGTTACGCAATCGATGAAGAGGCCGCGACGGGAATGGCCGCAGGGCCGCTGGCCTGTGTCCTGCACGACCTGGGCCACCGCCGTCAGCACGGATTTCTGATTGAACAGGGCATGTTCATGGACACCCCCTCGCCTAGTTTGATTCAGGTTGAACTCGAAGTTTGTGACGGCGCGATCACCGGCCTTATGGCCGGCGGGCATGGAAAAGTTATGAAATCCCTTCAAATTTCAGTTTGACGCGGACCGCATTTTGTGCGGCATCTACGTCGCTGTTATTGGAAGGGGTGCAGACGCCCCCTACCCTTTCTGGAGTGCCCCGCCAGTTATGCGCCGTGAGTTTTTGCAGCTGTAATCTCGGCGTGCTGTCGCCCGCTGACGTCGAAATCTGACAACACAAATTGACCAAGGTAGGTGGCTCGGAAACTGGAGGTACCTCACTCCTCCGAGGAATAGGCCAAGATCGCACCGGAAAGCCTCCGAGACGAGGAGCGAGATGTGGTGTTGTGCCAACAATAGGGTGTTGCCCAAGGCCTGCTTTTCGATGTTTTTTAACTCTGAGTTACCGTTCATCGGTCCGGACCTTCCCGGTGCTGGCTGGATCCAGCAATCGCTAGCCCCGGCTCCCCTTCCGCCATGTCTTATCAAGTACAGGAAGTTGGGCTATTGTTCCTAGCATTGCGCCTACATATGACGCGTCTAAAGCGCCGGAACCCCGTTTCATATGGTTGTTGTGAATTACAGGCAAAAAGACGCGTTGACCAACAAACCTGAAAGGTGACCCATGTCTTTCTCCAGCCGTTCTACAATTTCGCGACGCCGCTTCCTTGCCACGACAACCGCTGGTGCAGCGGCAATTACCCTGCACCCGTTTTCGGTGGCGGCGGCTAATAATCAGGCACATCTGCGCATCATGGAAACCACCGACATCCATGTCCATGTGTTCCCTTACGATTACTATTCGGACAAACCCCGTGACACGGTGGGCCTGTCCCGCACAGCGTCGATCATCAACGAAATCCGGTCCGAGGCGAAAAACTCGCTTTTGGTGGATAACGGCGATTTCCTGCAAGGCAACCCGATGGGTGACTACATCGCTTATGAGCGCGGCATGAAGGACGGCGACAGTCATCCCATCATCACGGCCTTCAATACGGTCGGGTATGATGCCGCGACGCTGGGCAATCACGAGTTCAACTACGGTCTGGAATTCCTGAACAAGGCTTTGGCCGGTGCCGAGTTCCCTGTTGTTCTGGCCAACGTCGCCAAGGAAAAAGGTGCAAACCCGCGTGACGACAAGACCCTTGTTCAGGCCTATGCCATTCTCGACCGAGACATCGAGATGGGCGACGGCACCAAACATCTAATCAGGATCGGTGTCATCGGCTTTACACCGCCACAAATCGTGAATTGGGACCGCAGGCACCTGGAGGGTAATGTTCAAGCCCGCGATATCGTCGAGACGGCTCAGGCCTATGTGCCCGAGATGAAGGAACAGGGATGTGACCTGATCATCGCCCTGTCGCATTCGGGGATCGGGGGTGCCGATCATGAAGACGGCATGGAAAACGCATCGGTGGTTCTGGCAGGTGTCGACGGGATCGACGCGCTGGTCACCGGCCACAATCACCTGGTTTTCCCGTCACCGACATTTGCTGACCGCCCAGGGATCGATGTGGAAAAAGGCACGCTGATGGGCAAACCTGCCGTCATGGGCGGTTTCTGGGGGTCGCATCTTGGCCTGCTGGACCTGCTTTTGGAACGGGACGGCAATGAATGGCGCGTCGTTACCACAACCTCCGAGGCGCGACCGATTTCCAAACGCAACGAAGACCGCTCGATCACCGCTCTGGTCGAAGATGATCAGAAGGTTCTGGATTCGGTTGCGAAAGCTCATGACGAAACGCTCGCCTATGTTCGGCGCGCGGTCGGCAAGACCTCGGCTCCGCTGCACAGCTATTTCGCATTGGTCGCGGATGATCCGTCTGTGCAGATCGTCTCGATCGCGCAGAAATGGTATGTCGAAGACATGCTGAAAGGCACCGAGCATGAAGGGCTGCCGATCCTGTCTGCGGCAGCACCGTTCAAGGCTGGCGGCCGAGGCGGTCCGGAGTATTACACCGATGTCCCGGTCGGGGACGTTGCCATCAAGAACGTGGCCGATCTGTACCTCTATCCAAACACGGTCCGCGCTGTTCGAGTGAACGGAGCGCAGGTGCGTGGCTGGCTGGAACGCTCGGCCGGAATGTTCAATCAGGTCGAGGCCGGATCCAAGGATGCGATCCTTCTGAACCCCGAGTTCCCGTCGTACAATTTCGACGTGATGGACGGCGTGACCTATCAGATTGACCTGTCACAGCCGTCGCGCTTTGGACCAAAGGGTGAAGAGGTGAATCCCGATGCGGCCCGGATCGTGAACCTTGCCTTCAATGGGGCCCCTGTCACGGATGACATGGAATTCATCATTGCCACCAACAATTACCGCGCATCAGGCGGCGGCGCGTTCCCGGGCGCATTGGGCGACACGATCGTGTTCGAAGCACCGGACACCAACCGCGACGTCATTGTGCGCTACATTGTCGAACAGGGCACAATCGATCCCAAAGCGGATGCCAACTGGTCGTTTTCGCCGCTGGCGGACACCACTGTGTTGTTCGAGACCGGTCCAAAAGCCCGCGACTATATGGGCGATGTCAAAGGTGTGACAATCGAGGACGCAGGGGAAGGCGCAGACGGTTTCGCAGCCTTCCGCATTAAACTTTGATCTAACCGGCTTGCTGCTTAGATAATCTCACCCACCACCATTTACACTGGTAGTGGGTGAGTACAAAATGTCTGTCCATCCAGTTCTGCAAAATCTAGCGCCAGATTGCCCGCACCATTCACCTGTCACTAATCTTGCCAAGCCATTCGGATGTCGCTTCTAGCCCTTCTCGCAGAATAGCAAACATATGTTCGATTTCGCTTTTTGAAATGATGAGGGGCGGTGAAAGAACACACATGTTGATCACGGGCCGTACAAGCAGACCGCGTTTTTGGCATTCCATATCGATACGGCTGCCAATCTCATAGTCGCGCCCCAGCTCGCTTTGGGGATCGCCATCGACTGAGCACTGAACACACCCCATCAATCCCATCCCACGCGCATCAGCCACGATGTCAATCTGACGTAACTGCTGAAGTTGATCCTGAAAAACCGGACCGACTTCTCGAACGTGTTCGAGTATCTTTTCCCGCTCGATAATCTCGATGTTTTTCAACCCGGCTGCCGCGCTGACCGGATGGCCCGAATAGGTATATCCATTCGAAAAGGTGGCATCTTTTCCCGCAACATCCGCAATCAACCGGTCTGAGATAATCGCGGCCCCCATCGGCGCATACCCGGATGTCATCCCCTTGGCGCAGGTAATTATGTCAGGTTGAATGCTAAAGACAGCCTCGGAGGCGAACCAATGACCCAATCGCCCGAAAGCCGTAACGACCTCGTCGGAAATATACAGAACATCATACTTCCTGCAGATGTTCAGGCAGCGTGCGTGATACCCAATTGGTGGCACAATGACGCCGCCCGAGGCCAAAACCGGCTCAGCGATAAAAGCGGCAACGTTTTCCGGGCCAAGTGCCACAAAGGCGTTTTCGAGATCAGCAACTTTCTCGTTCAGAAAACCTTCATCGCTTTGACCGGGCGTGCGGTAAAGCGGGTTCACGTTCGGCAGGAAATGCGCCAGGTCGTCAGCCTTGTCGAGCCAGAGCCTGTCACGTTCCTTCCCACTGACGCTGGCTGCCAGATATGTGCTTCCGTGATAGGCTTTTTGCCTTGAAATGATTTTCTTTTTCTCCGGCCGACCCGTAAGGTTGTTGCGGAAATGAACAAACCGGATGGCTGTATCAACCGCAGTCGAACCGCCGGTTGTAAAGAAGACATTATTCAGGTCGCCCGGCGCGCGTTTGGCGATTTCGCGGGCAAAATGTGCCGCAGTAGAGTTGGTGTTGTTGAAGGGCGAGAAATAGGCAAGGTTCCGGGCTTGCTCGGCCATTGCTTCGGCCATTTCCGCGCGCCCATACCCGATCTGAGTACACCACATACCCCCCGGTCCGTCGATCAGGCGTGCGCCCTTTTCGTTTATCAGATGAATGCCGCTGGCTCCTTCGATAAACGTGCGGTCGTTTTCACCCAAAGCCTCCATCCCTTCCCACGGATGCAGGAAGTGATCATTGTCCCATTGCTTGGCGTTTGAGTTATCCATGGCGGGCCATACTTTCTGCGCTAAGTATAATGGGGAATTCTTCGCGCACCCGAGCGTCCAAGGCGCCAAAATAGTTCGGGAAATGGCTGTCGAGGATGGAATTCGCCTTGTCGCGGGCGCGGTCCAACAGATCAGTTTTCCCCTCATTCTCCCAAGTATCCGTGCGCTCACGGTCCATCAGCTGAGGGTAGACGAATTCGCTGTTCATATAGCTAAGCGTGTGAGGATTGCCGAGGAAATGACCCGGATCTAAGGCACATTGGTGGATCACATCCACCGCCATGGTTTCATCGGTAACCTCTATCCCGCGCAACGATCGCAGAATCATGCCGCCCGCTTCGTCATCGATGACCATGCTTTCAAAGCTGCACCCCATAAGACTACCGATCATGCCACCAAACTCGCACAGGCGATTGGCACCGGCATGCGCTGCAAGGGTAAAGGTCAGCGCCTTTTCCAGCCCGTATTGCGCATCAGGTATTTTTGCATCGGTCATACCTGCACCCACCGAAGTAGGAAGGCCGTAGAAGTTGCCCATCTGAATTGCTGCGGCACCGATCAGCGCCTGTTCGCCGCTGCCGCCAGTAAAAGACCCGCTGCGCAGGTCCGTAATGAAGGGCCAGGCCGCAAAGCAGATGGGGCAACCCGGCGTGATCAGGTTGACGATGGCGACACAGGCAAGTGTTTCGGCCACGGTCTGAACCAGCGTTCCCGCAAGCGTCGCCGGAGCCGTGGCCCCGGCTTGAGGCGGCACGGCCAGATCGACAGTCAGGCCCAGCTTTGCAGTATCGATCAGGATTTCCATGTTTTCCTTGCCGATCCGCAGAGGGGAAACAATGGGGCAGCCGCCAAATATGACGCTTGGCTTTTTCAGGAAAGCCCCCTCGCCGCCCTGAGCCAGGTCAAACATGCGGATGGCATGTGGGATGTGGCTACGGTCGCGGAACGTCAGGCAAGCGGGTTTTTGGCTACCTGCAAGCATGGCATAAATGGTGTTCATGTCATGGGTGAAATCATCGGTCACATCCGTCGCCAGAACTGTGTCGCCCAGCATGTGGATGTTTTCCAAACGGTCGACCAGGCGGGTGAAATCATAAACATCACGCAGAACCGACGGACGATAGGTTTTGGTTTTGGAATCGAATGTTGTCACCGCGGTACCGGAATTGGCGAAATAGACGCTTTCTGCCGTGCAATGCATGTCGTCCTTGCCTTCGCGTTCCCCTCGGGCATAGACGTAAAACTCCTTGGCGGCGCCTGCCAGGATGTCTTCCATCAAGGCGCGTGGAAAGCACAGCCGGTTGAGGTCACTCAGCACTGCACCTTTGGGAAGCACCAGCTCAAGCAACTCGGGGAAATGATCGGTAATGCCGGTTTGTTCCAGAACGGTCAGGGCTGCATGATGGATGTTCTCCATATCGATTTGAGTCAGAGGTTTATAGCGTCCGCCGCTCAGACCCCCACGTACGGCTTCGTTACCCGTGGTCGTCTGTTGTACCTTCAGACGCGCTGCCCGCCCGCCGCCCCCGCGACGACGTGAACGGGTTGTTTCATTGGTGCTGTTCATGTCGCATCCTCTGCCAAATTAATAATCTCACGGCGAAACCAGTCTTTGTCTGCATCGGCCTTTGGGCGCTCGAAATCGCGGGCGGCGCGATGGCCGGCAAAAACCGCGTCTGCGATCAATCCCGGCGACGCGGCATCACCAATGAGGTCAAGGGTTTTCAAACCGGCGCCCTTCAGGCTGTCGAAAAGGGCGGTTTCACGCTCGCGCTCGGTCACCAGAACAGTTGAGGCGCACGGGATTTCAGTTTCGCGACCAGAAAATACACAGCCGATCCGCACCGCGCCGCCCTGAACCGCCGCAAGCACCTGATTGCAGCGGATATCCACCCCCAGTTCGATCATTCGGGCCTGAATGCGGGACTGTTCCAAAGTATGAACGGCGTAGGCTGAAACCAAACTCTCTGGCGTGGCAAAAATGACCTGATATCCGGCTGTCGCAAGTTTATCGGCAATCACTCCCGCCAGATAGATATGATCATCATCATAGATCATCACCGGACCGTCCGGGGGCAGAACGCCTTTCATGATGTCATCAGGCGTCAACACCTTGGCATCCGGCGTGACCCTAGGCAGGCGGCGTTGCGTATTGCGACCCACTCCATCGGCACGCCAATGGCTGCCGGTTGCAACAAAGACATGCTCGATGCCAAGCTCGGCGACTTGTCCGGCTTCGAGCTTGCTGTCAGTGAATAACTGAACGTTGGCCCGCTGTTTCAGATCGTTCAGGCGATAGTCAACCACGCGCGACCAGGCGGCGAGGCCGGGAAGTCTGCTTTCCATACCTACCCGTCCACCAAATTCGGCCGAGGCCTCGGCCAGAGTCACCTGATACCCGCGCCGTGCCAATTGCATCGTGCATTCCAACCCCGCAGGTCCGCCGCCGATGACCAGCACTTCGGCCTCGCTTTTTTTCGGCGCGATGATCTCGGGGTGCCAGCCACGGCGCCATTCCTCGCCCATGGTCGGGTTTTGTGTGCAACGGATCGGAATACCCAGATTGTCCGACGACACGCAGATATTGCAGCCGATGCATTCGCGGATTTCGTCGATCCTGCCTTCCTCGATCTTTTTTGGAATGAAAGGGTCCGCAATGGATGGCCGCGCGGCACCGATGAGGTCGACAATTCCCTTTTTGACCATCGACAGCATCATGTCCGGGGACGTCAGTCGGCCCACGCCAACAACAGGTTTTCGGGTGATCTGTTTGACGTGGGACAGAAACGCGTTCTGATAGCCATCTTCGGGCTGGAAACGGGTCGTTGCGCTGTCATTGGACCAATCCGCGACATTCACGTCCCACAGGTCGGGAAGATCGGCCAATAGCTCAACAACCGCGCGGCCTTCTTCTGCTGCCTGCATACCGTCGGCGCCCATCATCTCGTCAATGGCAAAGCGGAACGCAACGGCACAGCTGTCGCCTATGGCATCGTGGGTGTCTTCCAGCAACTCACGGGTCAGCCGCACACGGTTTTCAAGCGACCCCCCATATTCATCGCTGCGCTGGTTCATATGGGCTAGCATGAAATGTTGCGCCAATGTCATGTTGTGCCCGGCATAGACATAAACGATGTCAAAGCCGGCCTCTTTCGCGCGCAGGGCCGCGTCGCGGTGCCAGCGGCGGAGTTCCCGGATATCGGCCTTGTCCATGGCCTGCGCGTGCTTTGGTTGCGTCGTATCCACAGACATCTCGGACGGTGCAAGAACCGGAGCGCGGGTCAGCAGGTTTTGCGCGTGGTTGCCGTTATGAACCAGCTGTATGGCCGCCAACGCGCCATGTGAATGCACTGCATCTGTCATCAGCCGCAGCGCAGGCACATCGCGTGCGTCCCACAATCGCCCTTCGGGGAACGGGGACAAGTCCGAGGTCGGGTGAATCTCGGTCTCCTGATTGGACACCACGGCCCAGCCACCTTCTGCTTTCATTCCCCGAACGGCAGCGTCCGCCCGCGGCCTGAGATGCCCCATCCCGGTGCAATGCGGCACCTGATAAAAGCGGTTTCTGGCTGTGACGGGCCCGATCTGGACCGGTTCGAAAAGCAGAGCATATGGGTTCGCGTTCGACATAATCACGCGTTTTCCTGTAGTTGAGTTCCGGAGCCTAAAGGCTCCGGATAGTGGGTTATGTTAGAAGCCGGCTTTGATCCGCTCGAATTCGGCCAGCATCTTCGCCTCAAGCTCGGGGTTCACAGCATCAAAGAACAAACTGCCTTCGAAGAAGCTTTTGGGATCGGAAAAACCATAGGCTTCTATACTGCCCTGATCGGCGATTTCGAACGCTTTTGCGTTGGAATGCGGGTAGCCCCAGTTGTCGATGATGTACTGACCACTGGCAGGGTCCGTAAGCGCGTTCAAAAGGTCATAGACCTGATCGACCGGTGTCGTGGACGATTTCAGATGCACATAGCCACACGCCCAGGTCGCGATGCCCTTGTCCACGTTGCGCATCATGGCCGCGGGCACTTCGTTCCAGATCAGGTTCAGTTCGGACTGGTTCCAGGCCCACCCCATTTCGATCTCGCCACTGGTCATGGCCTGGTCAAACTGACCCGCATCGGACCAATAAAAACGCATATTCGGGTGGATCGAGCGCAGGAAATCCGATGCTTCCTTGAATTGCTCATCGCTCAGGTTGGTGTAGTCATCCGCGTTTCCGGTGGCCAGCGCGGCCAAGGCATAAGCAGACGATGCAGCATCCGGGATGGCGATTTTGCCTGCATAGGCCGGGTCCGCCATCAATTGCAGTGAGATGTCATCCCCTGATATCTTGTCGGTGCGATAGATAAGACCTGTGTTCCCCCATTCGAACGGCAGCATGTAAAGCTGGCCGTCCAGAACGATGGCGTCGACCTCTTTGATCTCGGGCAGCACATCCGCCCAATTGGTCAGCTTGCTTTCATCCAAAGGCTGAATCAGATCAGCTGCGACCCATTTTCTGACCGCGTCAGAACAAGGATGTGCCAGATCAGCGGTAAAACCGGAACTCAGCTTGGTAAAGGCTTCTTCCTGGCTTCCGAAATAGGAATAGCTTGGCGCTTCATCCCCGTATTTTTCCATGTAGCTGGCAAAGAATCCGGGATCTTCATATCCCGACCAGTCAAAAACCGTCAGATCGGCGCCACCTGCACTGGCACTGCCTGTCGTTATTGCCGTCGCACACGCGAAGGCCGCAATTCCCTGAAGTTTCATTCTATCCTCCCTCTGTTTTATTCCGAGATCGTACCAAGATCGATCACGCTAGCCGCCTGAAGCCCCAGCCAAACGACATCGCCGCGTTTAAAGTCGACCGTGTGGAAATAGTTCGGAACCGAGACCGAGATTGGTTTCTCGGCCCCAGCCACCTGAATGTGGTAGTGAATATTCTCACCGTAGAAGGCGACGTTGCTGACAGTGCCCTGAACCGTTGATGGGTAGTCTTCAGGACGGTCCTCAGCAATCTCCAACTGTTCCGGTCGAATACCGATGTTCATGTTTCTGGCGCTGGTCGCCACATTGGGGTTTCTCTCGATTTCCATCCGCCCGAAGGCAGCCGCATCGATTGACAACATGTCACCGCTTTCGCTCAGTAACCGGGCCGGCAATATGTTCATCTCACCGATGAAGCTGGCCACTTGTTGATCACAGGGACGGGCATAAAGCGTCGTTGGCGTGTCAACTTGTTTGAGTTGTCCGTTGAACATCACGCCGATACGGTCGGACATGGTCATAGCCTCGTACTGGTCATGCGTGACCATCACAAAGGTAATGCCAAGCGACTGTTGCAGATTGCGCATTTCAAACTGCATCTGTTCACGCAGCTTCTTGTCAAGCGCTGACAAGGGTTCATCCAAAAGCAACACCTTTGGCCGCATGATCAGCGCGCGGGCAAGCGCCACCCTTTGACGCTGCCCGCCCGACAACTCGCTTGCGCCGCGATCCTGAAGACCACCCAGTTCGACCATTTCCAAAGCTTCGGCGACGCGCTGGTCGATCTCGGCCTTGGGCGCTTTGCCCCGCAACCCGTAGGCTACGTTGTTCCCGACATTGAGGTGTGGGAAGATTGCGTAGCTTTGGAAGACCATGTTCGTCGGTCGGTTGTTGGCCGGCACTCCTTCCATATCCTGACCGTCAATCAGCACCTTCCCCCTGGTGGGTTCCTGAAAGCCCGCGATCATGCGTAAAACCGTGGTCTTGCCACACCCTGAAGGACCGAGGAGCGAAAAGAACTCACCCTCTTTGAGGTCAAGGTTTATTCCGCTCGCGGCCACAAATGTGCCGTAGCGCTTTTCGACGTCCCTGAGCTCTATGATGTTTCTGTTTGTCATCGGACCTCTGATGCGGATGAACGGCGGCGGAAGTATTCGGCCAGAACCAGAAGAAGGACCGAGGTTAGCAACAGGATCGATCCCAGTGCCAAAACGTTTGGAAGCTTGGCGGGGAAGCGGATCTGGCTCCAGATGTAAACCGGCAGGGTTGGCTGATTGCCGGACAGGAAAAAGGCAAGGACGAACTCATCGAAACTGACGGTGAATGTGACCAAAACACTGGCTACGATACCGGGGGCGACGACCGGCAGCGTCACGCGGCGGAAGGTTTCGAACACACCGACGCCCAGATCGTAAGATGCTTCCTCCAGGGATGCGTCGAAGTCATCAAAGGCGGACTTCAGGATCGAGACAGAGAACGGCAGCGCGAGAAACGTATGGCCCAGAATGACGGTCAGCAAAGACGGCTTGAGACCGAGGAACAGAAACAGGACCAGCATTGAAGAGGCGACTATTATGCCCGGGATCACCAAAGGCAGCATCACCAGACCTTCTGCCGCGCGTTGACCCCGAAAACGGTACCGAACGAAGGCACGGGCGGCGAACAATCCCATGGCAGTCGACAGAAGGGCAACAACAGTGCCGACAGCAAGCGAATTCCAAAGCGCCTGGATCAACGTGTCCTGCTCGCCCAGCTTCCGATACCAGTCCAGTGTCCAGCCCTTAATCGGGAACGCAACGATTGTGCCGCTGTTGAAAGAGAACAAAGGCAGGAACAAAACCGGCAGGTACAGAAACAGCAGATACAGGAACGCATAGGCTGTCAGGGTCGTAGGACGTCTCATCTGATCCGCCTCCCCAGCCGTGTGGCGGACATGACAAACACGATGGCCACAAAGCCCACCGACAGCATTGCGATTAACGATAGCGTAGCCCCAAGTGGCCAGTTGTTGGCGGCCCCGAACTGCACCTGAATAAGATTGGCGATCATCTTCCCATCTGAACCACCAACCAGAGCCGGGGTCACATAATCACCGACTGTAGGGATGAAGATGATCAGGCAAGCAGCAATGATACCTGGGATCGTCAGCGGCAGCGTCACCCGCATAAAACGTTGAATGGGGCTGTTTCCAAGATCTGTTGCAGCCTCAAGCAGACTGGGATCGATCTTTTGCAATGAGACATAGATCGGCAGGATCGCAAATGGTGCCCAGGCATGAGCGAGTGTCAGCACGACTGCGAATTCGTTGTAGAGCAGGAAGTCGAGAGGTTCGCTGATCAAACCCAGCGCCAGAAGCGCAGAGTTCATCACGCCGTTGAACCCCAGAATGAGCTTCCAGGCAAATACGCGCAGCAGATAGCTGGACCAAAACGGAATGGTGATGAGCAGAAGCCAGATGGTCTTTTTCTGGGCCTTCATCGCGATAAAATACGCGATGGGATAGGCCAGCGCGACGGTGACTATGGTCACCGCTCCGGCAATCCAGATTGATCTGAGCATCAGGTGCCGGACCAGCGGATCCGCAAACGCATCGCTGTAATTCTTCAGTGTCGGTGTCTTGTCGAGCGTCACATAGGTTTGGGTCCAGAATGAATAGGCAATCAGGATCACCAATGGCGCCGCGACCAGAAAGCCCACGTAAGCCGTGGCTGGCGCGCTGAGGGTATATCCCCGGGACGCTTCGCTGCGAAAGATCACCCAACCTCCCTTCCCGCAATTCACGAGTCACTAATGGACGATCGTCCATTAAATGTTGCGCCAGAATGGCCTTTCGTGTCAATATTCCTGTGAGCTACCTCTATGAGACATTCACAAACGGTTGGTAACATTGAATAAAGCGCAAAGTGTCAAGGAACAAAAACGCGGTTCAAAGCGGGATCCGGAAGCCAATAAACAGCTACTGATCGACGCGACTCTGGACACGATTGCCGATATTGGGGTTACCGATACCTCGGTCAGCCGAATCTGCGAGCGCTCCGGTCTGTCACGCGGAATGATCCATTTGCATTTCGGGGGTAAGGACAATTTACTGACCGCAGCCGCCCAGCATTTCAGCACCGAGTATTATGCCGAGATGGACAGACGGACAGATCTGGGCGCGAGCGCAAGACCCGAAGACCGTGTTATGGCAGTGATTGAGGCCGACCTGTCAGAAGCACTGCTCAATCCCCGCAGTACTAAAATCTGGCATGCGTTTCGGGGTATCGCAAGCTCTCATCCAGGTATCGCCCGTTACAGCAGCACTCAGGATGACAAACTTGTCGAAACCTTGCGGTCCGCGTTCACAGAGATAGCCTCGGAAAACAGGGGCGACCCGAACCTGGTAGATGACGCAACCAGCGGAACGCTGGCCTTGCTGGAGGGGATGTGGGTGAACTACCTAACCGATATGCAGGGATTTTCACGCCGCCGCTCTGTCAACCTTGTTCGAAGGTTTTTATGCGGACTCTTTCCCGGAAGATTTGAGCGTTAGGTGATGGCGGCACTCAAATTCGACTACCAAACTTGTCGCGTATGTGCGAGTGATCCCAAGGAATTTCTTACTATATCCGTGCGATCGGCAAGCTTCGTCGATACCTTGTTTCTTACAATAATCGGGGAAAATAGCGGATGAAGTTCATTCACATCACTGACATTCACTTCGTCCGCGACTCCGGTCCGCTAAATGGCGGCTTTCCGTCTCAGCGGCTGGACGCCTGTTTGGACGATATCACTCGGTGGCATTCCGATGCGGCGTTCTGTGTCATCTCTGGCGATTTGGCTGAATTTGCCGAGGAAGAGGCCTATCGGGCGCTCAAGGCGAGAATGGTCGCCTTTCCGCTCCGCTCTTTTCTGCTGATAGGAAATCACGACGACCGAGCTGTTTTCCAATCGGTCTTCCCGGATCATCCAAAGGATGCCAACGGGTTTGTCCAGCACCGGTTCGAAACGGATGAGGGTGTTTTCTTGTTTCTCGATTCAACCAAAGACGGGCGCGATGTGCATGAAGGGCAGCTTTGCCCTGCTCGGCTGGACTGGCTCAGGCAGCAACTGACCCAAGCCGAGGACAAGCCAACCTATGTGTTCCTGCACCACCCGCCCTTTGACCTTGGCATTCCCCTTGTGGACGAGATCAGGCTGGTCGAAGCGGACGCCTTTGCTGACGCACTCAAACACGGGCGCAACATTCGGCATGTGTTTTACGGCCATGTGCACCGCATGACCTATGTGAACTGGCGTGGCATTCCATTTACCAGCCTGCCCAGTCTCAACCATCAGATTCCGTTGAATGCGGCTAGTGTAGATGGCGAGTTCTGCGACGAACCTCCGGCCTACGGTGTCGTACAGATCGCCGAGGATCAGCTGACGGTGCATTTCAACACTTTCCTGCAACGCAACCCATTGCATCAGACCTGAGGTATGGAAGCCTATTGGATCGCATTGGTTCTGGTTTCGGCGGCAACCCACCCATTGCGCGACCTTACGCTGAAAGGGGTTGCGCATCCGGTGTCGTGCTATGTCGGAGTGTCTCTGACCTGGGTGATCATGGCTGCGGTTCATACGCTGGTCATGGGACATGATCTGAGCTTACCTTATGAGGTCTGGCCCTTTGTCGCGATTTCGGCCCTTGGACTAACCTTCTATTACTACGGCACGTTGTCGGCCCTGAGACGTGGGAACCTGTCGGTTTATTATCCGATTATCCGTTCGTCGCCGATTGCTATTGTCGCCTTCAGCTGGCTGGCCCTTGATCAGCATTACTCGTGGTTCACCCTGCTGGGGATCGCATTGGTCCTGCTAGGCAGCCTGATGATTCAGAAGTCGCCTGGCGGGCTGCTGCATGATCACAAAGCATTCGCGCTGGCAAGTATGGCGATGCTGGGATCGGCCGCTTATTCGCTAAGCGATGCCCAAGCGATGAAGCTGACCAATCCGGCACCTTTCCTGTTTTTCACCTATATTCTGGTGACACCGCTGCTTGCTGGCATCAGGGCGTGGGAAGATCGCCACTTGTCAGCCCCGTTTCTGGGGGTCGTGCGTGGCTGGGCACAGGCACCGGTGCGGATCGCTTTTGCCGGGATTGCGTCCTATCTGTCTTACTTGTTCATCCTGACCGCATTCCAGCTTGGGGCCGAAGCCGCCACAGTCAGCGCGGTACGGCAAGCATCGATCCCGGTTTCAGTGACCCTCGCGGCGATCATCTTGAAGGAATCCCGTTTTCTGCACCGTATCGGCTGGGCAAGCCTGATCGCATTGGGAATCCTTTTGATTACGCTGTCCCGAGGTTAACCCTGTATCCGCTGAAACTGCCGTGCTTCAGGGCGGGAGAAAACGCTATACTGCGGCGGCCAACACTCAGGAATTCCGACTACGCGGGTCAAGATCAGACGGTCTAAAGCGCTATGTAGCCGGGAAAACCTGACGGTTCCTTTCCTTCAGTAAAAGCGCCCCAGTTCCTTGATCCCTTGCGGATAGTCTTCTGGAAATCGCCAGATGATCTCTCCGGATGCGCGCACCAGGCCGCGCGCGGCTGGGTCTTTGTCGGTCAACAATGACAGGAAAAGATCGCTGCTGGCCCATGGCGAAGATCTGAAATACCAATGCCCGTTGCCGGTGCCCGCCTCTTCGGCATCCGTCACGTCGATGACATGCAGCCTTGGGGTCCGGGCCAGTTCCGCTTGCACCGCAGGCACTGCTTCGCCGGGCGGCGAGGTCTCTCCGACGCGCTTGCGGCCAAAGACAAACCTAGACATCGCCAGCGCGGAATCCGTTTGCGACTGATAGATCGTCAGGTCCGTAACCGCATCGAGAAGACCGTCCTCGATAGCATGAAGGAAATAAGCGCGGTCCAGGTCGCTGCCGATCAGGATGAGTTTGCCCAACCGCGCATTTTCCTCGGCTCCCAACGCGATTTGATAAGCGGCATCAAAGGCCAGCCTAGTCCCGGCGCTGTAGCCGATCAGGTGAATGCGACGGGCATCGGTATGAGTCGAAAGAAAGGCAATCAGCTCGCGCAGATAGCGTCGCGAGGCCAGCGCCGATTCCTGATCGCGGAAATAGGCCAGCGTACTTGGGGTTGCTGTCCAATTGTAACTGATGAAAGCGCCCTGATAGCCCAGGAAATGCTGCAACTGGCTTGAGACCAGGGTGGAATAGTCGAAGTCCACATTATAGCCGTGGATGTAAATGAAAATGTCGTTGTTGGCCGATTGCGCCAATTGCGCATTGATTTGTGACGCAAAACGGCGACCGGCAGATTCGACCTCGGCACGGCTGGGTGGCGTATCCATGTATTTGATTGCGCTGAACGGCAGAATGCCGGTCTCGGTCACGCCCGCCACACGTAGCCTATAGTCCCGATCCCGCGCCGCGGCGAGCGTGATGCGCCTTGCGTTTTCCCAGCTTTCAAGCGGCGGGTCCGACGCAATCTGCGCGACACCCGCCCGCAACACGTGCCCCCGTGCGTTATTGTAGCTTTTCTGTGGGTCGTCCGGTTCCGCAGGCTGGCGGTCGGTTGCGTAAAACAGACGCGTCCGCGCCTCAAAATTGCCCTCGGTCACATCCTCGAACGGATCGAGCGTGCCATTGGCAAAGACCGTTGGCGAAGGCATGATGTCAATTTCATTGTAGGTTTTCGCCGCACACCCTGTCAGGGCGACACAGATCAATAGCCACCAAAACCTATGCATCAGACCCTTTACGCTCCGGATGTTCCCGCCGCTTTGTGAATTCGCGGCACAAGATTTCACACATTTCTTTTGCAAATAGTACGACATTGGCAAACGTTTATTGCCACGCGCGACCATAGGTATCAGTCGCAAAAGGGGTGCGGTTTCGATGCCCGGCGCGACCTCAATGGGTCTAGTCCGCCAGAACTGGGTCAGATCCTGTGCGCCGCTGGGTTCGGTAGAGAGAGGGCGAAACGCCTGTCCAGCGGTTGAAAGCGCGTCGGAAGCTGCGGGGGTCTTTATAACCAAGCGTACTGGCGATCTGGTCAATTGACCTGTCGGTGTGAGTCAGCAGATGCTGTGCCTTGCTTTTTGCAAAGCGGGATTGGACGGCATTGAAGGACGTACCTTCCTGACGCAGCGCGCGCTGCAGGGTTCGCGGCCCTATCGCAAGATGGCTTGCTACGGTTTCCTCGGACATGTCCGCGTTTGCGACAGTGATCTGTAATATCTGCTCCACTGCATCCCCAATGGTCTGCACAGGATTAACGCCCATCAACGCCGCCAGATCATCAAGGTCGATGTTCGCATCCAGACTGCGGGGCGAACGGTTGCGCGTTTGCAAATCGCTCAGTCGGATGGCAATACCAGGCGGGCTGTCCCGAAGACGCACTGGAGCCCCAATCATCTCTTCGATCTGCGGGACATCGACGCGCGCCTCATGTGGCAGTTCAATCCAGTCCGGGTGCCAGCCTTTGCCCAGAAAATGGCGAATAACGGTGACGAGGAGAAACACCGAGCCTTCGTCCAGGTGTCTGTGACCCATGACCGTCAGCCCGACCGCGCTGCGCCCGACCACGACATGTGTCTCGGTCTGACGGAATACGATCTCTGAACCTGGGTGTATCAGCAAGAACGCACGTGCCCCACGCGCCAGCGCGGTAGCCAGGTCAGGCGCACTCAGCACAAAACTGGAATACGCACCATAACGCGCGTAATCGAATTTGCGGCCAATCCGGGCACCAAGAAGCCTGTCGCCCATCGCTCGGGCCACCGTTTCGACCAGAATGCCCTCTGATGCGTAGGGTGCAAAACCCGCTTTCAGAGATAAAACAGAACGGTCCAGGCCGGCCGCTTGAAGTGCGTCAGTGACGGTGCTTGCCCCTGCGAAATCTTCAAGCAGTTCCACGACATGGGCCAACTCGCGAATTGTAACCATGTTTCGACGCATTGGGTTAGTTTGTCGGGAATTGTCCGGTGACACAACCCATCAGGGCGCTGCACAATTGCCCTGCGACAACGGGTTACACCGCCGTTCCCCGAACCCGTAATCACCGACGAAACCTCTGATTTCATAAGGGACATGTTTGTGAGTAAGTCTTCCCCCGTCTCAATCAGTCTGTCGCTGACGTTGCTGGCCACGATCTGGATTCAGGCGGCGTACGCGCAGGAAATGGATACAACCGTCGACAGTTTAAGTGACAGCCGCGAGATCCCGATTACCATCGACAATTTCATCCGCGCCGCGACTGAT
Organism: Ruegeria sp. AF7; assembly: GCF_056541885.1. Classification (NCBI taxonomy): domain Bacteria; kingdom Pseudomonadati; phylum Pseudomonadota; class Alphaproteobacteria; order Rhodobacterales; family Roseobacteraceae; genus Ruegeria; species Ruegeria sp. AF7. Next base: position 21,956 of record NZ_JBQFYX010000023.1, on the reverse strand, counting down.
CTTGAGCTGGGCAAATATGTGTCTCTGGCCGGAGGCGTGAACAGGTTCTTTCACTTTCGCGAGCCGACCCCGGTGGATGATCAACCAACAATCCGAATGAACCGCGACACGCTGTACAGCACCGCTGTTATCGACATCAGCGAAGGCGCAACCCTGACGCTGCCAAATGCAGATGGCCGCTATATGACCGCAATGGTCCTCAATCAGGATCACTACATCGAAGAGGTGTTTCACGGCGGTGGTACCTATGCGCTGGATGTCGAGACTTTCGGCACGCCCTATGTCGTCGTCTTCATGCGCGTGCTGGTCGATGCCGCTGATCCTTCGGATGTGGCCGCCGTCAACGCGTTGCAGGACCAGATGCTGGTCGAGGCCGGATCGGCCCGTCCGTTCATCCTTCCTAATTATGACGAAGCCAGTTTTGAAGGGCTGTTAAAAAGCATTTTAGCCCTTGGCCCCTATGTGCCGGACAGTTCCCATATGTTCGGCGCGCGTGATCAGGTTCAGGCGGTCCGGCATCTGATCGGCACCGCTGGCGGTTGGGGCGGGCTGCCCGAACATGAGGCCTATTACGTCGGTGTCGAGCCCAATCTGCCAGTGGCTGAGTATCGCATCGATGTCCCCGCCGAGGTGCCGGTCGGGGCGTTCTGGTCTGTCAGCCTTTATAACGCCAGGGGCTTTTTCCAGCCCAACGCACAAGGCGCTTATAACGTCAATTCGGTGACAGGTGCGCGCAATGGTGATGGATCAATGACCATTCACCTGGGCGGGTGTATGGATGGGCGGGTCAACTGCCTGCCGATCATGGAGGGCTGGAATTATACCGTGCGTATGTATCAGCCCGGACCCGAGGTTCTGGATGGGACGTGGAGCTTCCCCCCGGCCCGCCTTTTGAATTAACGGAAAGGATTTCTCATGCGACGTCTTCTTTTTGCCCTTGCGCTTTGCGCGCCCACTGTTGCCGTGTCTGAACAGGTGCGCATCCACAACCTTGTGCGAGCGGAATCTGACACGATGATCCGGGCAAATCTTGCCGCCTATGGGGTAGGCGTGGGCGAAATCGTGCACGAACGTGCGCTGGTTTCAGCGGATGCTCCGCAGCCGATCATCCGCGCAAATCAGGACACGCTTTATTCCGCGGTGATCCTAGACCTATCCCAGCCGGTCCAGATCACTTTGCCCGAAAGCGATGGTCGCTTTCAGTCGATGCTGGCTATCAGCCAGGATCACTATGCCTTTGTCGAGGCAACGCCGGGCACCTATGACCTGACCGAGGAAAATGTCGGCACACGCTTTGCGTTTATCCTATTCCGGACATTTGTTGATGCTGCTGACGCAGAAGATCTGAACAAGGCACATGCGGCGCAGGATGGAATCGTGCTCAGCGGCGGCGGCAACGGCCCGTTCGAGGCTCCGGACTGGGATATGGAAAGCCTGGTCGAAGCGCGCAAGGCGGTGAACGATTTGGCAAGCGCGGTCGGCTTTGATGCTGCCAATGCCTTTGGCCGCAAGGACGAGGTCGACCCGATCGATCACCTGGTCGGCGCCATCGCTGGTTGGGCCGGGCAACCGGCGAGCACGGCATCGGCCGTTATCGCCAGTGTCGATGCAAATGATGGCGAAACACCCCATGCGATTACGGTCAGCGACGTCCCGGTCGACGCGTTTTGGTCGATCACAGTTTACAATGCCGACGGCTATCTTGAGCCGAACGAGCTTGGCCGCAACAGTTACAACAACGTTTCAGCCAAGCCCAACGAGGACGGGTCATACACTATCAATTTCGGCGCATGTGACGATGGCCGGAACAACTGTATCCCGACCCCGCCAAACTGGAACTACACCGTCCGCCTGTACCAGCCGCGCGCCGAAATTCTGGATGGAACCTGGACCTTTCCATCGGCCGAACGAGTCAACTGAACCGACAAGGAGACAGAGATATGCCGTTTTCAACAAAGTCACAGGCCACCGCATTCGCCTTGCTGATGGCTGCAATCCTGGCCTTACCACTACCAGCAGAGGCCCAGTCAAAACGAACAAAGAACACGGTTGGCGGCGCCGTCGTGGGGGCTGGTGTTGGGTATCTCGTTTCCGGAAGTGACGGCGCAAAGGCCGGAGCCGTCGTCGGAGCCATCGCCGGCTATCGTAAAAAACGCTAGGGCCACGCTGCACTTGCCGAACGCTATTAGACAAATGAGGTAGATCACATGAAACTTGTTCCCCATTCGGCCATTTTTGGGATGTGCATGACGGCGCTGGCGAGCACTGCCTCTGCCGATGCGGAGATGGACGAAATCATCGCCGCAGCTGCACCGTTCATGCATCTTAGCTGCGCCAGTGTTCTTGCAGAACACGAGGATGACCCCGATCAGGTAAGCCAGATCGTGCGTCTGATGGCGATGGTGTCGCTCTACAACCGTCAGATCGATGTCGTAGCCACCGTCCCCGAAGAATATCTGGGCGACCTCAAGACCGAGTTCGTCGAAGAGCTTGAAGACGCCTGCGACAACGATGGTGGCAGGTTGCTGGCCGGGGCCGTTGACGATGCTGTGCGAGAGACGTTTGAAGAGTTCGAATAAACGAGAACGCTTCGGCGCATCATAGCATGGTTAGAAGATGAGACGGGACGCTGCGAAAAGCTGTGGCAGATCGGGTGATGAAGGGCATCTAACTCAAGGTGTGAAAGAAGCGCTCCTTACAAGGCAAAATCAACCCCGGCAGGTCTGGAAGACGACAGCCTGCATTCCATCTGCGTGCATCACTGATACGTGTCTGTCATGTCGCGCTCCTTTTTATTGCCAAAACCGGTCACTAACCGGCATACGGGGTGTTATGTATTGATCAACCACCACCAAAGCTCTTGGCAATTCTGTGTGTTTCACCACAACAGACCCCGCAAAGTGAACCTTTGAGCAGACTAAAAAAACGGCGTCTGAGGCTTGTCGGAGTATTCCGGATTCTCAAGCGGTATCATCCTCGACAGACGTCCTGACAGCGGAAACAGACAGGCTTGCAACGAGTGATAGATGTCCGGCTTGCCGTCAAAGATGGACGTCACAACAGCCCCTGCCCCATCTACTGCTGGATACCAGCCGCCATGCTGATGATCGACAAATGTTTCATTCGCATAGGTCCAGAGCTTTCTGTACCAGTCCTCGTCTTCTGGCCTTCTGTCTAGCACGATCAGAGCGGCAACCGCCCCGATGGCTTCGGTGATAGGCCACCAGAACCGCGAAGCGTTGGCAACGCGGCCATCAAAATCAAGTGTGTAAGCCAACCCGCCACCAGGCAGCCACGCATCTTTCAAAGCCTGCGCAATCAGGTGGCGCGCCGTGTTCGGAGCATTAGGGTTCGTTCGGCCAGACAAATCCCAATGCTGAAGCTGAAGCCGACCCAATTCGAACGAATGCCCCGGCGTTGTTCCGGAAGGCCTGAACATCGGATTGCCCGTATAATCCCGGTTAATTTGCCAATCAGACGAATAGTGTTCGGGAAGCCGCCAGTTTTCACCGGGTGCAATTTTGCCAATGAAAAAGTCCAGAATGCGACCGGCGCGGGACAGGTAGGTTTCGTCCCCTGTTGCCTCAAAGGCAGCCAGCATCGCCTCAACGCCGTGCATATTGGCATTCATTCCACGATATGCGGAAAACGGCGTCCAATCCCTGTTCCATTCATCGCGAAACAGGCCCGCTTCTTCGTCCCAGAAGTGTTTTTCCAGAACATTTCGGACATCTGTCATTAGTTTGTCTGCATCCGGATGACCCGCCATTTTCGCACTTGCCGAGGCAAGAAGGACAAAGACGTGCCCATAAGCAAGCTTGCGGTCATCCTTGATCTGAGCCCCTTCCAGCGCCCAAAGATATCCGCCGTGGTCGCGATCTCGGTGATGGCTTTCAAGATATGCCATACCGTGATCGATGATCCGTTCAGCACCTTGAAAACCAGATAGATGTCCTAATGCATAAGAATGAATCAACCGGGTTGTCGTGTGCAGCTCCTGCAGCTTGCCGGGCAGCGGGCGACCATCGTGACCAAGTGTATAGAACCCGGGCTCATCCCGGCAACTTGCGCTGAAGAACGTAAGTTGCCGCTTGGCCTGGTTCATCAACCAATCGCGGTGTCTTGGCGTTTCAATCCAAAACCCGGTCTCGGACTGTGACCCCGGAAGCAATAACTGATTGTCGGTCATCTAAATATCCCGCGGATGGAGTCCTGTCGTGCGCGACTTGGCCCGATCTTCCAAATTGCCCATCATCTCAGCAAGCCCGTCGCAACGCTGTACCATCCGAAGCAAACAGATGTGCATTCTGTGCTTGAATGCGCAAACCGAGGCGATCCCCGGATTTCACGGGGATATTGCCATGCTTGCGCACCATCATGGGGCCGATCCCCTCGGCATTAACGTAGATGTTCGTGTCCGACCCCAGATGTTCAACAACATCCGCAACGGCCGACAGATCACCGGCACCGTTTTCCACAACATCGATGTGTTCCGGCCTTACACCCAGTTCTTTGGCCTGAGCGGCAAGGGGTTGATCGAGAATTTTAATTTCAACCCCATTCCCGACATTCACGCCAGTTTCAGTTCCCAATACAGGCACAACATTCATGGTGGGTGAGCCGATAAACTGCGCAACAAACTTGTTGGCCGGTCTTTCATAAAGCTCAAGCGGGCTGCCGACTTGCTGGATGTCGCCTGCGTTCAGAACAACGATCCGATCTGCCAGCGTCAACGCTTCGACCTGATCATGGGTCACATAGATCATGGTCGCGCTGAGCTTTTGATGCAGCCGCGCAATCTCCAGCCGCATCTCGACACGCAGAGCGGCGTCAAGGTTTGACAATGGCTCGTCAAACAGGAAGGCCCGCGGGTCTCGGATGATGGCCCGCCCCATGGCAACCCGCTGACGTTGACCACCCGAAAGGGCCTTGGGCAAGCGATCCGTCAATTTGGTCAATCCCAGCGTCTCTGCCGCCTGGGCGACCTTTGATATGCGTTCAGCCACCGGAGCTTTGCGGATTTCCATCGAGAAACCCATGTTCCGAGCGACATCCATATGCGGATAGAGAGCGTAGGATTGGAACACCATCGCGATGTCCCGGTCCCTTGGCCTCACATCGTTCATACGCTCGCCATCGATCAGAAAGTCGCCGCTTGATATCGGTTCAAGACCAGCAACCATGCGCAGCAAAGTGGATTTGCCGCAGCCTGACGGGCCGACCAGAACGATGAACTCACCATCCTGAATTTCAAGATTGATGTTGCGCAGGACCTCAACGGATCCATAGCGTTTTGCAACGTCACGAAGTTCGATACGTGCCATGATCTGGCCTCCTATCCTTTGACCGCGCCGGACGTGAGGCCCTGCACGAGATAGCGTTGAATGAAGATGAAGAAGAGGCAACTTGGGATCAGAGCCAGCACGCCGGCCGCCATCATTTGTCCCCAATCGACCGAGAATTTGGAAACAAATGTCAACAAGCCAACCGGGAATGTCATCGCGTCGTTCTTTGAAATCAGCATCAACGCAAACAACAGCTCGGACCATGCGGCAGTAAAGACAAATCCAAGCGTCGCCCCGAGACCGGGCAATGTCAGTGGGAACACCACTTTGCGCAGCGCCTGAAACCGCGTACAGCCATCCATCATCGCAGCGTCTTCCAGATCTTTGGGAATGCCATCAAAGAAAGACTGCATCAGGAAAGTAGCAAAGGGGATGTTGAACGCAGTGTAGACAACGATCAGACTTGTCAGCGAATTCAGCAGTCCGAGGTCGGCAACAATCTTATAGATCGGTGCAATGATCATCAGAAGCGGGAACATCTGGGTGATAAGCATCAAGGCAATGATGATGCGTTTGCCCGCGAAAACGAAGCGCGAAAAGGCATAGCCCGCCCCAGCCGCAAACAGAGTAGTAAAGAACGCAGCCCCCAGCGACACCACAAGAGAGTTCCGGAAATAGGCCACAAAGTCGGTCTGAAAAATGACCGTCTTGAAATTTGAAAAGGTGACCTCGCTTGGAAACAGCCGGGTGCCCTCTGAAAAGATCAGCGCGTCCGGGGTCAACCCGATCTTGAGCAACCAGTAAAGCGGGAACAACGCAAAGATCAGATAGAACGCAAGTGCCGCGTACTTGCCCACAACCAGCAGGGGGTTGGGTTTCCTGACAGCTGACATGGCCAACTCCTCAAATCTTGACCAGCTTCTTGCGAAGCCAGAGCAGGATAACGGCGTAGATCAGAAGGATCAGCAACAGCGCCACAGCAATGGTTGACGCGTAGCCGAAGTCCAATTTTCGAAAAGCGGTGGTGAAGATATAGGTCGACAGGATTTGCGTCGAATTCGCAGGCCCGCCACCGGTCATCACATAGATCAGGTCGGCAAAGTTGGCGATCCAGATTGTCCGCAGCATCACGGTGATCGCGATCATCGGAGCAAGGAATGGCAACGTGATCTTGGTGAAGGTCTGCCAGGGGGTCGCGCCATCGACTTCTGCGGCCTCATAAAGCTCATCGGGTATTGATTGCAAAGCCGCCAGCAGCGTGATCGCAAAGAACGGCACGCCAAACCAGATATTTGCTGTGATCGGACCCCAAATGGCAAGCTTGGGGTCGCCAAGGATATTGTAGGGCTCTGACAGAATGCCAAGCGCGGCCAGCCAATGCGGCAGCGGGCCGATGACAGGGTTGAAAAGCCACGCCCAAGTCAGCGCGGAAAGGAAGGTCGGGACAGCCCAGGGTAGGAAAACAAGCGCCTGAAAAAGTTTCTTTCCAAAGAACTGCGTGTTCAAAAGCATGGCAAGGCCAAGGCCAAGCAGAAACTGGAGCGTTATCGACCAAAAGGTCCAGAACAGCGTGTTCTCCATCGCGATCCAGAACTTGCGGTCTCGCCACAGGTCAACGTAGTTTTCAAACCCGATCCAGCCAGAAGCAAAAGGCTTTAACAGCTCAATGGATTGGAACGAATATGAGATTCCGATGATTAGCGGAACCATGATCACCGCACCGATCAGAAGAATTGCGGGCGACAAATAGAAAAAAGGCTCGACCATGTATTGCAGGTAGAGCGAGCGTCTTGCCCGGGCTTCCCCGGGCCGGACAGTTTTCTGAGTGCGCGAAATCACTGTTTTGCCTTCCACTTGGCATGCTCGTCGGTGAGGAACTCTGCCCACTCATCCGCGACGTCCTGCGCGCTGCGCTGCCCCAACAGGGCTTCCTGACTGGTTTCCAGCAGAAGTGTGCTGCCGAAGTAGCCCCACTGCTCCAGGTTGGTTGGCATTGTTGTCGGCACATATTGCTCACCGTTCAGTTCTTCGAACCAGCCTTTGAATTGCTCGGTCTGGAAATGAGGATCCTGGTCGGCGCCTTTGTGGATCGGAATGACGCCAACACGCTTTGCCCACGTGGCGTTGGCTTCGGGCGTCGACAAGGCCGCAACCAGATCAAAGGCTTCGGCTTCATGTTCAGTCGCATTGAAGATCGACCAGCCTGCGAACCCAATTGTTGGGAAAGCTTTGCCCGAAGGCCCAACAGGCATCGGAATGACCGCGAAATCTTCGGCAGGCATCCGCTCGGCAATAGCGATCAGTGCGTCCGGGTCCTGATCGAGGAATGCACAGGTGCCGGAATAGAAACCAGCCACAATCTCGTTAAAGCCCCAACTGACGGCATCCTTGGGCGCATATCCGTTCTGATACATGTCGATCATGAACTGGATGCCTTCGACCGAGCCGGGCTCGTTGATGCGGCTGGTGCCGTCTTCTGTGAAAAACTCGTTGGTGCCGTTCATGGCTGCGGCGAACATGATCCAGCCATTTGTTCCACCGGGACCACCGCGCAGACAGTATCCGTACTTGCCTTCAAGCTCGGACACCGCGGCAGAGGCAGCCTTGAACTCCTCCATCGTAGTCGGAGGGGTGTCGATACCGGCTTCGGCCAGCAGTTTTTTGTTGTAGAACATCGCCCGCAGGTAGAAGCCGTACGGGATCATATAGAGATCACCCGCCTGGCTGCCCATGGCAACGGTCTTGTCTGTCAGCGTTGCCCCGTGTTCCCATCCAGCGACATGGTCCTTGAGACTGACCAGCTGGTCGGACCCGGCATAAAGAGCCTGCCAGGTATCAGGCATTTCAACCACATCCGGGATGTCGCCACCTGCCACCATTGTCGCCAGCTTTTCGAACGCGTTGCCCCACGGCAGCGATACAATCTCGACAGTGACGTCGGGATTATTGGCTTCAAATTCATCAACCAGCCCCTGAAGCACCTCTGTACGCTCGGGGCTCGTAATAACCTCGACCAGTTTCAGTGTGGTCTCGGCATAAGATGCCGAACCCATGAACACGGCCGCAGCCGTCATTCCTGATAGTAGTTTTTTCATGTTTTCCTCCTGTTGATTTTATTGAGCGAACAGTTCTAAGCCGTGCTTTCGGCGAGAGCCGAAGCAAAATCGGCCCACAAGTCTTCTGCCGACTCGAGCCCCAAACTCAGGCGCACCAGATTGGGTGAGACCCCAAATTTCTGCATTGAGTTCTGTTCGCCAGCCTGAGCAAGCCCAACGCGTGCAGGCAGGATCAGACTTTCGAAGCCGCCCCAGCTCACGCCGAGGCGGAATAGGTTCAAAGCATCAGAAAACTTTGCGATGTCGACACTGTCATCAAACTCAACCGACATAAGTCCGGACCGCCCCGTCAACCCGGGAACGTCGTTGGCCCCGGGTGAGTTGACTCGCCTCACCTGCGGAACAGTGGCCAGGTGATCGACGAACAAGTTGGCCGTCGTCTGATGCTGCATCATGCGCGCATGCAAAGTACGCAGGCCGCGCGTCAACAGGAACGCTTCAAAAGGTGCCAGTTTAGCACCAAGCAAAGGAAGTGTCAGATCACGGATGCGGGCGATATGGTTTTTGGAGGCAACCGCCACGCCCGCAACCGTGTCCGAGTGCCCCGAGATATATTTCGAGGCTGAGTGGATGACGATATCGATGCCCAGTGTGAGGGGGCGTTGGAATACCGGGCTTGCCCATGAATTATCGATCATCGTCAGCACATTGTGGCGTCTGGCATGCTCTGCGACGCGGCGCAGATCCATCGCCTCAAAAACGACGGAACCGGGACTCTCCAGATAGGCAAGCGTTACATCGGCAAGCAGTTCGGGGTCGTTTTCGAAACGCTCCGGCGCGTGATAGTCGATATGCACCCCGAACGGGCGCAGGATGCGCTCCATAAACCGGAATGTGTCCGGATAGACATGTTCGACGCAGGCAATCCGGTCACCGGGTTTGACAAATGCCAGCAGCGTCGAAGATATTGCGGCCATCCCGGAAGCAAATGCAACGGCTGTCTGACCTTGTTCGGCTTCAGCCATGAGCGTTTCAAACGCGGCGACGGTCGGGTTTTCCACGCGCGTGTAGATGGCTGTTTCTGATCTTCCCGCCATCCGGTCTTCAAAACTCTGATAATTGTCGAAAGTGAATAGTGAGGTTTGAACAATAGGCGGCGTGACCGAACCTGCCGCGTCCGGGAAGATTGCTGCAAGACGCGTTGCAAGGTCTTTGTAATCAGACATTCTGACTTTCCATGATTTCCAGGACTTCTGCTTCGACCATGTCCATGATCTCGCCGACAATCCTTGCGGCTTCTTCTGCTCTGCCAGCGACGACTGCTTCGGCAAGTTGCGTGTGCATTGGAATTGAGGCCTGACCCAAGTGCGGTTGGCCGAATGGTGCTTCGTATACTTCGTTAAAGGCTTCTTGAATCTGCCGGATTAGCTGCCCGAACAATGGGTTTCCGCACGCTTCGTGCAGTGAAGCGTGAAACCGGTAGTCTGCCTGACGCCAGTCCTCACCGGCAGAATGAACAGCTATGAGTTCTGCAACGCGGGCCGAAATCAAAAGCCGCTGCGCGTCTGAGCAATTCAGTGCTGCCAACCTTGCTGCCTCAATTTCCAGTGGCCGACGCACGGCGTGCGTCCGCAAAAGGCTTTCGGCTTCGAGCTTCAGCGTGAATGGAAGGTGGATCGTGTTGGCAGATACCTCGGCCGCCAATCGCGTCCCGGCTTTCTTGTTCCGCACAACGATGCCCATGTTCTGCCAGCTTGTCAGAGCCTCCCGAACCTTCGCCCTTCCGATCCCAAGCTGATTTGCAATTTCGATCTCTGGCGGCAGGCGATCGCCTACTTTCAAACCTTCCAGTTCGATCATTCCAGAGAGAGCATCCAGAACGTCCCGGCTACTACTGCCAGGCGGCAGCGCCCTCAGGGAATTGCCGACACTCTCAGCCGTTTCTTGTGGAGGTGTTCTTGTTTCCACGTGCCACTGCTCCGAATCATAGTCCATTCATTACTACATTTAATGTCCGACAAAATAAACCATAATGTCGGACATTAAATTTCTTCGTAAGACAACCCGAAAGAGTTCAGCGCAGATTATCCGCAGTCAATTGCAGCAGGATCGTCACCTGTCACAGGTAAGCGAAGGAAGGTGTAGCGGCCCAATATCTGAAGCCACTGACCTGGTCCCCATAGTCGCAAAGACGAGGGGATCAGCAGTCAAGCAACTGAATCGCATAGGGATTAACCGAGTTTGGAAAACGGAAACCCTTCAGGCGCGTGTGGGGATTTGGATTGCGACCTTCAGGTTCCGCTACCGCAGGTGCAATCTAGAATCTTGGCCACCGATACCGCACCGATCGATCTTCTGGCCATCTAAGAGTCGGCGTGCAACTAGACAGAGATTGTCCCATCGGCCCGCCAGCCGTCGAAAATCTCCAGCGCCTTGTCCGAGAATGCCTTGTCGTTGATATGACAGGCCAGCCTGTATGCCTCGACCGTCTTGGGCAAGTTGGCTTCAATTCCTGTTAGAAACGCCTTAAGGCCATCCGGATTATGGAGGTCCGCGCCCTCGCGATCCCATTCCCCCAGGCCATGCTCAGGTAGAATGATCGCTGTGGGCCCCTTCGCCTTGGCGAGTTGATCACAGTGGGCCAGCGCTACCAGGTTCGTTTCGGCGGCTTGCAGAACGACCGAAGTAATCAGGCGGTTGTGGGCGTGCTTGAGGTGACTGTCCCACTTTGTTGCAACAGGCTGCCAGCCAACCACATCGACAAGATCATAGCACCCGGGAGATACGATCTGTGGCGTTCCGGTCAACCCGGCATTTGTCAATCGATCCGCACCAGCCGAGATGTTTGATCCGTTGACATGGTTGCCCAGCTCCTGCGTGCAGAAATCGAACACACAGGCAAAGGCTCCTTGTGCTGCGAGGCTTTCAAAGGCGCGCCCGCCCATGCCGGTCGCATGGAATACAGCCACTTCGAAACCGCGCGCCTCTAGCGCGGGTTTCAGCGGGATCACGTATTTCAGTGCAGAGGTGCCAAGTGACGTCATTCCAACAAGCGGCTTGTCAGGGTTTGGCCTCTGCGCCGCCTTGGCAGCACCTAGTACAGCGCCCGCAGCCTGACTGAGGGAGGCCTTGCAGACCGAGTTCAAACCGTACAGCCCACCAGCCCAGAGGATCATCTGCGTGTCAGCAGCTAGTCTTTCGGCAGGGATCAGTGGCGAAAAGGATACCGTTGAGACGATGTATTTTGGGGTGCCGAGTGGCAGAGCCGAGGCCACGTCCAGCGCAAGATCCGTACCCATCGTACCGCCCAGCACAATCATGCCGTCAAATTGTCCTTCGGCGTGAAGGCGCGCCGCCAGCAGACTGGCACCTCGGGCCATGATTTGCATCGCGTGGTTTTCATCACCGCTATCGATAGCGGCCTGTATCGTGCTGCCACCTTCTGCGGCGACATCATGTTTCGAGTAGTCCGTAGGCTTTGACGGGTCTCCAAGTACTGAGACATCCATCGTCAGGACTTTACCGCCCTGGTCGCGGATCACGCCCGAAAGAAAGCCAAGCTCATCATCTTTGGTGTCAAAAGTGCCAATGACCAGAATTGTTTTTGCGTCATTCATAGCTTTATCCACGCGGTTTTAAGATTCACGTATTTCTCGATGGCATGCAAAGACTTATCGGATCCATTTCCGGATTGCCCTACACCACCCAATGGCACCGTACCATCGGCCCCGCCATATGTGTTGATATGCATGACCCCGGTTCGAACGGACTTTACCATGTGGTGAGCGCGGCTGAGGTTGCTGGTCCATGCCGCCCCGGCAAGCCCGAAAACTGTGGAATTAGCCAATGAGATTGCTTCTTCCTCTGTTGCGAACGAGGTAACGCCCAGAACCGGACCGAACACTTCCTTTTGTGCCAAAGTCGCGTCGCGGGTCACACCGGTCACGATTGTCGGGGCCATGTAGTAGCCGCCCGTGTCTTGCAAAACACGGGATCCACCCATGACAACCCGCCCACCTTCCCGTGTTGCGGTGTCAACGAAAGCAAGGTTCGCTTGCAACTGCGCTTCTGAATTTACAGCCCCGATTTGAGTGTCGATCCTCAACGGATCACCCACACGCATTGCTTCGGACACCTTTACGACAGCGGCGACAAAATCGTCATGGATCGCATCCTCAACCAGCAGACGCGACCCAGCCACGCAAACTTGACCTGCATTACGGAAGATCCCGGCGGCCGTAACCTTGGCGGCTTCATCCAGATCTGGGGCGTCGGCAAAGACTATGTTGGGGGACTTGCCGCCCAACTCCAGATACACCCGTTTCAAATTGGACCGCGCTGAATATTCCATCAGCCGCCGCCCCGTCATCCCCGAGCCAGTAAAAACAAGGACATCCACATCCATCGACAAGCCCAATGTCTCGCCTACGACATGGCCCTTGCCAGTGACGGCGTTAAAGACACCGGGTGGCAGTCCGGCTTCTAGCGCCAGGTCCGCCATCCGCATTAACGACAGCGAAGCGGTTTCGGCCGGTTTTAGGACCACAGAATTGCCCATTGCCAAGGCAGGTCCCAGCTTCCACGCACCGATCATCAGCGGAAAGTTCCAAGGGATGATTGCCCCCACGACACCCACAGGCTCTTTATGGATCATACCGAGGATGTCGCCGGGCGTCGGAGCGATCTCGCCATAAATCTTGTCGAGGGCTTCTGCGTAGTACCGGATCGTCGCGGCGGCAGAGAGAGGCTCGGCCTTCAGCGCCATGCTGATTTCGGTTCCATTGTCGCGCACACCAAGGACAGCCAGTTCCAAGGCGTTGACCTCGATCAGATCGGCCCATTTCAACAGCACTTTCTTGCGAGCGGCTGGTGGTTGACCTGCCCAGCGGCCATCGTCGAAAGCGGCGCGGGCTGATGCGATTGCTGCTTCCATGTCGGCAGGTGTACCAGCCGCTACCGTGGTCAGGACCGTTCCGTCGATTGGCGAGATTATCTCCATCCGCCCACCATCGGAAGCGGCGACATGCCTGCCGTCGATCAAGTGATCAAACGCGGCCACCGGTCGGGCCCGCAGGGCATCGATCTTGGACTGATCCATCACGTTACCTCGTATGGCTGTCGTGCATGTCGTGATCTTCTTCCGGCTGATGAGCGCGCCATTCCTTGATCAGCGTCCGTAAGTGCAGCGCCAGAACAATGACGATCAGACCGAATATTATTGCCGCAATCGGTCGGTCGATCATGTCCAATGGTGTCTTCAACCGTGGCAGAGCCGAGCGCAGCTTTACCTCCATGATACCACCAAGGACCATGCCCAGAATGATTGGGACAATCGGCAAGTTCAGTCGCTTTAGAACAAGGCCCAACACGCCAAAGCCTGCCGAGATCATGCAGTCGGTCAGTGAATTGCGGAGCGAATAGACACCCACAAAGGACAACAACAAGATCATCACACCCAGAAAGCGTGTCGGTACGCGGATAATCTTGGTCATAAGGTTTGTAGAAAACAGCAGAAAGACCATAACGATGACGTTTAGAGCGATCAGCGCAAAGTAGAGGCCGTAGACCAGATCAATATTGTTCTGGAACAGCTGCGGTCCCGGGATAACATTGTGAACATAAAAGACCGACAGCATCATCGCTGTCAGCGCCTCACCCGGAATGCCAAGCGCGAGCAGCGGGATCATTGCCGCAGCTGGAACCGCATTGTTGGCCGCCTCCGAAGCAATCAGACCTTCCGGGGATCCTTTACCGAAACTATCCGGATCTTTCGAAGTTTTTTGCGCGTAGGTGTAGGACATGAACTGGGCGGTGAACTCGCCCGTGCCGGGGATCATCCCCAACAGGACACCAAAGCTCGAGGCAACAGTTGCTACGCGCTTGTGGCCCAGCAGTTCCTTAATACCGGCCCCCATCCGGCCGGTAACTGGCTGGGCGTCGGGGCTGTTATCGGGTGTTGTTAATAGAAAAAAAGCTTGGCTAAGCGCGAAGAGGCCCAACACCACCACAATAAGGTTCACCCCCGACGACAAGAACGATAGCCCAAACGTGTAGCGTTGTGTGTATGTCACTGCGTCAAGGCCAATGGTCTGCAGGAAGATTCCGAACATCGCCAACAAACCTGCTGCAAAGATCTGCCCCCGATGCGCAAGGATCACCAGAATGATGCCTAACAAAGCGGCAAGAAAGATTTCTCGGCTACCAAACATTGGCGCGATTAAAGCAAGCACCGGAGACAGCAGGATCAGGCACAGAATGCCAAATATACCACCCCAGAACGATGCTGAATATGCGAGTGATACCGCACGGTGTGCCTCACCCCGTTCTGTCATCGGATAGCCATCATACGAGGTCAGGGCGTTTACCGCCGTGCCTGGCGTGTTGATCAGAACTGCTGGAATGGCACCTCCGTACATTGACGATCCGTAAATTCCCAACAGCATCGTAAGACCAACGATTGGATCTAGGGAGAATGTCGCCGGTAGCAAAATCGCAATAGCGACAGCCGGTCCGACGCCGGGAATTGCTCCGATAATCACGCCGCCGATTGAACCCACGAGCAAAGCCAGCATGACATCCCAGCGCGCAAGCATTTCCAGTCCAGCAATCAGGTTTTCCATATTTTGCGGCCTCTAGAAATGCGTCAGCATGATCTGCCGCAGACCTTCGGGCAAGCTCTCGTAGATCAGCCCTGACGGCAGATTGACTTTCAGAAAGGTCTTGAACAGAAGTACGATCACAACCGCCGAAAAGGCCGCAGCGATCAGGGTAGAAACCTTTCGGTAACCGGCACGCAAGGACAATGCCAAAGCGAACACGACGGTGGACGGCAGATATCCCAAATACTGAACGACCAGAGCA
Organism: Ruegeria sp. AF7; assembly: GCF_056541885.1. Classification (NCBI taxonomy): domain Bacteria; kingdom Pseudomonadati; phylum Pseudomonadota; class Alphaproteobacteria; order Rhodobacterales; family Roseobacteraceae; genus Ruegeria; species Ruegeria sp. AF7. Next base: position 6,754 of record NZ_JBQFYX010000023.1, on the reverse strand, counting down.
TACAGGACAAACCAGCCTGCATATTCCAACGACGCGAGCCAGAGCTGAACTTCTTGCCAGCGGCCATTTAAGCGCTCGGACAAGACGGACCCCAAAAGGTGAAACGCTGCAAAGATCACCATACCGCTCAGCGACACCGCTGGCCAGAACCGGGGTTGCGCAAACAGTTTCCCGCCATTGCGCCACGCGGTTTGGTCCATCAGTTGCGACAGAAGAAAGACCGAGACGACTAGAACTAGCCACGCGAAGACAATATCGCCGGGCCTGCGGTAGCGCTTGAAGAGCGACTGGAGCGTTTTGACGCGCGACATGGATTTATCCGTTCCAGGAGAAAGCAGGTGGATGGCTGGGCAGTCCAATGCTGCCCAGCAGGCAGGTCCAGTCCTATTCGGACAGCATGGATTCGATTCCGGCCAGAGTCTGCGTATCCTTCTCAATTTGTGAGACTACGTCCGCTGCAGGCTGCCAGTAAACCAATGCGCCAGTCTCGGCAGCCAGCGCTTGGGCGCGGTCGGACATCACGGTCTTTTCCGCGACTGCGATGATTTTGTCCTGCACGTCCTGAGGAGTGTCGGCACGGACAAAAAGTCCATTCCAGAGAGACACGTCCAGAGTAGGTGCAAGTTCTGCCACAGTCGGTGTGTCCGGCGTCAAATTGATGCGCTCGGACCCGATGGATGCCAGAACGCTCACATCTTCGAGGCAGGGCAGGATCAGCTGCAGCGTAGTGTTGATGACATCGACGTCGCCCGACGCCAGAGTGTTGCAGTCAAGCGCGTCAAAAGCGGCGTCAGAGGCGTAGGAGAAACCCATCTCCTTGGCCAGCCCAAGCGTCACCTGCGTCGGAACCAATGGCGCGCCGAAGTGACCGAGCACAACGTCGTTGTCCTGTGCGTAGGCCGCCAGTTCTTCCATCGTCGTATAGCCCGAGTCACCGCTCGTCGCGATCACGAAAGGATAGGTTAGAAAGTTGCCAAGCGGCACGAAAGGGTCGGGGTTCAGCTCTGGGATACCGATTTGTGGGCCCACAACCGGGATGGCGATGATGAATGACCCAATCGTATAGCCATCAGCGGGGGCATTTGCGACTTCAATCGCACCGGGGAATGGACCACCGCCGCCACCGGGCTTGTTCACGACAGCGGTGGGAACGCCATAAGCCTCTGAGAAGTCCTCGGCGATCATACGCGTCAAGACATCTTCCAGGTCGCCCGGAGGCCATGGAACAACAAACTCAACGGGTTTTTCCGGATATTCTGCCTGCGCTGCTCCAGCAACCGCTGAAATCGCAATCGCCATGGCCGTTGCGGATTTGGTTAGTTTCAACATTTCGCGCTCCCAGTTGGTGGTTCATATAACGAACCGTTGTTTTATAAAAAAGGTTGCCTTGTTAATGAACTTCTGTCAAACTTTTTTTGCGCCCCGCAATTGAAAGGTTCTCAATGTCGTCGGCTACGAAAGCTCTTGAACTGCTGTCTTACTTCTCGATCTCTCGCCCGGAAATCGGGTTGTCGCAGCTGTGCCGGATTGCAAAAAGAGACAAGGCGACAACATATCGACATCTTCAATCCCTTGAAAATGCAGGGTTTATTGAACAAAATGCACTTACCAAGCAGTACCGCTTAGGTCCTGCGGTCATGCAACTTGCGCAGATACGCGAGGCCACGGTTCCCCGTAAAGAAGGCGCACGCCACGCTCTTACCGCCCTCGCGGATGCGACGGGCGAGACTGCGCATGCCACAGTACTCTCCGGGCAAACCCTTTATGGACTATGCGAATGCGAATCCCCTCGCCACGCGATCCGTGCCGTCATTGACCTGAACACCTTTCCCCTTCATGCGACTGCATCTGGCCTGTGCGCACTGGCGTTTGGGCCAGAAGATCTTCTCTGCGTCGCGGCACAGGATCTTGAAAGATTCACCGCGAACACACCAACTGATACCGATGGCCTGACCTCATTGGTTGACGCCGCCCGCGCAACCGGTATTGGACGCGCCTACAAAAGTTATGCGGAAGAAACCTATGGGCTGTCAGCCCCGGTCTTTGACCACACAGGTCACTTCGCCGGCGCGGTGGCTGTTGCTTCTGTCGCCACGCGCTTCACTCCGATGTTAGAGCAAACAATCCTGGCAGAACTGATCATCGCCGCACGCGAGATTACCCGAAACTGGGGCGGAGTAATTCCCGCCCATGTCGAGGCGGCCTGGGCTCTCTCCGTCAAGCAATCGAATGCTATGGAACCTGCATCATGAAAGATTCAAATTTCCTGAAAGAACACAACGGTCGTCTGATGTGGCACCCGATGACCTCTCCGAAGGACAGTGCCGACCATCCGCCGAAGATTATAACCGGTTCAGAAGATGTATCAATTATTGACGTCGACGGGCATCGGGTGGTCGACGGCGTTGGCGGTCTCTGGAACGTCAATCTCGGCTATTCTTGCCAACCCGTCAAAGATGCAATTGCTGCCCAGCTTGACACCCTCCCCTATTATTCCACGTTTCGCGGCACTTCGAATGACGTCGCCATCGAGCTCTCGTTTGAGCTAAACGCATTCTTTGCGCCCGATGGCCTTTCGCGTGCGTTCTTCACCTCGGGCGGTTCGGACAGCGTCGAGACGACTTTGCGCCTCGCACGGCAATATCACAAGCTTCGGGGTGAGGCCGGGCGCACAAAATTCCTCAGCCTAAAGAAAGGATACCACGGAACGCATGTCGGTGGGGCCTCTGTCAACGGAAACGCGAATTTTCGCAACGCTTACGAGCCTTTGTTGCCTGGCTGTTTCCACATCCCCGCGCCTTACACATATCGCAACCCTTTCAACGAAACAGACCCCGAGAAGCTGGCACAGCTATGCCTACAGGCATTGGAAGACGAGATTACGTTTCAGGGAGCCAACACAATCGCAGCCATGATCATGGAACCAATCCTTGGGGCGGGTGGCGTGATCCCACCGCATCCGTCTTTCGCTCCTGCAGTGCAAGAGATTTGTAACCGAAACGGGATCCTGCTGATCACGGACGAAGTCATCACAGCCTATGGCCGTACCGGCGCGTGGTCTGGTGCCCGCCTTTGGGGCATCAAGCCAGACATGATGGCCACCGCGAAGGCGATTACCAACGGATACTTCCCGTTTGGTGCGGTGATGCTTGGCGACCGGATGGTCGAGACCTTCGAAAACAACCCTGACGCCAAGATTGGCCATGGTTACACCTATTCCGGCCATCCAGTCGGGGCTGCCGCTGCGCTTGCTTGCCTTGCTGAAACCAAACGGCTCAACGTGGTCGAAAACGCAGCGGCACGCGGCACCCAGCTTTATGAGGGTTGCATCGCACTGATGAAGAAATACGACGTCATCGGAGATGTGCGTGGTGGCTACGGCCTGATGACTGCAGTTGAAATGGTCAGCGACCGTAACACCAAAAAACCGATAGACGCACCAACCGCGTCAACCGTTCAGGAGGTGGCCTATCAGAACGGAGCAATGGTACGGGTCTCGGGACCCAACTTGATCCTTTCACCGCCTTTGGTGCTGACCGAGTACGATGCCAGCTTAATCCTGGCCGCGCTTGACGCCGGTTTCACAGCCGCAATGGAAGGTTAAGCGTGCCCGAGACCGGCATTGCCTTTCCGGGGGCAAATAGCAGACCTGCGATCCGGGCCGGAACCGCGATGCGCCAAAAACCTCTCGTGCGATCAACGGCCACAACATCGTCGTTGAGCTCAGGTCATGACGGAATGGGGATTAAGCTTTGACCCGCAGTACAGCAGATCTGGTGGCCGCGCGCAGGCGGCTGATGGGGCCAAATGTTTCGACATTCTATGAGGACCCCGTCCACATTGTGAAAGGCGACGGGGTGTGGCTCTGGGATGCGGGCGGCCGCAAGTACCTGGATTGCTATAACAACGTGCCGCATGTCGGGCATTGTAACCCCCGGGTGGTCGACGCGATTTGTCAGCAAGCCAGCACATTGAACACCCACACACGCTATCTGCACGAGGGAATCCTTGAGTATATCGAGCGTCTGACTGGAACGATGGCCGCTACGTTGGATACGGCAATCTTGACCTGCACCGGGTCCGAGGCCAATGACATCGCCTTGCGGATGGCCGAGGCCATCACCGGCAAACGCGGTATCATCGCCACGGATGCCACTTATCATGGAAATACCTCACTCGTTAGCCTGCTCAGTAAGTCTAACGAGCCCACTGTGAGCTTTGGTCTGGAAAAGTACTTCCGCTTTGTCGATGCCCCGGACAGTTATCGTTCACCTGACGCCAACGGGGTTCACTTCGCCAACACAGTAGCGGCCCAGATTGCACAGCTGAAAGCTGACGGTACCGGTTTTGCGGCCCTTGTCGTTTGCCCCTACTTCCTGAACGAGGGTTTTCCCAACAATCCGGATGGCTGGCTGAAACCCGTGGCGGAAATCGTGCGCAACGCGGGGGGCATGTTGATATGTGACGAAGTTCAGTCGGGCTTTGGTCGCACAGGCACACATATGTGGGCCCATGAAAAGATGGGTGTCATCCCTGATATTGTGACCATGGGAAAACCGATGGCCAATGGTCATCCGGTTGGGGGCGTGGTTGCGAATGCAGATACAGTCGCGGCTTTCCGAAAGGGTTATCGTTATTTCAACACCTTCGGCGGAAACCCCGTCTCTTGTGCCGCTGCGATGGCCGTACTCGAAGAGATCGAGAACAGGGCACTTATTGAAAACGCAAAACATGTCGGGGACTATGCCCGCGAAAGGTTGCGGGCGTTAGCCAAACGGCATGATGTCATCGGGGACGTCCGTGGGTCCGGCCTGATTTTCGGAACCGAGATGGTCATGGATCGCGACAGCAAGACACCTGCGACCGAATTCACAGATCGCGTTATCAATGCGATGCGACAACATGGAATTCTGTTGTCCAGATTAGGGCGCCATAAGAACACGCTGAAAATACGACCACCAATGCCATTTTCCAAAGAGAACGCCGATCTGTTGGTCGATACACTGGATTTGGTCCTGAACGAGGTGCCGCTGCACCCATGACCAATGTTGAACTCGCATTATCTCTCTGGGGTCTCGAGAACACAGAAACGACGCTCATCGCAGAACGGGAAAACGCCATCTACCGCGTTGATACACCGTTGGATCGGTATGTCCTCCGACTCCACCGCCGAGGCTATCGAACAGACGCACAGCTGCAAGCGGAACTTGCGTGGATGGCTTGGCTGGATAACGCAGGCCTCTCAGTACCCGCCCCGGTTCCAAGTCTTGCTGGTCCAAATTTACAGTTCGTCTCAGGGACACAAGTCGACATCCTGACATGGCTGGATGGTAAAACTCTTGATGTAGCTTTGTTGTCCTTGCCGTTATCCCAACAATGTGACCTCTTCTTTCGCCTCGGTCAGACCATGGCTCAACTTCATGACACTAGTGACCAGTGGCCGAGTGCTAAGAGATGTGACAGACCGCATTGGGATATTGATGGACTTGTCGGCAAAGATCCCATGTGGGGCAGGTTTTGGGACAATCCAGGGCTCACACCTGACGAGAAAGCGCTTTTCCTCGCCTTTAGAACCAAAGCCCGGGATCATCTGACGCGGCTTTCTGCAACGTTGGATTATGGCCTCATCCACGCTGACCTCGTGCCTGGCAATGTTATGTGCTCAGCCGACGCATTGCATCTTATCGACTTTGACGATGGCGGCTTCGGTTTCCGTGTGTTTGAACTGGCCACGGCGCTGCTGAAACATCGCTGGGACCCAGGTTATCCGGCTTTCAAAGCCGCGATGATCGACGGATATACGCGTACTCGCCCAATGAACACAAACCACCTTCTGCTGTTTCTCGCTCTTCGCGCCGCGACCTATGTGGGCTGGAATATCACGCGCGCAAACGAAGATCCGACACAAACCCGAAATGCACGTTTCATCGCGCAAGCCAAGGAACTGGCGGTTGCGTATCTTGAGCGGTATCATCAAGTTTTAAGGGATTGAGCTATCGGATCGACGAAACAACAGACCGCTTTAAAGTACGCAATGCAGATGCGGTGCTTTCATTCGCCAATGTCGTTCAAGTCGGTAGTGCGTATATTTCACTCATAACTCAGAATGATCTCTGTCAGACCTGCCGGGATCAAAGCAGGAGGCGGATGGTCAGTGTCTGGAGAAAACACTTTGTACCGTACCACAACGCCTTCCATGTCACCTGCAATGCGCCCGGATGGCGGCGCTTGGGACTTCTCGCTCTGGCGGGTATTTCTACCTGAAACGATCTGCACCGCGTCCTCACTTGCACCGGTTTTCCACCTCCTCATCTCTGAGTAAGTCGAGTCGAAGTTGTTCCTTCTAGGTTGGACTGAAATTCAGCAGGGCGCCATCAATGTCTCCGGAAGACAACAGATACTTCTCTCCCAGTTTTGGACTGTTTGTTTCTTACCTATTTCCAGACAATCTTATCTCGGCCAACATCCTGATATTATGATTGAAAATATGTTCAAATACTCGGGACGAACAACTCGAAGACCTGCCATTGTTGCGTTGGTATCGGCGAGGTGACATCAACCTAGAAAGTCTAACGAAGGGATGGCTGGGCACGTTACGACCGCAAGAGGACATCACTATCGAATGGCCTGAGCGAATAACTGTTGACCCAACCCCCTGAAATCAGGCCATCGAGGTGTTAGTAATCCGTCCAAGAAAAGGATGGACCATGAAACGCAGATTTTCAGACGAACAGATTATTGGAATGATCAAGGA
>NZ_JBQFYX010000022.1:0-47446 GCF_056541885.1 Ruegeria sp. AF7 | reverse complement strand
ATCCGAAATCGGCATCATCGCAGAGCCAATGATCCCAAACGCATGTTCAATACCATGCATCTGCAAAACCTTAACAAAGGCCTCTTCCGTCGTCATCTTCATAGGGGTGTTTCCTTATCTTCGGAACGCCAAAGCGTTGGTAAATTACAGTATTTCGTCTCGGAGGTAATAGCCGACATAGGCTATACGCTGACCCAGGCGGCGGAAGGGTGTCAGGATACCATGGCTGGGCAGCGGGGACGTGAAGATCGGCAGGGCAAAGGCCTTGTCTTTCTTGCCCGCAATCAGCTGTGCCATACGACGCCCGGCCTGAGCCGAGTACATCACGCCGTTGCCACCATATCCCATCGCGTAGAACACGCGCTGTTCCGGGTCCGGCTGGAAGATACGCGGCATCATATCGTGGCTGACATCGACCCAGCCCCACCACGAATAGTCGAGGTTGATATCCGTCAGCGCCGGGAACTTCCGGGCGAGGCCCTTTTTCAGAAGCTCCAGATGTCTTTCGTTCTCGGCGTCTCGTCCTGTTACCGCGCTGCGGCTGCCGATCTGCATCCGGTTGTCGGGCAACAAACGATAGTAGTGGCGCAAGGTGCGGGTGTCCGTCAGGGGTGATTTGGTCTGAATGCCACACTCATCCAGTTCGGCCTGGGTCAGCGGCCGTGTCACCATCGAGTTCGACAGGATGGGCATCAGGCGGTGCTTTGTGCGCGTGTTCAGACCCGGTGGGGTATAGCCCGCGGTTGCCAGGGCCACGGTTTTGGCGCGGACGATGCCGCCCGGTGTGCGCAGGTGATGCACGCCGCTCTTCGTCTGCCATCCCATGACCGGGCTGCCAGTGTGAATTTTCACCCCCAGACGGCGCGCCATGTTGACGTAGCCGAACGCCAGTTTACCCGCATGGATGCAGGTCCCGTCAGGTTCCCACATGGCACCTGCGGCCTCCATATCGCGCACGTGCTTTTCGTGCAGTTCTTCCCGAGAGAGGATGCGCGAACCATAGCCGAACACATCGTTGAGCAGCTTGCTCTCTTTCTTGAGGGACGGCATGACCTTGTCGCGATGCGCGATGTAGTAGTGGCCACCCGGCTGGGGGTCGCAATCGATATCGTCGGACGCAATCAGATCGTTGAACAGCTGAAACGCTTCAGTGACCTCGGCATGCATGCGCTTGGCCACGTCCGTTCCCCACCGTTCGATCCATTGCGACCGCTTGAGCCGCCCGGATGAAATCTGGGCCTGCCCGCCATTGCGGGTGGAGCAGCCCCATGAGACGGTATTTGCTTCTAAAACAACGGCTTGAATGCCGTGTTCCTTGGCAAGATGGATGGCGGTGGACAGGCCGGTATACCCCGATCCGATCACCACCACATCTGCATCCATATCGCTGGACACAGGTCCATCATCGGCCGGAGGTGTTCCGGCCGTTCCAATCCAATACGTGGGCGCGTGGTCGCGATTGTGACCCGGACCCGCATCAATGATCGGGTCATATTTGGGGTCATAGCTGGCCTTGGGCCAGTGACGCGGGATGCTGTTATCCACCATTCTTGTTTTTCTCCGAGGCTGCGCGCAGGGCGGCGGATCAGGCTTTGAACATTGGGCGCGCTTTGCGAAGCGCCTGTTTTACAATGATTTTACCGTCACGAACGGTGAACAGATCTGCACCTTCGGCTTCGATCCGCATTCCGTTTGCGTCGGTTCCCGAGAAGGTCCACTCGGATACGGCACGATCACCGTGGACAAAGTGGCTGTGATGGTCCCAATGGGCGTCTTTCATGCCTGCCCAGACGCCCGAAAACGCGGCGGCGATGGCTTCGGCACCTTCAACCTTGTTGCCATATTTCTCGTCACCGGCCACGGTGTAGAACACGCAGTCGTCGGCGAAGTGGGTCATCACGCCGTCGATGTCGTGGCGGTTGAACGCGTCGAACGTGTCCGCCAGGTCCTGCGCGGTCAGGGTTTTGTTCATTTTGTACTTCCTTGTCAGTGGGGTTGTTACATTTCGTCCGGGTTCGGAACGATCAGTGTCGGGATCCTGGAGCGCCGCAAAACGCGTTTTGCGACCGTGCCCAGGAAGGTGTGCGAAAAGCCGTGATCATGCGCGCCCAATACGATCAGGTCGCAACCCAGTTCGACCGAGCGGCGCAGGATCACTTCTGCCGGATGGCCGTCAGTCACCTCGACCGAGGTGACCTGATCGCGAATTTTCCCGTCGTCGCCGTCGAACTGCGCCCAGAACTTGGCTTGCCGTTCGGCCAGAACCTTGCGCACCATCTCGTGACGACGCTCAATGGCGGTCTTGCGGGTCTCTTCGTTCATGATGAAGATTTCCATCGTGATCTTGGCGTCGTCCGACAGGGGTTCATTCACGTGCAACACGTGAATCTCCGCCCCGGTGGCCTGCGCGATGCTTGCGGCATGGCGCATGGCGTGACCCGAGTTTTCGGACAGGTCGGTGGCAAACAGGATGTTGGAGACCATCTGTTTCATGTCGTCATCCTTTCAGATCAGTAGCCAAACAGCCGTGGGAGCCACAGCGACAGTTCAGGGAAGAAGGCGATTATGAAGATCGCCACCGTGTTTGCCGCCGCAAAAGGCAGCGCGCGCAACGAGATCTGTTCGATCGAGATGTTCGAGATACCCGATGCGATGAACAGGTTCTCGCCCAGCGGCGGGGTCTGGAACCCGATGCCCAGCGTACAGACCATCACCACGCCAAAGTGGATCGGATCGATACCCACCGAATAGGCCACCGGCAGCATTACCGGAACAAGGATCAGGATGGTGGCCAGTGTTTCCATGAACATGCCGACGAACAGCAGGAAGAAGATGATCAGCGCCCAGATCACATAGAGGTTGTCGGTGAAGCTGAGCATCGAATCTGCGATGATCGCCGGGATCTGGTTTTCCACCAAAAGACGTCCGAACACCGTAGCGGTGAACAGGATCAGCAGGACGCGACCGGTCAGCCATGTGGTGGCTTCAAGCGACTGGAACAGCGACTGCCAGGTCAGTTCGCGATAGATGACTACCCCCACGAACAGGGTATAGAAGATCGCGACGATTGCAGCCTCGGTCGGGGTGAAGAAGCCGGTATAGATACCGCCCAGGATCACCAGCGGCGCCATCAAAGACCAGAACCCGCGATACATTTCGCAGCCTACATGGCGGATCGACCAGCCTTCGGCGACGCCTTTGTAGCCGCGCTTTTTCGACATGAAGTAGTTCAGGATCAGAAGGCTAGTGGCGATCAGGAAGGCGGGTACGAACCCGGCAATGAACAGTTTCGAAATCGAAACCGACTGGAAGGTGCCGAATTTCTCGACCGCTTCGGGTGGCGGGGCCATACCGAGCGCGGCAATGCCGAAGATCACCATCGGGATCGAGGGAGGAATGATAATCCCGAGGCCGCCAGAGGACGCAGTGATCGCCGAGGCATAGCCGCGCTCATAGCCGCGGTCGATCATTGCCGGGATCATCAGCATCCCAACAGCCGCGGTTGTTGCCGGGCCCGAGCCCGAAATTGCACCAAAGAACAGACAGGCCATGACCGTTGCGGCCGAGATACCACCGGTGAAAGGACCGGCCAGACTTTCGGCAACGTTGATCAGGCGTTTTGAGATACCGGCAGCCTCCATCAAGGCCCCGGCGAGGATAAAGGCTGGCAGCGCCATCAGCGGAAACGAGCCCACGGATGTAAAGGCGATCTGCACGAATTTGATCGGGTTATCGCCCAGATAGAGAAACGAGATCAGCGACGCGACACCCAGCGCCACCGTGATCGGCGCGCCAATGAGCAGCAAGAACAGAAATGATCCAAACAGGACCGTGACAATTTCGGATTCCATGATTTAACCCCCTGCCCTTAGGATTTCTTTGCTGCTTCGGTCGCAGCTTTGATTTCGTCGAGGTCGATCTGGTCGGGATCGTGAATGTCCTCGCCTTTGACAAGGCGGCGGTAATTCACCTGAATGATGCGGAAGGTCATCAGCGCAAATGCGATGGGCAGCACCATGTAGATATACTTCATCTCGATGCCCAGTGTCTGGGATTTCCAGAACTTGTTCATCTTGTTGAAAACAAAGTCTGTCGCCAGATAGAGGAAGTAGACATTGAAGAAGAGCCAGAAGAGGTCGGCAAAGGCTTCGACATATTTGATCGACCCGTCAGGCAGGAATTTGAACTGGAACGTCACGCGGTTATGCGCCCCTTTCAGGGCGGCGTAACTTGCACCGAAATAGACGAACCATACGAACATGTAGACCGAGAGTTCTTCGATCCAGCTGACCGAAAAGCCGAAGACCTCGCGCGCGATGATCTGCACGAACAAAAGGCAGACAAAGCCGGATAAGAGTATCCGGCAGATGACACTTTCTATGTTGTCCAGAAATTTCCAGAACATGTGGTTTCACTCCTCCCTGAGATGAGAAGAGCGCCGTGGCGCTCTTCCCGGTATCGCTCTGCGGCGATTATTGCTGCACCGGCTCGCGGCCGATGGCTTCCAGAACGGTGTTCAGTTTTTCGACGCCACCGATGGAGTCGTAGAACTGGGGCCATACGGCACCGGTCGCCAGTTCGATGAACTCGGCTTCGTCGTTTTCGGGATCGATGATCTCCATGCCTTTGGCGGTCAGCTCTTCCTTGATGGCGGCTTCGGAATCCCGCAGGAATTGTGCGGATGCCAGGGTGGCTTCTTGTCCTGCTTCAAGGAGGATTGCCTGATCTTCTGCGGACAGGTCCTGGAAGACCGCTTCTGAAACGATCAGCGGTTCAATCGAGAAGATGTAGCGCAGGTTGGTGACGTGGTCCTGAACCTCGTAGAACTTCATCGCGTTGATGGTCAGGTAAGGGTTGTCCTGCCCGTCGACCACCTTGGTTTGCAGACCGGTGAAGGTTTCCGACCATGCCATCGGCGTCGGGTTGATACCCCATGCCTTGTAGGTTTCGATCATGATCTCGTTCTTGGGAACGCGGATGACCAGATCCTGAAGGTCAGCAACCGATTTGACCGGTTTTTTCGAGTTGGTCAGGCGGCGGAAACCGGTATAGGTCCAGCCGATGATGCGTACTCCGGCATCACGGATGGTGTTTTCGACCAGTTCCTGACCGATTGGGCCCTGGGTCAGCTTTTCGGCATCTTCCAGGCTGAGGATCACGTAAGGCAGCGTGAAAACACCGACCGAAGGCGAGAACGGCGTGATGTTGTTGATCGCCAGCAGAGACATATCCAGCGTGCCGATCGCTGCCTCGTTCACGGTGTCCTGTTCGGACCCCAGCTGACCGTTCAGAAACAGCGTTGCGGTGTGGGCACCGCCCGATTTCTCTTCCAGCGCCTTGACGAAGGCGATGCCCAGAGCTTCCTGTGCGCTTCCTGCGCTATCGCCCACCGCGATCTTGAAGTTCTTCGCATCAGCCGTGCCCGCAACCATCAGTGCAGCAACGGAAACGGCGGCGCTGATGGTGCCAAGCTTTTTGATAAATGACATGGATGTCCTCCCATTTGTCGTGTTTCGAGGTGCGCGATGGCCTGGGGAGAAGGTGGCCAGTCCGATTCTGCCTCGGCCACAAGAGGCTATCTTGCCAACATGGTTTCGTCGTTGTTAATATTTGCATGAAAGGTTTCACAAATGTCGAACTTATAATATGAGACAAAACCCACTGGCCACCCGCATCGGGGACACGGACATCCGCCTTCTTCGGGTTTTCAAAACCGTTGCGGAAAGCGGAGGGTTTTCAGCGGCGGAAAATGAGCTCAACATCGGGAAGTCAACAATCTCGAAACACATATCGGATCTGGAGCTGCGGCTGGACTTGAAGCTGTGCAACCGTGGCCCGGCGGGTTTTTCCCTGACTGAAGACGGCGAAAAAGTGCTGGCCGCGACAGAAGACCTGCTGATTTCGGTTTCTCAGTTCAGAACCGAAGTCAACGAGATCAAGCAGCAACTGGCAGGAAGTATCCGCGTGGCGTTGTTCGATCAGTGTACCACGAACCCAGAAGCGCGCCTTGCCCGCGCCATTCACAGGTTCAACGAAGCCGCCCCTGCCATCCAGATCGAGTTGTCGATCGAACCGCCCAACGTCATTGAGACCATGGTTATCAGCGGGCAGCTGGATGTCGGGATCATCGCCCTGCACCGCCCCTCGGCAAGCCTGCATTATGCGCCACTTTATGGGGAAAACATGTTTCTGTATTGCGGGCAGGACAATCCGTTGTTCAGCCAGTCCGCTGACACGCTGAGTTTGCGGGACATTCAGGCGTACAACTATGCGGGTCTGAACGTGAATTCGCCCAACCTGATCTATGGCCAGCAACTGGGGTTTCGGCGCGCTGCCAAAGTGCAAAACGAGCAGGCTCTTGCAATTCTTATTCTGTCAGGCAGCTATCTGGGCTTTCTTCCGGACCATCTGGCGCAGGAATTTGTCGAACAGGGGCTTATGAGGCAGGTGATGCCGCAGGAAATCAAATACAGAACGCGCTTTGCGGCGGTGACACGGAAACATCCGGATCCGACACGTGCGGCCAAGCTGTTTCTGGAAACCCTGCTGAGCGTTCATTCCGACGTGCCCTGAGCCCGGCCTCGCCGCCTGTTTGCGCGTGGCACCCCGCAAGAGAATTTGTTCACCGAAGGCATGCGCCAACCGGGTGCGCGCGGCCACGCTTGTCCTGTCCACTCGGGCGTAAGGCATGAGGAAAATGGGTCGAAAACGTCTGATTGAAAACAAGTTTGACTTGGCAATTCCAGTTTGATTTCAATCAGCAAAGACCATCACCTCTTGCCCCCAGACAACCGGAGAGCCGCATGTCATCCGACCCTGTTGCCGCATTGCGCACTCAAACCGATCACGAGGCGCTATCATGAGCCGTGATGCCTTGCTGCAACCTTATCAGCTAAAGCACCTGACGCTGAAAAACCGGATCATGACAACCAGTCATGAACCCGCCTATCCCGAAGATGGGATGCCGACGGAACGCTATCGTGCCTATCACGAGGTACGGGCCAAAGCAGGGGTTGCGATGACGATGACGGCGGGGTCGGCCGTTGTCAGCCGCGACAGCCCGCCTGCGTTCAACAATATCCTGGCTTACAAGGACGAGGTGGTCCGCTGGATGGCGGAGCTGACGGATGCCTGCCATGCCCATGGCTGTGCGGTGATGATCCAGCTGACCCATCTGGGGCGGCGCACGGGCTGGAACAAGGGTGACTGGCTGCCATCCCTGTCGCCGTCGCACGACCGGGAACCGGCGCACCGGGCCTTTGCCAAGAAGATGGAAGATTTCGACATCGCGCGGATTGTGACCGATTACGCCGATGCTGCCGAACGGATGCAGGCCGCCGGGCTGGATGGAATTGAATTGCAGGCCTATGGCCATCTGATCGATCAGTTCTGGTCGCCGATGACCAATCGGATGGACGCGCCTTTTGGGGGCAATCTGGACAACCGGTTGCGCTTTGGCTTCATGGTTCTGGATGCAATCCGCGACCGCGTCGGGCGCGATTTCATCATAGGGGTCCGTTACACCGCCGACGAGGTGGAAAAGGGCGGCATCACCGAAGCGGAAGGGCTGGAGATTGCCCGAAGGCTGCGTGACAGTGGTCAGGTCGATTTCCTGAACATTATTCGCGGGCGTATTCATACCGACCCGGCCATGACGGACGTGATCCCGGTTCAGGGCATGAAAAGCGCACCCCATCTGGATTTCGCCGGGCGCGTCCGGGCCGAGGTTGGGATGCCGACCTTTCACGCCGCGCGCATTCCCGATGTGGCAACGGCGCGGCATGCGGTGGCCTCGGGCCTGCTGGACATGGTCGGCATGACCCGCGCACATATGGCCGATCCGATGATCGTTGCCAAAATCCGGGCCGGACGGGAAGAGGACATCCGGCCTTGCGTTGGCGCCACCTACTGTCTTGACCGCATTTATCAGGCGGGTGAGGCGCTGTGCATCCACAACCCGGCCACCGGGCGCGAATTGTCGATGCCGCATGTGATCCCCGCCGCTGAAACGCGCCGCCGCGCGGTGATTGTGGGCGCAGGCCCCGGCGGGCTTGAGGCGGCGCGGGTCGCGGCCGAGCGCGGGCATGACGTCACCGTTCTTGAGGCCGCGCCCGAACCCGGCGGTCAGGTGCGGCTGACCGCGCAATCCCGACGCCGGGCCGAGATGATCGGGATCATCGACTGGCGCATGGCCCAATGCGCGGCGCGCGACGTTACATTTCGGTTCAACACCTTTGCGTACGCCGATGCTGTAACCGCGCTTGCGCCGGATATGGTGGTGATCGCAACCGGCGGGTTGCCCGAGGTGACGGTTCTGGAAACGGGCAACGATCTGGCGGTTACTGCCTGGGATATCCTGACCGGTGATGTGCGCCCCGGCGACAATGTCCTTATCTATGACGATGCGGGGGATCACCCGGCCCTGATGGCGGCTGAGGCTATCGCGCAGGCAGGGGGGCGGGTAGAAATCATGACCCGCGACCGCAGTTTTGCCCCCGAAATCATGGGGATGAACCTGGTGCCCTATATGCGGGCCCTGCAAAAGACCGGAGCCGTGTTTACAGTCGCCCGGACGCTGAAATCACTGGTGCGATCAGGCAACCAGCTGGAGGCAGCCATTGGAACGGATTACTCGGACCTGATAGAAAAGCGCCTGTATGATCAGGTGGTTGTCAATCAGGGTGTTTTGCCGCTGGATGATCTGTACTTCGACCTGAAACCGCTGTCGCGCAACCTGGGCGCCGTGGATTATGAAGCGCTGGTCGGCGGGTCCGGCCCCGTGTTTCCGCAATCTGTCCCAGAGGCGGGGTTTGATCTGTACCGGATCGGCGATGCCGTTTCATCACGCAACACGCATGCCGCCATTTATGATGCGCTGCGCTTGGGGCTTCGGTGGTGAGATCATTGAAGCAAACCTCGGCCAAGCACACCACAAACAGCTTTTCACCTGACAGTCAGTCAAAGGACCGGACATGAGCAACACAGAGGTCATCGAAACCGTTTGGATCCCCATGCCGGACGGCGCAAGGCTTGCGGCACGGCTTTGGCTGCCCCGCTCGGCCCGAACGACGCCTGTTCCCTGTGTTCTGGAATACATTCCCTATCGCCGCCGGGATCGCACCCGGATGCGGGATGAAAGCATGCATCCGCATTTCGCCGCAGCAGGCTATGCGTCGATCCGGGTGGATATCCGCGGTTATGGTGACAGCGATGGGATTCCCGAAGACGAGTATTCGCATCAGGAGATTCAGGACGGGCACGACATCATCCAGTGGATTGCCGATCAGGACTGGTGCGACGGAAATGTCGGAATGTTCGGAAAAAGCTGGGGGGCGTATAACGCCTTTCAGGTGGCGGCGACCCGCCCACCAGCGCTGAAGGCGATTGCGCCGGTGATGGGAACGGATGACCGCTGGCGCGAGGATATTCACTTTTACGGCGGCTGTCTGGCCAATGACAATTTCTGGTGGGGCTCGATCATGCAGCTGTATAATGCCATGCCGCCCGACCCCGAGATTGTGGGCGCGGATCGCTGGATCGACATGTGGCGCGCACGGTTGGAGGGGGTCGAATTCTGGCCCGCCAAGTGGCTGGAACATCAGACCCATGATGACATGTGGCGGCGCGGCTCGATCTGCGAAAACTATGCGAATGTCGATGTGCCGGTGTATTTCTTTGGCGGATGGATGGACCTGTATCGCGACACGCCGTTCCGCATTGCGGAACACCTGAGCGGGCCGGTCAAGATCCTGATGGGCCCTTGGGCGCATCTGTATCCGCAAGAAGGGGTGCCGGGGCCCCGGGTCGATTTCGTCGGCGAGGTGATCCGGTTCTGGGACCATTGGCTGAAGGGGATCGACACCGGCCTGATGGACGAGCTACCCTTGCGGTTTTTCCTGCAAGACAGTGCCGCCCCGTCCGGGACACATGTGCACCGCGAAGGGCAGTGGATCGAGGAGCCGAGCTGGCCATCGCCAAATGTCCAAGACCAGCCCTTGTGGCTGAATGACGGAACGCTGGACGCCTCCGCCGGGTCGGGCGGGGAGATGGCGGTTTGTTCGCCACAGAATTTCGGGGCCGCAGCGGGCGACATGTGTTCCTTTGCAATACCCGGAGATATGGCAGCGGATTGCCGGATCGAGGCCGCAGGGGCGCTGCAATTCAAAGCAGAGCCCTTGGAAAAGCCCATAGATATTCTGGGCCAGCCCTCGGTAGACCTGACTGTTTCTGCCGATCGGACGCAGGGTTTCGTTGCGGCCCTGCTGGTGGATGAGGCCCCGGATGGCGCGCAGACATTGATTGCTCGCGGGTTCTGCAACCTGACGCACCGGATCAGCGACATTGAACCGGTGCCGATTATACCCGGCGAAGACATGCGCGTGACTGTCCCGCTTTATGGAATCGGTTATCGGGTGTTGGCGGGTCATCGCATCGTTCTGCAAATCGCGTCTGCCTATTGGCCGGTTCTGTGGCCAGCGCCCGAGCCGGTTACACTGACGATCCGACCCGGCACATCGCGGCTGATCCTGCCCGTGCGCAGCCTGCGAGATGACGCGCCAGCCCCACGCCCTCTGCCCGAACCTCAGCGTCCTGACGTCGCCCCGCGGAAGACAAACGTCCGCTCCGGGTCGATGGAGCGTTCGGTCCACACCGATCTGACCAATGGTGAGGTGACACACAGGTATTTCCTTGACGGGGGTGTCTTTGGGCCGGTGGGCGATATTCGCCTTGACGATATCGGCACGGTGCTGAGCGATATGTCGGATCGACGCTATACCATCCAGCCGGGTGATCCGTTGTCGGCAGTGGCCACAATGGAGCAAACCGCCGGTTTCGACCGCGAAGGGTGGTCAGCCAAGATCTGGACCCATTCCGAACAAAGGGCGACAGCGACCGAATTTCACCTGACCGCTCGCCTAAAGGCGTGGTCGGGTGCCGATCTGATCTTTGAGGACGAACAGTCTTATGTCATCCCCCGCAACGGGATGTAGGCGCAGAATGGTTTACAGACCCGCCATCTTGAGGTGTGTGGGTTCACCGGATCGAAACTGTTCAGGGCGCTCATCCGGGGACAACGTGCATCAATCGGGACCGATCTTTGAGCGGGATTGCAAAACCCTGTAGCAATGGCACAAGGAAGAAGGATGCCTGCCTGCGGCCATAACGACCATACGACGATGCTGCTGGGCGCGGACGATGATAGATGAGGGCCCCCTGCACGCGGACGATTATGATTTCAACGACGCGCTGCTGCCATTGGGGGCAAATCTGTGGGCCGAACTGGTGCGGCAACGTCTGCCAGTTCCCACCTGAATGCGCGGGTCGATCCTTGGATTTTCCGGGTCGCCCGCTCAGGTCGCCTCAAACATTCGCCCACGGATGCCGGACTTTTCCAGAATGATCAGCGTGCAGCTTCGGTGGACACGCGTGCCGAACCCGACCATTCAGCACCGGATGCGCCGGTCAGGAACCCATCGCTTAGCCTTATACCGGGATCGGCGGCGCGCAGCGCATGTTCCAGATCGCCCCTGCCAAGCTGACCATCCAGCCGCTGTCGGTAGAGGGCACACAGCCTTGGGAACCCCTGAGATTGCGGCGACAGTCGCAGGGCCGAGACGCCCGCGCTTTGCAGCAACTCGACCTGATGGTCCGTGCAGGCATAGCTGTCTGACAAGGTCTGCACGCCGTTCATGGCCATGAATGGTTGTCCATCGCCGGTCAGCACATCCAGCCCGTCGGGGTCGTTTTCGCAGGCAAACTGGCAGTTGTCTTTGCTGCGCCCATGCAGGCGCGCGTGGTAACACCGGCCGGAGATGGCCAATGGCAGGCGACCGTGGCCCCAAACCTCGACCGCGACACCCAGACTGGCGGCGGCTTGTGCCAGAACCCTGACCGAGGCGATTGGCAGTTCCGGTGGCAGGCAAATGCGGCGCGCGCCACGTGACGCCAGCCATACCAATGTGCCTTCGTTATAGACATTGATCAGGGGTCCGACATCGAAAGCCGTGTTCTGGGGCAGATGCGCCAGCGCGGTCAGGTCGTTGATCTCGACCGTGACCCCCAGATCCGCCAGATCGGCGGTCAGCTTGCGTTCACGCTTGAGCGTCACCAGAGCAAGACTGGTCAGCGCAACCTGTTTGCCAGCCTCAACCAGTCGGGTAATCGCGTCGGGGATCCGGTCCTGATAAAACGGCAGGCGCTTGGAACAAACCAGCTCGCCCAGCACGATGCGATCGACGGAGGCATGGGCCAGATCCCCATAAAAAGACATCCAGTTCTCGGCGGGCCAGAAAAACTGGTTGGGGCCAACGGTCAGTTCCATCACGCTATCTCCAGGTCTTTTTGTATGCGCCGGTTGTCATGGCCTGCCCTTCGGACAAACGGGCCAACATCCCCTCGGGCAGAGGGCGCCCGGCCTCAAGCGCGTCGACAGCGGCACGGAAGTTCCGAACCACCTGCGCAACGTAGGATTTCGAGCGCTGGCGCCCTTCGATCTTCAGCGCAGTGACACCGGCCTTCTGCAATTGCGGGATCAGTCGTTCCGCGTTCAGGCTGACCGGGTCTTCGAACAGGTGGCCCGTCTTTTCACCTGCGGAAAAGCACCCTTTGCACAATGTCGGATAGGGTGCAGGCTGGTTTCGTTCGACCCGGTGGATCAGGTAGCCACCCAGACGGGTGTTCAACGCGCCCTTGTCGTTCTGGTATTCGACATGGCTGGCGGGCGAACAGACGCCATTCATGTTCGGAGACAGCCCGGTGGCATAAGAGGACAGCGAACAGCGACCTTCGGCCATCACACAAAGCCCGCCGAACACAAAAACCTCGGTCTCGACTTCTGTTTCGGCGTTGATGGCGGCGATTTCGGGAACCGACAGCACGCGCGGCAGGACCACGCGTTTGACGCCGAAGGTTTCGGCATAGAAGTTGATCACATCGGCATTGGCGGCTGCGGCCTGCACGGACAGGTGCCTGCGCAGCCCCGGATGGTTGCGCGCAGCATAATCCAGCAACCCTATATCGGCGAGGATCACGGCATCCGCGCCGCAGGTTTCCGCATCGGCCACCGCGCGGTGCCAGATTGCTTCGCTGCCGGCGCGGGGAAACGTGTTGATCGCAACCAGCACCCTGGCCCCGTGGTCATGGGCAACGGCAACGCCCGCGCGCATTTCGGCCCGGTCGAAGTTCAGACCGGGAAAGTTGCGCGCATTGGTTTCATCATTGAAGCCGCAATAGACCGTATGCGCCCCGGCCTTGACGGCTGCGCGCAAGGCGGCGGGCGTTCCTGCCGGGCAGACGATTTCCATTACCATAGTACAGCGTCTTCCGGTCGGGCCAGGTACAGGCCGGTTCGACGTTCCACCAACGCGATGAGCTGCTTGAGCGGGCGCGCAAGCGGGCCGGAGAGGGCTTCGACCTCGTGCGCGAGGTCCAGTTCCGCGTCGTCGATTGCATTGCGTAGCGCCAGCGCCGCAGCCGTATCGCCCTCGACCACCAGATCACGTGAGAAGAACAGCGCATCGCCGTCAAACGCGCCGTGAACCAGCCCAAGAAGGGCCGCCAGAGGGCCGGAAATACGCGCAACCCCTGTCCCGCCGCGCCGGGTCAGTGTCACCTTTGGGGCACCGCCATTCGGATTCAGCAGCAGGACAACAGGCAGATCGGTCGGATCAAGAACGAAAACTGATCTTCCGTATACGCCAAGCCGTTGAAACATTTCCGGGTTTTTCTTTGCGATCCGGCGCGTGAAGACCGTCAGCGACAGCGACAAGGGGGCAAGCGGGGCTATCCGAAGCGTGACCGCCAAAGCCGCCGGGCAGCGCGGTATCGGGTTCTCAGGAACGGGCAACGAGACCTCCTGCTGTCTCAACATTGTGACCTTGGATGCCTTCCTAGGACGATCGCGGCAGGGGTGACTTGACGGTTGTCAATTCGACCCCTCGCTTTCGTTGCTAGAGGGTGGACACCACCGTCGGAGCAACCCCATTCGCACCCTGCCGCAATATCCCAGCCTTCGGCATTTTCTGAAATGGTGCGAGGACACCGGACAGTTCAGGCGCATCCCTGATCCGGTTTCCGTACGCCATCAGATGACCGCTGTTCACCGCGCCGTGCTTGAGGCGGGCGGACCGGTTCTGCAATTTGACCACCCGACAGACGTGTCCACTGATCGGCTCGATACCCCGGTCGTTGTCAACCTGTTCGGAACGGCAGAGCGGGTTGCTGCCGGGCTGGGTGTCACACCCGACGGGCTGGACGATCTGGGCGCCTTTCTGGCCGCGCTGCGAGCCCCGACGCCGCCGGACGGGGTGCGGGACGCGCTGGCCAGATGGCCGATGCTGAAGGCGGCCCTGTCGACCCGGCCGAAACTGGTCAGAACGGCCCCGGTTCAAAGCGTCTGCCACAGCGGGGCGGATGTGGACCTGACAGCGCTGCCGGTCCAGACACACTGGCCCGGTGATGTGGGGCCGCTGATCACATGGCCCGTGGTCCTTACCCGGCCCTACGGCAGCGATGCAAACGCGGCGCAAGGCTATAACGCGGGGGTTTACCGTGTTCAGGTGCTGGACCGGAACCGTGTCATCATGCGCTGGCTGCCCCATCGCGGCGGCGCGGCGCATCACCGAAGCTGGGCGAGGTGCGCCGAAAAGATGCCCGTCGCCATTGTGCTGGGCGCAAACCCCGCGACGCTGTTGTCGGCGGCCTTGCCCTTGCCAGAGGCGGTATCCGAGCTGACATTTGCCGGTGCCCTGAACCAGAAGCGCCCACATCTGATCCCGGCCAGAACCATCCCCCTGCTGGTCCCTGCAGATGCCGAGATTGTTCTGGAAGGTTGGGTTTCACCAAGCGAAACCGCCCCCGAGGGGCCTTTTGGGGATCACACCGGCTATTACAACCCGGCTGAGCCCTTTCCGGTGATGCAGGTCAGCGCTGTCACCCATCGGGACACGCCGCTGTATCTTTCGACCTATACCGGGCGGCCACCGGACGAGCCGTCGATCATTGGCGAGGTGTTCAACCGCCTGGCCCTGCCGACCATCCGTGCGCAGATCCCCGAAATCCACGATCTTTGGCTGCCGCCCGCCGCCTGTTCCTATCGTATGGCAATCGTTGCCATCGACAAACGATATCCGGGGCAGGCCCGGCGCGTAATGATGGCCCTGTGGGGAATGCTTCCGCAATTCAGCTATACGAAAATGATCATCGCGGTCGATGCGGATATCGATCCGCGAAACTGGGAGGATATTGCCTGGGCGCTTGCCACACGCATGGACCCGGGCCGGGATGTGATGGTGCTGGACAGGACACCTATGGATTATCTGGATTTCGCATCGCCCGAACCCGGTCTGGCCGGAAAAATCGGCATCGACGCCACGACGAAACTGGGCAGTGAAACGCAGCGGGAATGGGGGACGGTGATGCACACTGCGGATGCCGATCACGCCTTTGCGGAAGACCTTGTAAACCGATTGATGCCGGAGCTGAGAGCATGACAAACGCCCGTGTTGTTCTGGGGGTATCCGGTGCGTCGGGCGCGGCGTTGGGCCTTGCCGTGGCCCGGTGTCTGGCGTCATCGGATATCGAGACCGATCTTGTGGTCAGCGCTGCCGGGATGCGGACCCTTGCGCAGGAATGCGGCCCGGACGCTTTGCCAAACCTGCGGCAACTGGTGACGCGGCATCACCCGAGCGCTGATATCGGTGCCAGCATTGCGTCCGGGTCGGTTCCAGTATCCGGCATGATCGTTGCGCCCTGCTCCATGCGAACGCTTGCCGCGATTGCGCATGGGCTAGACGATAACCTGCTGACGCGCGCCGCCAGTGTTCAGCTCAAGGAACGCAGGCCGTTGGTTTTACTGACACGTGAAGCGCCGCTGACGCTGGCCCATTTGCGCAACATGACGGCGGCGGCAGAAATGGGGGCCATCATCCTGCCCCCGGTTCCTGCGTTTTATCTGAAGCCCGACACCCTGATGGATATCGTGTCCCAGATCGCCGCACGCGCAGTGGACTGCCTGCGCATTTGTGAGCCGGTGGCACAAGAGTGGCGCCCGCAATGCGCTGGTGGGTGAGTTCGGACGCCTCCGGCGGGAGTATTTGGAAAAAGATGAAGTCGCCTGAAGTGCCGGGACGAGGCATCTTTTGGAGCGTCTTATTGGCCTTGCTTGCCTGTAGACAGGATTTGAGCGTCAACACCGCAGTCTGGCGCCCGTCGGGTCAAACGGTGCCTCGGCCAGTACGCGCGCCTTGTGCGGTTTGCCGATGACCTGAATGACCACCTCATCGCCCGGCTGTGCCCTGTTTGGGTTGCGGAACCCCAGCGCCAGCGATTTCCCGACCGAATAGCCGAACGCCCCCGACGTGACACGACCCACGGGCGCGCCGTCGGGGGTAAAGATCGGCTCACCCCCGGTTGCGTCGGCATCTGCGGTCACATCCAGTTCGAAGACGGACAGCACCTCGCGCGCGGGGTTGTCCTTGACGGACAGATAGGCGTTTTTGTGCAGGAAATCCTTGTCCAGCTTGATCAGGCCGGCCAGCCCGACCTCTTGCGGCCAGTATTCCTGAGAAAACTCTCGACCCCACGAGCCATAGCCCTTTTCGATCCGCAGCGCCCCCAGCGCGCGCCCGCCCACCGGACCGCCACCACAGTCTTTGGCGGCCTCAAGCAGGGCGGTGTAGAGCGCCACCTGATCCCCCTCGGCGCAGTGCAGTTCCCAGCCCAGATCGCCGGTAAAGCTGACCCGGATGGCCACGCATTCGACGCCGTCGACCGTGATTTTCTGCGACCGCATGAAGCGGAACGCCTCGTTCGACAGATCGGCATTGGTCAGGCGTGCCAGCGCTTCGCGTGACCTGGGGCCTGCGATGTTGAACCCTGCGATGCGGTCGGTGGCGACCTCAAGAGTTGTGCCCTCGGGCATTTCCACCATTTGAAAGAAGCGCTGATGATAGCGTTCGGCCATGCCTGACCCGATCATCATGTATTCATCCTCGGCCAGCTTGGTGATGGTGAAATCGCCCGCCACGCCACCGCGAACCGAGATCAGCGGCGTCAGACAGCTGCGCCCCACTTCGGCAGGCACCCGATTGGCCACCAGACGGTCCAGCCAGTCATGGGCACCGGGGCCCTTGATCACGTAATTGGCGAAGTTCGAAATGTCGATCAGGCCCACGCTGTCGCGCAGCATCTGCACCTCTCGGCCCACGGGCTTCCACCAGTTCTGGCGGGTAAAGCCGGTGGTCTCTTCCACCTCGGGCTCATCGGCGAACCAGAGCGGATGTTCCCAGCCGCAATTGAGGCCAAAGACGCAGCCCATCTGCTTCTGCATCTCATAGGCGGGGCGCACACGGGCCGGACGGCCTGCGCTGCGTTCCTCGTTGGGGAAATGGATCTTGAAGCGGTGGGTGTACGCATCCTGAACACGGGCCTTGGTGAATGCCTTGTCGGCCCAATCGCCAAACCGGGCCAGATCCCAGGCGAACATGTCATATTGCGGCTCGCCCTCGATCATCCATTGCGCCGCCAGCAGACCCAACCCCCCGGATTGCGAGAAACCGGGGATCAGGCCGCCGCAGAGGAAATAGTTCTTCAGCTCGGGCACCGGCCCCCACAGCATGTTGGCGTCGGGCGACCAGATCATCGGCCCGTTGATCACGCGTTTCACCCCGGCAGTGGCCGCGACCGGCACGCGTTCGGTGGCGCGGATGACGTTTTCCATGATCCGGTCCAGATCGTCGGGGAACAGATCATGCGCGAAGTCGAGCGGCGTGCCGTCCTCGGCCCAGAACTTCATATCTTTCTCATAGGCCCCGATCAGAAGGCCGTTGCCCTCCTGTCGGAAGTAATATTCGCCGTCGCGGTCAGCGATTGAGGGCAGACGGCGCCCCAGGCTGGCGACCTCGTCGATGCTTTCGGTCACGAAATACTGATGCTCGGTCGGTTGCAGCGGCAGGGTCAGACCCGCCAGCGCCGCCACCTCGCGCCCCCAGAGACCGGCGGCGTTGACAACCCACTGGGTGTGAATGTCGCCTTTTGGCGTGCGCACGATCCAGCTGCCGTCGGGTTGTTGTTCGGTTCCCGTCACCGGGCAGAACCGTTCGATGGTGGCCCCCATGGCGCGGGCCCCGGCGGCATAGGCGTGCGGCACGCCCGACGGGTCGACATTGCCGCCATCGGGTTCATACATGATGCAGCGGATGTCATCGAACTGCGCCAGCGGGTGCAGTTCCTTGGCTTCTTCACGGCTGACTTCGTAGAAGTTCAGACCATAAAACCGGGCTTTCGCCTCTTGCAGGCGCAGCTGGTGCTCACGCTCTTCGGTCTGGGCCAGATAGAGCGAGCCGGGCTGGAATACGCCGCAGCTTTGGCCGGTTTCCTGTTCCAGCTGTTTATACAGATTCATCGTATAGTGCTGGATGCGGGTGATGTTGTTGTTGTCGTGCAGCCCGTGGATATTCGCCGCTGCGTGCCAGGTCGAGCCGGAGGTCAACTCATTCCGTTCCAGCAGGACAACGTCGGTCCAGCCAAGCTTGGCCAGATGGTACAGGATCGAACAGCCCGCAAGGCCCCCTCCGATCACAACAGCTTGTGCATGAGTTTTCATGAGTGCATGTCCCTTGGTCCGCCGTAGCTCAGGCGGCGATTTCTTTCATGACAGCCAGAAATCTGGCGACTTCGCCGATTGAGTTGTAGTGGCACATCGAGACCCGGACGCAGGCGTCATAACCCAGCGGTGTCAATATGTTGCCAGAGTAATGGTCGGCCTTGCGCAAATGGGTGCGAATACCTTCATCGTTCAGCCGTTTGACGACATCTGCCGAGGCCACACCCTGAACGCGCAGCGACACCAGCCCTTCGCGAGCGGGGTTGTCGGCACCGCCCAGAATCGTGACCTTCTCCATCTCGGCCAGACCGCTCAGGTTGCCGGTGCCGTGGATCATCGCGTCGGTCAGTGCCTTTTCCTGCGCGTGGATGGCTTCGCCCGCTGCCAGAAATCTGGCACGCCGGTCGGTGGCGTCGCTGACCTGACTGCCAAGCCATTCGAAGTAAGACACAACGTCGGACATGGTCGCATAGGCCCCTGTATCGCGCGTGCCCATTTCCCAGTTATCTGCCGGACCGTCCAACAGGGCATTGTGTTCAAGCCGCGTCAGCCGGTCGGAAATCCACGCAACGCCGTAGCCATGGCGCGAAAACACCTTGTAGGGCGAGATCACGTAGCCGTCGACGTCATACGCGCTGAGGTCGATCTGGCCATGGGCGGCGTGCTGGATGCCATCGACAATGATGAAACAGTCTGGCGCCACGGCGCGGATCGCCTGCGAAACAGCGGCCACATCGACGCCCATGCCCGTCACCGGTGAGGTGTGCAGGATTGTCGCCACTTTGGTGTCGGGGGTGACGGCCGCAGCATAGGCGTCGGCTGTCACGGTGCCGGTATCGTCATCGTGGGGCACCAGCACATGGGTCTGCCCGGCGATGCGAGCCCAGCGATCACAGGCTGACCGTGTGGCGGGGTGTTCCAGTGTCGACCCAAGCACAATCCCCGGACCGGTTCCCAGACAGGCGTTCATGATCAGCCGGAACAGAAGTTCGGTGCCGCTTTCACCGACAAAGAACTGACCACCGGGTGCATTCATGAAATCCCGCATATCGGCCTTGGCCGCGTTGATCGTGGCAACCAGCGCATGAGACCCCGGATTGTCGCGCCCCTGATTGTCGGGGATGGCGGCGTGACGTGCCGAGCTGTCCAGCACGGATTTCAGTGTCAAAGCGCCACCGGCGTTTTCGAAAAATACCCGCTCGCCCTGTTCGGGGCAGTGATCGATCTGGGCAAAACGGTCGCGGATCTGGTTCAGCAGGTTTTTCGAAATTTGGCTCATGAAAAGCGGCACCTTTTTGTGTTGTGAACGTTTGATGTTTCAGACAAGCCTAAGATGGTTTCCCCGCGGGGCAGGCCAATTTCCCGTGACTGTGCGGCTGGTTCAACATGTACTTCAATCCCGAGCGGCCCTTATTCCGACTATGGCGTAGAGGGCGCGGTATCTTGTTCTTTTGCGACGTAAATACAGTCACGTCTGCGACACGGCGCGTTGGGTGGGCTGGAATACCCGCCCCATATGCCGGTGCGCATCCGCCTTTGATGCGGGCAGCCGACCGGGGCGGGTTCCATGCTTTTGCCTGACCCAAGGCTATAGCAGATCAAACAACCGCCCCGGAACAGTCCCGTGCCTTGGCAGGTCAAGCGCCCGCATCAGGGCAAACATCATGGCCTGATTGGACGTTACAACAGGTTTATCAAGGGCCGCTTCGATCCGGTCAATGGCCTCGACCGCGCGCATGTCGGTGCAGCTGAGTATGATGGCCTCGGCCTTTGGGTGGTCGGCCTGCATGGCAAGGTCGAAAACCTCGTCCGGGGTCAGTTCTCCCTGCCCGTAATTGCCCAGCTCGCGGCCGATATCGGCGCAATTCACCGTTGTGATCTGGTTTTGCGTCAGAAAATCCAAGGCCTGCGTGTTGATCTCGCCCAGATAGGGCGAAGAAAAACCGACCCGGGACAGGTCGAGCGCATGGATCGCAGCAACAAGCGCCCCTGCGGCGGTAATACACACGGCCCCCGACGCAGCCCTGATGTCCTGCGCCAGCTGGTGGTCAAAGGACGGGCCATGGGTCAGCGTGGCCGAGGTACAGCCATAGAGCACCACATCGGGCCGAACGCCCGAGATCATCTTGAGGTCGTGGCTGATATCCGAGGCCCCCAGACCCGCCATCTGATCCGATCCGGGGATCTCATCCACGTCATAGCCACCCATTCGCTGAAAATGCACCGTCGTGTCCGGGCAGCGCATCAGCATCATGTCAGCTTCGAGATTGGTGTTGGTAAAGGGCACAAGCACCCCGATTTTGGCCCGTGTCCGGGTTTCAAAAGTCATGACGTCACCTCTTTCAGAACAGTCAGGCAGCGCTCCATCACTGCCGTGTCGCAGATCGTGGCGCGCAGGCAATCCGCGAGGCCATAGCCGCCCATTCCGCGAATGAGCAAACCCGCTTTGCGCAACGCGGCATCCGCTTCTTGCGCCGTCGCGGCATCGGCAAAGCGGATCAGGACAAAATTGGTGTGGCTGCGCGGAACAGATAATCCCAGCGCCCGGCACCCATCGGCAAAGCCATCCCGGATGGCGGCGGTTCTGGCAACCGTGTCGCGCATGTGGGGCTGATCCTGCATCGCTGCCGTTGCCATGGCCTGAGAGAGGGTCGATACGTTGTTGGGGTTGAGCAGCTTTCGCAGCTCAATCGCGACCTCTGACGGGAAAAGACCCCAACCCACGCGCGCGCCCGCCAGACCGTAAGCCTTTGAGAAGGTGCGTATGACCACGGTATCCCCACGTGTGATGAGGGCAAAGATTTCAGCCGGGTCGTGATCGCGGTCGGCGAATTCGGCATAGGCCTGATCGACCACCAGCAGCACGTTCCCGGGCAGGGTGCCGCGCAGGCGGATGATCTCGGTATTCGGGATCAGGGTGCCGGTCGGGTTGCCGGGGTTGCAGACAAAGACGATCCGGGTTTCAGGCGTGACAGCGGCCAGAATGTCATCGACCGAGACGGTCAGATCAACCTCGCGCGCTTTCACATAATCTGCCCGCACCTGCGCCGTGGCTGAGGCCACATAGGCATAGCCGTAATCCGTGCCCAATACATGGTCGCCCGGCCCTGAATAAGCGCGGATCAGGCAGCCGATCAACTCCATCGATCCGGCACCGCACAGGATGTTGTCGGCTGGCACCCCGTGCGCCTGAGCGATGGCCGCGCGCAGGTCCGACCAGTCGGGATCGGGATAAAGCGGCATCCGGTGCAATGCCGCCTGGCCCGCCGCAGTTGCGGCAGGGCTGACCGGAAAGGCGCTTTCATTCTGGGCCAGAGATACAGTGTCCGGCGCGCCCAGATCGGCCAGCGCATAGGCCGCCATGGCACGAATGTGACCAACTGCGCGGATCATGAGGCACCCCCATAGGCTTTGGCCCCTTCTTCCGTGACCAGCCCGCGCCTGAGGTCCAGCGCCAGCGCCTCGGGGTCGCGCGCGGCCGGATTGCCAAAGCCGCCGCCGCCGGGGGTGTCGAAGATCAGGTAATCGCCGCTTTCCACGCGCAGCTCGCCCTTGCCCGGAATGTCTGCGCCGCCATCGCGGAACCGGATACGCCCCGGTGCGCCGGGCAGGCCGCCCATGCGACCCAGAGCGGGGAATTTCAGTCGTTCAACCGACAGGAAGACGATGAAGGGGGCATCGTTCGCGGACGTCATCTCGATCCGCTGACCCAATCCGCCCCTGAACTGGCCCGCGCCGCCCGAGTCGGGCAACAATTCGCGTCGCCACATGATCACGGGTGCGACACTTTCGGTTATCTCGACCTGCGAGCCGAACACCCCCGAAGGGTAGGCTGTCGCGGACAGGCCATCCGCGTGGGGTCGCGCCCCGGTGCCGCCATTGTGAACGGGTTCGATGGCAAATTCGCGCCCGCCATTCGACGCCACTTCGGGAGCGTGGCGCATTGGCAGGTCGAACATGCACGAGGCCCCTTCGGCAGGCACCTGTTCGGGCAGCGCCTGATGCAGGCAGCCCAGAACCAGATCCGGTGTGACCTGTCCCAGCGTATGCCGCATGGCCACTGGCACCGGATGCTGGGCGTTCAGGATGCAACCCTTGGGGCCTTCCACCGTGAAAGGTTCCAACGAGCCTGCGTTGTTCGGGATATCCGGCCCGACGATGCAACGCAGGGCAAAGACCGTATAGGCAGTGGCATAGTTCAAAGGCACGTTGATGCCCTTTTTCGAACACCCGGACGTGCCCGCGAAATCTACATGCATCCCGTCTTTGGTCACGGTGAGCGTCGCGTGCAGCTCCAGCTCGGCCTCATAGCCGTCCATGCGCAGCACGTTTTTGTACACGCCTTCGGGCACCTCGGCGATGGCCTGCAGCGCACCTTTGCGCGAAGTGTCGATGATATAGGTGCCAAGCCTGTCCAGATCTTCGATCCCGAACTCCTCCATCATCGCGACAAGGCGGTTCACCCCGGCCTCACAACAGGCGATCAGGGCGTAGATGTCGCCCTCATTGGCCACAGGCTCGCGCGAGTTGGCGCGGATGATATCCATCAGCAGCGCATTGGGCGTTCCGGCCTCGACCAGTTTGCAAGGCGGGATCAGCAGGCCTTCGTCATAGATGTCCGAACCTTCTGGCCCCATGCCCAGACCGCCCAGATCCACCAGATGCGAGGTGCAGGAGGTAAAGCCCACCACCCTGCCGTCCTTGAACGCGGGCATCATCAGCAGGAAGTCGTTCAGATGCCCCGAGGCCAGCCAAGGGTCGTTCGTCATGTAGATGTCGCCGGGGCGCATATCCTGCACCGCGAAACGGGCGCGCAGGTGCAGCACGGCCTCGGCCATGGTATTGATATGGCCCGGAGTACCGGTCACGGCCTGCGCCAGCATCCGGCCATTCACGTCGAATATCCCGGCGGAAATGTCGCCGCATTCGCGCACGATGGGCGAGAAAGCCGCGCGGATCAGGGTCTGGCCCTGTTCTTCGACCACTGCCAGCAGGCGGTTCCACATCACTTGCAGGCGGGCGGGGGACAGATCAGCGGTCATTATGCGCCTCCTTTCTGATCCTGTATCAGGACAAGGTTGCCGATTGCGTCCATCTGGGCCGAGAAATCGGCGGATACGAGTGTGGTTGTTTGTGGTTCATGGATCAGCGCGGGGCCTGCCACATAGTCTCCGGGGCGCATATCGGCGCGGGCGACAAAGGCGGCCTGTTTTACCGTGCCATCCAGATCACAGGTGATGGGGCGTGTCTGCGTGACCTGAAATGCGGTTTGGCCGGGTGTTTCCGACACCGCGGGCACCGCCTTGTCCGGGGTGGCAACGCGAACCGCCCAGTTGAGAACCTCGATCTTCATCCCCGGCACGGGGCGTGAGAATTGTTTGCGGTATTCCCTTTCGAATGCAGCCGTCAGCGGGGCGATATCCCGGTGCGTCAGGGCGCGGTCCGGCAAGGTAATCTCGATCTCATGCCCTTGCCCGCTATAGCGCATGAAGGCGGTGCGCAGGGTTTCGGTGGGTGCATCCCCTGCCCCTTGGGCGACGACCTCTTTTGCTTCGGCAATCATCGTATCGAACAGGGCGTTCACCCCGTCCATGTCCATGCTGTCGAGCAGGGAATAGCGCGAGCGGACGATTTCGAAGGATACCGGGGCAAACAGGA
Organism: Ruegeria sp. AF7; assembly: GCF_056541885.1. Taxonomy (NCBI): domain Bacteria; kingdom Pseudomonadati; phylum Pseudomonadota; class Alphaproteobacteria; order Rhodobacterales; family Roseobacteraceae; genus Ruegeria; species Ruegeria sp. AF7. The sequence continues at coordinate 23,184 of NZ_JBQFYX010000022.1, read as the reverse complement.
ACCCAACCGCCGAACCGACACCGGGATTGGGCGGGATCACGATACGCGACACCCCGGCGGACCGGGCGACGCGGGTGGCATGCAGCGGCCCGTTGCCACCAAAGGCAATCATGGTGCGCGGGCCGAGGTCCTTGCCGCTTTCAACCGCGTGCATCCGCCCGGCGCTGGCCATGCTTTCGACAACGATGCGGCTGACCCCATCTGCCGCACCTGTTGCATCCAGCCCCAGTTTTTCCCCGATCACACGTCTCAGGGCGGCCTTTGCGCCATCGGGGTCAAGCTGGATATGCCCCTCGGCAAAGGTGTCGGGTACGATATAGCCCAGAGTGATGTCGCTGTCGGTCACGGTCGGATCGGTTCCGTCGCGCATAAAGGCGACCGGTCCGGGTTCCGAGCCTGCCGATTTCGGCCCGACCGTCAGACGCCCGAGACGGTCAACACCCGCGATCGAACCGCCGCCAGCGCCGATTTCAATCATCTCGATCACCGGAATGCGCACCGGCATTCCCGACCCCTTGATGAACCGCGCCGCGCGGGCGATTTCGAATGAGCGCGAGGTCTGGGGGCGCGCGTTGTCGATCAGGCAGAGCTTGGCGGTGGTGCCGCCCACATCGAAAGACAGGACCTGATCCAACCCGGCACATGCGGCGATGCGGGCAGCCAGAATGGCCCCACCGGCGGGGCCGGATTCCACCAGACGAATGGGGAAACGCGTGGCGGTGCTGATCGTGCACATACCGCCGCCTGCCGTCATCATCAGGATCGGACAGGTTACGCCCTCGGCCGTGAACTGATCCACGAACCGGGTCAGATAGCTTTCCATCAGCGGCTGAATATAAGCGTTTGCCACAGTGGTGCAGAGCCGATCAAACTCTCGCGCTTCGGGGCTGACATCGGACGAGATCGAGACGGTCAAACCGGGGCGGTGTCGCGCCAGAACATCGCGCAAACGCCGTTCGTGGGCCGGGTTGGCGTAGGAATGCATCAGGCAGATGGCCACCGCCTCGGCCCCGCTGGCGTCAATCTCGGCCAGCAAACGATCTACTTGCCTTTCATCCAGTTCAATCAGCACCTTGCCTTCTGCCGACATGCGTTCGCATATGGTCAACGAGCGTTCGCGCGGCACCAGCATGTCTGGCTTTTCAAGGTTGATGTCGTATTGGGAATACCGACGCTCGTACCCGATATCGAGAATATCGCGGAACCCTTCGGTGCAGACCGTGGTCACGACCGCCCCGCGCCGTTCGATCAGCGCGTTGGTTGCCAGAGTGGTTCCGTGAATAAATCCGGTGACATCATTCAGCGACCGGCCAGCCTGCGCCATGACGCGCCGTGCGCCCTCCAGTGCGCCTTCTGCCGGGTTCTGGTGGGTGGTCAGGGTTTTGGTAGAGGCCAGTATCGTCTCATCACCCGAGACGAGGACCGTGTCGGTAAAAGTGCCGCCAATATCGATGGCGAGGCGCAGAGCGGTTGTCATGAGGTATTCCGTTGTCGTCTGAAAGCAGGCAGGCAGAACGGCCCCGCAGGGCGGTTACCGGCGCGTCGTGACCAGATCACAGCCGGTCGCACGGCGATCCAGACGGGTGGGAATACACTGACAGGTCATACAGTTTTGTCCCCTACTGTGCCCCGCTTCACTAGCTGGTTTACGACAGATTGGCCCGCAAGCGACACATTTGTCACCGCAGAGGGTTCTGCCCTGAACCTGCCTGGGGTCAGTCTAAGGGTGCTTTAGGTGAACCGTTTCGCCGGTTTGCAGGGCCTGCTGCGCCGCCAATCCCATTCGCACCGCCCACAGACCGTCTTGCACTGTTACATCCGGTTCGGCCTTGTGCCCGCGCACCAGATCCAGAAACCCCCTGTGCTGATAATAGGTCGAGCCGTTGTGGTCACCGGCAGCCAGCAAGCGGGGATCGACAGGGATGTCGTGCGACATTGGCCCCTTGGGGTCCCGCGGGCTGACGATGACCTGCGGCACTGGCGGCGTTCCCAGATGGTCGGGCCAGAACCGTCCCGGCCCCGGCACCAGAGCCTCGACCTTGGCGTTGGGCCCGATGGCCGAAATCTCTTCCTGATAGCGGGCGCCTTCGGCGAACATGCACAGCTCGAGCATCGCGCGCGCGCCATTGGCGAAATCGACCAGAACATAGCCATGATCCAGTATATCGGGTGTTTCACCGCCGTAGGTTTCGTCCAGATGATTCACCGCCTGCCCGCCGCTTGCGGTGATCCGCACAGGGTCGGATTGCAGGATCAGCCGCATCAGATCGAAGAAATGGCAGCATTTTTCAACAAAAGTGCCGCCGGTGTTGCGGTTGAACCGGTTCCAGTCGCCGACTTTGCGCAGAAACGGAAAGCGATGTTCCCGGATCGACAGCATCCGGACCCCGCCAGTGTCCCCGATCTTGTCGATCAGGGTCGCGATGGGCGGCATATAGCGGTATTCCATTGCGACCCAGATCGGGTGTGGATAGTCGCGCTGAACCTTCTCTAGCCTTGCGGCGTCCTGGGGGTTGGTGAACAGGGGCTTTTCCACCAATAGCGGCAAGGGGCGCGTTTGCGCGATTTCACAGATCTGGTCGACATGCATGTGGTTTGGGCTGGCGATGACCAAGCAGTCCAGGTCTTCGATATCCAACACCTCTTGCACCGAGCGTGCCATAACCGCACCCGGCGCAATCGCCTGCGCGGCTTTTGCCATCCCGGGATCGGGTTCGAATATCGCTGCGACACGCGTGCCGTCCAGCAGGGCGATGTTGTGCAGGTGTTCCTGCCCCATCATGCCACATCCGATCAGCCCGTAATTGATGGTCCGGGTCATGCGCGTTTCCTTTTACTTCAGACGTTGGACATAGGTGGCCCGGTCCGGGTCGAACCAGGTCTTGGAAAATTCGACAGGTTCGGCCTTGTCCGACCAGCTGAACCGTTCGATATAGCCCACCGTTTCACCGGCGGCTTTGGTGAACACCGCGGGCGTCCAATCGGGCAACTGGCCAATCGATACGCGATCTTCGGCCCGTGATATCCAGAAGCCCAGCTGGTGCTGATAATAGCGATAGAGCGAGTCTGACAGCAGGCTTCGCTTGATCAGGCCGGCTGATTCGTCCAGCCAGATTTCCTCGACCGCGATGATTGTGTCATTCAGATAGCGCATCCGACGTACGCGCGATCCGGTGTCTGAGGTACCAAAATCCGGCAGATCGGAAGGTTTCTTCAGATGATCGACCGACAGGATATCCGCACGCGGCAACCCGCCCCCTTGGGGCAGTTCCAGCCGGAACATCGCGTAGACGCTGTTCTGGGTTCCGGTCTCGCGGATGTAATTTCCTGAACCCTGAATACGCTCCAACATGCCTTTTTTCTCAAGCTCGGCGAGCGATTTTCGCAGCGTGCCGACCGACACGTTCAGCTCGGCCGCCATGTCGCGTTCCGGGGGCAGACGCTCACCATCGATCAAACGGCCTGCAGCGATATCGCGGATCAGCAGCTCGGCAATCTGAACATAGATAGGCAGGGCATTGGGGTTTCGGGTGTTGGGGGGCATTTCAGGCGCTTCATTCGGTCGCAGGAAAAATTGATACACTATTGATCTACATCAATGTGGTTGCTACGCAAGGGGAAAGTAAAAGATGCACGGAGCGTGAATCAAATGACCATCGTCCCCATCACATCCCCTGATCTGGATGCGGCCGAGGTTTCGTGGTTCGCTGCCTTATGTTCCGACGATTATCAGTTTCTGGGTGTGCCCGATGGTGATCTGCGCTCCAGCTGGGAGCATTGCTCGGCCATCGTGAAAGAGGCCGAGGCGCAAGGCTTTCGCAACATTCTGTGCCCGTCGTCCTATCAGGTCGGTCAGGACACGCTGAGTTTCGTCGCAGGTTGCGCGCCGATCACCGAAAAGATCAACCTACTGGCCGCCGTGCGCTGTGGTGAGATGCAGCCCATCATGCTGGCCCGCACCATCGCAACGCTGGATCACATGCTGAAGGGGCGGCTGACCGTCAACATCATTTCATCCGATTTTCCCGGCGAAAAGGTCGACAGTGCCTATCGCTATCAACGCTCGCGCGAAGTGGTCGAGATCCTGAAACAGGCCTGGACGCAGGACGAAATCAACCATGCGGGCGAGGTCTATAACTTTTCAGGTCTGACAACCGACCCGGCGCGACCCTATCAGACTGGCGGGCCGCTGCTGTATTTCGGCGGTTATTCGCCCTCGGCGCTGGAGCTGTGCGGCGAGCATTGCGATGTGTACCTGATGTGGCCGGAAACCAAGGATCAACTGGCCGAGCGGATGAAAGCTGTTCATGCAGTGGCCGAAAATTATGACCGTACGCTCGACTATGGCTTGCGGGTTCACATGATCGTTCGCGATACCGAAGCCGAGGCGCAGGAATACGCGGATTACATCGTTTCAAAACTGGATGACGACTATGGCCGCGCGATCCGCGAACGGGCGTTGGATGCAACGTCGCTTGGCGTGGCGCATCAGGCCAGGAATCGTGATCTGGCGGATGAATATGGCTATGTGGAACCCGGTCTGTGGACCGGCGTCGGCCGCGCCCGCTCGGGCTGTGGTGCGGCACTGGTTGGATCAACCGATCAGGTCATGTCAAAGATCGAAGATTACCGGAAGATGGGCATTCGCGCGTTCATCTTCTCAGGCTATCCGCACATGGATGAGGCCAAGCATTTCGGTGCGCGTGTGATGCCGCATCTGAAAACCTGCTCGCTTCCCGAAGCCTACGGGCGTGTGCCCAAGACACCCCCGGCCACACCGCTGGGCAACGGAGTGCGCCGCTGATGCAACGTGTGAAACTATCCCCGACGCTGGAAATGAGCCGCCTTGTCTATGGCATGTGGCGGCTGGGTGACGATAGCGACACCTCGGCAGGGCATGTCGAGGCCAAGATTCAAGCCTGCCTTGATCAGGGCATCACCACCTTCGATCAGGCCGACATATATGGCGGATACGCGGCCGAAGCCGTTCTGGGCAACGCCTTGCGCGCCAATCCCGGCCTGCGCCAAAAGATGGAGATTGTCACCAAATGTGACATCGTCGCGCCCGTGGGGCGGCATTCAGATGCGAAGGTCAAATACTATGACACCTCGCGCGCGCATATCCTGAAGTCCATCGACATGTCCCTGTCGGAAATGGCCATCGACCACATCGATCTGTTGCTGATCCACCGCCCTGATCCGTTCATGGACCACCACGATACCGGAGCAGCACTGGATGAGGCTGTCGCCAGCGGCAAGGTGGGCGCGGTTGGTGTTTCGAACTTCCGTCCATGGGACTGGACCCTGCTGCAATCGGCGATGAAAACCCGGCTGGTCACCAACCAGATCGAGATCTCACTGGGCGAGATCACCCCTTTCACCAACGGAGATCTGGCGTTTCACCAACAGCATGGGCACCACCTTATGGCGTGGTCGCCGCTGGGGGGTGGGCTGTTGATGGCCGGAAACCCGCCCGTTGGGGTTGTTGCCGATGAAATCGCGGAGGAGTTCGGTGTAGACCGGGCCGCTGTGGCCGTGGCCTTCCTGCTGGCTCATCCGGCGGGCATTCTGCCGGTTCTGGGCACCAACAACCTGAACCGTATCAAACGCATCTCGGACGCGCTGAAAGTCACAATTGATCGCGAAACCTGGTTCCGCCTGTACGAGGCGGCGCTGGGGCATGAGGTAGCATGATGAACGCAATCTCAAGGAACATGACCTACACCTTTGTGCCACACAAGGACGACACCCGGACCCTGCGGGATGCTTTTGGGCGGTTTGCAACCGGCGTTACCATTGTGACATGCGACAGCGGTGACGGCCCGATCTGCATCACGGCCAACAGCTTTTCGTCGCTGTCGCTGGACCCGCCACTGATCATGTGGGCCGGCGACCGCAACTCGCGCCGGTTCCCCTATTTTCGCGCGGCACGGCATTTCTCGGTGCATGTGTTATCGTCTGCGCAGGCTGAGCTGTGTTTTGGCTGCTCGAAAGATGCCCATGCCCTGCGCGACATCCGGCACGAGCGCTGTGCAAACGGCACCCCGCTGCTGTCGGATTGTCTGGCACGGTTTGAATGCGAACAACATGCCTATCACGACGCGGGCGATCACGTGATCGTGGTGGGCAAAGTCCTGAAGGCCAGCATGAGCGACGGCGACGCGCTGACGTTCTATGCCGGGAAAATGGGCCAATTCGCGCAGCACTAAGCGCGATCTGACGACCGCGGGACACACCTGCGGCTGAACAAGGGAGGATCCGCATGGGCGGACTGGCATCGGTGCTTGCGCCGATTGCATTTGTGAACGAAACCGTGCTGCGTCTGGGCCGCGCGGTTGGCGTTGTTGCGATTGCATTCATGGTCATCGCAATCCTGATTCAGGTGTTCTTCCGATACGTTCTGGGCAACGCCCTGCCCTGGCCGGATGAGGCCGCGCGGTTCTGTATGTTGTGGATGACCGGATTGATGGCACCGACGGCCTTTCGGCGCGGCGGGTTTGTAGCTATCGACATGCTGCAACGGTTTCTGCCGCGTATGCTCGGCCTGTCGCTCAATCTGTTCCTCCTGCTGATCTCGCTGGCCGTGCTTTTGGTTGCGGTCAATATCGGCTGGTCCGAGGTCACGGGCTTTGGCGGCAGGTTCGCCACCGCCGCCCTGTACCTGCCGACATCGCTTGGGTTTGACGAGTGGTATCGCATTCCGCGCAGCTGGATGATGGCTTCGCTGCTGGTGGGCATCATTCTGCTGATCTCGGTCAATATCGAGCTTATCCTGCGTTCCGTGGTCACCTTGCTTGGCGGCGCGCATCTTTTGCCGGACATTCCCGACGCAGCCGTGGGGGCCGAATAAATGCTGATCTGGTTCCTGCCCACTTTCCTGATTTTCCTGTTGATCGGCCTGCCAGTCTTCTTCGCGCTTCTGGCAGCACCCGGCATTCTGCTGTGGCTGAACGGACAGACGAATGACATCACCCTGCTTTATCGCAATGTCTACAACGGCATGGACAGCTTTCCGCTGATGGCCATCCCGTTCTTCATGCTGGCCGGGGAAATGATGAACCGTGGCGGCATCACCATCCGCCTTGTCGAATTCAGCCAGGCCCTGATGGGCCATCTGCGCGGCGGGCTGGCGCATGTAAACGTGCTGAGCTCGATCCTGTTCGCGGGCCTTTCGGGATCTGCGGTGGCTGACACATCCGCCCTGGGGTCGATGCTGATCCCGGCGATGGAAAAACAGGGCTACACCCGAAAATTCGCCGCCGCCATCACAGCCGCGAGTTCGGTGATCGGGCCGATCATCCCGCCCTCGGGCATTATGATCATCTATGCCTATGTCATGGGAGAAAGCGTGGCCGCCCTGTTTCTTGCAGGCATCGTGCCCGGAATCATGGTGGGTGTCGGCCTGATGGTGATGATCAAATTCATGGCCGACAAGTACGATTTTCCCGTCGCCAGCCGGAAATACACATGGGATGAGCGGCGCAAAGCCAGCCTCAAGGCGTTCTTCCCGCTGATGACGCCGGTGATCATACTGGGCGGCATTCTGGGGGGTATATTTACCCCGACCGAAGCCGCGGCAGTCGCTGTGGGCTACGCGTTTATCATCGGGTTTTTCGTTCTGCGCACACTGACCCTGAGGGAAATTCCCGACGTTCTGAGCAATGCAGGTATGACGTCGGCCGTGGTGTTGTTGTTGGTTGGCGCAGCAATGGCGTTCAAGACCGTGGTCAGCCTGAGCCACGCCCCGGAACAATTGGCCTCGTTGATCCTCAGCCTGTCGGAAAATCCGCTGATCCTGTTGTTCCTGATCAACCTGTTGTTGTTTATCGTCGGGATGTTTCTGGACGCAGGCCCTGCGATCATCATCCTTGGGCCTATCCTTGGCCCGATTTTCACCAGTCTCGGTGTAGACCCGATCCATTTCGCCATTATCATGAGCGTCAATCTGACCGTGGGTCTTGCCACGCCCCCCATGGGGCTGGTGCTGTTCGTGGCCGCCGCCGTGTCGCGGGAGCGGGTCGAGACAATCGCCAAGGCGATCCTGCCGTTTCTGGCGGTCGAAATCATCGTGATCTTTCTGATCACCTACATCCCCGCACTATCCATGACGATCCCGAGGATAACGGGATTTGCAAACTGACTGAGTATCACAGGGAGGAAACGCATGCTCGGAAACTTCATAAAAACAGCGGCGATTGCCACATCGCTTGTGGCCGCGTCTGTGGTCGCGGCGACGGCTGCGGACTATACGCTGCGCGCCACAGCCAATTCGAACGAAAATGACGAGGACTACGACGGTCTTATCGTTTTCAAGAACTATGTCGAGGCGGCGTCGAACGGCGCCATCGAGGTTGAGCTGTTCATCGGCACCCAGCTGTGTTCGAACGGTGCTGAATGCCTGCAGGGCGTGGCGGATGGCACCATCGATATCTATATCTCTACCTCGGGCGGGGCGTCGGGCATCTTCCCCTATGTGCAGGTTCTGGACCTGCCCTATCTGATGGCCGATGACCGGATCGCCGAGCATGTTCTGTCAGGCGATTTCACCCGCACCATGCGCGACATGGCGCTTGAGGATTCCGGTGGCGCGATCCGCCTGATGACCATCGGCAACACCGGTGGCTGGCGCAACTTCGCCAACACAAAACACCGCGTCGCCGAGCCTGCCGACATGGAAGGTCTGAAAATCCGCACCGTCGTTGCAGACCTGCCGCAGGAACTGGTCAAAGCACTGGGCGCATCACCGACCCCGATTCCGTGGCCGGAACTCTTCACCAGCTTCCAGACCGGCGTTGTCGAGGGGTCAAAGAACGGCATCACCGACATCATGGGCATGAAGTTCCCGGATGCCGGCCTGCAATTTGTCACGTTGGACGGGCACGCCTATATGGGTGCGCTGTGGTGGATGAACAACGCCAAGTTCCAAGCGATGCCGGAAGATATGCGTCGGGTCGTTGTCGATGGGTTCTACGCCCTGCAACAGGCCACCTTTGCCTCGCCCAAGCGCAAATCGATCCAGGCGTATGAAGACTTCGTCGCAGGTGGCGGTGACCTGTACGTCCCAACGCCCGAGCAAAAGGCTGCGTTCAAAGAGGCTGCCACTCCGGTCTATGCCTGGTTTCAGTCCAATGTTGCCCGTGGTGATGAAATCTTTGCCGCGCTAACCGAAGCCGTCGCAGCGGCCGAGGCGGATGTGAACGCCTCGCGCAATGCGGACCTGAACTAAACGGATGGGTCGGGCCTTGTGGCCCGGCCCTTATCGAAACGGGTACATCCACCCTTTGTAGTCGTTGACCAGAACATGCGCCTTCTCGATCTGCTCCGGCGACATTTTCTTGATCACTTCCTCAAGGCTGATCGCTGCATCGGGATCGCCGCCAATGGCGCTGAGCGTGTACCACATATAGGCCCGCACCAGATCGGGCGCGGGCATTCCCAGACCCAGTTCATAGTACCAGCCAACCCCCGACTGTGCCCCCGGATGCCCCTTCATCGAGGCACGCAGATACCATTCAAACGCTCTTTCGTGGTCCTGCTCGACCCCAAGACCCAACCCGTACATCACACCAATCAGTTCCTCGGCCTCGGCATTGCCCGACCGGGCGGCAGGCAGCAGTTCCGCGCGCGCGGCTTCAAACTCCCCGGCCTCCATCATGTCACGGGCCTGTTCCAGTTCAGCCAGAGCCGGGGTCGCAAGAAAACAAAGGGTAAAGAGAAACTGGCGCATTGGGCGATTGTCCTCGTTTGGGCGGGGGCCGCGGTGGCGCAGGACCTGCCGCGCCCGCTGACGGATGATGACTTTATCCCATTTGATATGGAACAGGCCGCTATCGGTCATCAACTGTTTTACGATCCGATCCTGTCAGGTAATCAGAACATTTCGTGCGCCCATTGCCATCACCCCGATTTCGGCACCTCTGACGGGTTGTCCCTGGGGATCGGCGAAGGCGGACAGGGTCTTGGCCCGGAGCGCGCACCGGGCACCGGGGCGGACAGGATCCGCAAACGCATTCCCCGAAACGCGCCGGGGTTGTGGAACCTCGGGGCAAAGGACATCCATACCGTTTTCCACGATGGCCGCCTGAGCATCTCGAACATCTATGGCAACGGGTTCAATTCGCCTGCGCAGGAATGGCTGCCCGGGGGATTGAACTCGCTTTTGGCAGCGCAGGCTTTGTTCCCGCTGACCGCGCAATTCGAGATGGCCGGTAATGTCGCTGAAAATCAGGTGACCGGCGCGGTTCACGACAGGATTGACAAGGGCTGGCCGATCCTTGCCAAACGCGTGCGGACCGATCCGCGCTATGGCCCAGCCATAGTCGCGGCTTTTGACGATATCGAGACCACCGAAGACATCACAATCACCCAGATCGCCAACGCGCTGGCGGCCTTCATGGCCATTGAATGGCGCAGCACCGACAGCCCATTCGACCAGTACTTGGCCGGGGACAAAGATGCGCTGTCAGACATCCAGAAAGACGGGATGAACCTGTTTTATGGCAATGCGCGATGCGCGACCTGCCATGCGGGTCCGTTGATGTCGGACCAAAAGTTTCACGCGCTGGGTTTGCCGCCATTCGGGCCGGGTCGGACCCGGCAATGGGACCCATATGCGCGGGACGTTGGGCGGATGGCGGAAAGCAACCGCCTGGAAGACGCCTATCGCTTTCGCACTCCGATGCTGCGCAATGTCGCCCTGACCGCGCCCTACGGGCATAACGGTGCTTTTACGGACCTCGAAAGCATGATCCGTCACCATCTTGACCCACAGACCAGCCTTGCCAAATGGAAACCCGAAATGGCTGCGTTGCCCAAGGTTCCCTGGCTGCAAGAGGTGGATTTCGTGGTGTGGGACGACCGGTTCGAAATGGAACGCCAGCGCAGCAGGATCGACATTGTTCCAGTGACGCTTTCGGATGCGGAAATCGCCGCCCTGGTCGCATTTCTGCATTCCTTGACGGGCACCGGTGTTGGCTCTCCTCCGTTCGGGGTGCCGGCCGATTTCAACCCCTGATGGCGGTCACGCCATAATGACAATTATTCCGGCATAATGTCGGATAAGTCGATCACTTCGTCAAATTGCGGCCTAGGAAATGTCTGGCCAGCCCTGCACCATAATATCAGGAACAGAAATTTACGGAGACGTTGATGTCCTGGAATATTTGCGTAATCGGGGCTGGCAAGATCGGTCAGATGATCGCGACGCTGCTGAGGGCCTCGCCAAACTATACAGTGACTGTGGCTGACCATGACCTGAAAGCACTGGGTGAAATCACAAGGCTTGGGATTGGAACAAAGCAGATTGATGCCCGGGATGCGGATCGTCTGGCAAAGGAGCTGACCGGGTTTAACGCCGTGGTATCAGCGGCACCGTTCTTTCTTACCCCAAACATTGCCAAGGCCGCCAAAGAGGCGGGCGCGCATTATTTTGACCTAACCGAAGACGTCGCGGCCACCGAGGCCGTACGCCAGCTGGCCGAAGGCAGTGAGACGGCTTTCATGCCGCAATGTGGTCTGGCACCTGGTTTTGTGGGTATCTCCGGAGCCGCGCTTGCCGCAGAGTTTGATGAGCTGGACAGCCTGCATATGCGGGTGGGCGCGCTGCCGCTTTATCCGACCAATGCACTGAAGTACAATCTGACCTGGTCGACCGATGGGTTAATCAACGAGTACTGCAATCCCTGCGACGCCATTGTGAACGGCAAACTGGTCAAGACCGCGCCGCTGGAAGATTACGAGATTCTGGGTCACGATGGCGTGGAATACGAATGCTTCAACACCTCGGGCGGGTTGGGCACGCTGCCGGAAACACTGGAAGGCAAGGCGCGGGCCGTGTCTTATCGCACGATCCGGTATCCCGGCCATTGTGAAATCCTGAAACTGTTGCTGCACGATCTGGGACTGGAACGCCGCCGCGATCTGCTGAAAGAGATCTTCGAGACCGCCCTGCCCCGCACCGATCAGGACGTTGTGCTGGTCTATTGCACGGCCAAGGGCATGATCAACGGCGTTCTGCGCGAGAAATCTCTGATCAACAAGAGCTTTTCCCGCACCATCAACGGACAGGTCTGGAGTGCCATTCAGGTCACCACAGCTGCGGGTATTCTGGGCGTTGTTGACCTGATGCGCACCGGCACGCTGCCTTCGAAAGGGTTCGTCCGGCAGGAACAGGTTAAACTGAACGACTTCCTGAATACGGAATTTGGCCAGCTGTATCGTGCTGGTGACGTGACCCGGCAGAACAAGGCGGCCTGAGATATGAAAGACATCGTAATGACAGCCCAAACCACGCTTGCAAATCTGGATCTGACGGATGCTGCATTGAAGGGCGGCACTCTGAAGGTGACGTCGCCGATTGACGGCTGCCTGCTGGCCGAAGTGCACGAAACTCGGGCCACCGAAATGGACGCGATCATTGCCCGCGCCAAAAACGCGTTCAAGGCGTGGCGCGTTGTGCCGGCCCCGCGTCGGGGCGAATTGATCCGCCTGCTGGGCGAAGAGCTGCGCGCGGCCAAGGACGAACTGGGCGCGCTTGTCAGCTGGGAGGCCGGCAAGATCACCTCCGAAGGTCTGGGCGAAGTGCAGGAGATGATCGACATCTGCGACTTTGCCGTTGGTCTGTCGCGTCAGCTTTATGGTCTGACCATCGCGTCGGAACGCCCAGGTCACCGGATGATGGAAACCTGGCATCCGGCGGGTCCGGTCGGGGTGATCTCGGCCTTCAATTTCCCAGTTGCGGTCTGGTCGTGGAATGCCGCTTTGGCACTGGTCTGTGGCGATCCGGTGATCTGGAAACCGTCCGAGAAGACCCCGCTGACAGCGATGGCCTGCCAGAAGATCTTTGAACGCGCGCTGGTGCGGTTTGGCGATGCCCCCGAAGGGTTGCTTCAGGTCCTGATCGGTGGCGCGGAGTTGGGCGAGGCGCTGGTGGCCAGCGAAGATGTTCCGATCATCTCGGCCACAGGGTCCACACGAATGGGCCGTGCGGTTGCGCCCATTGTTGCGGCACGCTTTGGCAAGTGCATTCTGGAGCTGGGTGGCAACAACGCGATGATCGTCGGCCCTTCGGCGGATCTGGAAATGGCCGTGCGCGCCATTGTCTTCTCGGCCGTTGGGACCGCCGGTCAGCGCTGTACCACGCTGCGCCGTCTGATCGTGCACAACTCGATCCGCGAGGAACTGGTGAGCCGCCTGAAAAAGGCTTATGCTGGTCTGCCCATCGGCAATCCGCTGTCTGAGGGCACGTTGATCGGGCCACTGGTGGATGAGGCATCGGGTGCCGCCATGACATCCGCACTGGAGGCCGCAAGGGCCGAAGGCGGCACCGTGTTTGGCGGTGAACGCGTGACCGAAGGGCTTCCTGCGGGTGTCTATATGCAGCCCGCAATTGTCGAAATGCCCGGCCAAAGCGCGGTCGTGAAAACCGAAACTTTCGCGCCGATCCTTTATGTTATGGGCTACGACGACTTTGACGATGCGATCCAGATTCAAAACGATGTGCCGCAAGGGCTGTCATCCTGTGTGTTCACGCTGAACATGCGCGAGGCCGAGCAGTTTCTGACTGCGGCGGGGTCGGATTGCGGTATTGCCAACGTCAACATAGGCCCCTCGGGCGCCGAGATCGGTGGCGCATTCGGAGGCGAGAAAGAAACCGGTGGCGGACGCGAAAGCGGCTCGGACGCGTGGAAAGCCTATATGCGCCGCCAGACCAACACCGTGAACTACTCGGCAGAGCTCCCGCTGGCGCAGGGTGTCAAATTCGACATCTGAACCAGCGCGCAAACTGACGGGCAATCTGATCCCCCCGGAGCTTTGATGTTTCGGGGGGATCGCTTTTGTCGTGCAGGGTTTGGCACTGGCAGGCTGAAGCAGGCACAAAACCGGTGGTTCTTGACGAAATCCCTGCCGTGCGGCATGTGATGTCGCTGGGGGGGGAACGGCATGTCCGATAGGGTCAGATGGCCCGACACGGCATGTATGAACAGGTTAAGCGTCCGAGTGGCCCCGATGGCTGGCTGCTTTTATACCGGAAGGTAAGTAAGATATGTGCCCTGCACCCGTTGATGCAGAGACCCCGCGCGGGTTCATCATCCCGATCGGCGGCGGCGAAGACCGCGTCAAGGAAATGCAGATTCACCGCAAGTTCGTTGAGCTGTCTGGTGGTCCTGATGCCGATATTGTCGTGATCCCGACGGCCTCGATGTTGGAAGAGACCGGACCGGATTACAATCGCATCTTTTCCGAGCTGGGCGCGGGCAAGGTCGAATTTCTGCCCATCTCGTGGCGTGCTGATTGCGACAATCCCGATTATGCCGAGATGCTGGACCGCGCTACAGGGATATTCATGACCGGCGGCAACCAGCTGCGGCTGTCGGCGATTCTGGGTGGCACACTTGTGGCGCAGAAAATTCGGCGCCGGAATGCGGCCGGTGTGCCGGTTGCCGGCACTTCAGCCGGGGCGTCGATCATGTCCGAACACATGGTGGCCGGGGGCAGCAGCAACTCGGCTCCGGCTGAGGGCAATATCACGCTGGCTCCGGGCATGGGTTTGACCAACGCCGTCATCATCGACCAGCACTTCACACAACGCAATCGGCTGGGACGTTTGCTAACCGCTTCATCTTTCAACCCTTTTTTGATCGGACTGGGTATCGACGAAGACACGGCAGCCTTCATCGGACCCGATAATGTCCTTGAAGTCGTGGGCAGCGGATCGGTTACCGTCGTGGACGCCAGTCATCTGACCCATTCATCGATGTGGGACGCGCGCCGCGGCGAAGCGCTGAGCCTGCTTGGACTTCGGCTTGACGTTCTGGGCGAAGGGTGCCGTTATGATCTGACGGCTCGCCAGGCTTTTCCGCCGGATGAGCATTTGGCGTTCTGCACATTGCCGGACATGTCCGGTCAAGAGGCCGCCAGCGGGGAGAAAACAAAAAGCTAACCAGCGGGGAGCCTCATGAAAATAATCTCGACCAATGTCTTTGTCGGCCCGAATGTCTGGGCAAGTTTTCCGGTCATTCGCCACGTCATCGATCTGGGAATTCTGGAAGAATGGCCCTCGGCAAGGATTGGTTCCGAGTTTATTGACGCCTTGATCAAGGCGCTTCCCGGTCTGGCGGAACATGGCTGCTCTTATCGCGAACCCGGCGGCTTCATCCGCCGCCTGCGCGAGGATGAAGGCACCTGGCTGGGACATGTGCTGGAACATTGCGCCATCGAAGTGCAGAACGTGGCCGGATCCGACGTTACCTTTGGCCGTACGCGCGGCACAGGTGAGCCGGGCCAGTACAATATGGTTTATGAATACCGCCAGCGCGACGTCGGTCTGGATGCGGGCAATCTGGCGATGCGGTTGCTGATGCATCTGCTGCCGCAATCCCTGAAAGATCAGGTGGATTACGAATTCGACCCGGACTTCAACTGGGATGAAGAACTGCGCAGCTTTGTTCTGCGGGCGCAACGCAAGGAATTTGGCCCGTCAACCGGATCGCTGGTCAAGGCGGCGCAGGAACGCGACATTCCGTGGATCAGGCTGAACTCGGGATCGCTTGTGCAATTTGGGCACGGCAAGTTTCAGAAACGCATTCAGGCGACGATTACGTCCGAGACCAAGCATATCTCGGTCGAGATTTCCTGCGACAAGGAAGACACCCATAACCTGCTGAACGATCTTGGCCTGCCGGTTCCGCAGCAGCGCATGGTCTATTCGGCCCGCGAGGCCGTGCGCGCTGCCGCGCGGATCGGGTTTCCCGTGGTGGTCAAGCCCTTGGACGCCAACCATGGGCGCGGCGTTTCGATCAATCTGAATTCCGATGCCGAGGTCGAGGCAGGCTTTGCCGAGGCCAAAGAGCATTCGCGCAGCCGCGCCATTCTGGTTGAAAGCTTCATCACCGGATTTGATCACCGGATGCTGGTCGTGAACGACAAACTGGTTGCGGTGGCCAAACGCGTCCCCGGCCATGTGACAGGCGACGGCACTCATACGATTGCTGAACTGGTCGACATCGTGAACCAGGACCCGCGCCGGGGCATCGGGCACGAAAAAGTACTGACCAGGCTTGAGCTGGACAATCAGGCAAACCGCCTGATGGAGAATGCGGGCGTGACGGAAGACACTGTCTTGCCCGAGGGCGAGGTTTTCTATCTGCGCTCGACCGCGAACCTGTCAACGGGCGGCACCGCCATCGACCTGACCGACGTGGTGCATCCTGACAACCGCGACATGGCCGAACGCGCCATCATGGCCGTCGGGCTGGATGTGGGCGGTGTCGATTTCCTGATCGACGATATCACCAAATCCTACAAGGATATCGGTGGCGCGATTGTCGAAGTAAACGCCGCACCCGGTTTCCGGATGCATGTGGCCCCGTCCGAAGGTCAGCCGCGCGATGTGGCGGGCAAGGTCATCGATATGCTGTTCCCCGCCAATGAACAGACCCGCATCCCGATTGCGGCCATCACCGGCACCAACGGCAAGACGACCACGTCGCGGATGCTGGGTCATATCATGAAAACCAGCGGCAAGATCGTTGGCATGACCTCGACCGACGGCGTCTATGTGGATGGCAAGCTGAGCGTCAAGGGGGATATGACCGGCCCGAAATCGGCGCAGATCGTCCTGCGTGATCCGATGGTCGATTTTGCGGTGATGGAAACCGCGCGGGGCGGGCTGGTGCGCTCGGGTCTGGGCTATCAACGCTCGAACGTGGCGGCCTGTCTGAACGTCTCGGCAGATCATCTGGGTCTGGGCGGGATCAACACGGTCGAGGAGCTGGCCGTCGTCAAACGGGTGGTGGTGGAAAGCGCGACCGATACGGCCGTGCTGAACGCAGACGACATCAATTGTCTGAAGATGGCCGATTACGCCGGGGCGGATCAGATCTTCTATGTCACGACCAACCCCGGCCACAGTCTGGTCAAGGAACATATCAAGACAGGGGGCAAGGCCATCGTGCTGGAAAAAGGCATGAATGGCGACATGCTGACCATCTATGACAAAGGGCTTCACATCCCCGTTCTGTGGTCGCATCTGATCCCTGCCACGCTTGAGGGCAAGGCGATCTTCAACGTGCAAAACGCCATGGTCGCGGCGGCCATGTCCTATAGCTTTGGGGTCGATCTGGACAATATCCGGCATGGTCTGCGCACTTTCGACACCAGTTATTTCCAGGCGCCGGGGCGGATGAATGTCTATGATGAACATCCTTTCAAGGTGATCCTTGATTACGGCCACAACCCGGCCGCGCTGAAGGCGATGGCCGCTTTGGCCGATCAGTTGGAGGTCAAGGGCCGCAGGCTGTGCGTTGTTGCGATGCCCGGCGACCGGCGCGATGAAGACATTGTTGATGGGGCCGCAGCGCTGGCCGGGCATTTTGACCACTTCATCTGCAAGGCAGACGACCGCCGCCGGGGTCGCGGGCATGACGAAGTGCCGCAAATGATGCGGCAGGCCCTGATCGATTGCGGGACGCCGGACGACGTGATCTCGATCATTCCGGATGAGGTTGAGGCCGTGACTACAGCGCTGGAGATGGCGGCACCGGGCGATCTGCTGGTGATCTTCGGAGATGACACCACACGCTGCTGGAAACAGATCATCTACTTCAATTCCGATGGCGAAACCTCTGAAACCGAGGCGACACCCGGGACCAGCCCCGCCGACACCACGTTCGAGGACATGTTCGACAGCGATCAGAACCTGATCCGGGACGAACGCGGCGTAAGACTGGCGCGTGACATCAGCGAAGACGCGGATTGAGCGGAGGTACCGGAATGGACCGGATCGAAGAGCTTGAAACCGCGCTGACCATCGAAAGCGCGACCGCTGATCATATTCAGGTGGATGACGCGCGGCGCCTGACCGGCCCCGGCCTGTTATGGGATTACCCCGGCGCGGTGATGGACGTGTTTTTCACTGATATCGACCCCGCGCAGGTCATTGCACTGTGGGAAATACACGCCCGGCGCGTTCTGGATGCGCTTGGCTGGCAGGATCAGGCACTGACCCACCGAACCTTCACCGGTGGTGTCAATCTGGCGATCTCGGCACCGATGGATCAGCTTTATTCCGCGATCTTTGCGGCGCAGACCGCCTGGCATTTCTGCGCGGCAGAGTTGTTGGAGGCCACGCCGGGCGATTTTGATCAGATGATCCGGGACGTCAAAGGCGTCATGGCGAAGGAGGCCAATCCTGCGCTGATCGCCCTGATCGCGGCCGCCGAGGCGCATGGTGTGGATATCCTGTGCGACGATGACGAGATTTCCATCGGGCATGGCACCGGCAGTCAAGTCTGGCCTGTCAACGCACTGCCCGCCCCGGATAACGTTGACTGGCCCTCCCTTCACAACATCCCCGTCGCCTTCATCACCGGAACCAATGGCAAGACCACCACGACCCGGTTGCTGGAGGCCATCGCCCGCGCATCGGGCAAGGTCGCGGGGCTGACCTCGACCGAGTTTGTGCGCGTGGGTGATGATATTCTGGATCGCGGCGACTATTCCGGCCCCGGCGGAGGGCGGATGTTGCTGCGCGACAAGCGGCTTGAAATCGGCTGCCTTGAAGTGGCCCGTGGGGGTATCCTGCGTCGCGGCCTGCCGACGCGTGCGGCCATGGCCGCCACTGTCACCAACGTGGCGAACGATCATCTGGGGCAATACGGCGTCAACACGGTGCCCGAGCTGGCTCAGGCGAAATTCGCCGTGCACCGGACACTGACCAAGGGCGGCGTTCTGGCCCTGAATGCCGATGATCCTTTTGTCCGTGCCGAGGCCGAAAACACGGCGGCAAATATCTGGTGGTTTTCACTGGATGCCGGGAATGATCTGATCCGTCGGGCGCGCGACGCGGGAACATGCTGCGCCTATGTCTCGCAGGGCAATATCGTCTTTTTCGACGGCCGGTCCGAGCATACGGTCATTGCCGTGTCCGTCGTGCCCCTGACCATGGGCGGGGTCGCGAAATACAACATCCTGAACGCTCTGGCGGCTATGTGCCTTGCGCTGGCATTGAAACTGCCGCTTGAGGCGGTGCGGCAAGGGTTGGCCGGGTTCAAGCCGGATGCCAAGGACAATCCGGGTCGCTGTAACGAATTCCGGTACAACGGCGCTCAGGTTTTCGTGGATTTCGCACATAATCCGCATTCGATTTCTGCCGTGTGCGATGCGCTGTCGGCCCTGCCGGCAAAACGGAGGTTCATCATGCTCAGCCATGCCGGAGACCGCTCGGATCAGGACATTCGGGACGTCACCGCAACCGCGTTGAACTTCCAACCCGACGTGGTCGTTGCTGCCGAACTGGAAGGGTATCTGAGGGGCCGCTCAATGGGAGAGATACCGGACCTGATCGAAAAGTCTGCCTTGGAACAGGGATATAACAAGACCCAGATCCAAAGGGCCGCATCCCCGTCCGAGGCCGCCGCGATGATCCTGAAACTGGTGGAACCGGGCGATCTAGCCTTGCTGCTGGTTCTGTCGGAACGCGACGCCGTGCTTGAGATGCTGGACCAACAGGCGACCTAGCGGGTTGAAGGACCAGTAAAACAACGAACCGCCACCTCCGGCTGCGGTCAACTGAGCAGCAATTTGCGTATCGCCCTTGCATTGACATCCAGCCTGGCAATACTCGCCTAACACAGGCAACAGGTTGTTGAGGTTGGGTGATATGGAGATTGAGCAGACGGGTTTGTCGGGTGTGTTGGTTATTCGCCCGCAGCGGCATGGGGATTTGCGGGGTTTTTTTTCTGAAAGCTGGAACAAGGCGCGGCTGGAAGAGGCTGGGGTTGTGTTGCCGGAGTTTGTGCAGGACAACCATTCGTTGTCGTCCGCGGTGGGGACATTGCGCGGCCTGCATTTTCAGGCGCCCCCGCATGCGCAGGGCAAATTGGTGCGGGCGGGCCGGGGCGCGCTTTATGATGTCGCTGTCGATATCCGCAAGGGATCGCCGACCTATGGGCAATCTTTCGGCATCGAGCTCAGCTTTGAGAACGGGCGACAGCTTTGGGTGCCGGCGGGTTTTGCCCATGGTTTTGTGACGTTAGAGCCCGACACCGAAATCTGCTACAAATGTACCAGCTTTTACAATGCGGATGCCGATGGGGGTGTGCGCTGGGACAGCTGTGGTATTGATTGGCCCTTGCAGGGGAACCCGGTGCTGAGCGACAAGGACAGGATTGCGCCTGCGCTGGCCGATTTTGACAGCCCGTTTGTTTACGAAGGATAGAATATGAAACTGTTGGTGACAGGTGGTGCGGGTTTCATCGGGTCCGCGGTCGTGCGGCGTGCCATTGCGGACGGACATCAGGTCGTGAACCTTGATGCGCTGACCTATGCGGCCTGCCTCGACAATGTTGCCGAGGTTGCAGAGAACCCGAACTATGCCTTTGTTCACGCAGATATCCGCGACCCTGCGGCCCTGAAGGCGGTGTTTGCCGAACATGCGCCTGATGCGGTGATGCACCTGGCGGCGGAATCCCATGTTGACCGGTCCATCGACGGGCCGGGGGCTTTCATCGAAACCAATGTCCTGGGCACATACAACATGCTGGAGGCGGCGCGCAGCTATTGGGCCGGACAGGGAAAACCGGACACTTTCAGGTTCCACCATATCTCGACCGATGAAGTCTTTGGCAGCCTGGGCCCCACCGGCCAGTTCACCGAGGATACCCCCTATGATCCGCGGTCTCCCTATTCCGCGTCGAAAGCCTCCAGCGATCATCTGGTCCGGGCCTGGCACGAGACCTATGGCCTGCCGGTGGTGCTGACCAACTGTTCGAACAATTACGGGCCCTATCATTTCCCTGAAAAGCTGATCCCTGTTGTGATCCTGAACGCAATCGCGGGCAAGGCGCTGCCGATCTATGGCGACGGCTCGAATGTTCGCGACTGGCTGTATGTCGAGGATCACGCCGACGCGCTTTTGCTGGTGGTGCAAAAGGGGGCTGTCGGCCGGTCCTATAACATCGGTGGCGAGAACGAGCGCAGCAATCTGGAACTGGTGCAGACGCTGTGCGCGATCCTGGACGACCTGCGCCCGAAACCGCAGGGGCTCTATGCGGACCAGATCACCTTTGTCACAGACCGCCCCGGGCATGATGCGCGTTACGCCATCGATCCCTCGCGGATGCGCAACGAAATGAACTGGCGCCCATCCGTGACGGTAGAGGAGGGTCTGCGCAGAACGGTTGAATGGTACCTGAACAATGAAGAGTGGTGGCGGTCTTTACAGAACCGGTCCGGCGTTGGCGAACGGCTGGGGGTCAGCGCGTGAAACTTCTGGTCTTCGGGGCGACCGGTCAGCTGGGCCGGGAACTGATCCGGTGTGGCGGGGAAATCTCGGTTGAAGCGCTTGGGCGCGACAAGGCGGATTTTACCGATCCTGAAGGGTGCGCGGCCCTGGTTCGCAACACCGACGCGGATGCGGTGATCAACGCCGCCGCATATACCGCCGTCGACAAGGCCGAAGCGGAGGAAGACCTTGCCCTGCTGATCAACGGAACCACGCCCACGGCGCTGGCCAAAGCCGCGGCCGGGCGCGGGGTGCCGTTTGTTCAGGTCTCGACAGATTATGTGTTTGACGGGGTGGGCACGGCCCCGTTTCCGCCCGACCACGCGACCGGCCCGCTGGGCGCCTATGGGCGCACCAAGCTGGCAGGCGAGGCCGGTGTGATTGCGGCGGGCGGACCCCATGCAATCATACGAACCTCTTGGGTGGTGTCGTCACATGGGCATAACTTCGTCAAAACCATGCTGCGCCTCGGCAAAGAGCGTGACCGCCTGACAATTGTCGCAGACCAGATTGGCGGGCCAACCCCGGCATCGGCACTGGCCGAGGCCTGTATCGGCGCGGCCCGTGCCCTTTTGACAAACCCGGATGAAAAGACCGGAATTTACCATTGCGGCGGTGGCCCTGATGTCAGCTGGGCCGATTTTGCGCGCGAGATCTTCGATCAGGCCGGCATCGACTGCGATGTCGAAGACATCCCGTCCAGCGCATACCCGACCCCCGCGAAACGCCCCCTGAACAGCCGCCTGGACTGCACGACACTGACAACGGACCTGGGCGTGCCCCGTCCGGATTGGAAGGCGGGCCTGCACAGCATACTTGAAGACCTTGGAGAACTCGGCACATGACGACCCGGAACGGCAAGAAACGCAAAGGTATCATTCTGGCAGGCGGGTCAGGCACCCGACTTTATCCGATCACGATGGGCGTCTCGAAACAGCTTTTACCCATCTATGACAAGCCGATGATCTATTACCCCCTTTCGGTGCTGATGCTGGCCGGGATCCGCGACATCGCGATGATCACGACGCCGCAGGATCAGGAGCAGTTTCAGCGCCTGTTGGGTGACGGAAGCCAATGGGGTCTGTCCCTGACCTGGATTGTTCAACCTTCTCCTGACGGGTTGGCGCAAGCCTATATTCTGGCCGAAGATTTTCTGGATGGTGCCCCCTCGGCCATGGTGCTGGGCGACAACATCTTCTTTGGGCACGGCCTGCCCGAGATCCTGCAATCGGCAGACGCCAAAGAGACCGGAGGCACCGTCTTCGGCTATCGGGTCGCTGATCCCGAACGCTACGGGGTCGTGGCCTATGACGAGGCTGGCGCCGTCACCCAGATTGTCGAGAAACCCCAAGTGCCGCCATCGAACTACGCCGTGACCGGGCTGTATTTTCTGGACGGCTCTGCCCCTGAACGCGCCCGCGCCGTAAAACCGTCTGCACGCGGCGAGCTTGAGATTGTCACCTTGCTTGAAATGTACCTTGAGGCCGGGTTGCTCAGCGTCAACCGCATGGGGCGCGGCTATGCCTGGCTGGATACCGGAACCCATGCAAGCCTGCTGGACGCCGGAAACTTCGTGCGCACGCTTCAGGACAGGCAAGGCCTGCAAACCGGATCACCCGACGAAATCGCCCATACGCTGGGCTGGATCAACGACCACGACCTCGAAGCCCGCGCCCGCAAATTCGGCAAAAACGAATACGGAAAATACCTCAAAAACCTGCTCAACCATTAGCCGTTCAATAGCGGTATTGGCTTGGTTTAGTTTTTTGGTTTTGGTTGCGGGTTTGTGTGTGAGGTCTTATTTAGCGTGTTTGGATGTTGGGATGGGTTGGTGTGCCGCAGGGTTGCATCTGTCCTTTAGGCGCGGCGGGATATGGGGTATCTGGGCGTGCGCACCGTTT
>NZ_JBQFYX010000021.1:0-48240 GCF_056541885.1 Ruegeria sp. AF7 | reverse complement strand
CGCGCCTTCACATCATCCGGCCACCGCCGTGTCCCATCGGTTGAGAAAACAACACCCAACCCAATGAGAAACTCTCTCATAGTCTCCATGGAGAAACTCACCTCGCAAAATTACTCCGAGGTGAAATCCCAGATCAAGCTAAAGGCTGGAAGGTGACCGTCACGCACCGCTTACGTCCATCATGACCTTTGCGGAAATCCACAGGCTTCGTCGCCACCACAATCCGCACCCGGTTCGACGGAAAGATCATGAGACCCCGTTCAGAGCACGGACAATCTCGGAAATCCGTTTCGGAGGCGTGGCAGCGTCAAGCCGAATAGTGACGTCGCCGTGAACAATCTCAATCGAACCAGCGGGTTCTGACGGTGCTGCGGGAACCTCTGGTTCGATCACAACCGGCGCAAATTCCGCACCAGCCAGATCCGGCACCACCAATTTACCTTCTCGGGCCAGGCGACGCCATTCAGACAAATGGTTTGGACGCATGCCGGCGCGTCGGGCGACCTCGTTTACCGTCACTCCAGGAACCAGAGTTTCCGCAACAAGCTGACCTTTGACCTCTTCCGGCCAGCGCCGTTTGCCATCCCGACCAATCAAAATCTCATGGCCCGCAACGGACTCCAAACGTAGCTCCCGATGGACTCCCACAATAACCTCCTGACAAATCTACACTCCGCAGCAGAATCGCAGATCACGCAGACTTCAGGAAGGTGGGGTTGAGACACCGCTTACGGAAAGACATGAGAAAGCAGGGTTGAACCCTATGCAGAAATTGAAGGCGGCTTAGGTATCCAAAAATACGCACCTTAAACGTCGGAGAGTGGCCACGAATCAAAACCCTGAACAGAACTGGCACATAATACGCAGACTCCAAGGCGAGTAGGCGAGCACCATTGTCCAAAGGGTCTTGAATTGTATTAACAACGGCACTTTAAGCGCTAAACTCAATAAACTTCGAACGAAATCAGAAGATCTTTTTTCTCGACTAGTTAGTTCGAGACGTCGCTGTCTTCCCCCGAACCACCCCGGCTTCCGTCCCGGCCTAGGCTTGAGACGCTCGGTTGCCCCTGATCCCCGGGTTCCGCGTAAATATAGGCTCTACCCCACGGGTCGATAAGACCTTCCTCACTGTCCAGGTAAGGCCCAGCCCATGACGGATCTCCCGGAGGGGCAGATACAAGAACATTTAGGCTTTCGGAACTGGTCGGATAACGGCCCGTGTCTATGTAGAACAACTGCAATGCACTGCCGATTTGCTGGATTTGCAGTTTCGCGGTCTCTGACTTGGCGCGCCCTAAATACCCGATCAGTCGGGGGCCAGCGACCGCAGCGATCATGGCAATAATAGACAGCACAATGAGCACTTCCAGAATGGTTATACCACTACGCTTGTTCCACCCGCGACTATTGCGTTTCATGCATTGCCTCCAAGCAACCAAACACTCCAGGCAGAGAGACAAAGAAACGGTCCGAATGCAACCTTCGATTGACCTAATTCTTCAATTGATGTCGAACGAACCACCGCAAGTAGGCTGAGGACAACAACTCCAGCAAGTGCTGCTGACAAGACCACATAGATGGTTCCATAGGCCCCGCACCAAAGCCCAATTCCAGCCATGAGTTTTACGTCACCAAAGCCCAAACCATGAACGCCACGTGCTTTCAGGTAAAGTTCAGCTACCGCCCAGAACAGCAGAGGCCACAAAATTCCTCCTAAAACTCCGTCGATTAACGTCACTGTTGGATGAAACACAAGAGAAAGCGCTCCTGAGACGAGCAATAGTATGGCCGCCATATCCGGGATCTCAAAGGTCAGGAAGTCCCATACGCTAGCCCATATCAATAGAACTGCGAGTAACCCTGCCAACCAACTCAGTGGTATTGATGTCACTGCGAGCAGGCCATAAACCAGAAGATGAATTAAAACGAGCCAAATGGTTTGCATGCTCAAATCTGATAGGGGGTTGCAAAGATGGTTGCAAGCGGACGTCGAAAGCAGGGCTTTGCCCTCATCGTCGTGTTGTCAACGCTGAGCATTGTCGCGCTGCTTTTTGCAATCACAAGCAGTCGTTTTCTAGCAAACCTTAAGGTCAATGAAGCCGAATTGATACTTGCGAAACGCCAACAGGAAAATCAGGCACTGGCGGAGCTTGCGTTGGCCGTTTTCGCGGAGAAACCAAATCAAGCTGGCCGGCGGGAACCATTGGTGCTTCAACTGAACGACCGCGAACTCACGATTGCTTTGCAAGATGTAGGTGGACTGGTCGATCTTAATACCGCCGCCCCAGATCTGCTGGATGCTTTAGCCTCTTTGCTGGACATCTCTGACGATGCGGTTGAGCGGTATCGGGAGTGGAGGCGCACTCCATACCGACTGAACAGCGTCGTTGATTTCGCGCGGGTTGCGGAGATTCCGTATGAAGATGGGCTTCGCCTTCGAGAATTTGCGACAGTACATTCTGGTCGTTACGGCGTTTCGCCTGATTTGGCACCTCAGGTTTTGGTCGAGCGATTGGTAGCGGCTGCCCCTCTTGGCAGCATACAAGGCACGGAGCTTCCTGTTTCCTGGCGTACGGCTGGTTCTGGGGTGACATTTCGAGTTGATTTGTTTGAGGGTGGTCGTTTTGCACGTCCCGTTGGTGTTATTCATTTGGGCAGTTCTGGGAGTGGTGGTCGCATCCTAGAGCTGTATTGATTGTGCAAAACGAGTGATTGGGGTTGTTCTTCTATGGTTAGAAAAAACTTGTTGCAAAATCGCCTTTAGGTAGTACGTTTTCAAAAAAATCGTTATTTAAACGAGGGATACGGAATGGGTATTTTGCACCGCGCATTTTGCGCGACGACTTTCCTTTGCGCCGGATTTTCATTTTCAGCCTTTGACGCCTCTGCAGATACCTCTCTTCCGATAAAAGCCGTAGCTGGTCAGACGATCACGCTGGACCCTGTGGACGGGGTCGTTTTACCAGCCGGGCCAGCCTTGCAGCCCTCCTGGACATGGATTGACCGCCCGGCTGCCAGCGTGGCGGATTTCAGCGATGCGACCGTGCTGCGGCCCCAGATCCTGCTCGACATTCCAGGCACCTACCGTGCACGAGTGTCCTTTACTGACGCCTCGGGGGCTATTGTTGCGACCTCTGACGTTGTGTTCGGCTCGGACAATCTGCCGCCTGTGGCGCGTGCGCGGGTGCGCGGAGTGCCGGATGGTTCAAGCCCGGTGACGCTGGATGGTTCGGCCAGTTTTGATCTGGAGGGTGGCGCGCTCAGCTATAACTGGGCCATTGAATCTGCGCCTGCGGGCAGTGCCGCGCAGCTGATGGGTGACGGACCACTTTCGGCCATTTCGCTGGATCTAGAAGGTGCGTACCGGGTTGCCCTCACGGTGCAGGATCCGACCGGTGCTGTTTCTGAGCCTGAGTATCTCGACCTCCGCTATCTGCCGAACAGTGGTACCACCGATGTCTACCGCCTCAGCTACGAGGTGAACCAGATGGCTGCGACAGGTGTTGCTGATACGTTTGATCTGGGCGAGCGCGCGACCGCTCCCGGAACCCATGACAGAATCTCGGGCTTTGTTCTGGATGATGGCACCGGTTCTGTTGCCGACACGCTGACCGTGACTCTGAACGGCATCACGTATAGCGCGAGCAGCCCGACTGAGTTCCTCGCCCTAGTCGATGCGCTGGAGCTTGATACGGATACGAACACCAATGCACGGGTCTCGCCAGACCCGGCTCAATCGGATCTGACCTTCATCTTTGGCACCGCCGGAGGGTCGGTGACGCTGACCGGCCTTGTGGGTGATGCGCTGACCCGCGCCGATCTGGAAGCGCGCGGTGTGGATTATTATGAAGGGGTAGGGGGCCGGATTGTGGCGCCTGTCCCATCCGCCCGCTTCGATCAGCTGCACGCTGAGTCTGGCGTTCCCCTGACCATTGAACCTTACGCATCGACCGATATCGATGGCGATGTTCTGGTTGCCGACATGGGCGTTCTGGTCGCGCCATCCGGCGCGTCGCCGCAGATCAGCACTGACATTGACGGGCTGTCGCTTGTGACTGTGGATCAGCCGGGCGATTATCTTGTGGCTCTGGACGTTTCTGACGGAAGTTTCTCCGCGCAGGACCATGTTCTGGTCGTTGCCGGTGCAAACAAGAACCTGCGCCCGGTCGCACGTATTGCGCCGGTGACTTCAACGCAGGTCGGGGCGGCGCTTACGCTTGACGGGTCACAAAGCTACGATCTGGACGGGGATTTCATCCAGCACAGTTGGGCGCTGATCTCCGCACCGGCAGGCAGCACCGCAGGTATCGGTGGTGAGCAGATCGGCACGGCTGTGCTGACCCCTGACCTGCCCGGTGCCTATGTAGTACAGTTGAGCGTTGAAGATGATACGGTTGCAGGCGTTCCGGAGACGGCTCTGATCCTGGTGAGCCCACCGCTTCCCACCGCCAACGCGGGCCGGGATCAGGCTGTTGGTGATAGCGGCCATCTGGCGCTTGATGGTACTCTGTCGACCGGCAATGGTCTGACCTATGTCTGGTCTTCTCTGGGGTTGATGGGGGATGGCTCAAGCGTCGAGATAACCGACGCCACGCTGGCGTTGCCGGAGATCGGTCTGAGCATTCGCGAAGGCCGGTTCCGGGATGTGATCCGTCAGAACGAGATTTACCACCTCAAGCGCTCCGACACAGGTGACACCTGCCAATTCGACATCCGTCAACCCGCGGATATCTCCGGTGCCAGCGCATCGGAGCCGATTCAGTTCACCCTGCATTCCCGCGGTCGGCAGGCCGGTATGCAAGGCGATATCCTGGTCTGGGAGGTCGAGAACAAACAGACCTATACGCGGGATGTCACATTGCAAGACAGCAATGGTGTCGATCACGGCACCTGGACGGTTCCCGGGCGCACCTCGCTGCACGTGACAACGGATAACATCGGCAATGCACGTATGTATGCCTATGTTGATGGCGTTGCCCGCGACGATGACCGTGCGAAGAAGAACCCGTTCAACCGCAACAACCCGGTTTGCACTGGTCCGGGCTCTGGCGTTGTTCAACTGATCGTATCGGATTCTGCGGGTGTGTCTCTTGCGGATACGATCTTTGTTGGCAATACCAACCTGCGCCCGGTTCTGGAGACCAGATCGACGATTTCTCTGGTCTCGGGTCAGACTGTCGATTTGAATGCGTCGGACTATAGCTTCGACGGGAATGCGGATAGCCTGTCTTATGGCTGGTCGCTGATTGCCCGCCCAGCAGGGAGCAGCGCGGATCTCGGCGCGCCGATTGTATTGGGTGACGCGCTGAGTTTTGCTCCGGACCGGGGTGGTGTCTACCTGCTCCAGATTACCGCGGCAGACGATGCCATGATTGCCGAGCCGTCGGTTGTGATGGTCGAAGTTGTCAACTCGCCGCCGGTTGCAGCGGTTTCGGGCGATACCGAAGCTTTTGTCGGTGACCTTGCCACGATCAGTGCCGCGGGTTCGGGTGATCCCGATGGCGATGCTCTGTCTTATACCTGGACACTGGTTTCCGCTCCGGACGGCAGCACGGCCGGGATCATGGGGCAGGGCCAGTCCGCCATCACATTCACGCCGGATCGCCGGGGCGAGTATGTGTTCAGCCTGGTTGTCTCGGACTATGAGTTCGCCAGCGCTCCTGTCACATGGACCTTGACCGCGCCCAACCGCGCGCCGGTGGCCCTGTTGGAAGGCCCCGATCAGGTCGATGTGGGGCAGGAGGTCATCTACTCTGTCACCGGGTCAAGCGATCCGGATAACGACCCGCTGACCTTCAGCTACGCCGTCTCGACAAAACCCGCGGGCTCAGATCCCTTCTTCGAAGACCTCGGCAACGGCGAGGTCGGATTCATCGCCTACTTGCCGGGTGATTATGTTCTGGAAGTCACCGTGTCGGACGGACTTCTGGAGGCCACACATACGCTTACCGTCAATGCCAGTGCCCTGAATGCAGCCCCGGTTCTGGGCCAGCTGCGCGACAGCTACACGGTTGAACTGGGCCTGGAGCTAGCGCTTGATCTTGAGGGCAGCGACCCGGACGGGGATCCGATCAGCTTCTTTGCAACGCCGCTGCCGCTGGCAACCGGCGTTACGCTCAACGGCAATAATGGTGAGGTTCGGTTCCGCCCTGAGACCGGGCAACTGGGAACCTATAGTTATACTGTTGGGGTGTCAGATGGGGTTCTGACCGACGAGGCAACCCTCACGATCGAGGTTGTGGAAGCCACCGCCGGGGATACGGCCATTCACGGTCGTGTTCTGGACGCCACTGATTTTGCAGCCGGGACAATCACGCCGCTAGCCAACATGCCGGTTCGCCTGCGCGATGCCGCGCTGATGACCACCACCGCGGCCGACGGGACATTCAGCTTTGGCAGCCTTGTGGAAGGCACGGATCAGGTGGAGGTGGAACCCTCTGCGGATGGTGGTCCGGGCGGCTATTTGGGCGAGACACGCGTCATCACTGTGACCGAAAACCAGGATCGCGATATCACCCCGGACTTCCATCTCGTGCCGCTGACCGATGGCTGTGCAACAGTTGTCGCCGGTCAGAAGACGATGCTGACCGGAACGGCGTCCGGCGTGACGGTCTCCATCCCGGCGGATTCCGTGCAAAGTGATGCGGGTGGCCTGTACACAGGTGACGTCTGCCTCGGCTCACTGCCGCAGCTCTTTGACCATCCCGGTTTCAACGAGGACACTCAAGCCTGCCGGATTTATGCGCTGGATGCCCCCGGTGCGGTCTTCACCCAGGGCATGACCATCACTGGACCGAACCTGGACAACCTGCCGGAACAGACCCGGCTCGAGATGTGGCGGGTCAGCCAATTGAACGGCCTGTTCCGGCGTGCTGCGGACGCAAGCGTGGATTCCGGTGCGGCCACCGTCAGCGGAACGCTGTCCGGTGTCTCGGGCGGTGCATTGTTCACCTTCCTGCCGCAGGCACCACAAACGGTCGCATCTTCGGACCAGCCGACAGGGATGAAGTATCTGACCCCGTTTGAGGGCGACAATGCCACCAGCTACACCCTGCCAGGCTACACCGCCTTCGGTGAAGCGCAGGAGATTGCACTCAGCTATCACAGTCAGGCCGCCAACCCAACCATCATCGTGGCGGGCGATGTCACCATTGCCGACGACGCATCGTTGCCGGTGGCACTGCGAACACGCATCGAAGCGGGCGGGTTGTCGATCAGCGACGGGCGCAGCTGGACCCCGCGCGAAGGTTTGGACGGAACCATTCCGGCCCTGATCGGAGAACAGGTGGTTCTGCGCCAGTCCATGCCGGTCGACGGGTCGGGACTGACCTCGGGTCGTTATGCCTACCAGTTCAACAGCAAGGCGATTTATGCCTGCTCGACCGTGGGCGGCACGCATATGGCCGAGTTCTATGTGCAGAACGAAAGCGACAGTCCCTATGGCAATGGCTGGGCCATTGACGACCTGCAGAAGCTGGTGGAAGGGCCCGACGGTAAAATCTCGATCATCGATGATGATGGGGTGACCACATTCGATCCTGAACCCACCCTGACAGAGTTCGAAGACGAACCACTCGTCTTCCCCGCCACTGGGCCGGTTGGCATCGAAGCGATTGATCTGGACGGTGACGGAGATCTGGATGTCGTGTTCGCAGACAGCGGTACGGGTAGCCTCAAATCAATAATCAATTTTGGTAACAGAGACCTCCGGCAGGAGGGAACTCTCGAAATCGGTAATCCTAGTGAGGTCACGCAAACAGGGGTGTGGACTCCAAATCTTTCGGCCATGGCATTGGGTGAGTTGAACAACGATGACCTGTCGGATGTAGCTTATGTTTTGCAGGTCCAAGATGGCTTTGGATATGCCACCAATGATGGCTTTGGGAATCTGACGAGTGAGTTCCAGTCCTTGGGAATTGGGCGAAAGCCGAAGGATCTGAAGGTCACCGATCTCAACAAGGACGGGTTCGAGGACATCGTCTACGGAGCTAATACGAGTTCCTTTTTTGGCACAAATGACGAGATTTGGGTCAGTATTGGCGGGTCTGACGCGCGTCAGTTGTTCCAGATATCCAACTATACATTCAATGGTCGCGGAACGCTTCAGGTCATGGTCGACGATGTCGACGGGAACGGCTGGGATGACGTAGCCTATCGGACGCAAGAAGGTGTGGACATTCTGTTCACGCGCGCTGAGGACGGTTTCCTACGCTTTACACTACGAAACCTGCGCGCGGGTAATGGCGGTTTGAACTACTTAGGCGACTTTGCAAAGCTGCACGATTTCAACGGCGATGGCAAGCTGGACCTGGTCTACAGCTCGGACACACAATTGCAGGTGCTGTTGAACACCACAGGCCAAGCTTTTGCGGACCCCATCGTTCTGGCTCGACCGCCTGAAGCCGATGCATTTCTGTTCGTAAGCTTGGCGGATGCCAATGGCGATGGCGTGACCGATCTGGTTACAACAAGCCTGGGACAAGTCTTTGTATACATCAGTAATGGCGACGGAACTTTTCAACCCTTTGAAACCGGCTTGCTTGACTATGGTTTTGTTGACACCGATTTCGCAGACATAAATGGTGATGGCAGCCTGGATCTGCTGTCAACGCAGCGCTTCACGGTTACAGTGCATTTCTCCAAACCTTCGGCAACGGGCAAGTTTGTATCGGGGCGGGGTGAGTTCTCGACCCTTGCGCGCCTGGCGGACGGCACCTGGCAGCGGCGCTACAAGGATGGCAACATCGTTCTCTATGACGCCAATGGCTTGCAAACGGCAACAGTGGACCCGCAGGGCAACCGAAAGGAATACGCCTATGATGATCTGGGTCGCCTGGCGACCATTACCGATCAGGTGGGCGGGATCACCAGCTTTGCCTATGAAGAGCTGGGGCGTCTGGCATCTGTAACCTATCCGGATGGCCGGGTCACCACGCTCGCATATGACGACATCGGCAATCTCAACGAGGTGACGGAACCCGTCGGGTCAAAGGTCAGCTTCGCCTATGACGCAAACGGCCGTTTGGTTTCCACCACCAACCAGAATGGCAATGTCACCAGCTATACCTATGACGGTATGGGGAACCTGAACGGCGCAACGATGCCGGATGGCTCCAGCGTCGCCAACCAGGTGGCCTCGTCCCTTGGATTGATCGATGGTCTGGGCGGCGCGGCCACCAGCCCGCTGATCTATGTGGCGCCCGAAGATCGGGTGACCGCTGTCACCGACCGCAAGGGCCAGACCACCGAAGTGATCGTCAACCAGTTCGGGTCGGTTATTCAGACCACCGATCCGCTGGGCCGGGTGACCAAGATCGAACGGGACGCGCAGAACCTCGCAGTTCGGGTGGAACGACCCAGCGAGACCGCGCCTGGCGGCGTGCGTGCGGACTCGATCACCTATGACAGTCTCGGCAATGTCGAGACGATGACAGAATCCGTTGGCACTCCGGCGGAACGCACGACCTCCTATACCTATGAACCCACCTACAACAAGGTCGTGACCATGACCGATGGGGACGGGTTCACCACCACCTACACCTATGACGAGTTTGGTGAAGTGGCTGGCATGACCGATGCCGAAGGTGGTGCACGCGCCATGACCTATACACCCGAGGGCAAACTGGCTACGCGGACGGATGAGAACGGCAACGTCACATCCTTCACCTATAATGCCGATCAGAACCTCGCCAGCACCACCTATGCGGATGGCTCGGTCACGCAATTGACATATGACGCGGCTGGCAACACCACCGTGATCGCAGAGGCTGCCGGTTCGCCCATCGAGCGGCAGGTGCGCCGAAGCTATGACGGGCTCAACCGCGTGCTGTCGGTCGAAGTCACCGGTGCAGATGGTGCCAATATCGGCGGGGTCACACAGTACACTTACCGGCCCGCCGGCAACCTGGAAACGGTGACCGATCAGACTGGTCTTGTCACCACCATGTCCTATGACGGGCTCGAGCGTCTCGTGGCGATCGACGACCCGGCCGAAGGCCTGATCCAGCGCGTCTATAACGCGGCCGGTGAGGTTATCAAACACATCAACGGGGATGGTGAGACCCATCTCTATGCCTATGATGATGTCAGCCGCCTGATCCAAACCACGGATCCCGAAGGCCATGTCAAATCCTTCACCTATGACAGCCGCGACAACGTCGCGACCGTAACGGATGGGCGCGCAGGTGTAACCAGCTTTGCCTATGACACGCTGGACCGGATGGTCTCGCGCACCGATCCGATCAACCAGACCATGACCCGGGCCTATGACAGCCGCGGCAACCTGATAACACTCACCCGCGAAGGCGGATTGGTTGAAACAGCCACCTATGACGGACTCAGCCGCCGCACGCAGGTGGTGACCCCCGACGATACGCTGATCTACGGCTATGACCCGCGCAGCAACCTGACGCTGGCCGCCGACGATGACAGCCGGGTCACTTTCACCTATGACACCCGCAACCGGGTGGCCACCACCACCACCGACGGCACTGTCGGGCCGCAGCCGCAGGTCACTCTGACCTACAGCTATGACCTGCTCGACCGCCGCACGCGGATGGAGGACTCGCTGGGCGGTGCCACCACCTATGATTGGGATGCCGAGGACCGGCTGACCGATCTGACCTCGCCCTGGGGCAGCACCTACAGCTTCGGCTACGACGATGAAGGTCGCCGTACCGCGTTGACCTCCACCAGCGGCCGGACGTCCACCTATGGCTATACCAATGGCCTACTCTCGGCACTGACCCATGCGCAGTCAGGGGTGACGCTGACCGATCTGGATTATACTTACGACCCCGACGGCCAGCTGACGGCGATCCTCGACAAGCTCGACCCGGCGCAGTCGAAACACATCTCCTATGATGACCTCAACCGGCTGGTACAGGTCCGCCAGGGCATCCCGCCCATCGATGGCGGCGTGCCAGTGCCGATCGAGGATTACCAGTACGACCAGGAGGGCAACCGCACCTTCTCGAACACCTCTTCCGGCTATGAGAGCAACGCTCACAACCAGCTGCTTGAAGATGACACCTACCGCTACGCCTACGACCTGCGCGGCAACCGTATAAGCCGGACCCACAAAGTCTCCGACGCGGTCGAGACCTATGCCTATGACAGCCAGAACAGGCTGATCGGATACGGCTCCGACACCACAACCGCTGCCTACGCATACGATGCCCTCGACCGCCGTATCGCTAAAACCGTCGGCGCCGATGTCGAAGCCTTCGTCTATGACCCGTGGAACCCCTATGCCACCACGGCCAACGATGCGGTACTCGATTTCGAGAACGGCACGCTGGCCAAGCGCTGGCTGCACGGCCCGCGCACCGATGAGCCGCTGGCCTTCGAAGGCTATACCGGAAGCACCGATGCAGGCTCCGGCTCGGCCTATGGGC
Organism: Ruegeria sp. AF7; assembly: GCF_056541885.1. Taxonomy (NCBI): domain Bacteria; kingdom Pseudomonadati; phylum Pseudomonadota; class Alphaproteobacteria; order Rhodobacterales; family Roseobacteraceae; genus Ruegeria; species Ruegeria sp. AF7. Next base: position 36,844 of record NZ_JBQFYX010000021.1, on the reverse strand, counting down.
TCTTTGCCAACCGCCTCGGCTCGATCCTGACCGCAGTCTCAATCTCCACCGGCGCCGTCGCAGCCGATTACGACTACGACGCTTTCGGCAATCAGACCCAAACGGTCAACACCATCGAACAGCGCTACGGCTATACAGGTCGCGAGCACGACCTCGAGACCGGGCTCATCTACTACCGCGCCCGCCACTACGACCCCACAACAGGGCAGTTCATCCAACGCGATCCCATCGGCTTCGCTGCAGGAGATTTGAATCTGTACGCGTATACCTTCAACGATCCATACAACTGGACTGACCCAAGTGGGTTGGCTGTAACTGCAGACTATTCAGCTCTTACCGGTGCGATGGTTGCAAGTACTGCTATTGTCGGATGCGCGGCATACGAACCTTGTAACCAAGGCGTATTCGGGAACATAGCGTCAGGTATATCGGCGCTGATTTCCAATATCTTTGCACAATTCAATAACATTCTAAATAATCAGAGCAATGGTAGCAGTGGGAATTCAAATACGAATTCGAACGCCGACTCCGGTGCGACTGCAGCGGGAGCAACCCCGCCCGGAGGGGATGGGGATGATGACGGGGATGGAGACGACGAAAACGTATCGTATGGTCGAAATGAAAACCAAAAGCATCACACATGGCGTCACATTGACGAAGCAGGCATCAACCGTAACGCAGTAAGGGAGGCAATCCGTAACGACATGAGGGCCAACCCGTTGCCAAACACTGTTCAAAACAACATCCGGTTCGTACAGGTCAACGGTAATAGAATTCAATATAACGCGTATCGATTTTCTGATGGCAGTGTGAATGTAGGTAGGATTCATTTAGTTCCATGAAGCGTTACCTAAGACCGTACGAAATTCTAGTGGTCGAGTTTCTCGAAACTCAGAATGCCGAAACGTTTCCTTGCGACTTTAGACAGTTCCAAGTTGATGAGAGCGATGCAGGAGGCGTGGGCACTATCTGGTTTCAGAAATTGAATGAACCGGCAAAAAAAATCCTTTCTTGCAACTACAGTGACGAAGATGGTGTATTGGTTATCTTTGATTTGCATTTAGGCGAAGCCAATGTATTGGGCACTTTGGAGTATTGGCGCGTCGACTACCTTCCAGTGAAGAAATGGCCTACTAGCAAAAAGCAGCTCAAACCAGGTGTTAAATAGCGGCCCGAATCCAAATGATCCATGGACCAATGTTGATGTGAATGGGGACCCTCTTTGATATGCGAGCGGAATTTACATCGCAGAACCTATATACGGAACCAGGATGGAAGCTAATTGTCTTTTGTTCGCACAAAGACTTGAACACTCTAATTTCTGTTTTTGAAACTCGGTCAAATCGGCGATTTGATAGTATTTGCCGGACCCAACATCATAGTGATGCGGCTATAGAAATAAGGTTCGTGAAAACGGCCTCGGATGAAGCATTTCAACTTGTTAACGAAGAACCGGTGCTTTGTCTAAGTGACAAATCGGCATCGACGGCTTCTGACAAGCTCACTAGATTAAGAGACGGAGGCAAAAAAGGCTTCCAATACATAGATTTAATATACCCAGACCAAGAAGCCTTTTCTGTAATAATTCAACTCAATTGATTACATTTTGTCTGGGTTGGCCAATTTGAAAAATTGCCAGCTTCCGGTGACGCTGACCGATCTGGAGTACACTTACGACCCCGACGGCCAGCTGACGGCGATCCTCGACCGGCTCGATCCGGCGAAGTCCAAGCACATCTCCTATGATGACCTCAACCGTCTGGTGCAAGTCCGCCAAGGCATCCCGCCCATCGACGGTGGTGTGCCGGTGCCGATTGAGGATTACCAGTACGACGAAGAGGGCAACCGCACCTTCTCGAATACCTCCTCCGGCTATGAGAGCAATGCTCATAACCAGCTGCTCGAGGATGACACCTACCGCTACGCCTATGATCTGCGTGGCAACCGCATCAGCCGGACCCACAAACTCACCGACGCGGTGGAGACCTATGCCTATGACAGCCAGAACCGACTGATCGGATACGGCTCTGACACCACAACCGCCAACTACGCATACGATGCCCTCGACCGCCGTATCGCTAAAACCGTCGGCGCCGATGTCGAAGCCTTCGTCTATGACCCGTGGAACCCCTATGCCACCACGGCCAACGATGCGGTACTCGATTTCGAGAACGGCACGCTGGCCAAGCGCTGGCTGCACGGCCCGCGCACCGATGAGCCGCTGGCCTTCGAAGGCTATACCGGCACCGTCGATGCAGGCTCCGGTTCGGCCTATGAACTCTTTGCCAACCGCCTCGGATCGATCCTGACCGCAGTCTCGATCTCCACTGGCGCCGTCGCGGCCGATTACGACTACGACGCCTTCGGTAACCAGACCCAGACCGTCAACACCATCGAACAGCGCTACGGCTATACAGGTCGCGAGCAGGACCTCGAGACCGGGCTCATCTACTACCGCGCCCGACACTACGACCCCGCAACAGGCCAGTTCATCCAACGCGATCCCATCGGATTCGCGGCAGGTGACCTCAACCTATATGCATATACCTTCAACGATCCTTACAACTGGACAGACCCGACTGGGTTGGCTGTAACTGCAGATTATTCAGCTCTTACCGGTGCGATGGTTGCAAGTACCGCTATTGTCGGATGCGCGGCATACGAACCATGTAACCAAGGCGTGTTCGGGAACATAGCGTCAGGTATATCGGCGCTGATTTCCAATATCTTTGCACAATTCAATAACATTCTAAATAATCAGAGCGATGGTAGCAGTGGGAATTCAAATACAAACAATAACACAAATACTGATGCTCAAGCTGCTGCACCGACGCCAACTCCTAGTGGGGATGGAGACGATGGGGATGACAATGATGGTGACGATGAACCTGGCAAAAAAATCAGCAATAACAAACGCGCAAATGAACATGCGAAAAAACTCGACTATGAAGACGCACATGATCTGAAGGAGGCCTATGTTGGCCGGTCGGAAGTCTCGAAATTCGACATGTACTACAACAGCCGAACTGGGGTCACGCGACTGATCAGTAAGGATGGTCGAACCATTGTGAGGGTAGTAGAGACTTCATTCTAACTTGCCTTGGGAGCTTCTGAAACCATGGACCAGGACGTGACATTTGCGATCGAGCTTTGTGTCTTTACCCGGGAGCACGACGCTTATGCTCTTGCACGTCTCCTACCCGTGGATGCATCTAGTATCGTAAACCGCGGAGAGAGGCATCCGAGGGGCGGGCTCGTGCCTGAGTGGGGTATTCCTCAATCAGGCAGTATTCGATACGTCAACGAGTTTTCTATAGGGTTCGCTGCGGATCAAGCTGACAACCGCGATTATGAAAGTGAATTTCTCGCGCAGTTCGACAGATGTAGCGAGGGGTTCAGGCGCCTTCGCGTTGAGTTCGGTTGTGAGTTGGAGGTCATTGTCCGCATCCATTGCACTGAAACCGCACCCGTGTTGAATTTCGGGGCGCGCTTTTCCCGGTTCCTGGGCGAACTTGAGGTGAGTTTGACAATCCTAATGGATCCGTAAGTGTCGCGTTGTCCTTAGATTAAGGCTTCGGGGGCGGCCGCCTGATCTCGGCTTCGATCCGATGGTAAGTCCGACAAGGCCGGGCTAGGGTTGTTAGCGGAAACAGAGTGACAGTTCGCCCTGGAAGCACAGATGGGCGCCCAACTCTTGAAATAAGACCGGGCGGTGGACAACGAGGCACTGAGATACGGTATAACTGACAATGGCAGAAGTTTTCATGGAAGATGGGTGGCAAGTGTCTCCAGACTTGATCCGCTCGCAGTGCGAAAAGCAGTTGAGTCGTTATCGACCTACCAACAGATGAAATTAGCAGCCGGTTCGGTTTGCTCTTTCGAGGGGAAACAGCTTGCGTGTACTCGCGCTCTGTGACTGAATTCAAAACAAACCCGGAAATTTTTAAGCAACCAGTTGTGGTGGGCGAAATTTTTCTTAACGAAGCCGTGTGTGGCTTCCTGGTAGAGCCCATGGTTGTAATCGTTAATCAACCCAAATTAATTTTTTTTAAGAGCCGTGGGAACGACTACTGCATTTACGCTGGACAGCGACAAACAGTTGAACGAACTGTGGGCAGTGATCTTTCGGTGGCTGAAACGGAGTTCAATAAGATTTTTGATGGCCTCGGATTCGAGGGAAAAATCAATTTTTCTACAATCCAAAAGCAATACTTCTATTTTTCTTAACTTTTTGGTGCCGTGGTCGACTAGTCGCGCCCGAGTGGAAAATTAGGTATCCCTGATGTCAATATTTGGACTACATAAGCTGGAAACCTACGAAACCGTTAAGCTGGTATGTGAGGGCGAGGCGCAAATGGATGCGCCTCGATATCCGGGTGAAATATGTCTGAGATTTGCGTCCAAGACATTCAGATTTAGAAACGTATCCTCTGTTTTCTATTTTGACGAGATTTTTACCTCAAAAGCCACCTTTCCATATATGTACAATGTGGAACAAGATGCGGGTTTGTTCGAGTGTTGTGGGTCTAGTTACCTTAATCGACTTCGAGAGGACGTCGAGTTTTCGGGCGGTATGTTTTCGAACCACAAGCACTTCGTCTATTTCGATCAACATTTTTTTTGGCACATAACGGCCGGCTTATTGGAAGAAGTGACTGATGTTTATTAATCGACGGGTTAAAAATTGGACAGCCAGCTGACGGCGGTCCTCGACCGGCTGGTTCCGGCGAAGTCCAAGCATATCATCTAAGGATGACCTCAACCATATGGTGCAGGTTCGTCAGGGTATCCCACGCATCAGCGGCGGCGGGCAAGTGCCGATCGAAGATAATGACAATGATAGCCAGAACCTGGCTACCGGTTAACTAGCCAAAATCTATACCCAATACGCGGTTAAGTTCAAACGCATCTATCTTGCCGATGCTCTTCAACTCATTGGCCTGATCCTGCATCGTGCGAAACCCCTGCGCACGCGCAGCTTGAGACAGGGCGCTTTTGGTGCCTCCATCGGAAATTGCAGAACTCAAAGCGGAGTCTATTTCGAGCAGTTCTGACACCACCGTACGCCCCTTTGTTCCGGATTTGCCGCATGTTTCGCAGCCTGCACCTTGGCAGGCCACACAAACGGTTCGCACCAACCGTTGAGAAAGAACTCCCCGCAATGTGGCAGACAAAAGATACGGGGGTATCCCAAGGTCGATAAGCCGCGTCACTGCAGACAGCGAGTCATTGGTGTGGATCGTAGACAGCACCAGCCTACCGACTAGGGCGGCGCGCACGGCAATCTCTGCCGTCTCTTGGTCCCTGATTTCACCCACCATTATGACGTCAGGATCCTGACGCAGGATGGCGCGCAGAGCCCGTGCGAATGTCATCTCAACAGCGGGTTCGACCTGCACCTGATTCACGCCGGGGAGGGTGTATTCGATTGGGTCCTCCACCGTGACGATTTTCCGATCCGTGGAGTTAAGACCACTCAATGCGGTGTAGAGGGTCGTGGTTTTGCCGCTGCCCGTAGGCCCTGCCACAAGGAAGACACCGTTAGGCATATTCGTAATGCGCTCAATCTGTTCGATGCGGGTCTGGTCGTAGCCCAAAGCCGTCCAGTTCAGAGACACGTTTGACCGGTCCAGCAACCTCAGCACGATACTTTCGCCAAACTGTGTTGGCAGCGTGGACATCCGAATGTCGATGACACTGCCGCGTACCGAAATCTGGGCCCGACCATCCTGCGGCCGGCGTTTCTCGGATATATTCAGATCAGCCATGACCTTGAGCCGTGAAATAACCGAGGCTCGCTGACCTTCTGGCACAGTTCTGGCGGTGCGGAGATTACCGTCGATCCTGAACCGGATCGCTGCTGACGTCTCTCCAGCTTCGATATGGATGTCCGATGCGCCCATCCGAACCGCATCTGAAATAATGTCATTGACCAGCTTGATGGTCGGCCCGTCATTGGCCAATGCGTTCAAACGTTCGACGTCAAAATCCGACACATCCTCTTTGAGGTCGTTTGCGGGATCACTTTGGGCCAGCAACGTCTTGATCGTGGTCGGCGTCGCGATGACCATCTGAACCGGCAGCCTGAGGTGAAAGCCCACGCTTTGTATCGTTTCATGGGCGCGAGGATCAGATGTCGCGACCAGAATGGCACTGTCATTTTCAAGCACAGGTAGAACTTCAGCTCTTTTCAGAAAGTCTCTGGGAATAGGTAGGCTCTCGGAAAGTTCGGGGTTAAAGTCGGGTTCTGTGACAAATCTAACGTCCAGGAATTTTGCAAGCTCCTGATAAAGATCGTCTTCATCGACGAGGCCAAATTCAAGCAAGGTTTTTTCAATAGGCGTGTCGGTCTTGCGGCTTGCGTTTTCAGCTCTCTTAACAGCAGTTTGTGTTATCTTTTCATTGCTCTGGAGCCAGTTCAGGAATTCCGAAGTGTTCAAATATGCCACAACCATGCTCCCTGTTCACAAAGTTCTGTCAAAGCTTAAAGTTGTAGAGTAAACAAGTGGAATAATTAGGGCAATTAGCCAATAAAAACGAGCAGACAGATGATCAGGCGGACATTTGTAGATGTCAAAGCCAAGCTGACCGATTGGGCGGGCGGCTTGTTACCGGAATGGATCGGCGCCATATTATGGGGTCAACCCATGGCTGTGCCTGTAAGATTTGGTACATCGCATCTGAATCAATCTGACGTCAACGTTTCAATCGACGCGCTATCGCGAGAAGTAGCCCAAAAAGGGCAGGGTAGCAGTGCCCCCGCTATAGATATTTTTGTCCCCGCAGAATTTTTCTTTGAGCGACGGCTGAGTTTCCCGCTCACGGCCCGTAGCAAACTGGAAGAAATGTCTCTGCTCGACTTGAGAAGTCGCACGCCATTTGAACTGAGCAATATCCATTGGCGATTGGGGAAGCCCATCATTCAAGACGATACCATTGACGTTTCACAGTGGATTGTTCGACGTGACGATGTTGCAAACTGGAAGCTCAACCTGAGGAAAAATGGTTTCCGAGTCCGAAGACTGTATGTCGACACAGAAAACGCACCATCCGCCATTGCCGACTTTTCAGACGAGCTCCTGCCATGGCGCCAAAACCTCCGGAAATTGAACGCAGCGCTGGTCTCAGTGACAGCACTCGCACTGTTCGCGGCATGGCTTTATCCCGGCTGGTCAGCGCGCAGCGAAGCCCGCACGCTTCAGATTGAGTTGGATGCGTTGCGTACGGAAGCGCTTCTGGAGAGACGCAAAGTGGAAGACATTCGAAAGGCAGAAGCTCAAAAAGCAGCGTTTGTCGATGCTGTTCTTTTGAGGCCTCTCCTTTTGGATACTGTCAGGGAATTGACTGTCAGTCTGGAAGACGATGTTTGGGTTTCAACACTGACCTTCAACACTTCGCATGTGGTCATTACCGGAGAGGCCGGAAATTCCGCGGCAGAAACAGTGCTTTCCCTTGGAAGACGATCAGTTTTTGGTAATCCGCGTTTGAGCGGACCTGTTTCACGCACAGCTCGCGGGGCAGAGCGGTTTGAGATCACACTCGATCTTGGCGTGTCGGAGTAATGCAGCGGGAGAGCGTCATATCTGCGCTCGGCGCTCTTGTAATATGCGGTAGTGTTGTCGCTGTGACAGGAATTTTCATAGTGACACCGCTGAATTCCTGGAAGGCAAGCGGGCTTGAGGCACGTTCTCAGGTGCAGGCTGATATCCATCGCACACAGGCTACGATTGCCAACCTAAAGCAGCAGAGCGCTACAATTTCTCAGAATGAAGAAGAGGACTTCCTCTGGCGGGCTGAACAGATTGGCGCGGCAACGGCTCAAATTCAAACCTCTCTCTCGGCATCGGCCTCCAGCAATGGCGTGAGTTTGAGGTCGATTACACCACTGAAAACAAGGCGCGTGGCCTCGGTTGAAGCTGCGGGCTTTCGCCTTGAGTTCGACGCAACTCTGGACCAGGTACTGGGTTTCTTGCAGCAGATCGAGTACTCGTCTCCAGCTTTGCTCGTTGAAAAGGCTTCTCTGCGGCAACTTAGCCGTCCAGATAACAACCAGACACAGCCCATTCTGAATGCCCAGCTTGAGCTGATTGCCCCTATTCATCTCGAGGAGGCGAACTTCGAATGAAATCCCTTCTGCTTGCAATTTGCGGGACCTCCATGCTGATCGTCATGGCAGCATTGTCTTGCTTCGTTGCAGGCAGAACGGTGACGTCAGCCATGGAACGATCCGATCTTGCCGCGCAAACAGAACAGAGCCAAGCGGTGGAATCTACAGACGCAGATAGCACGGCACGATCTCCACGGTCAAAAATCTACTATGCAGCGATCGTTGAGCGCCCGTTATTCGCGCCCAATCGCCGCCCGAACGCACCTCTCAAACCTGATGAGGTGCAGGAAGCCGCCCTCTCAGCGGAGCCTGTCTTATCGTCTGAGCGACCGGAAATCTCTGTGCATGGCGTAATGGTAGACGCAAGCGGCAGTAAAGTGCTGGTCTCAGCAACTGGCGAGAACCCGCAGTGGGCGAAACCCGGCACAAAGATCGGTGGATGGACCGTATCTAATATCGGACCGGACTGGGTCGAACTCAGCCTGGCCTCTGAAACCTTTCGAATTGAGATGTACCAATGATGATCAACTATAGGCACCATTTTCGGACAGTATTTATTGCTTTGAGCCTTTTATTAGTTGCAGCCTGTAGCGATGAAAATTCGGAAGGTGGGTTCAGTTCACGGTTTCTAGCAAACAATGAGTCTTCAATTCGAGGATCTTCGCAAACAGGAGCCGATAGTTTGCGACTTGCTTTGAATGGTCCTGCGCCGGAAAAGCGGTATTTGGGTACAGACGAGTTTCTCGCTGCGTCCCGTGGTCGGCGGGAGATCGTCGAAGTGTCAGATGACGGGGCAATTACCCTCAATCTGGTGGACGTTCCCATTGATCAGGCTGCAAAAGCGGTTCTGGGCGATGCCCTCAACAAGAATTATACAATCAAACCTGGCGTTGAAGGTACGGTTACCTTGCAGACGACTCGCCCGCTTAGCGAGAGAGCTCTGCTTGAAACATTTGAAATCGTACTCGGTTTCAACGGTGCTACCCTCCAAACCTCCGGCGATCTGATCACAATCGTACCTTTAAAAGGGTCCTCCCGGAGAGTCACTCGCCTTGGTCAATCGCAACAAGTAGGAGCCCGTCTCGTTGCCGTTCCACTGGAATATATCGGAACCACGGAGATGATCAGGTTGCTGGAGCCAATTGTTGGTGACTCTGTCGAGCTTATGCCAATTCCGAACCGGAACATAATCCTGATTTCTGGTGCCCGGGATGAAATGGCTGCCGCGATTGATGCCGTAAACCTTTTTGATGTGGACGTTCTGAAGGGCAAATCGGTCGGTCTTTACCGTCTGAAAGCTGCGGAGCCGGAAGCCGTTGTTGAAGAGATGAACCTCATCTTCGAGACAGAAGATGGTGGTAGCCTGCAAAATGTTGTGACGTTTATCCCCAGCAAACGACTGTCTGCGGTTATTGTTGTAAGTACGCGCTCAACTTATCTGGCAAAAGCCGAACAGTGGATACGCGACCTGGACAGAACGGCCGGTGGAGCGCGCAGGCGCCCAGCGGTATACAACTTGCAACATCGCATCGCAAAAGATCTAGCTCCAATCCTGGGTGAAATGTTGCAGGATATTGCAAAAGCCGATGAAGCATCGGGCGAGGGCGCACCGCGTGTGGTCGCAGATGACGCAAAAAACGCAATTATCGTTTGGGGCAATGATACAGAACAAGAAAGTTTCTCGCGTCTCCTGCAGGCATTGGACACCGTGCCGGTTCAGGTTCTCCTAGAAGCTACAATTGTAGAAGTCGCCCTTAGAGACGAATTGAATTTTGGTCTGAGGTGGTATTTCGAACAAGGAAACTGGAGTAATGTTTTTACGGATGCCTCCAGCGGCGCGGTGGCCCCCACATTTCCAGGGTTATCCCTTTTGTTTCAAACCAGTTCAGCCCGCGTGGCAATTAATGCTTTGGCATCGATTACAGATGTCAATATTATCTCTTCGCCTAATTTGTTGGTTCTAGACAATCAGGAGGCGCGCCTTCAGATCGGTGATGAAGTGCCGATTGCTACGCAGCAGTCTCAGGATGTGACCAACCCGGACGCACCGATTATAAATACAATCGCGTATCGGGACGCTGGAATCATCCTGAAGGTCAAACCCAGAGTGGCCCAATCCGGGCAGGTCATACTGGATATCGATCAGGAAGTGAGCAGTGTGCAGAATACGACTACTTCCGGTATTGACAGCCCAACGATTTCGCAGCGCCGCGTAGAAACCAATGTAGTGGTTCATGATGGTCAAACCATCGCTCTTGGCGGCCTGATCGAAGACAGCAGAACGCGAACGGACAGCAAAGTTCCTGGGGCAGGTGATATCCCCGTTCTCGGCGCACTGTTCAGAAACCGCGAAGACAATGTCGGAAAACGGGAACTTCTGATTTTGATAACGCCGAAGGTTGTACGAAATGGGCAGGAGGCAAAATCGATAACAGACGAACTGCGAAACAGAATCTCAGGTGCCAACGGGTTGCTGCAGAATGGTATTCCATCCCAGTCCGTTTGGCACCGGATTACAGAATGACGGAACTAAAACTGCCTTTTAGTAAGGAAACGTCAACGTGCCGCGCTATTCATACACCGCATTCACCGGTTTGGGAAAGTTAGAGAAAGGCGAGCTTCAGGCTGCGGATGAACTTGCGTTATTGAGTGCGCTAACAGGTAAGGGCTTACAACCTGTCTCAATTGAGGAAGGCGCTTTCAATTTGCCTTGGTGGCAAAAGGATATCTCGCTAGGGCCAGAAAGCACTAAAGCGTCGCCCGCAGCGTTGGAGCACTTTTTCCGAACCCTTGCTGGCCTTCTGGATGTTCATCTACCTTTGCGGCAGGCTCTCAGGTTTTGTTCCGAGAATGTCAAAGATAAACAGATGGCTCAATCTGTGTCACGCATTGAACAGGACGTGGCGGACGGTAAGACGATTGCTTATGCGATGCGCGAAGCGGGAGGCTATTTTCCTGAACGCCTGATCACTATGATCGAGATTGGTGAAGCGGCCAATAACCTACGCAGTGTCGTAGCCCGTATCGCGACAGGATTAGAGAGCGAATCGAAACAGCGCCAGGAAATTCGTTCCGCGATGATCTATCCGGTTATCCTCATAATTATGTCGCTGTTTGTAATGGCATTGCTGGTCTTCTATTTGGCCCCCACCCTCGTGCCGGTTTTCGACAATGCAGAGTCCGATCCGCCTTTAATACTTGGTGTTATGACAAACCTGCGCGATCTGCTTGTCGACAAATGGCTTGTGGTTCTCGGTCTGGGTGGCGGAGTGTTTGCTTTTTGGCAGATACTCAAAACGCGTATCAAGACGGTATCCTCTCCGCTTCTGCTGAAAACCCCGGTCATCGGGCGATATCTGCGCGTTTCGGAAACCCTGAATATCCTTGATGCCATAACTATGATGTTGTCCAGCGGGTCCACACTTCCACGTGCAGTGGCAACAGCCCAACAGGCGACCGATCAGCGCGCCTACCAAGACCTTCTCGCAAGGTCAGAAGAACGTATTATTGCGGGTGACACGCTATCCTCCACCTTCAAGTCAACACCGCTGATAGACCCGATGACTGTGGCTATGGTTGAAGCTGCTGAAGCATCGGATCAGGTGGTTCAGGTTCTGGATCACCTCGTTGATGATCTCCGCTTGCGGAACGCTCAGATACGCGCGCAATCTGTTCGTCTGATCACCCCGGCACTTACGCTGATCATTGGACTTGGTGTTGGCGGCGTCATCATGTCCACCATTTCTGCCATTATGTCCCTGAACGATGTCGCGTTCTGAGGATGCCTTGCAGCTATCAACACACGCCAGAGACACGTCGGGATATTCATTGTTTGAAGTTTTGGTCGCTCTCTCAATCCTGGCAATGGTAGTAGCTGTTTCTGCAGCTGGATTTCGACCTCCGTCGGATGAGGTGAAATTGAACCGACAGATCTCTGACCTTGCCTCGAAAATCAGTGACGCGCGACTAAAGGCAATACGAACGAGCCAAGCGAATGGGATCGAAATCGTGAATTGCGATGATGAGCCAGTGAATTTGAACTTGTTTCCGGACGGGACCGCATCAGGGGGCGAGATTTGCCTGGAAGAGGGAACTCAGCGGGAAACCCTCATCTTGTCTCCTTTGACCGGGTTACTTTCGAAGGCTGCTCGCGATGAATAAACGAGCCGGGTATTCGCTGTTTGAGGTGCTAATCGCCTTTGCCGTTATGACGATGGTGCTGTCCGTGGTTTTGCCGCGGCAGGCGGAGTTTTTGGGACGCTCAACTACAAGCTCTCAAAAGGCCGTTGCAGCAGATATCGCGTATTCCCGATTGAGTGAGTTAGGGGTCGCTCGAGCCCTATCCCTTGGCGAAAGCACAGACGGGATAGGGGATTGGACTCTGTATCAACGTATTGAACCGCTTATCGTCATGGGTTCCGAAACTGATTTGGTCGAAGTTGCAATTGAAGTCGCTAGCCGGACTGGTAATGTACTCTTCCAGACCTCAGAAATTCGAGCGCTGAAATGAACGCCCGATCCGGCCTTAGCTTGTTCGAGCTTTTGATTGCTTTGGCATTGCTAGCCTTGATCGCAGTGGGATTGTCCGGAGCACTCAGATTTGCCGTCGCGGTCCATGACCGTTCGCGTATGGATCCACAACAATACGAACAAGTTGCATTGAAAGCTCGATTGCGATCCTGGTTAGCCAACGCAACCCCACCGACCGGCATAGCACCATACCCGGTTGAATTTGTTGGGACGGCCACGCGCCTGGAGTTTACGACGATCCATGCCAAAGGGTTCGCTCCTGACGCAGCTGCTCTTAGAGTCCTCGTCGAAAGTGACGGTGTCGACCTGTTGATGACCATCACTGAGATGGACGATGACGGTGAGACTTTGGCAGCTCATACAGAGATCGTCGCTCAAGGCATCAACCCGGCACTTTCCTATTTTGACGCCCATCCTGACGATAGCGCGTGGGGTGGAACTTGGTCGGATGCGTCAAGGTTGCCAGATTTGGTGCGAATAGAGGCTGCGAAAAACGACAATGCAAACTGGCACACATTCATCGTGAACCTGCTCCTTAAGTAGGTTAATATATAAAGCCGTCGCAAGATTTGGCATTGATACAGAATTTTCGTTTGTGAGCGATACCTGAACCGCGACTCCTATTGCTTCTGAGGGTAGGGGGCTTGGTCCAGTTCCACCATCATCTTTTCCCGGAACACCTCAGCGGGTGTCTTCCAACCCAGGCATTTTCTGGGCGTTGCGTTGAGGCGGTCGCAGATCATTTTCAATTCATGATCTGAGACCGCCGTGATGTCGCGCTTGTGGGGAAGCCAGCGCCTGACCCTGCGATTGGTGTTTTCCGGGTCTGCTCCGGTAGGGGGCAGGATAGTACGCTAAGCTGGGTGGGCTATCGTTTTGGCCACCTGTGTGAACCGGCATGCAAAATTGACCCCTGTATTAGGGTAATCGGCGTCCAAAAGTGACCCCCCTGATAATTCGTTTCAGAAGCTCCCTCAAAGGATTGAGGGAGCGAGTTGGGGATGTTGGTTGTGGAGACGATTGCGAAGATCAGGCGGGCGTATTTTATCCAGGGGAAGTCTATCAAGCGGATTTGCCGGGAACTTCGTGTGTCGCGGAACACGGTGCGCAAGGTGGTCCGGTCCGGGGTGACCGAGTTCAGCTATGATCGTTCAACCCAGCCCCGGCCCAAGATCGATCCCTGGCGGTCCGACTTGGATGAGATGCTGGCCGAGAATGACCGGCAGCTACGATGCGGTGCGGCGCTATGCGGCCAGTTGGTCGAAGGTGACGCGGGAAGCCTCGGCGGCCGCCTATGTGCCGCTCAGCTTCGATCCCGGCGAGGCCTATCAGTTTGACTGGAGCCATGAGGTCGTTCTGATCGATGGCGCCACCACGACAGTGAAGGTCGCCCATGTCCGCCTGAGCCACAGCCGGATGCCGTTTGTGCGGGCCTATCCCAGAGAGACCCAGGAGATGGTGTTCGACGCCCACGACAAGGCGTTCGCCTTCTTCGGTGGAGCGTGCGCCCGGGGGATTTACGACAACATGAAGACGGCGGTCGACGCGATCTTCGTCGGCAAGGACCGGGCCTATAACCGGCGGTTCCAGCAGATGTGCGGACATTACCTGGTCGACCCCGTGGCCTGCACGCCTGCGTCCGGTTGGGAGAAGGGCCAGGTCGAGAACCAGGTGGGGGTGATCCGGCGCCGGTTCTTCGTGCCGCGTCCGAAGTTCAAATCCTATGCCGAGCTGAACGCCTGGCTGGAAGACCGGTACCTGGATTATGCGAGGGCGAACAAACATCCCGAGATGCGCGACAAGACCATCTGGGAGGTGTTCGAAGAAGAGCGCCCGAGCCTTGTTCCTTACGTCGGCCCTTTCGATGGATTCCATGCAGTTCCTGCATCGGTGTCCAAGACCTGCCTCGTGCGGTTCGACAAGAACCGATACTCGGTCGATGCCCGCGCCGTGGGGCGGCCGGTTGAGATCAGGGCGTATGCCGACCGGCTGGAATGCTGGCAGGACGGGCGGATCGTCGGCCAGCACGAGCGTGCCTTCGGGCGCGACAAGACCATCTTCGATCCCCTGCATTACATCCCTGTTCTGGTCCGCAAACCCGGAGCTCTGCGCAACGGGGCACCCTTCAAGGAGTGGGACCTGCCGATTGCGATCCGCCGCGTGTGGCGCAAGCTGGAACGTCAGCCTGGCGGTGACCGGCAGATGGTCGACATTCTGAGCGCCGTGCTGACCAATGGCCTTGAGGCGGTAGAGGCCGCCTGTGCCGAAGCCCTGTCGCACAATGTTCATTCCGCTGGCGTCGTGCTGAACATCCTGGCCCGGCACCGTGAGCCGCCACCGCCCCTGACAATTAGGCCCAACCGCCCCGAAGCTGCACAGATGGGGGTTATGAGGAACAATAGTGGAACAAGAGGGCGCTTGACGCTTTTCTGATTTCTTTGAAGGTTCGCCCTGTTGGTCAAGGGGGCATTCGGATGGAAAGTGAAGAGCTGAAGGTGTGGAGCCTGTCGTTTGGCGAATTGGATTTCGTTCAGGGATACCGGCGCGCGATGCGCGCGGGGTTGGCGCTTCAGCTGGTTCATTTTCGCAGTCGCGGGTATTTTCCAGGGACGCTCAATGAGATCGCGGCCGACTGCATCCAATTTGTCGAGGAACAGTTGGGCAGCAATGTTCATTTATACGATCTGCAATCTGATGCCGCCCGCCGTCACCGCCTTGATATCTTGCGCCATCTGGGGTTTCGACGGGCGAATGAGCGGGATCGTGCAAAGCTGCATTCTGTGCTTGCTCAGGAGAGTTCCACAACAGGCCCTGCCATTGAACCTCTCATTGATTTTGGTTTCCGATGGGCGTTGCAGAAAAGGATATTCGTGCCCTCGCGGAAGATCATGGAGCGCTCGGTCCGTTCTGCGCTGCATGCATTCCAGGAAACATTCCTGACAGATATCTCGGACCAGGTTTCACAGAAAACCAGAGGGGCATTGGAAGAATGTCTTGCCGAACCACGAGGTGCGAATGGTTTTCTGCGGCTGAAGGACGATGTCGGGGCTGCGACACTGGATAGTGTTTTGGAGGCCGCCAACCGGCTGGCTTTCATAGAAGGCCTTGAACTTCCATTCGGTGTAGCGGATTGCGTCGATCCATCCTGGCTCAGGCACTTTGCCCGCCGAGTCGAAGGCGAAACAGCCTATGAAATGCGCCGTCATGCCCAGGAGAAGCGGGTCGGGCTACTGGCCCTATATATAATGTCTCGCAAATCGCAGCTGATTGATGGGTTGGTGGACCTGTTGATTGATGTGGTTCACCGGATCGGCACAAAATCCCGGCGCAAGGTAATCGGCAGAATTGCTGCCGACATCGAGAAGGTACATGGCAAGGAGCGATTGCTGGTCGACATCGCCACAGCTGCTATGATGACCCCGAATGGCAGGGTCTCGGATGTGATCTTTCCGGTTGCGGGCGCTGCGAAACTGAAAGCGATTATCGACGAACATCGAGCAAAGGGCACCCTGGATGCGCGAATCCAGATGGTGATGCGGGGGTCCTGGGCCAGCCATTACCGCCGAATGCTGCCGTCGCTGCTATCTGTCCTGAAGTTCCGTTCGAACAACGAAAGCTGGCGCCCGATCCTCGATGCTTTGTCTTTGATCACTCGCCTGAACGAGGAAGAGCGACGCGTCGCTGCGGCATCACTAGCCCCCGAAGGGTCGGTCCCGCGCAAATGGCGCGATACCGTTTTTGATCACCGAGGGTGGCTGAATGTCATTTCCTATGAACTCTGTGTCCTGACGCAATTGCGGGAACGTATCCGGGCCAAGGAAATCTGGGTCGAAGGCGCGGACCGCTACCGCAATCCGGATAACGACTTGCCAAAGGACTTCTCAGAAATGCGCGCGGCATACTACGCCGGGCTGAAACTCACCCAGGATGCGCGGGAGTTTTCCAGGTCAGTCCGTGAGCAACTGGAATTCGAGCTGCGCGAACTGAATGAGACTTTGCCCGCCAATGACCTTGTCCGGCTTCGATGGTCTGGTGAAAACCGGATTTGCGTCACGCCTTTTACGCCAGCGCCAGAGCCACGTGGGCTCCTGTCTCTGAAGGCAGAAATCGGTAGAAGGTGGCCGATGACGGGCCTGCTGGATGCGCTGAAGGAAACCGCGCTGGATACCGGGTTTCTGGATGTCTTTGAAACCTCAGCGAGCCGAGAGGCGCTTGATCGCAAAGTCAGAGACCAGCGTTTGCTTCTGTCTCTGTATGGTCTGGGCACCAACGCCGGTTTGAAGCGGGTGGCCGCCGGAGTGCCTGGGATCAGCCATGATGAGCTGCTGCACATTCGCCGCCGGTATATCGATCCAGCCTCGCTTCGGGCTGCGGCGGCCAAAGTCGCGGATGCCACTTTGGCGGTTCGGAATCCGACCGTATGGGGAGATGCGGGAACGGCCTGCGCGGCGGATTCCACCAAATTCGGCGCCTGGGACCGCAACCTGATGACCGAGTGGCATGCGCGCTATGGCGGGCGGGGCGTCATGATCTATTGGCATGTCGAGCGGCAGGCGACCTGCATTTATTCTCAGCTGAAACGCTGCTCATCTTCCGAAGTGGCAGCCATGATCGAAGGGGTTTTGCGCCATTGCACCGACATGGAAATCCAGCGCCAGTATGTTGATAGCCACGGCCAGAGTGCCATTGGTTTCGCCTTCTGTCACCTTCTAGGCTTCGAACTGGCTCCACGCTTGAAGGCCATTGCGCGGCAGAAACTGGCCTTGCCAAGCGCGGGCATGCGAGGACAACTGCCAAATCTCATGCCCATCCTGTCTGGTACTATCGACTGGGCAGAGATCGAAAGACAGTACGATGAAATGGTCAAATACGCCTCAGCCATGCAGCATGGCACGGCTGATCCGGAATCCATTCTGCGTCGTTTTGCACGCGCCGATGTGATGCACCCGACTTATAAAGCGCTCGCTGAATTGGGGCGGGCGATCAAGACCATCTTTCTGTGTCGCTATCTTCGATCCGAAGACTTCCGCCGCGAGATTCATGAAGGGTTGAATGTGGTCGAGAATTGGAACAGTGCCAACGGGTTCGTGTTCTTCGGCAAGGGTGGTGAGATTTCTAGCAACCGTATTTCCGACCAAGAAATCTCGGCTCACGCACTGCACCTGCTTCAAGCCTCACTGGTCTATGTGAACACCCGCATGATGCAATCGGTACTGGCGGAACCGATATGGGCAACCCGGCTGACGGATCGGGACTATAATGGGCTTTCCCCGCTGATCTATGCGCATATCAATCCCTATGGCCGGTTCGATGTTGATCTGAACCAGCGGATTGATTTCGGCGCAATGGCCGCCTAATCCGTGCGTCACAAAAGGGTGAACCCACAGGAGACAGACAGATGTGACACGCCAGAATGTCACAAATGAGTAGTTAACCACGTATTGTTACAGTATCAGAGTGTGAGCCACCCTAATGTGACAGATTGCAATGCCTAAGATCGGATATGCCCGCGTCAGTTCATCGAGTCAGGATCTCGACATTCAGAAAGCCAAGCTGAAGGCAGCAGGCTGTGAGGTAATCCGCTCAGAAACCGTTTCTGGTGCATCTCGTGATGATCGCTCAGAACTGGCAACCGTGATGGAGTTTTTGCGTGACGGCGACGAATTGGTTGTGCACCGCTTGGATCGCCTCGGTCGTTCTACCCGCGATGTTCTGAATCTGGTCCATGAACTGGATGCCAAGGGCGCATCGCTTCGTGTACTCGAACCTGAAGTCACAACAGCCGGTGATATGGGGCGTATGGTTATCACCGTACTGGGTATGGTGGCTGATATGGAGCTAAAGTTCATTCGTGACAGACAGCGCGCCGGGATCGATGTTGCCAAGAGCAAGGGCGTCTACAAGGGGCGACAGAAAACCGTCGATGACGAAGAAATCCGACGGTTGGCAGCCGAAGGTGTCCCAAAAGCGCAGATTGCCCGTGATCTAGAGGTTTCAAGAATGACCGTCTACAGGGCGCTCGCAGACACCGAAACCGACGTTGATTGAGACTGCGGCAAAGATTCCGGAAGAGCCCTTGATGACCAACGTGGAAACGATCAACTGGGCGAACGAGACAATCCAAGCCACACTGGGCTTTGCTCATTCGTAGGCGACACCCAACTCAAACGAACGAAGCCTCGAGAGGACCAAAACGACAAAGCTGTTGCGTTGCGAGAGTTCACTCCAACGTGCACATCGGCATCGCTCGAATTCCGCAACCAAACATCCAGAAGATTCTTCCCCCAGCCCGCCCCCTGTGCGCCGGGCAACAAATTCATGTGAACATGTGCGGGGAATTTTTCACAAATGTCATCTGGCGTGCGCCTTGGGTTGTGGATCATTGCGCAACGTCTTTGATCAGGAGACCAATCTACCGAAGGTGTCAGCCAAGGTGCATCATACCGCTCGCGTAGCTTCGGCCACCAATTGATTTCAAGAGTGCGCTCAAACTGCCTTGTATCGAGTGTTCCCACAATAAACCCGACAACCACATTCTCATACGTAAGAACATAGCAATGCTCGGGATCGAAGATCAGGTATGGTGCCGAGTAGATGTGCCCCATCATCTCAGGGTCTTGATATATTTGCGTCGCGTCCCGTCCTCGATCACCTGTCTTCAGCGAGATCATATATAGAGCTTCGAGGTCGGAATGCCTCGCGGATCGAATTGTATACATGAATTTAATCAATCATATAGACGAAGAATGGCCACCATCCATCAATCGTTGTACTTCGCGGAACACCGAATTTTGGTTTACCTCAGAGTCGGTGTGAACTTCAATTAACGAGCCAATCCCGATTGGATAGCGGTTCTCCCAACTCTTCATACGGCGAGCCAGCTCAACCGGGTCTCGCATCTGATCAAAATGGCCGGGATGTCTTTTCCGGGCTAAAAACCTGTTTAGTGCTGTATCAGCCGCGCAAACACAGCAGACTTCGATCAAGTGTTCATATGCCTCGTTCAGCCAATCTGTCGGAGTACCGCTTTCACCGTGCTCTCCAAGCGGTCTCCAATGTGAAACCAGCACTGCAGATCCTGCCGCCTCAGCGGCAGATTGGAATAAAGAATCGCTTTGCCGACTTAATGCCTTGCGATCCTCCCACGTGCGCACGTTGTTCACGTCGTAAAGGTCTTCAAGAAAGTCATCCTTGTCGAGCAGTTGAAGTGAGATGCTTTTCCCAATACTGCGAGCGATGGTTGTTTTGCCGCTCGCAGGTAGGCCTGTCACTACAACACCGATTTTCATTGCGTGTTCGCCAACCTCAAGCAAGATGTAACTATTTGACAATGTTTCTAAGGTATTTAAGCAGAAAGTCGACACTTGTCCGCATTGTCCCCCGACTTGATGATCCATCCAGGTTGCCGCGAAAAGACGGTTTGAGATTTCGGCATCGTCGTGGCTTTGAACAACCGCTCTGACGACATCGGCTGCAACTCAGCGATTAGCGCACCGAGGGTTCGCTGCTTTTACTTGTTCTTGGATTGTTCTGAATTTTGGCCACTTTCGCGTGTTCGGGCCATTTAGGCCTAGATGATGAGGAAATCCGACGATTGGCGAGCGAGGGCACCGCAAAAGCCCAGATCGCACGTGATCTCGGCGTTTCAAGAATGACTGTCTACCGCGCACTCGCTGATACCGAGAACTGAAGCCGCCGTTCGTGAAGTGCGCGACGGATTCAACAAGAGAGCCTAATGCCGTCGTTGCATTGCTTGCTGCTAAACCTGATAGTGATTTGTGGAGGCCTCATGCGACCGGAAGCAACAATCAGACCTTGTGACATTCATGATTATCCGGCGCTCAAGAATTTTGACGAGTTTATCGGTGATCGACGTATCGACATGCAGCAGGGCAGCCTCTTAGTCGCGACGCTCGAAAATGCGGTAGTTGGCTACGCCAAGGTCGTTCCTTCCGGATTCATGGGGTGGCCGCGTCTCTCAATCGTCTGTGTCGCCCCCTCATTGCGGAGGCAGGGCATAGGTCGCGAACTGGTCGAGGGTGCTCGGTCGGCCGCGCAATGGCTTCGCCTTTACACCTCCACCGAGGAATCCAATATTCCCATGCGAAACCTGCTACAAAACTGCGATGCCAGAGAGATCGGCTTCACAGACGATCTCAACATGTCTGGCGAACGCGAGATACTGTTCAGACTGAAGTAGCAAAGGGCTGCTTAGTCCCGCAATTTGGCCGGACCATTTCACGGGCCCGGACATTAACCGATCCTAGAGCCGCCGTTCGCGCACGGCGCAGCAGATTCAACGAAAGAGCCCAATCCGTGAGTTTGATTTTCTCGCTGCGCGCGCTCGCAGCACGAAAATTGCCTTTTCTGGTCGATTTACAACGCTGCACGGCGGCAGGGATACCTGCCATTCGTTCATTGTGCAGCGAAGATTTTGAAGGCACGGATCAAGACGCGAAACTTTGCGAACCTTTGGTCCAATTCAGCCAGCTAGCACAAACGGCCCACTGTGCCTTTAATCCAAGTGCGATCTCTACTCAGACATCCGAGGCTGAAGATGCAAGGAACTTGCGATGGACCTGGATAAAAATGCGCGAGGGAAGGTCGATCGGTATGTTCGCTTCGCTTACCTGTCATAGTCATCCTCAACGCGCACGATATCGTCTTCTTTCAAAAGATCACCGTACTGAACCTCAACAAAAACGAGCGGATTCTCACCCTCGTTGGCGATGCGGTGTTTCGTCTCGCGAGGTACGTATACGTGTCCGCCACGTTCGACTCGTATTGCGTCTCCGCCGATTGTGACAATTCCGGAGCCCGCAACGACGATCCAGTGTTCCGACCTATGGTTATGGTATTGTAATGAAAGGCGTTCGCCTGGATCGACTTCTATACGTTTCAACGTGTAGGTTTTGTGTGCCTCGATGACCTCCCAGCGGCCCCAGGGGCGTGCATCTGATTGTCCGGCATGGTATTCAAGTTGCTTCATTGTATGCGCTTTCGGCGGAGCAGCTGCGTTATAAATCCTACGATCTTGACCATCGCGGAAGAAACCGACAGCCCTGTTTGATTGACCTCGTTCTGGCAGAAAAGAGCTTGGGCATTTGAAATTCACCACCCAAACCTTTGAGTGCATTAGGTGGGGACCAACCGAACGGACGAAGTGTCAAATCCCACTGAAATGTCGTCACCAGATGAGAACGGGGAGTCCGTAACTTCTGAGATCACGAACAATTCGCCCAATTCTCCGTCAACCGTGTATTGAATCTGGTTCCCCAGATAGGCCGCATAGGTAATCGAGCCGGAGAAACTGTCGGGCTCGCCTGGTTTTCCCAAGACTATATTGTGGGGCCTCAGCACCATTTTCGAAGCCCCCTTACATCCGGCGAGATTGGGGACAGTAAGCGATCGCGACGAGACCATGATCTCAGACCGGATTCCATCTGAAGAAGTAACTTCACAATCTACAAGGTTGGCGTCGCCGATGAAATCGGCGATGAAGGCCGAATTTGGTCGCTCATAGAGGTCGTGGGGCGTTCCTTCCTGCGCTATCTCGGCATTTTTCATCACGATGATCCGGTCGGAAACGGCCATCGCCTCCTCCTGATCATGTGTAACATAGACCGCGGTGAGCCCAAGGTCCTGCTGGATTTGCCTGATCTCTTCCCGAACATGCCGTCGAAGTTTGGCGTCAAGATTGGAAAGCGGCTCGTCCAGCAACAGCACCTCGGGTTCGAGCACTATCGCACGCGCCACCGCAACTCGCTGCTGCTGTCCTCCGGAAAGCTCGCTGGGAAGACGAGAGCCAAAGCCCTTCAATCCGACGAGCTCGAGCCCTTGCTCTGCCTTTTCAAAGGCTTCTTTCTTCGGCACGGATTTGACGGTCAGACCGTATGCGACGTTCTCTACAACGCTCATATGTGGGAACAACGCATAGGATTGGAAGACCATCGAAACGGCACGGTAAGTGGCTGAAAGATGGGTGACATCTTCCCCACCGATGAAGATTTTGCCATTGGTTGCGCTTTCCAGGCCTGCGATCAGGCGCAGCGTGGTTGTTTTTCCGCAACCGCTGGGGCCGAGAAGCGTAACCAGCTGACCTGGATCAATGGCAATGTCGAGTTTCTTCAGTGCAGTGACTTGGCCGTATTTCTTGACGACGCCCTCGAAGTGCACCGAACCTTTTTCATAATTTTTCATTGTTGTCTCCAAACGATCTGTATCAAGTGGCTGGCTGTACACGGTTCGTGCGCCGAAGCTTTCGTGTGCCGATGGCCGCCTGAAGAAGCAGGATTGCGGTGAGCATGGTGATGATCAGGACGGCCGAATAAGCGATCGCCAATCCGAATTCCCCGTTTTCAACACGTCCCACGATGAAGGATGTCGCCATGTTGTGCTTTGCACTGACCAGGAAGATCACGGCGCTAACGGATGTGATTGCGCGGACGAAACTGTAGGTCAACGCGGCCAGAACGGCCGGCCCGAGCAATGGTGCTATGACGCGTCTGACGGTCGTGAAACTGTTTGCACCTAGCGTGATCGAAGCCTCGTCGAGGCTCTTGTCAAGCTGCGACATTGCAGCGATCCCGCCCCGCACGCCAACTGGCATGTTCCGGAACACGAAAACGACAATCAGGATAATGCTCGTTCCCGTCAGCTCGATAGGTGGGAAGTTGAACGCCATGATGTAGCTCACACCGATGACGGTGCCCGGGATTGCGAAGCTGAGCATGGTGCTGAATTCAAAAGCGTTCTTGCCGGCGAATTTCTGGCGCACTAGCAAGTAGGCAGTTGCTAGCCCAACCAGGGCGGTAAGCGGTGCCGCGATTGTCGAAATCGTAAGCGTCGTGAAGTAGCTGTCCCAAGCCACACCGGTCCAGCGAACTCCATTGCTGAAGTCGATGGAAAAAGCGCGCTTGTAGTGATCGAGCGTGAAGCTGTGATTGTAGCCCCAAAGTTTCACGAAGCTGCCAAACACGATCATGCTGTAGACAACGGCAGTGAAGACAGCCCAGGGCAGTGCGGTGGCATAGCAGGCGGTTTTGACGCCAAGACTGAGGGCAGAATGCTGACCGGAGTCGGCCTTGCCGGTGACGGTCGCATAGGACTTCTTCCCGAGCCACTTCCGCTGAACCAGGAAGGCACTCAGCGTAAGCGTCAGCAGCGCGATCGACAAGATGGCCGCTTTTGCGGGGTCTGCAACGGCACCAACGATGGCAAAGTAAATCTCGGTCGAAAGGACATTGAAGTTGCCGCCCAGGACGAGTGGATTGCCAAAATCCGCGATGCTCTCGATGAAGCCGAGGAGGAACGCGTTGGCTAGGCCGGGCCGCATTAGCGGCAATGAGACGTAGCGAAATGTTTGCCAACGGTCCGCGTCCAGCGTCTGGGACGCTTCTTCCATCGAGGGGCTGACGCCCTCGACCACGCCGATCATCACGAGAAAGGCGATCGGAGTGAAGGAAAGCATCTGGGCGAGGTACACGCCCCAGAAACCATAAATCCACCGGGTAGCCTCGACGCCAAACAACTCAGCGAAGAAATTGGTGATTGTACCGGTTCGCCCAAACAAAAGGATCAGCGCAAGGCCGATGACAAACGGCGGCGTGATGATTGGAATGACGGTGAGAATGCGAAGCAGCTTCTTTGCCCGAAACTGCGTGCGGGTGAAGATCAACGCAAATGACAGCCCCAACAACGTGGTGCCTGCACCTGTCATGACACCGAGCATGACTGAGTTGATCGCTGGTCCGCAAGAGCCACCGATCAGACATCCCAGCCCCCAAATGTCTGATGAGAAGAACCGGGGGAAAAATTCCGTGAGTGAGTAGCTGCCACCCTCGATCTCAAACGCGCGGATCAGGATGTGGGCGACGGGGAAGAATACGAACACACCGACCAGAGTGATGATGAGGCCGATCAAACCAACGACAAAAGCATCGCCGCGACCTTTGCCCATGGATGATATGCTGGTCGTCAAAATGAACAGCAGCGCGACCAGCGTAACCAAAGCTCCGGCACCCAATCCGGGTTGACCATCGCTCGCGCCGAGAAATGAGAAGATGCCGTCAAGTAGTCTTGGGCCATCCCTGACAATGATCAGCCCCTGCAATCCAGAATACACCAAAGCAGCGAATGCAACTGCGGCGGTTGCGCGTGCCTTCGCCACGGGAGGCATGGAAAGTGCCAGCAATGCACCAACTGCAATCAAGCCCAGGAATAGAGGCAACAGCCAAATCCTGCCTTGCAGGATAACTAGGGTCAGGGCTGAACCGCCCTCGTTCTCATTGAAATTTGCCAGCCATGAGAATGACCAGAATCCGCCGTCCGCCATATACCAGGGCAGCAGGCAATATCCCACCAACCCCACAAGCAGCCATAGGCTCGTGGTGCGCTTCATTTCTTAATCCTTGAATTTTTGCCGACCACATCAAGTGGCCAAAAAACCGGAGCGCGACAAATGGAGGAAATGGCCGCGCTCCGACCGGGAGATGCCTGTATCAGTTACCTGCCGGCTTCACTTCGGCGTCCCAGCGAGCCAGCAGGCGTTCGCGGGTGTCGCCCGACCCGTAGGTCGCGAAATCGTAGTCGATGAGCTTGATTGACTCGAGATCGGGAGATTCCGGCGCAACCTGCGCGTTGCTGTTGGACGGAACCTGGAAGGACCCGACTTCGGGCGCGCGCGATTGGACTTCTGCGGTCAATGCGAACTCAACCCACTGTTTTGCCGCTTCCGGGTTCTTGGCCCCCTCAATGATGCTTACGGCCCCGACTTCATACCCGGTTCCTTCGCATGGTGCGACGATCTCAAGCGGGAAACCGGACGCGGCAAGTTTAACCATGTCATGCATGAAGCCGATTGAGATGCCGGTTTCGCCGCGGGCGGCTGCCTTCGAAGGCGCCGAGCCAGATTTTGTATAGGAATTCACGTTTTTGCCGATCTCCGCCAACAGGCGAAACGCCTCGTCTTCCCCGAAAAGCTGAACAAAAGTGGCAAGTTCGGTATAGGCCGTGCCAGAGCTGTTCGGATTGGCAACTTGGATCTCGCCTTCATAGGCCGGATTGGTCAGGTCGCGCCAGCATGCGGGCGGCTCTGCACCTTTGGCCGCAAGAATCTCGGAATTGTATGCAATGCCGAGCGCGCCGGCGTAAATGCCAACGGTCCGACCTTCTGAGATGTCGGACATATTGACGGCCCAGCCGAGCAGCTCAGACGTGTCCACGCCGGAAGCCTGAGTAAGGCCTTCTGAGGCGGCAATCAGGTGCGGGTCGCCAGTGCCGCCCCACCAAACATCGATTTTCGGATTGCCAGCCTCGGCGCGAACCTGCGCCAGTGTTTCACCGGTGCTCTTGCGCACCATTGCAACGTCGATGCCAGTTTCGGCTTCAAATGCATTGGCCATGAGGTCGCACCAGTCTTGCTCGGCGCTGCAAACCAGGCTCAGTTCGTCGGCTGCCGCTTGTCCGGCTGCGAAGGATGCAACGAGCGCGACTACGCTCAAAGATGTGGTCTTTTTCATAAAGTCCTCCCAAAGGTTTCACCTCGGATCGGACCCGTTCACATGGGTTCCAAGGCTCCCCTTATCGTATTGGCCGGCAACTCATGACTGCGAGCATGGACAGATTAACAAACCTACCGGCGAACAGCTAAACGGTTAACAATGTTACAAATGTTACTCCACAGGGCGGGTTTTCAAATCAAAAACCGGAAGACGGGGTTTATGGGATCGTGCAGTATGGAAGCATACGAAAAATTTCGAGGGGACCATCGAAATCGCGATGGATGTCATTTGGAGCGCGAAGCTAAGAGCCGAACAAGGGTAGCCGTGATCGACGACGACAAGATCGTTCGTCAATCTTTGTGTGACCTGTTGCACGAGAATGGCTTCGATCCGGTAGACCTCAAAGGTAGTCGTGACTTCTATGCATTGGGGCCTGCGCCAAACATTGACCTCGCCCTGATTGATCTCAAGCTCGACGGCGAGTCTGGGCTGACACTGGCCATGCGGATCCGAGAGACGCTCGACTTGCCAATTGTCATGCTCACTGGCGTTGGCGACGAAGTCGACAAGATTGTCGGGTTAGAAACCGGGGCGGACGATTATCTGATGAAGCCGTTCAACCCCCGTGAATTAATCGCGCGGATACGGGCGGTCCTGCGGCGCTACGGTTCCAATATTCCCCGCGCCGTTGTCGCAACCGGTGGCACTGATGCACGGTACGCATTTGGGGAGATGGCTCTGGATATTGAGCGCAGAGAGTTGCGGGACAACTCGGGCGAGGAAATCCCGCTAACCAACGCCGAATATCGCCTGCTCGAATTCTTACTTCGGCATCCGAACGAGATAATTCCCCGGCCACAGCTTCTGGAGGAACTCGGCAGCGATCTGTCTCAATACGTCGACCGAACCATTGACGTGCTCATATTGCGCCTGAGGCGGAAGATCGAACGTGTGCCTTCCAAACCGGTTCATTTGCAGACCAGACGGGGACAAGGGTACATTTTTGTGACCGGCGGCGCCACGGACGAAGTCTGATGACGTTCCGGTTCAAGGCCAATATCCGACAGCGCCTTTGGATTGCTTTATCCTTGTTGGCAATCTCTACTCTATTCGTAGGCGGTGTTTCTTGGTACTCGCTTGATCGCGCAAACACGCGCCTGGAGGAACTCCACAGGCAGACTTTGTCCGAAGTCGCGAGAGCATTGAGGCTGTCGCGTCAGTCATCAGATATAGCTACGTCGGCTCCGTTCCTGCTGAGTTTTCCATCGGAGTATCTCATCGAACGTGAAGGATTGATCTTGGCCGAGACGCTTGATCAAGTCGCCAACGATTGGCCTTCGAGTGATCAGAATCCAGAAAACTCGGTGTACGCCTTCGAAAATGAGATACGCTCGGCAATCGCGGAGATGAAAGTTGCCATTTCCGAACTGGCAAAAACCGCCGAGGCCCGGAATAGCGAGAGGGAAACAAGTCAGCGGCTTGCAGATAGGCTCGACGGACTGGAAACCACATTTTATGGGCAGTCATTTAACTCCGCCATCACTGAGGGGGAGCGTCGCGATTGGTTATCTCTTCAGGCCATGGCCAACGAGCTCGTGGGCGCTGCACATGCAGAGAACCTGCTCGGCGTAGGAGAGCATCGCCGAGACTACCAACGTCTTGCGCGGGACTTCCCGGGGAATTCAGCGGCGGTTCTCCAGACTCGCTATTTACGCCAAATGGAGCAACTGGCACATGGGTCAGAAGGCTTGTTCGAAAGCCGACGTCGCGAGCTGTCCAGGGAGTTGGAAGCTCAGAACGCACTTTTTCGCATTCGCTCGAACGCTTCGATCATCAACCAACTTTCCAGTGCCTTCGCCGCTGATGCCGAAAGCTTTTTGTCCGCTGAGAGGGCTCAAACGACTACTGCCATTGGATTTGCGAAAGGTGTCATCCTCGTGCTGGGGTTGGGTGCGGTCACAATCGCGCTTTTATCCGCCATATTCGTTTCAAAATACGTCACGGCAAACATTACCGCTGTCTCCAACGCAATGATGCGATTGGCGGAAGGTGACAAAACCACTCGGCTTCCGAAAGATTCCACCGCCAACGACGAAATCGGAATCCTTCAAAGGTCGTTTCGAGTCTTTCGCGCGAACGCCCTGCAGTTAGACCGTAGCAACACGAGGCTAAATCGCCAAAACGCGCTATTTGAGCGCGTGTTCACGAACATCTCGGACGGTGTCGCTATCTCCGGGCCAGATGGGTGCCTGACGGCCACGAATCCGAACTTCGTCAAGACTCTTCGCCTGGATGCCGAAATGCGCACCCAGGGAGGGAGAATCTCTGAACTGTTGCAGGCGTCACCGATGAGTGCTGACGAAAACGCGAAGCAGCTCAACGAGGATTTTATTGGATTTAGCGAGATCAGGAGCCCCGACGGTGTGGTGATCGAAATTCGACGGAGCGCTCTCCCGGACGGAGGTGGCGTGTGGTTGTTTTCCGATGCCACTGAGCGCAGACAACTCGAAGATCGGCTGCGACAAATCCAGCATATTGAAAGCCTGGGAAAAGTTGCCGGCGAAGTCGCTCACGACTTTGGCAACGTGTTATCCAGCATTTCGACAAACATCCACCTTATTGAAGAGGCCGGAACCGGCAAGCGTGCAACTGGAACAGTTGATCGGGTGAAGGAGGCGTTGGAAATTGGAGGCGCTCTAGTCCAACGACTGCTCGCATTTGCAAGAAAGCAGGCCCTGTCTCCGGAGGTTGTGGACCTAAAAGAGTTAGTCGGCGGTTTGACCGACCTCATCGGTATCGGGTTGAAAGACGGGACACATCTGGAGACGCAGTTTTGTGACCAGGCTGTACTTGTGTTGGTAGACCCAGGCCAGCTTGAAAGCGCCATCCTCAATATTTGCCTAAACGCCAGCCAGTCCATTGCAGGCGATGGAACGATAAATCTGGCCATCGAGGCATCCAGCGACGACGAGGCAATTGTCAGAATAACCGACACTGGAAGCGGCATGGACGAAATGACCCTGTCGCGGGCATTCGAACCGTTTTTTTCGGCCCGAAGCGACGGCAGCGGAACGGGGCTCGGTCTGCCTATGGTCTACGGCTTCATGAAACAATCCGGCGGCGATGTGGAAATAGTCAGCACCGTCGGAAAGGGTACGGAGGTGCGCCTCGTCTTTCCAATCGCGGATCGGCAAGACGGCACCAATGCTTTGTCTGGAAGTGGTAAGCGGGCCTTCGTCGTGGAGGACGACGCGGAGGCTATGCGACACGCTGAGCGTTGCCTTAGAAAGGAAGGCTTTTTGGTTCAAAGCGCGCCCAGTTACGCAACTGCCAAAAAATTCCTTGAATCCGACATGTCACCGGACGTGGTGGTCACCGACCTGCATCTCGACAATGGCGAGACTGGGTGGGAGCTGGCAGAATTCTGCATGCAACGCCACCCTACCGCCCAGATCATCATCGTCTCTGGTCGCATGCCGGATGACACCCCACATTTTGCCGAAACAAATGCCAGAATTCATTGCTTGGAGAAGCCTCTTACTCAGCAAAAATTAAGAACTACACTTTGTAAAATGGCGCTGCACTTGTTTTAGACTCGCACGCAGTATGGAGTTGACAGCGCCCTTCAAGGCTGCAATGGCAAAAAAATTCTTTATTCCGTTCGCGAAGGAATAGCCGGTCTGGAGACGCCCGTTGTGACGTGGCAATCTGAATGCCGCACATGGGAGCAAATACTGCGTCAGCAGTAAGGGCAGCTGCACAAGTCCGAATTGTCCCGCGATGTGTGAGTCCACTCAGTCTCCAATTTTGCAAGTGCTGCGAGCGACCGCTAAGCGGGCTGCGTCTGCAGCATTCTAGACCATGTTTGAGTGGCTGGTATGGGCCGCAGAAAACATCTGACCCTTTTGGTACAACCTACCGGCTCCTTAAAACCTCCCTCGGACTAACGCCTAGAGTTTGTCGGAACATATAGCTGAAAGCGCTCATAGATTCGTATCCCATATCGAAGGCAACCGAGGTTACGCTCTTACCCGCCGCGAGCAGTGATACGGCATGCAAGACCCGTGCATGGCGCAACCATTTCGACGGTGGCATGCCTGTTTCTGCGATGAACAGTCGTTCGACGGTCTTTCTGCTCGCGGAGACGCCTGACAACCAAGCTTCGACTGAGCGAATGCTGCCTGGGTCGTTGAGGGCATCACGCGCGACGCCGAGTAGCCGCGCATCTTTCGGCAAAACAAGTGAGAGCGACACGTCCTTCGCTGCGAGTAGCTCGTGTCGAAGCAAGGTCTGCAGCGCTGTGTTGTGCTTAACTGTTCGTGTACTTGTCGCTTCTGGCATCGCCGCAACAAACAATGCATCCAGAAGTGGTGTCATGGCCACGACCCGGCAATCTGGCCCAAGCCACTCTGCCTCTTCGCGATTGACATCGACATAGTGCATGACGTTGTTCGCCCCATAGCGCATCCAATGTTCTTTGTCCGGGGGAATCCAGATCGCCATAGCCGGACTGAGCAGCAGGACCCGGTCCGGGGTTCCGACATACATCGACCCTGAGGCCGCGGAGATGAGTTGACCAAAATCGTGGGAATGCCAGTCGTAGCATTCGCCTGACGCTGGCTCAATCGTTTCCCCGAGATAGCGGGGTCGATCAGATGTTGTCAGCTTGCTGTCCTTCATTGACGAATCCTCAATAACAATCGTCTCCCTGTCGACAGACAGACATATCACCCTTCGCTAACAATCGCCAATCAGTCGGGCACCGTGCCTGAAGTTTCGCACTCAATGGGTTAGGCACTATGACAGAACGATCTCTGATGGCCTGGTTTGCCGCAGGACACTTCGCCATCGACTGGCCAATCGCAGCGCTATGGTTGATCGTGCCGGCCGCTGGCCTCCACATGGACCTTTCCCCCGCTGAGGTCGGTCTACTGTTCACGCTGCTCAGCGTTGGTGGTGCTTTGGCCTATCTGCCTGCGGGCCTCATCGCAGATCGGGTGTCGAGCCGGGGTCGTCTTCTTGTCGGTACCTTTTTCTGGGTCGTCGTGGGATATGCGCTCGCAGCAAAGGCGCTAGGATTTTGGAGCCTTGCGATCCTTCTGGCACTCGCTGGGATGGGCAACGCGGCCTGGCATCCGATTGCAACCGGAGTACTGACCGACGACAACAAGACAACGCGCGCCCGCGCTTTGGGAATACATGCGGTTGGAGGGTCTTTTGCGGAGGTGTTCGCGCCACTGTTGATCGGGTTGCTGTTATCGGTTGTGGATTGGCGCGTTGCTCTGGCGCTTTCGGTACTTCCAACCGCCTGTGTTGGCGTTTGTTTTTTGTGGATCGCGCGGGCGGTTCCCTTATCCGAAGCTTCGCGTATCAGTAGAAAGGAGCTATTGCTGCTTCTGAATACATGGCGCAGTCAAAGAGGGGTTCGCCTCGTTGCCATGGTCTCATTCAATAACATGGCACTGATTGGTCTGATGAGCATGATCCCGCTCTACTTGGCGACGGTTCACGCACTTACACCCGAAAAGATTGGGGTTATCTTTGCAGCTATGCTTGTGGCCGGGGCGCTCGCCCAGCCGTTGGTTGGATCAATTTCCGACAAGCTCGGCCGCTTTCCGGTACTCGCAACTGGAAACGGGTTTGCTGCCCTGGCTGTCGGTTTACTGGTGTTCGAGCCCCCGTTCTTGGTCATGATTGCAATCATGGCCTTTGGGGTTGCCTCGCTGGACGCAGTTCGAGCGACAATGCTGGCAGCCGCAGTTGATCACTCGGATCGCAACGAAAGTACGACGCTGGGTTTCGCGTTCACTTTGCTGGACGGGGTAGGCGCGTTTGGAGCGGTTTTGGCCGGGATCGTCGCTGGCATATCCTGGGGTGCCATGTTTGGCCTTTCTGCAGCGTTTGCCGGCGGTGCGGCCGTTCTTGCCATCGGCACTCTGCCCGCTTCAGCACGACCCAATGATTTTCCATCAATTGATCCGCTTGGTAGAAATCGCATGACTATCGAAGAGGCTAAGGCCGAACATGCGCGGCGATACTGGTTTATATGATCAAATGCGCGAACCGCCGCGACTAAACGCGTCAAGCGACGAATGGGAACAAATCACAAGGATGCTTAACTATGATTGCCTACATCACAATAGGTGCCGATGACATGAAGAGCGCTGAACGCTTCTACTCCGCGTTTCTGCCAGATCTCGGATATCAGCTGGAACACTATCACGGTGACCTGAGCTATGCGCTTCCTACAAAGCCGGGGCAGGCGCCAAACCTCCCTGAGTTCTATGTCAAATCTCCTTTTGACGGGAAGCCCGCATCAACAGGAAATGGCACGATGGTCGCGTTCGAGGCGCGCAGCCAACAACAGGTTCGTGATCTTCATGCCGCTGCACTTGAGGCGGGTGGAAGAGACGATGGAGCGCCGGGCTTCAGAGAGGCCTACGGACCGAACTTTTTTGTCGGCTACCTGCGCGATCCTCAAGGCAACAAGATCGCGTTATTCTCCAGCGATCAGAGCGAACCAGGAAGAGACGGATGAAGGAAACTGTCTGGTTGGGCGGGCAATACAACGATGGCCTTGGCCTCGGTCGCATCATTTGCTATCTACTTTGCACGGTCGGCAGACACCGAGGCGTCGCTGCTCCTCTGGGAGAGCTAAACCTGCCAAACAGATCGAACGGCAAAGCAATCACTAACACAGTTGAGAGCGCCGCTTCGTTAAGCCAGCGACCGACGATCCAGCATTGGCGCTTGATGTGGAAGCCCCATGCCTAAAATCTCTCTGCCGTTACACGCGGACGACTTGACCGTGTTTGCGCGATCCCTCGCCAAGCAACTCGGTGACGTAAGCCCGCCGCACCTCGTGCTTATGAATATGGCTGCGCGTGCCGCAAATTTTCAAAATGTCCAACACATGCGTTCGGTCCACTCTGCTGGCCAAAGGCTTGCGCGCGCAACCAACGGGCAAACTGTTGATGCGAGAGCCGTAGAGCGCGCCTTGCATCAATTCGATTCCAATGGCTGTCTCGTTCGTTGGCCGTCCAAACGCAGTGTGCAAACGCTTGCTCTTTGGGCGCTCTGGGCAAGACTTCCGCCGGCACAGTCGATGATGGAGCAGGAAGTCAACGAGCGTCTGAATCTCGAACACGTGTTCAAAGATCCAGCAACCCTGCGGCGAACAATGATTTCTGCCGGGCTTCTGACGCGCCGAAACGATGGCACCAACTACCGACGCGTCGAACAGGAGCCGCCAGCCGAAGCGAAAGCTCTCATTCAAGCACTGAATGTGCGGCGCCGGAACCGTGCGCCAAAAACAGAGGAGGTGGGCCATGCATAAAGGATCTTGTCTTTGTGGCGCCGTTAAGATCGTCGTCGAAGGTGACCTGCCTCGCCCCACGGCATGCCACTGCCAGCAATGTCGCAAGCATTCCGGTCATTTTGAGGCCTCCATCGACATTCCCCGGACGTCACTTCGGGTTGAAGGCGAGGATGCAGTGCGCTGGTACCAGTCTTCCAAAAAGGTGCGACGGGGCTTCTGCGGCACCTGTGGATCAACCCTGTTCTGGGATCCGATCCACCATGACTGGACGGCGGTGGCCATGGGCGTGTTCGATGGTCCAACGAATACGTCTCTGGCGATGCATATCTTTATGTCTGAGAAAGGGGACTACTACGAGATCGCAGACGGCCTTCCTCAGAACGAGCGGTAGCGCGACGCAGAATTGGTCTTGGGACAAAGTGATGGGACAAAAGCTGATTTTGCTGACAGGCTGTTCTGGTGGGGGAAAGTCAACTTTGCTTCAGGCCCTCGGCAAATGTGGGCACACTACGGTGCCAGAGCCTGGTCGACGGATCGTTGCAGATGAACTGGCCCGGGCGAGTCACGCTTTGCCGTGGGTGAACATGCACGCATTCGCCTTGCGAGCCGTTGAGGTTGCAAGGACAGACTTGCACGCAGCGTGTGAGTCAGAAGGTTGGGTCTTTTTTGATCGCGGCTTAGTTGATGCTGCGGTTGCCTTAGCGAGTTCTGGTGGACCGGACCTATCAGAAACACTCGGAACATCGCGGCAATACGCAAAGCATGTTTTCGTAGCCCCTCCATGGAAAGATCTTTTCACGCAGGACGCTGAACGCAGGCACGACTTCAGTGAAGCACTTCAGGAGCATCGCCGTATTGTGCGCGCATTAGATACCCTTGGCTACTTGAGAACGGAGCTGCCAAGAGTATCAGTGCAACAGCGCGTTGAATTCGTTCTGAGCATGTGTGCTGCAGCTTAAGCCAGTGGCCCGCTTCTAAGTCGTCATGCTCTCGACTTTGCACCCGCAGCGAACGGCGGCAGTACGGGCTGCGACCGCAGCATCGGAGCTGGGTGGTGAATGTCTCTTAAGGGCCGACTTCATCGTCGTGATCTGGGCCCTCCAATGAAATGCTGCGGTTGTTCTGATGACGGCAACGAGCCCTCTTTGACCGATGCTGCAAGACGCACTAATGACCGCTCTTTTGTGTCAGCCGCTTGCCATACCTGCAATCATTGCGCCTAGCGCGACAAGGTGGACCAGCATGAGCGCCTTGTCATTCCATAGAGCGCCGACGGCGAACCAACCCACGACTCCGACAAGAAACAGGTAGAGGTTCCATGGTGTCCAGCCAAACCCGGTCGCGGTGTATCCCATGATCTGAACTGCGGATGCGCCCCACTTGACCGCGAAGACAAGGCGCTCGCGCGATGACGCGAGCGCCAAGGTATCAGACTGCACGTGTCAATCCTCCGTCGAGACGCAAGTTTTGTCCTGTCATGTAGCCACCATGATTCGAGGCGAGCCACGAAATGAGAGAAGACACCTCCGAAGCGAAACCGTAGCGCCCCATGGGAATACGCGCTTTGCGGTCTTCGGTTTCGGGCAGACTGTCTATGAATCCCGGAAGGACGTTGTTCATGCGAATGTTCTCGGACGCATATTTATCCGAATAGAGTTTCGTGAATGCAGCAAGCCCGGCCCGGAAGACCCCCGACGTTGGGAAAAGAGGGTCAGGTTCAAATGCCGCAAAGGTTGAGATGTTGATGATCGCCCCGCCGCGCTGCGCCTGCATTGTGGGTGTGACAAGCCTTGTCGGACGGATCACGTTCATCAGGTAGACTTCCATCCCTTGATGCCAATCGTCGTCGCTGATTTCGAGAACCGGTCCTTTCGGTCCGTGGCCAGCAGAGTTCACCAAGACATCGATACGGCCCCAACGATCCTTCGCACCCTCGACCAGAGCGTTCAGCGCTTCTCCATCAAGGTTAGAGCCAGTCACGCCAAAGCCGCCGAGTTCTCCGCCGAGCGCCTCACCCTTGCCGGACGAGGACAGGATGCCGACTTTGAACCCATCTTCTGCCAATTTGCGGGCTGCATCCGCGCCCATACCGCTGCCGCCAGCCGTGATCAAAGCTACTTTTTCTACTGTCATGTCGAGTATCCTTTCTTGATTGAACCATACATGGTTATTTTTTTGGTGAAATTCGATTCAGAATTGATGTTGCATGACAGTAGAATTACTATTGAAAAATGACCGAACTTCCCCCGCTCAACAGTTTGCGTGCGTTCGATGCAGCCGGTCGCCGCCTCAGCTTCCGCTCAGCCGCCGATGAATTGGGCGTTACGCAAGGGGCCGTTGCACAACAGGTACGCCAGCTCGAAGCGCATCTTGATGTGGTCTTGTTTGAAAGGGTGCCGAAAGGCTTGGCTTTTACGCCAGTCGGGCGCAGCTATCACAACCGCATTGCCGGAGTGTTCGTAGACCTTCGAGCCGCAACTGCCGAACTGAAACCAGAGCCGAATAAAGTTCTTATCAGTGTCACACCGACCTTTGCTGCGAAATGGCTGATCCCCAACCTACCGGACTTCACCGCAGCGCACCCGGATATCGATTTGCGGATTATGGCGACCGAAAGAGTTTCCAGCTTCCACAGCGACGGGATAGACCTGGCAGTGCGCCAGGGATCGCCGCCATTTGGCGCATCGCTGGACGTAACGCTCTTGTTCAAGCAGTCGCTAATCGCTGTCGCCGCGCCAAAGTTTGCGGCCAAAGGTGACGCTCATCTTGACCCAGAAAACCTCGCCAACCAGCCGAAGGTCCATGATACCCATGACCTATGGCCCAGCTATCTTGCGCATTTAGGCGTACGGGACCAGTCTCCTCGTCACCTTCGTCTGAGCCAAACCTCCCTTGCGGTCGATGCAGCAATCGCCGGGCAAGGTTTGGCGTTGGTAAGCCGGTTTCTGGTGGCTAATGACCTTGAAGCCCGACGTTTGATCGAGGTTGGTGCAGCTTGGGACGCGAGCGGAAGTGATTTCTATGTCCTCATGCCACGAACCGCCAAAACCAATGAATCGGTCGTCAATGTCGTGACATGGCTAACGGCGCGCTCAGCCGAAGATGCCTGACTACATTGGAACCATGAGCGGTCATTCAAATCATTGGGACGAATGGCAGTAAGGTCCGCTGCCCTGCCATCTGAGAAGCGCGTGGGAAGGTCCGGTTTGCGTGGTTTAGAGCCTTCTGCACGAGCAAAAACTCAAAGTGCAGTTAAGGTCCGGTTGGGGCTCATACTACCAATTCGGGCTTGTCGCAGAGAAGGGCAGATGCGAGCCTATCGCTGACCGCTAAGTAAACTCCAGGTCTCTGTTTTTGTGAGTGTTCTGGTTTTCGTGTCGGCAGTTC
>NZ_JBQFYX010000020.1:0-60471 GCF_056541885.1 Ruegeria sp. AF7 | reverse complement strand
CATTTCCACCAGTTCCAGCAGCTCTTCGTCGTCAACCTGGTCAACTTTGTTCATGAACACGACCATCTTCGGGATGCCAACCTGGCGGCCCAGCAGGATGTGCTCGCGGGTCTGCGGCATCGGGCCGTCTGCAGCGTTCACAACCAGGATCGCGCCGTCCATCTGAGCAGCACCGGTGATCATGTTCTTGACGTAGTCGGCGTGGCCGGGGCAGTCGACATGCGCATAGTGGCGCGCGTCGGTCTCGTATTCCACATGCGCGGTCGAGATGGTGATGCCGCGGGCTTTCTCTTCCGGCGCGCCGTCAATCTGGTCATACGCCTTGAAGTCACCGAAATACTTGGTGATCGCTGCGGTCAGCGTCGTCTTGCCGTGGTCAACATGCCCAATCGTGCCGATGTTGACGTGCGGTTTTGTACGCTCAAACTTTTCCTTTGCCATGATGGCCTCCTTAATTTGCGGGTGCCGGGCTGAAGCCCGGCCTACGGGTGTGCGGTAGGCCGGGCTTCAGCCCGGCCCACTGCTTTATGCGTATTTCGCCTGGATCTCGTCCGAGATGTTCTGCGGAACCGGATCGTAGTGGTCGAACTGCATGGTGAACTGGGCGCGGCCCGACGACATCGAACGCAGGGTGTTGATGTAGCCGAACATGTTCGCCAGCGGAACAAACGCATCGATCGCGATCGCGTTGCCGCGCGGTTCCTGACCAGACACCTGGCCCCGACGCGAGGTCAGGTCGCCGATGATACCGCCGGTATATTCTTCCGGGGTGATCACTTCGACCTTCATGATCGGTTCCAGCAGCTTCGCGCCAGCTTTGCGCATGCCTTCACGCATACACATACGGGCCGCGATTTCGAACGCCAGAACGCTCGAGTCAACGTCGTGGAACTTACCGTCCAGCAGGGCAACCTTGAAGTCGATCACAGGGAAGCCAGCCAGAGGGCCGCTGTCCATGACCGAGTTGATGCCTTTTTCAACACCGGGGATGTATTCCTTCGGAACGGCACCACCAACGATGCGGCTTTCGAACGAGTAACCTTCGCCAGCCTCGGTGGGCTGGATCTCCAGCTTGACTTCGGCGAACTGACCCGAACCACCCGACTGTTTCTTGTGGGTGTAGGTGTGTTCGACCGGCATCGAGATGGTTTCACGATAAGCCACCTGAGGCGCACCGATGTTGGCTTCGACCTTGAACTCGCGCTTGAGACGGTCCACCAGGATGTCCAGGTGAAGTTCGCCCATGCCCTTCATGATGGTCTGACCCGATTCCAGGTCGGTTTCCACGCGGAAGGACGGGTCTTCGGCGGCCAGACGGGCCAGACCCTGAGACATCTTTTCCTGGTCGCCCTTGGTTTTGGGCTCGACCGCGATCTCGATCACCGGATCGGGGAAGGTCATGGTTTCCAGAACCACCGGATCCTTCGCATCGCACAGAGTGTCACCGGTGGTGGTGTCTTTCAGACCCGCCAGCGCGATGATGTCGCCTGCAAACGCTTCTTCGATCTCTTCCCGGTTGTTGGAGTGCATCATCATCATACGACCGATGCGCTCTTTCTTGCCTTTGGTCGAGTTCAGGATCGAGTCGCCCTTGTTCATGGTGCCCGAGTAAACGCGGGTGAAGGTCAGCGAACCAACGAAGGGGTCGTTCATGATTTTGAACGCCAGACCTGAGAAGGCCATGCCGTCATCGGCACGACGTGCGATGTTACGAACTTCTTCCTCGTCGCCGGGTTTGAAGCCCATGTAATCGACAACGTCCAGCGGGCTGGGCAGATAATCGATCACAGCGTTGAGCAGCGGCTGAACGCCTTTGTTCTTGAACGCCGAGCCACCCAGAACCGGCACGAAATGCAGGGCCAGCGTGCCTTTGCGCAGCAGTTTGCGCAGAGTCGGAACGTCGGGCTCTTCGCCTTCCAGATAGGCCATCATCGCGTCGTCGTCTTCTTCGACGGCCGCTTCGATCATCTTGCCGCGCCATTCGTCAGCCATGTCTTTCAGGCTGTCGCGGATCGGAGCTTTGACCCAGCTTGCACCAAGGTCTTCGCCCTGCCACAGCCACTCTTCCATGGTGACCAGATCAACCAGGCCTTCCAGCTCGGTTTCGGCACCGATCGGAATACCAACCGGAACAGCGCGTGCGCCGGTGCGGTCTTCGATCATGCGAACGCAGTTGAAGAAGTCTGCGCCGATCTTGTCCATCTTGTTGACGAAAACCATACGCGGAACCTTGTAGCGGTCAGCCTGACGCCACACGGTTTCGGTCTGGGGTTCAACACCGGCGTTTGCGTCCAGAACGCAGACGGCACCGTCGAGAACCGCCAGCGAGCGTTCGACTTCGATGGTGAAGTCAACGTGGCCGGGGGTGTCGATGATGTTCAGGCGGTGCTTGGGGGTATCGGCGGTCTGACCGTCTTCGGTGCGTTCCCAGAAGGTGGTGGTCGCAGCCGAAGTGATGGTGATGCCGCGTTCCTGCTCCTGCTCCATCCAGTCCATGGTGGCTGCACCATCGTGCACCTCACCGATGTTGTGGGATTTACCAGTGTAATACAGGATACGCTCCGAGCAGGTGGTCTTACCTGCGTCGATGTGCGCCATGATACCGAAGTTACGGTATAGTTCGAGCGGATATTCGCGTGCCATTTGGATAAGCCTCTGGGATTACCAACGGTAGTGGCTGAAGGCTTTGTTCGCCTCGGCCATCTTGTGGGTGTCTTCGCGCTTCTTCACGGCGGTACCGCGGGACTGTACAGCGTCCAGCAGTTCACCGGCGAGGCGTTCTTCCATGGTGTTTTCATTGCGGCCGCGCGCAGCGGTGATCAGCCAGCGGATGGCCAGTGCTTCGCGGCGCTCGGGGCGGACTTCGACCGGAACCTGATAGGTTGCACCACCAACCCGGCGCGAGCGAACCTCGACCGACGGTTTGATGTTGTCGAGTGCTTCGTGGAACACTTCGACGGGCGCGCGCTTGATCTTGTTCTCAACGCGGTCAAAGGCGTTGTAGACGATGCGCTCGGCGACCGACTTCTTGCCGTCGATCATCAGGTTGTTCATGAATTTGGTCAGAACCTTATCGCCAAACTTGGCGTCAGGCAGGACTTCGCGTTTTTCGGCGGCGTGACGACGTGACATATCAGCCTCTCCTTCTTACTTGGGACGCTTCGCGCCGTATTTCGAACGGCGTTGCTTACGGTCTTTGACGCCCTGAGTATCCAGAACACCGCGCAGGATGTGGTAACGCACACCGGGAAGGTCTTTCACACGGCCGCCACGGATCAGAACAACCGAGTGTTCCTGAAGGTTGTGGCTTTCACCGGGGATGTACGAGATGACCTCGAACCCGTTTGTCAGGCGCACCTTGGCAACCTTACGCATAGCCGAGTTCGGTTTCTTCGGTGTGGTGGTGTAAACACGTGTGCAGACGCCGCGTTTCTGCGGGCACTGCTCCAGGTGCATAGACTTCGAGCGTTTTACTTTGGGCTGCCGCGGTTTGCGGATCAGCTGTTGAATAGTTGGCATTCCGGTTTCTTCCCCGTTTTGCAACACACATGACATGCACGCGGGCTGCGTGCGGCTAACTTCGCTGCGCTTATGCGTCCACAAGCGCAAAACCCACGAGCGTTCCCATTCCGAGGTGAACGTCGCGGTTGTTTCTCAGAGGGCGCGAACTGCAAAATTGTCCGGGCCTTGACCAGCTCATTACTGGAATCGGCTATGGGGCGGCCCCCGGCACCGAGATGACGCGCGTAATAGGGGGAGTCGGCCCGAGTGTCAACAGCACGATACCGGTTGCCCGGCAATAGGCTGATCCGGGCCGTGCCGATGTGGGTGCGCGGGCTCAACCGGGTTCATAAAACCGCCCTGCACCAGAAGTGCCAATGCCGAACCAAACCCGCAACCGGAGGCCGGGTTTCGCCTTTGGATAACCAGTGTTCAGAGCCTTGTCACGCAGGTTCACGCCGCTTCCCGGCGTGCGCGTTCCCGGAACAGCGTGAACAGTCCGGCGGCCACGATCAGAGTTGCACCCAGCATGGTCAAACCGTCAGGCCATTCATCGAATACGGCCCAACCCAGCCCCAGGGCCCAGATTAGGCTGGAATAGCGAAACGGCGCGATGAACCCGACATCGCCCTGACGCATGACCATGACGCTGAACAGATAGCCCATCAGGACGAACACGGCCGCCGCCGCAACCAGAGAACCCGCAGCGCCGGAAACCGGAACCCATCCTTCGAACACCGAAGCAATCGCTGCGGCCACGGTGATGGAAAGAGACGTCGCCAACGTCACCACCATTGACGGAACCTGGGGCGACATGCGTCGCGTCACCAGATCGCGAACCGTGATCGAAGCCACTGCTATCAGCGCGTAGATGGAATACAGGCTGAAGCCGTCAGGACCGGGTCTGACGATCAAAACCATGCCACCAAAACCAATGGCAATCGCCAATATGCGCCGCCAGCCGACCTGTTCGGAGAAGACCAGCGCCGCGCCCAGAGTCACGGTCAGAGGCAGCGCCTGTAGAATGGCCGTCACATTGGCAAGCGGCATGTTCTTGAGCGCTGTCAGAAAAAAGAAGGTAGCCGACAGTTCGGCCAGACTGCGCAGCGCAACCAGCCACCGGTCGTGGTTTGAGAAATTGAGGTGCAGCGCCCCCAGATAACGGGCAAGACCGTAGACAAGGAAAACGGCCAGGACGCCCCGCATGGCCACCAGTTGGAACAATGGCAGATCCCGAAGCGCGACCTTGACCAAAGTGTCGTTCAGGGTGAAGGCCGCCATGCTGCCCATCATCAGCAAGGCACCTTTGGTGTTTGGGTTCATGTCAGATTTGGCCCTGCGCAGAGTGATCGGGCCATTGGCCCAATCGGACGGCTGCCTGTCAACGCATCAAATCAGATCAGCGCAAGAATTACGCTCCGACGCGTTGGGAGCGGGTCGAAAACGCCTTCTGAGCCCCTATCAGAGACCAGAGACCCGACCACCTCCGATCCCTTCCACAGCCACCCCGGCGCTGAGCATGTGCGTTGCGATCAACCCGCCGGACATGTCCAGAACGCCAAGCTGGTTGCCGTTCTGAAGCGCAACATAAAGCTCGCGGCGTTTGGAATTGATGCCAAGGCCAAAGCGTTCGATCTGCACCGCTGCGCCGACCGATGGATTGGTCGCCCGGATTGTCCTAAGCACCGTGCCGTTCAAATCCACCTCGGCGATCAGGCGATTGCGGATGAACAGCACATAAAACGTGCCGGTCGTTTCATCAAAGGCCAGCCCGCCAATCGGCCCTTGCGGTTGGCTGAGGGTTATGTTGCGCACAAATTGCCCGTCGCGGGTCAGTTCCGCGATCATCACCCCGTTCGGATGGTCGAGGAACAGATGCCCGTCGCTTCCCCGAACGGCCAACCCGCATTCTTTGATGGGAAACTCGTCAGGTGTGATGCCACCGCATCCGGCCGGAACCCGCTGTGCCGCAAAGGTACGCAGGACACGGCCATTTCGGTCAAGCTCCTGTAGCTGGGTACCGGGAAGATTGCGCAGGAAGATCCGCCGTCGCGGCTCATCATATGCCAGCCCGACGATCGAGCCGGATATCGGGATCAGGCGCGTCGTGCCGTTCGGGATCACGATCTCACGCGATGGCTGGCCCGGTGGCATCCCCACATAGGCATAGTCCGTGCAGGCGGCCATCAGGCCCAGACCGAAAACCGAAAATACGCGCGACAACTTTGTGACAGCTCTCATCATCCACCCCCGTCACCTGTGTGAACTCATGGCGGATGGTAGCACAGTTTAGGCTAAACCAGAAAAACCCTACTGTTATTGCAGGTCTCATACGGCGAGCGCGATATTCCAGTGGTCTGGAACCGCCTTAAGCGTGGTGCGCGTTTCAGCCCTGCAAAAACGAAAGGCCCCGCGAAATCGCGGGGCCTTCCTAAACTTGTCAATCGGGCGATTACTCGCGGCTTTCGGGTGTTTCCACCAGAACGTCCAGCTCATCCCCGACCAGATCATCATCCATGATCGGCGCAGCCAGGGCAGCGGCCGCTTCGGCCTCTTCCCGGCGGGCTTCGATCACCACATTGTCGCGCGACTGGGCGATGTGGCGGACGGCCTGAGTTGCCCCACCGGTACCGGCGGGGATCAGGCGACCAACGATGACGTTCTCTTTCAGGCCGACCAGCTTGTCCTTTTTGCCCTGCACGGACGCTTCGGTCAGTACGCGGGTGGTTTCCTGGAACGACGCCGCCGAGATGAACGAACGCGTCTGCAACGAAGCCTTGGTGATCCCCAGAAGGATCGGCTCGCCCTGTGCCGGACGACCACCGCGGGCGATGGTCTTTTCGTTGGCTGCGTCGAACTCCTGCTTGTCGACATGTTCGCCTTTCAGCAGGGTGGTGTCGCCTGAATCCAGGATCTCCCACTTCTGCAGCATCTGGCGCACGATGACTTCGATGTGCTTGTCGTTGATCTTCACGCCTTGCAGACGATACACGTCCTGCACTTCGTCGATCATGTAGTTCGCCAGCGCCTCGACACCCATGATGGACAGGATGTCATGCGGGGCCGGGTTACCGTCCATGATGTAGTCGCCCTTCTGAACGAAGTCGCCTTCGACAACAGGGATGTGCTTGCCCTTGGGTACCATGTACTCGATGGGTTCCAGCGACTCGTCAGCCGGTTCGATGCTGATGCGGCGCTTGTTCTTGTAGTCGCGGCCAAAGCGCACGTAACCATCGGCTTCTGCGATGATCGCGTGATCTTTCGGACGGCGGGCTTCGAACAGTTCGGCCACACGCGGCAGACCACCGGTGATGTCCTTGGTCTTGGCACCTTCACGCGGAATACGCGCAACAACGTCACCGGCTTCGATCTTCTGGCCATCTTCGACCGACAGGATCGCATCCACCGACATCGGATAGTGAACCGGGTTGCCCGCATCGTTGCGGACCGGTTCGCCATCGTCACCGACCAGAATGATCTCGGGCTTGAGGTCGCTGCCACGGGGGGCGGCGCGCCAGTCGATCACGATCTTCTGGGTCATGCCGGTTGCTTCGTCGGTCTCGTCACGGACGGCAAGGCCCGAAACCAGATCGACGTATTTGGTGGTACCGGCTTTCTCGGCGATGATCGGCAGGGTGTAGGGATCCCATTCGAACAGCTTGTCGCCGCGGGCCACCTTGGTGCCTTCCTTGACGAACAGCTTGGAGCCATAGCCCAGCTTGTGGCTGGCGCGCTCTTCGCCGTGATCGTCCTTGATCACCAGCTTCATGTTCCGGCCCATGACAAGGCTTTCGCCTGCGGCATTGACCAGGATCT
Organism: Ruegeria sp. AF7; assembly: GCF_056541885.1. NCBI lineage: Bacteria > Pseudomonadati > Pseudomonadota > Alphaproteobacteria > Rhodobacterales > Roseobacteraceae > Ruegeria > Ruegeria sp. AF7. The sequence continues at coordinate 53,154 of NZ_JBQFYX010000020.1, read as the reverse complement.
GCGGGTTCTCGAAGGATACGACACCAGCCTGGCTGGCTTCCTGGAACGACTGCTGACCACCTTGCGCAACACCACCGATGTGGAAGGTCCGCATCGTCAGCTGTGTACCGGGTTCACCGATGGACTGGGCGGCGATGATGCCGACAGCCTCACCCGTGTTCACCATGGTTCCGCGAGCAAGGTCACGACCGTAGCAGGTGGCACAGACGCCTTCCTCGGACTCGCAGGTCAGAGGCGAGCGGATGCGGGTCGACTGAACGCCCGCTTCGTCGATGGTGTCTGCCATACGTTCGTCGATCAGCTGACCAGCCGCAACAAGCACCTCATCCGTACCCGGACGCAGGATATCGTCAGCCGCCACACGGCCCAGGATACGCTCGGCCAGCGAGGCGACAACCTCACCATCGTTGACCGCAGCTTCGGCAGTGATTGCGCGCTCGGTGCCACAATCGATCTCACGAACGATGCAGTCCTGCGCCACGTCCACCAGACGACGGGTCAGGTAACCCGAGTTCGCCGTCTTCAGAGCGGTATCCGACAGACCCTTACGGGCACCGTGGGTCGAGTTGAAGTATTCAAGAACGGTCAGACCTTCCTTGAAGTTCGAGATGATCGGCGTCTCGATGATGTCACCGTTCGGCTTGGCCATCAGGCCGCGCATACCGCCCAGCTGTTTCATCTGAGTGACCGAGCCCCGCGCACCGGAGTGGGCCATCATGTAGACCGAGTTCGGTTCCATGTCAGACCCGTCTTCGGCCTTGGCGACGTTCGAGATGGTGCTCATCATCGCCTCGGTCACACGGTCGTTACACTTCGACCAGGCATCGACAACCTTGTTGTACTTTTCGCCCTGAGTGATCAGGCCGTCCATGTACTGCTGTTCAAAGTCTTTCACCTGGTCGCGAGTGTCATCGACGATGCCCCACTTGTCGTTCGGGATGACCATGTCGTCCTTGCCGAACGAGATACCGGCCCTGAAGGCCTCCTTGAAGCCCATCGACATGATCTGGTCACAGAAAATAACCGACTCTTTCTGACCGCAGTAGCGGTAGACAGTGTCGATCACCTGCTGCACTTCTTTCTTCCGCAGCAGGCGGTTGACCAGATCGAACGGCGCCTTGTTGTTCATCGGCAGCAACGCACCCAGACGCAGACGGCCCGGAGTGGTCTCATAGCGCTTCTGAACTTCGTTGCCTTCCTCGTCGATCTGCGTGATCCGCGCGGTGATTTTCGAGTGCAGATGCACCTCACCCGCGTCCAGCGCGTGCTGAACTTCTTCGATCGAGCCAAAGACCTTGCCTTCGCCCGGCATGCCTTCACGTTCCAGGGTCACGTAGTAGAGACCCAAGATCATATCCTGCGACGGAACAATGATCGGCGCGCCGTTTGCAGGCGACAGAACGTTGTTTGTCGACATCATCAGAACACGGGCTTCCAGCTGTGCCTCAAGGCTCAGCGGCACGTGAACGGCCATCTGGTCACCGTCAAAGTCGGCGTTGAAGGCCGAGCAGACCAGCGGGTGCAGCTGGATCGCCTTGCCTTCGATCAGGACCGGTTCGAATGCCTGAATGCCAAGACGGTGCAGCGTCGGCGCACGGTTCAGCATGACAGGGTGTTCGCGGATCACCTCGTCGAGGATATCCCACACTTCGGGACGTTCTTTCTCGACCAGTTTCTTCGCCTGTTTCACGGTCGAAGACAGACCTTTGGCTTCAAGGCGCGAGTAGATGAACGGCTTGAACAGCTCCAACGCCATCTTCTTGGGCAGACCACACTGGTGCAGCTTGAGTTCCGGACCGGTCACAATGACCGAGCGACCCGAGAAGTCGACGCGTTTCCCCAGAAGGTTCTGACGGAAACGACCCTGCTTGCCTTTCAGCATGTCCGACAGCGATTTCAGCGGACGCTTGTTGGCGCCGGTGATCACGCGGCCACGGCGGCCGTTGTCGAACAGAGCATCCACGGATTCCTGCAGCATCCGCTTTTCGTTGCGGACGATGATGTCAGGCGCGCGCAGTTCGATCAGACGCTTCAGACGGTTGTTCCGGTTGATGACGCGGCGATACAGATCGTTCAGATCCGAGGTCGCGAAACGGCCACCATCCAGCGGAACCAGCGGACGCAGTTCCGGCGGAATGACCGGGATCACGGTCATCACCATCCACTCGGGGCGGTTACCCGACTCGAGGAAGGATTCGACAACCTTCAGACGCTTGATGATTTTCTTGGGCTTAAGTTCGCCAGTGGCTTCGGCCAGATCAGCGCGCAGCTGCTCGGCTTCGGCTTCCAGATCGATCTGGGCCAGCATCTCACGGATGGCTTCAGCACCGATATTGGCGGTGAACGCGTCCATGCCATAGGCATCCTGCGCGTCCATGTACTCTTCTTCGGTCAGCATCTGGCCGTAGGTCAGGTCTGTCAGACCGGGCTCGATGACGACATAGTTTTCAAAGTACAGAACGCGTTCCAGATCGCGCAGCGTCATGTCCAGCATCAGACCGATGCGGGACGGCAGCGATTTCAGGAACCAGATATGTGCGACGGGCGCTGCCAGTTCGATATGGCCCATACGCTCGCGGCGGACTTTCTGCAGGGTGACTTCCACACCGCATTTCTCGCAGACAACGCCGCGATACTTCATCCGCTTATATTTGCCGCACAGACACTCGTAATCTTTGATCGGGCCAAAGATACGCGCGCAGAACAGACCGTCACGCTCAGGCTTGAACGTCCGGTAGTTGATGGTTTCGGGTTTCTTGATCTCGCCATAGGACCAAGACAGAATCCGCTCAGGGCTCGCCAGCGAGACCTTGATCTCATCGAATACCTTCGGGGGCGTCAGCGGGTTGAACGGGTTGTTGGTGATTTCCTGGTTCATCTCTTTACCTCAGAGTTAGAGGGTGCGGGGTTCACGCAGTGCCGGGCTGAAGCCCGGCCTACGCCGGATCAGATGGTAGGCCGGGCTTCAGCCCGGCATCCCTTCGTCACTCATCGACCTCCGCATCCAGGAGTTCCATATTCAGGCCGAGGCCGCGGACTTCTTTCACCAGAACGTTGAACGATTCCGGTACGCCCGCTTCAAAGTTATCCTCGCCCTTGACGATCGACTCATAGACCTTGGTCCGGCCGGCGACGTCATCCGATTTCACGGTGAGCATCTCCTGCAGGGTGTAGGCGGCGCCGTAAGCTTCCAGAGCCCAGACTTCCATCTCACCAAAGCGCTGACCACCGAACTGCGCCTTACCACCCAGCGGCTGCTGGGTGACCAGGCTGTACGGCCCGGTCGAACGCGCGTGGATCTTGTCGTCCACCAGGTGGTGCAGTTTCAGCAGGTACTTGATGCCCACGGTCACCGGACGTGCAAATTGCTCACCCGTACGACCGTCGAACAGAACCGACTGACCGCTTTCCGAGAAGCCCGCACGCACCAGCGCGTCGTTGACGTCAGCCTCTTTGGCACCGTCAAAGACCGGGGTTGCGATCGGAACACCGCGGGTCACGTTGCCCGCTGCCTCAATCAGCGTTTCCTCGTCCATGCCAGTGATGCCTTCTTCGTAGACATCTTCGCCATAGGCCAGCTTCATCGCCTCGCGCACCGGGGTCAGGTCGCCGGAACGGCGGTATTCACCCAGTGCCTCATCGATGTTCAGACCCAGACCGCGCGCGGCCCAACCCATGTGGGTTTCAAGGATCTGACCGACGTTCATACGCGAAGGCACACCCAGCGGGTTCAGACAGAAGTCGACCGGGGTCCCATCGGCCAGGAACGGCATGTCTTCCATCGGAACAACCTTGGAGATCACACCTTTGTTCCCGTGACGACCGGCCATCTTGTCGCCCGGCTGCAACTTGCGCTTCACGGCGATGAAGACTTTGACCATCTTCATCACACCCGGCGGCAGGTCGTCGCCACGGCGGACTTTCTCGACCTTATCCTCGAAACGGGCATCCAGAGCGCGCTTTTGCACTTCGTATTGCTCGTTCAGGGCCTCGACGATCTGTGCGTCCTGCTCACCTTCCAGCGCCAGCTGCCACCACTGACCACGGGTCAGGGTGTCCAGCAGATCCTCGGTGATCACCGACCCTGCCTTGACACCTTTCGGGCCTTTGACAGCGGTTTTACCCAGGATCAGACCTTGCAGACGCGCATAGATGTTGCGGTCAAGGATCGCCAGCTCGTCGTCCCGGTCACGGGCCAGACGTTCGACTTCCTCACGCTCGATCTGCAGCGCACGCTCGTCTTTCTCGACGCCGTGACGGTTGAAGACGCGGACCTCGACGACAGTACCGTAGTCGCCCGGCTTCACGCGCAACGAGGTGTCGCGCACGTCAGATGCTTTTTCACCAAAGATGGCGCGCAGCAGCTTTTCTTCCGGGGTCATCGGGCTTTCGCCCTTCGGAGTGATCTTGCCGACCAGAATATCGCCCGGCTCCACATCCGCGCCGATGTAAACGATGCCCGCCTCGTCGAGGTTGCGCAGCGCTTCTTCACCGACGTTCGGGATGTCGCGGGTGATCTCTTCCGGGCCCAGCTTGGTGTCACGGGCGGCGACTTCGAATTCCTCGATATGGACCGAGGTAAAGACGTCATCACGCGCGATACGTTCCGAGATCAGGATCGAGTCTTCGTAGTTGTAACCGTTCCACGGCATGAACGCGACGACCACGTTCTTACCCAAGGCCAGTTCACCCATATCGGTCGACGGACCGTCGGCAATGACCTCGCCCTTCTGGACGGTGTCACCCACCTTGATCAGCGGACGCTGGTTGATGCAGGTGTTCTGGTTCGAGCGCTGGAACTTACGCAGACGATAGATGTCAACGCCAGCGTCACCCAGTTCCAGATCCTCGGTGGCACGGATAACGATACGCTGGGCATCGACCTGGTCGATGATGCCGGCGCGTTTCGCCTGAATCGCAGCGCCTGAGTCGATTGCGACCTTCTCCTCGATCCCGGTACCGACCAGCGGTGCCTCGGCCCGCAGCAGCGGAACCGCCTGACGTTGCATGTTCGAGCCCATCAGAGCGCGGTTGGCGTCGTCATTTTCAAGGAACGGAATCAGCGAAGCCGCGACCGAAACCAGCTGTTTCGGCGACACGTCGATCAGGTCCACATTCTCGCGCGGGGCAAGGGTGTAGTCGCCTGCCTGACGGGTCGAAACCAGATCGTTGATGAACTTGCCGTTCTTGTCCAGCGTCGCGTTCGCCTGCGCCACGGTGTGACGCATTTCCTCGGTCGCGGACATGTAGTGAACCTCATCGGTCACCTCGGCGTCCTTGACGACGCGGTAAGGTGTTTCGATGAAGCCATACTTGTTCACGCGGGCGAAGGTGGCCAGCGAGTTGATCAGACCGATGTTCGGGCCTTCCGGCGTTTCAATCGGGCACATCCGGCCATAGTGGGTCGGGTGCACGTCGCGCACTTCAAAGCCCGCACGCTCACGCGTCAGACCACCGGGGCCAAGCGCCGAAAGACGGCGTTTGTGGGTGACTTCCGACAGCGGGTTGGTCTGGTCCATGAACTGCGACAGCTGCGACGAGCCGAAGAATTCACGCACAGCAGCAGCAGCCGGTTTCGCGTTGATCAGGTCCTGCGGCATGACGGTGTCGATCTCGACCGACGACATACGCTCTTTGATCGCGCGCTCCATGCGCAGCAGACCGACGCGGTACTGGTTTTCCATCAGTTCACCGACCGAACGCACACGACGGTTGCCGAGGTGGTCGATATCGTCCACGTCGCCTTTGCCGTCGCGCAGTTCGACCAGAGCCTTGACGCAGGCCACGATGTCTTCGCGGCGCAGGGTGCGCAGGGTATCCGGTGCGTCCAGAGCCAGGCGCATGTTCATCTTCACGCGGCCAACAGCGGACAGGTCATACCGCTCGCTGTCGAAGAACAGGGTGTCGAACAGGGCCGACGCCGCTTCGACGGTGGGCGGCTCACCTGGACGCATGACGCGGTAGATATCCATGAGCGCGCTTTCGCGGTTCATGTTCTTGTCCTGCGCCATGGTGTTGCGCATGTAGGGTCCGACATTGACGTTATCGATGTCGAGAACCGGAATATCGGTGATGCCCGCGTCGATCAGTTCCTTCGCGGTACCGCCGATCAGGTCGCCATCCTTGTCATATTCCAGCGTCAGTTCGTCACCGGCTTCGACATAGATCGCGCCGTTTTCTTCGTTGATGATGTCCTTGGCGACAAACTTGCCAACGATGTGATCGAACGGAACCAGCAGTTCTGTGACGGTGCCCTCGTCGATCAGCTTCTTGACCGCGCGCGGGGTGACTTTTTTGCCTGCCTCGGCAATCACCTCACCTGATTTCGCGTCGATCAGGTCATAGGTCGGACGGGTGCCGCGAACACGCTCGGGGAAGAACGGCGTGACCCAGCCCTTCTTCTTGTCCAGCTTGTAGGACACGGTTTTGTAATACGCGTCCATGATCGCTTCCTGATCCAGACCCAGCGCATAAAGCAGGGTTGTCACAGGCAGTTTGCGGCGGCGGTCGATACGGGCGAACACGATATCCTTGGCATCAAACTCGAAGTCCAGCCAGCTGCCGCGATACGGGATGATGCGGCAGGCAAACAGCAGCTTGCCCGAGGAATGGGTTTTACCCTTGTCGTGGTCAAAGAACACACCGGGCGAGCGGTGCATCTGGGAGACGATCACACGCTCGGTGCCGTTGACGACAAAGGTGCCGTTCGGGGTCATCAGGGGCATATCGCCCATGAAGACATCCTGTTCCTTGATGTCTTTTACCGATTTCGCGCCGGTGTCCTCATCAACATCGAACACGATCAGGCGCAGGGTAACCTTCAGCGGTGCGCTGTAGGTCATGTCGCGCTGCATGCACTCTTCGACGTCGTATTTGGGTTTTTCCAGATCGTATTTCACGAACTCCAGAACGGAGGTTTCGTTGAAATCCTTGATCGGGAAAACCGACTGGAACACGCCTTTGATGCCTTCGCCGTCTGTGGGCTGTTCTGCATCGCCGGAGCGCAGGAAAAGATCATAAGAAGATTTCTGTACCTCAATGAGGTTCGGCATCTCCAGCACTTCGCGGATTTTGCCGTAATATTTACGAAGACGTTTCTGGCCAAGGAACGTTTGAGCCATGTCAGATGTCACCTTTCGATGTTCTCAGCGGGCAAAGACACCGTCGGGCCCCGGCATCTTGCACAATCGAGACAACACGTCCGGATCAATTCGTGGCCACCGTCCCGAAGGCGGCCTCCCGATCCGAAAACCGTGTCTTAGAAAACGCCCCATTCTGTGAGGCCCTTTCTAAGACAGGTTCGGCTGGACCCGGATTTCTCCGGATCCAGCCAAAATTTTCGGCGCATCAGCGATGCGCCTGAGACCAGGCTTAGGCCAGCTCGACTTCGGCGCCAGCTGCTTCCAGCTTGGCTTTGACGTCTTCGGCTTCGTCTTTCGACACGCCTTCTTTGATCTTGCCGCCAGCTTCGACCAGTTCCTTGGCTTCTTTCAGGCCCAGACCGGTGATGCCGCGAACTTCTTTGATCACGTTGATTTTCGAAGCGCCGGCGTTCTTCAGAACGACGTCGAATTCGGTTTTTTCTTCCTCAGCTGCGCCACCGGCGTCGCCACCAGCTGCTGCGACCATTACGGCGCCGCCAGCTGCGGGCTCGATGCCGTATTCGTCTTTGAGGATGGTTTTCAGTTCTTGTGCTTCCAGCAGGGTCAGACCCACGATGCTTTCTGCGAGTGCTTTCAGATCAGCCATTTTATCAGCTCTTTCCGTTTACAATGTGTGTTCCAACGTCAGGGTAGGTACCCTACGCAGATCATTCAGTGCCAACCGCTTACGCAGCTTCCGCCTTCTCTTCGATGGTGGAAAGGATGCTTGCGATATTGCTTGCAGGTGCGCCAATCGCGCCGGCGATGTTCGAAGCAGGTGCGCCAATGCAGCCCACGATCGAAGCAATAAGCTCCTCGCGAGACGGCATTTTCGAAACGGCTTCAACGCCTTTGCGGTCCAGAGCGTTCTCGCCCATAGCACCGCCGAGGATTTCAAATTTCTTGTTATCCTTGGCGAAGTCCTCGGCCACCTTGGCTGCTGCCACGGGGTCCTCGGAATAGGTCAGAACGGTCATCCCTGTCAGCAGGTCGGCCATGCTTGCACACGGCTTACCCTCGAGGGCGATTTTGGCGAGCCTGTTCTTGGCAACACGCACGGAGCCACCCGCGTCACGGGCACGTGCGCGAAGGTCCTGCATCTCGGCAACTGTCAGACCGGCGTAGTGAGCAACCACTACGACGCCAGAGCTTTCGAAGATTTGGCCGAGTTCCTCGACCACTTTCTCTTTCTGGGCTCTATCCACAGTTCTCTCCAAGTTAGGGGTGAGTTCTCACCCCGGCTCATATTTGCCGCGGCTTGCGCCCCGGCGTTCAGGTCCGTTGTTACGGGATTGGCCAAAATTCGCCCGAGGGTGGGACCCTCAGAATTCTTTGGTCTTACCCGTCTCAGGCAGGGAATTAAGGGGCCAGATGGCACCACCCACCGTCTTGGACGAAACAAAATAAAGCGCACGACGAATCGCACGCTTTATTCCGCAGGTCTACTTAGGACAGATGGCCGGGGTTTCCAAGAGGTAAATTGGGATAAATCAGACGCAACAAGGGATGACCAGAACCACAAGATAAAGTGCGGTGACGAGCAATTGATTTGGTCGAACTTCAGGGCTGACGGCAAAATAGTTCGTGACATTGTTCCAAGTTCAAGACTATAACCCGACAATTTTTCTCAGAAACAAGAAGAATCAGGACAAATGTGCAGAATTGCCGCCTATTGCGGACCAAGTATCCCGCTTGAAAACATCGTCATCCGGCCACAGCATTCCTTGCTGGAGCAAAGCCAGCACGCCGCCGAGGCAAAACTTGCCGTCAATGGCGATGGCTTCGGTATGGCCTGGTACGCGGATCAGGATCGCCCTGGCCTGTACAGGGATGTCCTGCCCGCGTGGTCGGATGGCAATTTGGTCGATCTTTGCAGGATGATAAAATCCTCGCTGTTTCTGGCCCATGTCCGCGCGTCGACGTTCGGGGAAGTGTCGCGCGCGAACTGCCACCCTTTTACATTTGGCAAATGGTCCTTCATGCACAATGGTCAGATCGGAGAGTTCGGGCGTTTGCGCAGACAGCTTGAATCCTCTCTGCCGGACGAACTTTATGCGGCGCGGCGCGGGTCGACGGATTCTGAGCTTCTGTTTCTGCTGCTGCTGGCCAACGGGCTGGATGATGCGCCGCAGGACGCTGTTGTCGCAACTTTGCGTCAGATCGATGCGCTTGGAGGTCATCGGACGCAACCGGATCGCATGGCCGTCGCCTTTTCGGATGGGCAGAGCCTGTATGCGTTTCGGTATTCCAGCGATCAGCGCAGCCCGTCCCTGTATTTCGGGGAAGGTCTGGACCACGGCGGCAAGGTCATTGCGTCCGAGCCGCTGGACAAGGGCACAGGAAAATGGACGCCCATTGAAGACCGGAGCTTTTTCACCCTGACCGGCGATACAGCCAGTCATACAGCGTTGCAGTTCAGCTAATAGAAAACGGGCGGCCCCAAGGGACCGCCCGCAACATTGCTTTGACGAAGATCCGGCTTATTCGCCCGAAGCTTCTGCCACATCAACAGTCACGCCGGGGCCCATGGTCGAGCTCAGCGCGATTTTCTTCATGTAGGTGCCTTTGGCACCCGACGGCTTGGCCCGGGCAACAGCCGAGACGAAGGCGCGAATGTTTTCGACCAGCTTGGCTTCGTCAAACGACGCTTTGCCAACACCGGCATGCACAACGCCGCCTTTTTCCGCCTTGAACTGAACTTCACCGCCTTTGGCTGCTTCCACGGCTGCTTTCACGTCCATGGTCACGGTGCCAACCTTGGGGTTCGGCATCAGGTTGCGGGGGCCCAGAACCTTACCCAGACGACCGACGATCGGCATCATGTCCGGGGTTGCAATGCAGCGATCAAATTCGATGGTACCGCCCTGAATGGTTTCCATCAGGTCTTCTGCGCCAACGATATCCGCGCCTGCTTCTTTCGCTTCATCAGCCTTCGCGCCACGTGCGAAGACAGCAACGCGCATGTCTTTGCCTGTGCCGTTCGGCAGTCCGACAACGCCGCGCACCATCTGGTCTGCGTGACGGGTGTCAACGCCCAGGTTCATCGCGATTTCGATGGTCTCGTCGAATTTCGACGTTGCATTGGCTTTGACCAGGGCAACAGCTTCGTCCACCGACAGGTTTTCCTTGCCAGCGACGGCTTCGCGCGCAGCGCGGGTACGTTTACCGAGTTTTGCCATCTTACTTCACCTCGATGCCCATGGAGCGGGCCGAGCCCAGGATGATCTGCATTGCGCCTTCGACGTCGTTGGCGTTCAGATCTTTCATTTTGGCTTCGGCGATTTCACGAACCTGCTTGGAGGTCACGGTTGCCACGGTCTCGCGACCTGGGTTTTCCGCGCCGCGGGGGCGGTTACGCTTACCGACCGGCTTAAGACCAGCAGCTTTTTTCAGGTAGTAAGACGCGGGCGGCGTCTTGATGTCCATGGTGAAGGACTTGTCCTGATAGTAGGTGATCACGGTTGGGCACGGCGCGCCGGGCTCCATATCTGCGGTCTTGGCGTTGAACGCCTTGCAGAATTCCATGATGTTGATGCCGCGCTGACCCAGCGCCGGACCAACTGGCGGCGACGGGTTCGCCTGACCTGCAGGAACCTGCAGTTTCATTGTACCAGCAAGCTTCTTGGCCATCTGGTTTTCCTTTCAACTAGGGTGAAACGCGTCTCACCCGGATTTTGTTGCGTGGTCCGGCCCGGGATCGCGACCCCGGTAACCTCCCACGAGAGAATCTCGCCCGAAGACGATAGAGGCGGCGTTTACAGGGGATCATGGGGGTTGGCAAGTGGCCTGCCTTTCAATTCGGGATCACCGAATCGAGTTTAAAGTCGATGACCACATCATTGAAACCCGTGGGCAAGAAACTGCCACCCTTTCCGGCCAACCCAAGGAGTTACAAGTCGGCATGAACCCCAAGGTATCACTGGATGTTAAAGGCTTAAATCGCTTGAGCAATATCGGTGAATCCGTCGCCCGGCGGTAATCTCCTCAGGGCGTCGATCTTTGAAGTAGCATAAATGACCGAGCCATGCCGTAGCTATGCTATACTTGGGCAGAACAAATTTGTTCGGAGGTTCGTCATGATTATTCGTTTATTCACTATGCTAATCGCTGCGCTGTCTTTCGCGGCCGCCGTTCCCCAGACCGCGCGGGCCGATGCGGGCGACTTTATCGGCGGTGCTGTCGTTGGCGGGGTCGTCGGATACGCGATCGGCAAAGACCAGCAAAAGAAAAAGTCCCGGTCTTCGAGCCAGACCTACCGGTCGGGCATTCCATCGACCTCGCAAGGGGCGCAAACGCAGACCGCGCTCAACTATTTCGGCTATAACGCCGGGCGTGTCGATGGGCAGGTCGGGCATGGAACCCGGTCGGCGATCGAACGCTACCAGGTGTCCATGGGCTATCCTGTGAATGGCTATGACTTCCAGCCCTATCAGTATGACTTTCTGATGCAGGCCTATTACTGGGCGACAAGCGGTGGGCAGGCGGCAACCCAGCTTTCGGGTCAACCGCTCTTGATGGCCTATCGCCAACAGGTGCAAACCGGCTCTGCCTTGGCGGCGGCACCTCAGACCCAGGCACCGGCCATCCCGGTTATCACGCCTCAACAGGCCGAACCGGCAACGAGCGCCACTGAAACCACGACAGCCAGCCTGCCGAGCCTGTTTTCCGGCGGAACCGGAGGCCCGTCGCTGGCCAATCGGTGCAGCGGGGTCATGCTGCAAACGTCGACCAATGGCGGCTATACGACCCTGTCTAACATGTCCGATCCTGACTTTGCGCTCAGCGAGCAGTTCTGCCTTGCCCGCAGCTATGCGATGGCACAGGGCGAAGAGCTGATGCAGGGCATTCAGGGTCTTACACCCGATCAGGTCGCAGACCAGTGCGCCGCCTTTGGCGACATGTTGGCACCGCAAGTTGACGCGCTGTCTATCAACTCGAAATCAGAGGCTGAAACCCAGGTGCGCAAGCTTGCCTTGGATTCGGGTCTTAGCCCTGCTGATCTTGCCGCAACCAGCAAGGTCTGCCTTGCGATGGGATATCGTCAGGACAACATGGATACCGCAGTTGGGTCTGCGCTGATGCTGGTTGCCATGGGTGAACCCGCATACGGAGAACTGGTCGGTCACCATCTGCGCGAAGGCTTTGGTATTCAGGCGCGCCGCGATCTTGCGATGCAATGGTATGATGCAAGCCTTTCGGCGCTGGATGCCGGGTCGCAGGCGGTCTTCCTGCCGTCCCAGACCGACCGCCCGCAGCTTTTGCGCGCAGCCATGGTTCAGTCGCAGTAAGCCCATCTGAAAACTGTATAGGCCCGTGCAGGGCTGAAACTGAAAACGCCGCTATGCTTTCACATCGCGGCGTTTCGAATTTCTTTGGAAGCGCGCTTAGCTTTGCTTCGTGACCTGAGTAAAGTCCAGCTCAACTGGCGTTTCGCGGCCGAAGATCGAGACCGATACTTTCAGCTTCTGCGCCTCGTCGTCCACGCCTTCGACCATGCCGTCGAAATCCTCGAACGGGCCGTCGTTGACCTTGACCTTCTCGCCGATCTCGAAGGTGATCATCAGCTTGGGCGCTTCTTCGCCTTCCTGAACGCGGTTGAGGATCTGGTTCACCTCGGCGTCGCGCATCGGCATCGGGCGGCCCTGCGGACCCAGAAAGCCGGTGACGCGGTTGATCGAGTTGATCAGGTGATAGCCCTGATCCGACATTTCCATATGCACCAGCACGTAACCCGGCATAAAGCGGCGTTCGGTGGTGACCTTCTTGCCCCGGCGCACTTCGATCACCTCTTCGGTGGGAACCAGAACTTCGTCGATATCGTTCTCAAGGCCCTGTTCAGCCACCGACGTGCGGATCTGCTCTGCGATCTTCTTTTCGAAATTCGAAAGAACGCTGACCGAGTACCACCGTTTCGCCATGAACCTGTCGTCCTTGTTTGTCTTCGGGGCATCACATATTGCGGACACACCCGTCATTTAAATCCTGTCACGTCATCCGGAATAAAAAGCGGCGCGTGACCCGAATCGCCACACGCCCATTCCGAATATGCGTCACCTACTCTGACATCGCGCGAGGTGCAAGGGGCAGTCGTATTTGCCGCCGCCTGAACCGGCTTAGCCGAAAGCGCCCAGAATCAGCTGAAGGCCGCCCCGGATACCCAGATCGACCAAAGCAAAAAACACAGCTGTCAGCGCCGCCATGATGAAGACCATGACCGTGGTCAACAGCACTTCGCGCCGGGTCGGCCAGACGACCTTGGAAACTTCGGCACGGACTTGCTGAATGAACTGGATCGGGTTGGTGGTGGCCATTTGGCGTGTTCTCTCTGCTTGCGGATGGGCCGGACATAGCCGGGCATTGCGGCAATTTCAAGGGCGCTTGGATGAACTCTGTGCGTATCGGGCGATTGGTCAGGGTTTGGGTTTGTCGTCCCACTCGTCACTCAGGATGCGGCGCGCGTCGCCATCGGGGTCTTCGTACTGATTGGAACGAACGGTATAGATAAAGGCGACCAGACCAACGCCCCCCAGAAACAGGGAAATCGGGATCAGATAGGCAAGCACTTCCATCAGGGTTACCTCAGCCGCAATGCGTTCAGCGATACGGTAATCGACGAGGTCGACATCGCCAAGGCCGCGATCAGCGGTGTCGCCAGTCCGATCACGGCCAGCGGAACGGCAATCACGTTGTAAACGGTTGCGATCTGAAAGTTCTCGCGGATGCGACGGGTGGCCTTGATGGCCGTATCGCAGGCATCCGCGATGGGCAGAAGGTCATTGCCCAGAAGAACGATGTCCGAGGCAACCCGCGCCGCATCCAGCGCCGAGGCCGGAGAGATCGACACATGTGCCGCCGCCAAAGCAGCCGTATCGTTCAGGCCGTCCCCCACCATCAGAACTTTGCGGCCCTGGCCCCTGAGGTCCTGAATGCGCTGTGCTTTGTCCTGCGGCAAAGCCTCGGCGACCCAATCCGTTATTCCCAGCTTCTCGGCCAATGATTGCACGGCACCCATCGAATCCCCTGAGATCAGCAGCACGTGCTTGCCTGACGCGCGCAACGCTTCCACTGCCTCGTCCGCGCCCGGACGCAGCGCGTCCGAGAAACGGAATGCTAGGGGCGCATCGTCGCCAATTGCAAGCCAGGCGGACGTTTCCGCGCCCTGCTGTGCGCCAACCCATGCGGCCCGGCCCAAACGAACAGGTTGACCGCGGTATTCCCCTTCGGTGCCGTATCCCGGCACTTCGGTTATGTCCCGAACATTTGCAGGTTTGATCCCGGCCTGTCGCGCGGCTTTGGCCAATGATACCGACAAGGGATGCGCAGAGGCCTCGGCCAGGGCCAGCGCAACCTCGACCTGTGCGCGGGTGTGATCGCCAAGATTGACCAGTTCCGGCGCACCCGAGGTCAGCGTGCCCGTCTTGTCGAACACCACGGTGTCGGTCTCGGACAACCGTTCGAGCGCGGTTGCGTGCTTGATCAGCATACCCTTGCGGAACAACCGGCCCGAGGCAGCGGTGGTCACTGCCGGAACAGCCAGACCCAAGGCGCAGGGACAGGTGATGATCAGAACCGCCGCGGCAATGTTCAGAGCGGTGCGCAAATCGCCCGAATAGATGTACCACCCCACAAAGCTGAGCGCCGAAAGGATGTGGACACCGGGCGCATAAAGCTTGGCGGCCTTGTCGGCCAGCGAGGTATAGCGGGACCGCCCCGATTCTGCGATGGCCACCAGATCCGCCATCCGGTGCAGCGACGTATCCTGACCCACTGCTGTGGCGCGCAGGGTCAGCGGACCTGTCAGGTTGACCTCGCCCGCGCTGACCAGCTGGCCGGCTTCGGCAAATACCGGCAGGGTTTCCCCCGTCAACAGCGAGCGGTCCAGTTCGGACTGACCAGACACGATCTGACCGTCCACCGGCATTCGGCCACCGGGGCGCACAAGGATCAGATCACCGACCTTCAGATCGGCCACCGCAACTTCGGCCTCCACCCCGTCCACGATGCGGATCGCGCGCGGCACTTCCAGAGCGGTAAGCTCTTCTGCGGCGGATCGGGCTGCGGCGCGGGTGCGGTAGTCCAGATACCGGCCCGCCAGCAGGAAGAATGTCAGGGTCAGCGCGGCATCGAAATAGGCGTGCTCTCCGCTCAGCGCGGTCTCCCACAGGGATGTGACCAGCGCCAGCAGGATCGCCAGCGTGATCGGCACATCCATGTTCAGCCGCCACACCCGCAGGGCGCTCCAAGCGTTGGCAAAGAACGGTTGAGCCGAGAAGGCAATGGCAGGCAGCGCGATTGCAGCGGAAATCCAGTGGAACATGTCGCGCGTCGCGTCTGTTGCACCGGACCAAACCGACACCGACAACAGCATCACGTTCATGGATGCAAACCCGGCGACGGCCAGTCGCATCAGCAGGTCACGTCCCGCCTTGTCCGCCTGTGTTGCCGACAAAGCGCCGGGGTCAAGCTCGTGCGCTTCGAAACCTGCCCGTTCAAGCACCGGGATCAGATCGGCCGCGCGGGTATCCGGCGCGGCTTTGATCATCGCCCGTTTCAAAGTCAGGTTGACGCGCGCGTCTTCGACACCGGGATGGGCGTTCAGTTCACGTTCGACCGTCGCGATACAGGCCGAGCAGTGGATGCCCGGCAGCGACAAGGCGATCTGCACATCGTCCGGAATCGGGCGCGCGGGCTCTGCCGGGGTTGCCAGACACCCCGGACAGGCCGCCGTACCGGATGAAAGCTGCGCCGTCATCGGCTACCCTTTCACGTACAGCGGAACGCGCTGCGAAAACTCGGCACCACTGCCGTCACGCGCGACCAACCGGATGTTCCAGTTGCCCTTGCCCAGCGTGGCAGGTGTGGCATAGGCCGCTCCGTCAAAGGTGAAATCCGGTGCAAAATCGTCCCGCACATGGGTTGCGCGGCCAACCACCGCCTGCAACTCGCTGACCTGAACCGGTGCACCGGTCGCGTCCGTAATATGCAGGATCAGAAGGCCACCTTTGGTTTCTGCCCGAACCGTCCAGCCCAATGCCTGCTGCTCTTTCAGGCGATCGTTGAACTCTTGGCTGGCAACGTAGGAATTCTTGACCTCCAGCCCGGGAAACGTTTTCACCGCATTATAAGCCAGCACAAGGTTCACCGCGATGATCACGCCAAAGGCACCGACAAACACCGCCAGAGCGTGCTTTCCGGTGAATTTACGTTCGGCCATGATCAGTTCCCCCGTCCGTTGAACGTGGTGTCTTTGTAAGCGCGTTCGCCGCTGCTGAGGTCTTCGACCCAGATCCGCACTGGTGTCGCTTCTGCTGCCGCCGGACCGCTGTCGCGGGATGCCACAATGTATACACGGGTCAATTGTGCCGTATCCGCCGTGACATTCACAGTATCGATCTTGGTTCCCTCAATTTCCAGTCGCATCGACGGATCGCCCGCCAGAGACAACTTGAACAGGCGGTCCTCGCCGTGCTTGTTGCGCAGTCTGACATCATAGGTGTTCCGAATGGTGCCGTCTGACAGGGTGACAAAGGTCGGGTTGCGCACGGGCGCTACGGTCAGATCGATGTCAGAGCGAATGAACAGGGCGAACAGCAGCGCAAACCCCACCAGTGACCACAACGAGGTGTACAGGATCGTGCGGGGCCGGAAGATGTGTTTCCAGACATTCTTGGGCGGTTGGCCTGAGCGTTCGCGCGGCTCGTCGCTGAGCGCCATATAGTCGATCAGCCCGCGCGGTTTGCCGATCTTGGCCATCATGTCATCACACGCGTCGATACACAGGGCACAGGTGATACATTCAAGCTGCTGACCATCCCGGATATCGATCCCAACAGGGCAGACATTCACGCAGGCCATGCAGTCGATGCAATCCCCCAACTCGGAATCGGCTGTTCGCTTGCCTTTGCCGCGCGGCTCGCCGCGCCATTCGCGGTATCCCACGACCAGCGTGTCTTCATCCATCATCGCGGCCTGAATGCGCGGCCAAGGACACGCGTAGATACAAATCTGTTCGCGGGCGAACCCGCCAAAAAAGAAGGTCGTGCCGGTCAGAACCAGCATCGTCGTGTAAGCGACGGGATGCGCGTTACCCGTCACAAGATCGCGGAGCAGCGTCGGCGCATCCGCAAAATAAAACACCCAGGCACCGCCGGTGGCCAGACCGATCAGGAACCAGGTTACCCATTTCGTCACCCGGAGCCGTGCCTTGCGGAAATCCAGCTTCTCCTGACGATGCAGGCGCAGACGGGCGTTCCTGTCACCTTCGATCCAGCGCTCGACCAGAATGAAAAGGTCAGTCCAGACCGTTTGCGGGCAGGCATACCCGCACCAGACCCGCCCCAGCGCAGAAGTAAACAGAAACAGACCCAGCCCCGCCATGATCAGCAGGCCCGCCACGAAATAGAACTCGTGCGGCCAGATTTCGATCCAGAAGAAATAGAAGCGCCGGTTTGCCAGATCCAGCAGCACGGCCTGATCCGGCAGGCTGGGGCCACGATCCCATCTGATCCAGGGCGTAACGTAGTAAATGCCCAGTGTCACGATGAGGATGATCCATTTCAGGTTTCGAAATGGCCCGGAAACGCGTCTCGGAAAGATCGGTTCTCGTGCGGCGTATAGGCTGGGGGTGGGGTTGGAATCGCTCACAGGCTGGCTCCGGTACTGGCTCTTCTGAGTGTGTGTTCTTCCAGATCACGTGCATAGCAACTTTGACATGGGTCAAAACGCGCATCGTACAGACACCTTTTATCACATTTCCCGAGCCTGACGCCTCAACCACGTCACAAATGTCCTGACTGCGGGTCTAAGTGCCGAATTTGGCGTCACAATATGGTAACCGCGCGTATCCGGCTCTGCATAAAGCTCGACAATACGACCGGCCTTGATGTCCGGCTCGACGAAATGTCGCACTGTGACAGTGACCCCCTGCCCGGCCCTCAGTCCGTCCAGTACCAGGTTTCCCGGCAACTCGGTGCGCCCGGCGCCGCGTTCGGGACCAGCACCGTGTTCGGCCAGCCAGGTCGTCGCCTCGGTGGTTCCGATTTCCTCAAGCCAGGGCAGCCGGGCCAGCTCGGTCGGAGTCCATGATGTCTTTTCCCCCAGCAGTTTCGGGGCGGCGACGATGACCACGGGCGACTGCAACAGCATTTCAGATTGCACACCGGTCCAACCGCCGGGGCCGTACCGAATGGCAATATCGATCCCACCCGGTCGCAGTTCGACAATTTCCGCGGTGGGATCAAGGATCAGGTTCACCTCGGGGTGGGTATCGCGAAAGGCCGGTAGGCGCGGCATCAGCCATGAGGCTGCAAAAGAGGATGTCAGCGACACGTGGACCGGGCGATCCTGACCAGACCGCGCCAAATCCCCCACTGCCGCCTCGATCGCGCCAAACCCCAGTTGCAGGGCTCGGGCCAGGTGTTCACCATCGGCGGTCAGGGTCAGGGCTTTGCCGGTTCGATCCAGCAAGGCAGCACCCAGATGCTTCTCAAGTACGCGCAACTGTTGGCTAATCGCCGCATGGCTTACGTTTAGCGCAGCCCCAGCTTCGACCACATTGCGCTTCTCAGAAAATGCCGCAAACGCCCTCAGCGCGGCCAACGGGGGAAGCGACAACCAATTCATATGTAACCCTGACTTACACCATGGAATGGTATTTGAGTCGCATTCAGCACCTCAAAGGTCAATCTTTATTGCAGAGATACCCATGCAGAGGAGACCAACCATGCTGACTGTTTTTGCCAGATCTTTCATGACCGCAACCCGGATCAATGCACCGCATATTCGCGATGCGCCAAAGCCGGGTCGCCACAAACGCCGTTGGCTGCCGGAAGGTCATTGGTGGATTAAAAACCCGCGCGAGGTGGATCCGAGCAACTTTTGACGCAGGGAACAGTAAACCTGAATCTGGACCACAGGTTTAAGTGGCCTTATTGTTGGAAAAAAGCACCGGCTGTTCAGGAAACGCGCGAACAGATGGAACAGCCGGTGCCCCAGCCTTCGGGCGGCGAACCGCCCGAAGGTGTTCTTTATATTTTACTGACCGCCGCCCAACTGGTGGACATAGGCAGATACGGCGCGAATCTGCGCCTCGGTCAGGCGGGTATCCCAGTTCGGCATGACACCAAAGCGGCTGTAAGTTACGGTTTCCGTCAGCGTTTCTTCGCTGCCACCGTAAAGCCAGATCGCGTCAGTCAGGTTCGGCGCACCCTGGAAGATATCACCTGTGCCATCCTCGCCGTGGCAGGCCGCACAGTTGTCTTCGAAGACAACTTTACCTGCCTGCGCCGCCGCATCGTCGGTCTGGGCATTGCTCAGCGACATGACGTACTGAACCACCTGCGTGATTTCGTCGTGTTCGAGGATTTCGCCAAATGCCGGCATCTCGGAATAGCGCGCATCGTCGCTTTCTTCGTTCCGGACACCGTAGCTGACGGTGTAGACGATATCGTCCAGCGTTCCGCCCCACAGCCAGGCATCATCCAGCAGGTTCGGGAAACCCGGCGCACCCTGCGCACCCGAACCATGGCATTGTGCGCACCAGGTCCGGAACACCGCACCGCCCGA
Source organism: Ruegeria sp. AF7 (assembly GCF_056541885.1). Classification (NCBI taxonomy): domain Bacteria; kingdom Pseudomonadati; phylum Pseudomonadota; class Alphaproteobacteria; order Rhodobacterales; family Roseobacteraceae; genus Ruegeria; species Ruegeria sp. AF7. The sequence goes on along the minus strand of NZ_JBQFYX010000020.1, from coordinate 33,448 downwards.
GTTCACGGCATATTGCTGAAGCTCTGCATCCTTGGCGATATCTTCCAGCGAAGTTTCCACCAGCTTGGCGTTCCAAGGCGCGTTTGCCTCTTCGAAGGCAACCATGTCCTGCTGTACGTTTTCACGGGTTGACCATCCCAGCACACCGGCTGTCGCGCCATGGACCAGGGGCCAGGCCGGAAACATGATCGTATAGATCACGCCCCAGAAGATGGTGGCGTAGAAAGTCCATAGCCACCAGCGCGGCATGGGGTTGTCGAATTCCTCGATCCCGTCCCAGCTGTGCCCGGTTGTATTAGGATCGCCCGGCTGTTTATCAGGTGTCTTGCTCATTGCCGCGCCTCCTTGGGTGTGGCGGGTTTGTCTTGATGCCGGAAGGGGATGTTGGCGGTGTCCTTGTATTCCTTGCTGGCACCGGGGCGGAAAACCCAGATCACGATGCCAACGAAGAAGGCAAACAACACAAGCAGCATCCAGCTATCCGCGAACTGTCGAAGCAGTGTGTATTCTTCCATCACACCCTCCTGTTAACGGCTTGCATCCGGGGTAAAGGTCGAGAAATCGACCAGCGTACCCAGCATCTGCAAATAGGCGATCAGCGCATCGGCTTCGGTCAGTTCAGGCTGACCATCGAAGTTGCGCACGTTGACCTTGTCACCGTACCGCTCGAGCAGACCGTCGTAGTCACTGTCAGGATCGGCCTGCGCGCTGAAATCGGCAACCGCGTTTTCCAGCATCTCCTCGGTATATGGGGTGCCGACAACCGCATTGGTCGCCATGATGTCACCGATATACTTGCCGTCGATCTTGCGATGTTCGAGGAAGCCGTATTTCGGCATCACCGATTCAGGCACCACAGACTGAGGGTCGCGCAGGTGGTCCATCTGCCACTGATCCGAATAGCGGCCACCGACACGCGCCAGATCAGGCCCGGTACGCTTTGATCCCCACTGGAACGGGTGGTCATACATCGATTCAGCCGCCAGCGAGTAGTGGCCATAGCGCTCGACCTCGTCCCGCATCGGGCGGATCATCTGGCTGTGACAGACATAGCAGCCTTCGCGGATGTAGATCTCACGCCCTGCCATTTCGAGAGGGGTGTAAGGGCGCATGCCCTCCACCTTCTCGATGGTGTTCTCAAGATAGAACAGCGGGGTGATCTGCACCAGGCCACCGATGGTCACGACCAGAAAGCTGAAGATCAGCAGGAGGGTCGCGTTGGTCTCGAGGATCTTATGTTTGTCGAGAATTGCCATTGCTCCGGCCCTCCCTCTATTCAGCCGGGACCGCGACGGTCAGGCTGGCCTCTTTGGCCGGCGCTTTCCGCACAGTCATCCACAGGTTGTAGCACATGATCACGGCGCCAGCGACGAACATCACGCCACCCAGAGCACGCACCACATACATCGGGAACTTGGCGGCCACGGTGTCAGCGAACGAGTTCACCAGGAAGCCGTTTGCATCCACTTCACGCCACATCAGGCCTTCCATGATACCGGTGACCCACATCGACGCGGCATAAAGCACGATGCCGATCGTGGCGAGCCAGAAGTGCCAGCTGACCATTTGCAGCGAGTACAGACGCTCGCGCTTCCACAGGACAGGCACCAGGAAGTACAGCGCGCCAAAGGTAATCATGCCGTTCCAGCCCAGCGCGCCCGAATGCACGTGACCAATGGTCCAGTCGGTGTAGTGGCTGAGGCTGTTCACAGCACGGATCGACATCATCGGACCTTCAAAGGTGGACATGCCGTAGAAGCCGACCGAGATGACCATCATGCGGATGATCGGATCGGTGCGCAGCTTGTCCCAGGCCCCCGACAGGGTCATCAGACCGTTGATCATACCACCCCAGGACGGCATCCACAGGATCACCGAGAACACCATGCCCAGCGTCGACGCCCAGTCAGGCAGCGCGGTATAGTGCAGGTGGTGTGGACCGGCCCAGATATACAGGAAGATCAGCGCCCAGAAGTGGATGATCGACAGCTTGTAGGAAAACACCGGACGTTCGGCCTGTTTCGGGATGAAATAGTACATCATGCCCAGGAAACCCGCGGTCAGGAAGAAGCCCACAGCGTTGTGGCCATACCACCACTGGATCATGGCATCCTGCACGCCTGACCAGACGATGACCGATTTCGAACCCCAGATGCTGACCGGGATGGTCATGTTGTTGACCAGATGCAGCATGGCGACGGTGACGATAAAGGCCAGATAGAACCAGTTGGCCACATAGATGTGGGGTTCTTTCCGCTTGATGATCGTACCCAGGTAGACAGCCAGATAGGCGACCCAGACAATGGTCAGCCACAGATCGACATACCATTCAGGTTCGGCATATTCCTTGGACTGCGTTCCGCCCAGCACATAGCCGGTCGCGGCCAGCACGATGAACAGCTGATAGCCCCAGAACACGAACCACGCGAGGTTGCCGCCCCAAAGCCGCGCCGCGCTGGTACGCTGAACCACGTAGAACGAGGTTGCGATCAGTGCGTTGCCGCCAAAGGCAAAAATGACTGCCGAGGTGTGCAACGGACGCAGACGACCAAAGTTCAGATAACCCTGCGCCCATTCGAAGTTCAGCACCGGAAACGCCAGCTGAAACGCGATAAAGGTCCCTGCAAGGAACCCGATCACGCCCCAAAAGGCGGTTGCGATCACGCCATAGCGGATCACGCCATCCATGTATTCGCCCGAGCGGTCGATCTGAATATCTGGCTCGTCAGTGTTTCGAAGCGTCCAGATGAACAGGCCACCGGCGATGAGCATCACCAGCAGCGCATGTACCTGATACGCCAAATCGCGTGCATAATTGGTTCCGATCGCTGCAAACAGCGCGATCAGACCAAGCACGATCAGCTTGATGTAATTCGACATATTGCGTCCCTTTGCCATGCTCCGCACGTTTTTGATTCTTGTGACGCGCGAAACCCATTTGACTGGCTGCCGTTCTGAAGCACGGCCACCTTCATTGCTTTGATCTGTATCAAGACAGTCCAGCGTTTTCTATGACACGCATGGTAGTAGAAAAGGGCTAACAGGTCACATGAGACCAATTGCCCGAAACATGAGGTCAAAATGGCGTACAAATCTCTTCTCACAGTCATGACCGAAACGCAGACTGCACAGGCTGCTTTGGCGCAGATTGTGGCCCTGGCTGAGGCTCAGGATGCCCATGCCGAAGTCCTGTGTCTGGGCGTCGATCGCAGTCAGACAGGTTACTATTATGCGGGTGCCAATGCTTTGATCGTTCAGGAAACGCTGAACCGGGCCAATGCCGAGGCAAAGGATTTGCTGGCCTTTGCCAATGACTATCTCGGCAAATCCGGTGTGCGTTGGTCCGCCGAACACGGCGTTGCACAAATTGCCGATATCGGGCGCCACGTCGCGCACCGGGCCCGGTTTTCCGACCTTGTGATCCTGCCACATCCGTATGGTGAAGGTCGCGGGGCCGAGGCCGAACCCATTATCGAAGCGGCCATGTTCGAAGGACATTGCCCGGTTCTTGTAGTTCCCGACAGCGGCGCGCCGTTGAAAGCCCCGGGCAACATCATGATCGCCTGGAACGAAAGCGTCGAGGCCATGTGCGCCATCCGGCGGGCCCTGCCCTTCCTCAAACAGGCCGAGATCGTCCGTATTGTAGTCATCGACCCGCCACAGCATGGGCCGGACCGGTCAGACCCGGGTGGGATGCTGTCCCAGATGCTGGCCCGCCATGGTGTCAAATGCGAGATCGACGTGCTCAGCAAAACCATGACCCGCGTCTCGGATATCCTTAATCGCCACGCGACGGATACCGAATCGGACATGATCGTGATGGGTGCTTATGGTCATTCCCGCTTTCGCGAAGCCATTCTGGGCGGGGCGACCCGGAACATGCTGGAACAATCCTCGGTTCCGGTGTTTCTGGCGCACTGATCCAATCAAGTTAAAAAGCCGCCTCGACAGGCGGCTTTTTTCACCCCCGGCGGATGAGGCCGATCAGGAACAACAGGATCACGGCCCCAATTGTCGCGAAAAAGATCGACGACAACAGGCCCCCGCCAACAGAAAATCCTAGCGCCGGAAAGATCATGCCCGACAGGAACGCACCGACGATGCCGACGATAATGTTGCCGATCAGGCCGAACCCACGGCCCTCCATGATCTTTCCCGACAGCCATCCGGCGATTGCGCCAATGAACAGCATTGCCAACAGACTGCTGAACCCCATGCCACACTCCTATGTTAGTTCGTGAACCGACCGGATGGTCGCGGTAAGCGAGTTCTGCCGAGCGAAAGACCGGTCAGACCAGAAACCCGCCATCGGAATCGTCGCCTGCTTCTTCCATGAGCCGCCCAAGATCGGGGATGGTCACGTGACGTTTGCCTTCCAGCAAGATCACACCTTCCTTTTTCAGAGCTGAAATCTGACGGCTGACCGTCTCAAGCGTAAGTCCCAGATAATCCGCCATGGCTTCTCGGGTCAGGGGCAGATCGAACACGATCTGTCCCGACAGGCCCTTTTGGCCAATCGACGCATCCCGCCGGGCAATGATCGAAATCAGACTGGCAATCTTTTCGCGCGCTGTCTTGCGACCCAGAACCAGCATCCATTCGCGGGCGGCATCAAGCTCGTCCAATGTCATCTGTAGCAAGCGATGCGCGATGTGTGGCGTTTCGTCCATCAGCTCTTCGAATGGTTTCTTGCGGAAACAGCACATCACGACATCTGTTGTCGCCTGTACATCATAAGGTGCAACGTCGCGCCCCGGTCGACCGACGAAATCGCTGGGCAGAAGCAGACCGACCATCTGGGTGCGACCGTCTTCCATGGTTTGCGTCAGCGATGCGATTCCCGATACGACCGAGCCGACGAAATTCATCTGGTCACCCGACCAGATGATGGTCTGACCCGCTTCGAAACTGCGGTAATATTTAATGCCGTCAAGCGCTTCCAGCTCGTCCGCGTCACAGCGGGCGCAGACCGCGCGATGTCGTATCGGGCAGTCTTCGCAATTGGAGTGATCAAACTGTGCTTTAATTGTCATCTGCGTTTCCACTTGATCTCCGTCAAAGCACCTAAGTCGCCTGCCCCCTAAGGGTATCGTCATGATAGTGAAACCACAATTGGCAAAGCTTGGACTTTTTGACGCGAAAGTACCGCGTTACACAAGCTATCCCACAGCGCCCCATTTCAACAATGACGTGGGGGCGGACATGTTTGGCGACTGGATTTCGGGAATCAAACCCGGCAGCGCCATATCCCTTTATATCCACGTCCCGTTTTGCCGCAGGCTGTGCTGGTTTTGCGCCTGCAGAACGCAAGGCACACAAACCGACAATCCGGTGATTGCCTATGTGGATGTTCTGAAAGCCGAGCTGGACCTGCTGGCGGCGCGCCTGCCCGCGGGTGTGGTGCTGTCGCGCCTGCACTGGGGCGGCGGTACGCCGACGTTGCTGAACGCCCAGCTGATGCGCGATCTGGCACAGCACATTCTGGGGATCGTCCCCATGGGGCCGGATGCCGAATTCTCGGTTGAAATCGATCCGAACGAGATTGACGAGGCGCGTCTGGATGCGCTGGCAGAGGCGGGCATGAACCGTGCCTCGATCGGGGTGCAGGATTTCGACGATGAAATCCAGAAAACCATCGGCCGCATTCAAAGCTACGATACCACGCGCGACGCTATCGACATGATCCGCGCACGTGGCATTGCCAGCCTGAACGCGGACATCCTTTACGGGCTGCCACACCAGACAAAGGCCCGGATGACGGAAAGCGTGCAGAAGCTTCTGTCGCTCAGCCCGGATCGCGTGGCGCTTTATGGGTATGCCCATGTTCCGTGGATGGCCAAACGGCAGCAGCTGATCCCGTCGGACGCACTGCCAACGCCCGAACAACGGCTGGAACTGTTCGACACTGCCCGCCGCCTGTTCCTGTGGGACAACTACGCCGAGATCGGCATCGACCATTTTGCCACGCAGGATGACGGGCTGACCCATGCCCTGCGCGCGGGTCGTCTGAAGCGGAACTTCCAGGGTTATACCGACGACCTGGCCGATGTTCTGATCGGTGTCGGGGCCAGCTCGATCTCGCGCTTTCCACAAGGCTATGCGCAGAATGCCCCGGCTACGTCTGCTCATACCAAGGCCATTCGCAACGGGCAGTTTTCGACATCCCGCGGGCACCTGTTCAAAGGTCAGGATATTCTGCGCGCCCGTCTGATCGAAGCGCTGATGTGCGATTTCCGGATCGATTCGGCTGAAATCCTGCGCGATCACGATATCTCGGTCGCAGCGCTGAACGACATGTATCGCGCTGCCAACGCCTCATTCGACGGGCTGCTGCAAATCAGCGACGAGGGGCTGTTTATCCCCCCCGAGGCGCGCGCGCTGACCCGGATGGTTGCCCGCAGCTTTGACGCATACGACCTCAGCAAAGCCGGGCACAGCTCGGCGATCTGACCTCTCTTTTTGCGGGCAACATTCAGCCCGGAAAGCACAAAACACATCGGGGGCTTGACGCACGCCTGCGGTTTTTCCCACACTCAAGCTGTGGGGTGATGTTTCGCCCTGCGGCCTGAGGCGGGCAAATTACAGACAGTCCTAGCTGACGCGACTGCGTCGGATGGCCCTTTTCGTGCAGCCATTCTGCAACCTGAAAGAGGGACAACACTCATGCGCGTATTCACCGTCCTCGGGCCCAGCCAGTCGGGCAAATCTACCCTGGTCGAGGCCATCAGCCGCCTCGACGGGCGCCCGACCACATTCGATGTTTCCGGAACCGTGCACTTGCACGGTTTTTCTTACCTGGACGAGCCCTGGTGCGCGATCGACGTGGATGGGGGTGGCGATTCCCTCGCTTATGTCGGCCCTGCCATGGCAATCTCGGATGCTGCCGTTATCGTGGTACCACCCGATCCAAATGCCGCCGTGCTGTGCGCGCCCTATCTTCGGCTGGTGGAAGAGGCGGCCATTCCCTGTTTTCTTTTCATCAACCGCATGGATAACCCCAATGGCCGCATCCGCGACATCATCGCGGCGCTGCAAACCTATTGCACGCACCACATCGCCCTGCGTCAGGTTCCGATCCGCGAGGGCGACACGATCATCGGCGCGGTCGATCTGATCTCGGAACGGGCGTGGAAATATCAGGAGGGCCAGCCGTCGGCCCTGATTGAGCTACCCAAATCTGTCGAGGATCGCGAGCAGGAAGCCCGGACCGAGTTGCTTGAGACGCTTTCCGATTTCGATGATCACCTGCTGGAACAATTGATTGAAGACAAACAGCCCCCAAGCGATGAGGTTTATGAGCTGGCCGCGCAAGTTCTGCAGAATCATCAGTTGATCCCCGCCTGTCTGGGCGCCGCAAGCCACGGCAACGGGCTGACGCGCCTGATGAAAGCGCTGCGTCATGAGGCCCCCGAGTTTGATATCGCCGCCGGACGGGACGAGGCCGCCGAAAGCGCCCGTGCCATCGCGGGCTTTGCGGATGTCAAAAAGCATATCGGAAAGATCATCGTTCTGCGCGGCCTTGGGGACGGGGTAAAAGCGCATGAGGCGTTGGGCGGTGAAACGGTCGGCAACCTGACAACTCTGGACGCCAAGACCCAGATCGCCACGCTGGAGGCCGGGCAGATCGGACTGGCAGTCAAATCCGATCACCTCAACCCCGGATACATTTATGACAGTTCTTCTGCGACGGAACTGCCGGAATGGGCGTCTTCTCATCCGGTTGCGCATCGTCAGGTCGTCTCGCCCGCGCATGAGCGGGACGATGTGCGCCTGTCAAACGCCCTGAGCCGTCTGGCCGAAATCGATCCGGGCCTGCACCTGCAACAGGATGAGATGAGCGGCCATTCGATCCTTGGCTCGCAAGGTCCGCAGCATATGCGCCGCGTGACCGCCAAGCTGGCCGAGGATTTCGGGATCGAGATCGAGGCGGAACAGGTGGAAACCGCCTATCGCGAAACCATTCGCACAACGGTTGAGCATCGCCATCGCCATCGCAAACAGTCCGGCGGTGCAGGGCAATTTGCAGATGTGGTGATTTCGGTTGCGCCATTGCCGCGCGGATCGGGGTTCCAGTTCGATGAGGTGGTCAAGGGCGGTGCCGTTCCCAAGAACTACATCCCGTCTGTGGAACACGGAGCCAAGGACGCATTGGAACAAGGCCCCGAAGGCTTTCCCGTAGTTGATGTCAAAGTGACCCTGAGCGATGGCAAACACCACAATGTGGACAGTTCGGATTATGCCTTCCGGACCGCAGGAAAGAACGCGGTGCGCGAGGCATTGCCACAAGCCAAACCTGTCGTCCTGCAACCAATCCTGAGCGCCGAGATACACTTGCCCTCGGCTTTTGTGGGCGATCTTGTGCCAACGATCAGCACCCTTCAGGGGCAGGTTCTGGGATTTGAGGGCAACCCGAATGCGACGGGCTGGGAGATATTCAACGCCCAGTTGCCCGCCGTTGCCGAGGACGAACTGCACCGCACCCTTGCCAGTGCCACGCGCGGGACCGGGTGGGTCAAGCTTAGCTTTGATCACTACGAGGAACTGCGCGGGCCTGTGCCGAAAGCGGCGACCAAAGAAAAGGCAAGCGCTTAACTTGCCCACGTTTACTCAGTCGGTGTTGAGACTGTCGAAGGCACAAGTGCCTTCGACCCTATCTCTGTACAGTCACCACTTGGACTTGAGCCATTCCCAAAGCGACGCGCCAAACAAAACCGCGAAAACTGCGAGACCTAGACCAACTTGAGCTTTGAAAGAGGTTCGGAACTCTTGGCTGCTGAATGCAACTAAGCAAGAAATCCCGACGAAGAATGCCTTACCGACGTAGTCATTTCTTTGTTTTTTCATGCTATCCCGCCGCTGCAATCAGCTCGCGGGTATAGTCGGTCTGGGCGTTTTCGAACAAATCCTCTGCCGCGCCCATTTCGACCACATCGCCGTTTCGCATGACGATCACGTTGTGCGACATGGCACGGACCACTTTCAGGTCATGGCTGATGAACAGATAGGCCAGCCCGTATTTCTGTTGCAGATTGCGCAGCAGATCGACGATCTGAACCTGAACGGTCATATCCAGCGCGCTGGTTGGCTCGTCCAAGACCAGCAGTTTGGGCCGCAGAACCATCGCGCGGGCAATGGCGATGCGCTGACGCTGACCGCCGGAAAACTCGTGCGGGTATCGATCCATCGTTGCCGGATCAAGCCCCACTTCGGTCATCACCTCGGCCACAAGTTCGCGTGGCGCGCGGTCCGGGTCGACTTTGTGAATGGCCAGACCTTCCGCAATGATCTGCTGACAGGTCATCCGCGGGCTGAGGCTGCCAAACGGGTCCTGAAACACGATCTGCATGTCCTTGCGCAACCGGCGCAGTTCCCGCGTGGACCATTTGCGCACGTCCTGATCGCGAAAGGTGATGCCACCCTCGGACGCAATCAGCCGCATTATGGCCAGTGCCAGTGTGGTCTTGCCCGACCCGCTTTCGCCAACAATCCCCAACGTCTCACCCGCGCGCACGCTGAGGGTCGCGTCGTTCACCGCTTTCACATATCCAACCGTACGCTTCAGAAACCCGCGCTGGATCGGGAACCAGACCTTAAGGTGGTCGGTGCGTGCGACCTCTTCCGCATCTGTGGCAACGGGTTCAGGCTGACCCGACGGTTCTGCCGCCAGTAGTTTGCGGGTATAGGGGTGCTGCGGGTTTTCGAATATCTCGGCCGTCACGCCGGTCTCGACAATCTCGCCGTCTTTCATCACACAGACCCGGTCGGCGATGCGGCGCACGATGCCCAGATCATGAGTGATAAACAGCATCCCCATGTTTTCCGATTTCTGCAATTCAGCCAGCAGCTCGAGGATCTGCGCCTGAATGGTCACATCCAGTGCCGTTGTCGGCTCATCCGCGATCAGGATGTCCGGTTTGTTGGCAAGGGCCATGGCGATCATCACCCGCTGCCGCTGACCGCCCGACAACTGATGCGGATAGCTGTCCAGCCGGTCTTGAGGATCGCGGATACCGACCTTGGTCAGCAATTCGACAATCCTGTCCCGTGCCACATCACCAGCCACACCCTGATGCAGGGCCAGCGATTCAGCCATCTGTTTCTGGATCGTGTGCAAAGGGTTCAGCGATGTCATCGGCTCTTGAAAGATAAAGCTGATGTCGTTGCCCCGCACATCCATCAGACGTTGTTCCGAGGCGCCAATCATCTCTTGCCCGTCATAGGTGACCGAGCCTTCGACCAACGCGCTGTCGCCCAGCAGGGAAACGGTCGATAACGCCGTCACGGATTTTCCTGATCCGGATTCACCCACCAGCGCGACGGTTTCCCCGCGGTCCACGGTGAAGGACACGCCTTTGACCGCCGCGTTGATCTGCCCATCCTGACGGAACGAGACCTTGAGGTTTTTCACATCCAGCAAGCTCATGAGAAGGTCTTTCTGGGATCAAACGCATCGCGCACGCCTTCGAATATGAAGACCAGCAGCGACAGCATGATGGCAAAGGTGAAGAAGGCGGTGAAGGCCAGCCATGGGGCCTGCAGGTTCTGCTTGGCCTGCAAGGTCAGCTCTCCCAGCGAGGGGGCCGAGGATGGCAGGCCAAAGCCCAGATAATCCAGCGAAGCCAGCCCGCCGATGGTTCCGGTGACGATGAACGGCATGAAGGTCAGCGTGGCCACCATCGCATTGGGCAGCATATGGCGGAACATGATCGTCATGTTGCCCACGCCCAGCGCCCGCGCGGCGCGCACATATTCAAGGTTCCGCGCCCGCAGGAACTCGGCGCGCACCACACCAACCAGCCCGGTCCAGCTGAACAGGATCATCAGCGCGACCAGCAACCAGAAACTTCGCCCCAGCACCGCAAACATGATGATGATGACATAAAGCGACGGGGTTGCGGACCAAATCTCGATGATCCGCTGAAAGATCAGGTCCAGCCACCCACCAAAGAACCCTTGTATGGCGCCCGCGAAAATCCCGATAAGGCTTGCCGCGCCCGTCACAAGCAGAGTGAACAGGATCGAAAGGCGAAAGCCGTAAATCACGCGGGCCAGCACATCGCGCTTGGTATCATCGGTACCCAGCAGGTTCTGGCCGTTGGGCGGCAGGGGCGCCGCGCCGGGCCGGTCCACCGAGGTATTGAAGGAATAAGGGATCAACGGCCAGAGCGACCAGCCGCGTTCAAAACCCTCGGCCTGGAATGTACCGGCGTCGATCTGTTCGATGATGCCTTCGGGATCATCGAAACAGTCTTCCAATCCACCGCTGTCGATCAGGCACTGAACCTCGGGGTCGCGATAGATCGCTTCGGTCTGGAAATCACCGCCAAATTCGGTTTCGGCATAGAAGTTGAAAACCGGCGTAAAGTACTCTCCCCGATACTTTACAAGGATGGGTTTGTCGTTGGCGATGAACTCGGCAAACAACGACAGGCCGAACAATACCGCGAAGATGATCAGCGACCAGAAGGCCCGTCTGTTGCGGCGGAAGTTGCTCCAGCGGCGCTGGTTTAGCGGGGACAAAGCCATTTACCCCTCCCGCTTTTCGAAATCGATGCGCGGGTCGACCAGCACATACATCAGGTCGCTGATGATGCCAACGACCAGCCCCATCAGACCGAAGATGAACAGCGTGCCGAAGATCACCGGGTAATCGCGGGCCACGGCGGCCTCGAACCCCAATCGGCCCAGACCATCCAGCGAGAAGATCGTCTCGATGATGATCGACCCGCCAAAAAACACCCCGATGAACACGGCCGGGAACCCTGCAATCACGATCAGCATCGCGTTGCGGAAGACATGACCATAGAGAACCTTGCGCTCGCTCAGCCCTTTGGCACGGGCGGTCATGACATATTGTTTCTTGATCTCATCCAGAAACGAGTTCTTGGTCAGCAGGGTCAGTGTCGCAAAGGCCGAGATTGTCAGCGCAATCGTCGGCAGTGCTATGTGCCAGAAATAATCCGTCATCTTGCCAAAGAAACTCAGGCTATCCCAATTGTCCGACGTCAGGCCGCGCAGCGGGAAGATTTGCCAGTATGACCCGCCAGCAAAAAGCACCAGCAGCAGGATCGCAAACAGAAAGCCCGGAATGGCATAGGCCACAATAATCGCCCCGCTTGTCCAGGTATCGAATTGCGATCCATCCTTGACCGCCTTTCGAATACCCAGCGGGATCGAGACCAGATAGGCAATCAGGGTCGACCACAGCCCCAGCGAGATCGAGACCGGCATCTTTTCCAGCACCAGGTCGATCACACTGATCGAGCGGAAATAACTCTCGCCGAAATCAAACGTCAGATAGTTGCCCATCATGATCACGAACCGTTCAAGCGGGGGCTTGTCGAAGCCGAATTCTTTTTCAAGTTCGGCAATAAACTCGGGCGGAAGGCCGCGTGCGCCGACATATTTGTCGTCGAAGACACCGCCCGCCGGTTCGGAACCCGCTCCGGCGTCGCCCCCACCGGCGAACCCGGCGAACACGTCACCCTGACCTTCGATTTGCGCGATGATCTGTTCGACCGGCCCGCCAGGTACGAACTGGACCAGCGTGAAGTTGACGATCATGATACCCAGAAGGGTCGGAATGATCAGCAATAAGCGTCTTAGTATATAGGCGCCCATGTTATCGCAGCGCGCCTTTCGCTTTCAACGCAGCCTGTTTTTCCGGATTGATCCACCACAGATCAAGATAACCCAGCGAATAGGGCGGCAGGTTTTCCGGGTATTCGTACATATCGTAATATGCTGTCCAGTATTCTGCGATGTATCCCACGGGGATTACGAAAAACTCGTACCGCAAGGCGCGATCCAAAGCCATCAACGCCGTGTCCTGATCGGCCTGATTGTCAGTCTCAAAGGACGCTTCGATGATTGCGTCGACCAAGGGACTGGCCAGACCTGCCGGATTGAACAGGCTAAAGGCCGCTTCTTCCGATCCGTACATCTGGCTCAGACCGCCCCCGGTAGACAAGAACGATCCGTAGCGCGTGGAATAGACCATGTCATAATCCCGCTCGCGGCTGCGCAACGTGTATTGCGCCGGATCCACTTTCTCGGTCGAGGCATCCACCCCGATGGATTGCAGGTTCTGGACATAGGTTTCGATCATCGTTGCAGTCGAGGTCGGCAGGTTTGAAGGATATGGAATATTCACCTTCAAAGTCTGCCCTTCGGCATTGCGACGAATATTGCCTTCACCGACGGACCAACCTGCCTCGTCCAGCATGTTGGCAGCTTTGCGCAGGTTTTTTCGGTCATTCAGGCGTGCAGGGTTTGATTCGTGCGCCACAACAGCGGGTTCCGTCAGGACATCTTCGGGAACGACGTCGCCAAGCGCCTGCAGGAACGCCAGCTCCGCCCCTTCGGGCAGGCCTTGCGCCTCGATCGGGGTTCCTTGCGTGAAAGAATCCCGCGGCGTGTTCAGGCCGAACAACAATGACTCGTTCGTCCATTCGAAATTGAAGGCCAGGGCCAGGGCCTTGCGAACATTCTTGTCGGCAAATTGCGGCTTTCCAAGGTTGAAGACAAAGCCCGAAGGTGTCGGCGGGCTGCCATCCGCGATCTCATCCCGAATAACTGTGCCTTCATCCAGCTTTGGGAAATCATACCCGGTCGCCCAAAGCTTGGGATCACTTTCGATCCGGAATGTGTATTCACCCGCCTTGAAACCCTCGAAAGCCGCCGTTTGATCGGCGAAATACTCAACCCGGATTGTATCAAAGTTGTTGCGCCCGACATTGAAAGGCAGGTCCTTGCCCCAATAATCGTCCCGGCGTTTGTAAACGATGCGGCGATTGATGTCGTAGCTGTCGAGCTTGTAGGGGCCAGAGCCCACCGCCACTTCCAGCCGCGGTTCATCCAATCGCCGTGTCTCATCCGCCTCGAACCATGCTTTTGAGAAAACAGGAGTTGAGCCGACGGTTTCGATCAGGCTGCGGCGCGTGACTTCGGGATTGAAGGTAAATTTTACGGTATGGTCATCCAACGCCTCGGCTCCTGTCACCATACGGCCAACGGCCTGCGCATAAGACGGCAGGCCCTGTTCGATGAACAAACGGTGGCTGTAGACAACATCTTCCGCCGTGACCGGCGTGCCATCCCAAAAAGTTGCTTCGGGGCGCAAATGGAAAATGACGTAATTGCGCCCTTCGTCATATTCCAGACTTTCCGCAACTACACCGTAATACTGCCCGACACTGTCTTCGGCACTTTCAAACAGGCGATCATATTGCAATGTGGTCAGCGCACCGGCGCGCCCCTTTCGCGAATAGGGGTTGAGGGAATCGAACGTTCCAGAGGCTGCCAGCGAAAGCTCGCCACCCTTGGGGGCGTCGGGATTCACATAATTCAGATGCGCATAATCCGCCGGGTAATCCAGATTTCCGAAATACGAATACCCGTGGCTGCGGGTGACCCCCTCATCCAGTGCCTGTGCTGTATGCGGAACAATCAGCGCGGCACAGAGCCCCACAATGCCAACCCATGGCCTTACCTTAGGATCACGTGCAGCAGGCATCAGGGATATCATGTGGCTCATCCTCTCGGTCATTGTCACCGTCAATGTCGTTACCGCTAGCTAAAGTGCCAGCACGTGCAGATTCAAGTTTAGAATGCGTGAGCACTTTGTGAAGGTTTCTTCAGACAAAAAAGCCGCTGCGTTGCGGCAGCGGCTTTGAATGGTTCTGATCGGTCAGGCAATCAGTTGCCGATTGTCTGCAGATAGGCAATCACGTCAGCGCGATCTTGCGGCTTTTTCAGGCCGGCAAAGCTCATCGATGTGCCCGAGATATAATTGCCGGGCTTGGTCAGGAAGGCATCCAGTGCTTCAGGTGTCCAGTTGCCACCATGCGCCTGCATACCGGCCGAGTACCCCGTGAAGCCGTTGGCGGAGGCGACCGGGCGATTAACCACACCGTACAGGTAGGGGCCGGTGCCGTTTGCGCCGTCTTCCAGCTTGTGGCACGCGGTGCATTTGCGGAACACTTTTGCGCCGCTCTCGACGTCTGCGGCGGCCAGCAGGTCTTCAAAGACCACTTCTTCGCCGTTCGCGCTTTCGCCCGAGCTTTCGGTTTCGATAATGTAGGCGGCCTCAGCCGAGCCATGGCCACCGGAAGAATAGAGGACATCCGCCCCCCACTTGGCCAGAAGCAGCACCAGGAATGTGCCGAACAGGCCTGCGGCGGCCTTGGTTACTGTCATCGTGTCGAACATTGATCGCGAGTCCATTTCAGCTGTCTGGGCAGCTGTCTAAGGCTTCCCCTTGCGAGAGGCAAGGTATAGACACCGCGACGAAACGACCAAATCGCGAACTTGTTGCATGGAATCGACCAAATGACCAATCGCATTGCTTTTCAGGGGGAACCCGGCGCCTACAGTCACGAGGCTTGCCGCAACGCTCGGCCAGATATGGAAGCCCTGCCCTGCCGCACCTTCGAGGATGTGATCGAATCGGTCCGCTCAGGCGATGCGGATCTGGCAATGCTTCCGGTCGAGAACACGACCTATGGGCGGGTGGCCGATATTCACCGGCTGTTACCCCACAGCGGGCTGCATATCATCGATGAGGCCTTTGTCCGGGTTCATATCAACCTTCTTGCCGTGCCGGGTGCAAAACTGGAAGACATAACCGAGGCGCATTCGCATCTGGTACTGCTGCCGCAATGTGCGGGTTTCCTGAAGGAACACGGCATTCGCGGCCGCGTCAGCCCCGATAACGCCCGCGCCGCCCGCGAAGTGGCCGAGGAAGGCAATCCGCATTCAGCCGCGCTGGCCAGCGAGCTGGCCGGTGAGATCTATAACCTGAACGTTCTGGCCCGCCATATCGAGGATAATGACGACAACACGACCCGCTTTCTTGTCATGTCGCGCGAAACGGATTTGTCCCGCCGGGGCGATCATGGGATGATCACCAGCTTTGTGTTTCAGGTCCGCAACATCCCTGCTGCGCTTTACAAAGCGATGGGCGGGTTTGCCACCAATGGGATCAACATGACCAAGCTGGAAAGCTATATGGTCGACGGCTCCTTTACCGCGACGCAGTTTTACGCGGATATCGTCGGGCATCCCGAAGACCGCAACGTGCAGCTGGCCATGGACGAGCTTGAGCATTTCACGACCAATGTCGAAGTTCTGGGCGTCTATCCGGCAGCACATCCGCGCGGCTGACGCGTCACGCGAAAAGCGGGCTGAATTCCGATTGGCGCAGGTCATTGCGCCATGCTTGAAGAATTGCCTGCACGTTGGCTTCGATGCCGTCCGTCGAATCAATCTCGATATCGTAAACTCTGCCAGCGTGGATCATGGATTGGTCACGTTGGGCGCTTCCCACCGGACGGTTGCCGCGCAATCGTTCGCGCGCGTTCAACTCGGGAACCGGGCAATGGACAGCTACGAAAAGAACATCGAACGGACGGAAGAGGTCGCGCAAATCTTTGGCCCACCCCGGCGTATCCAGAATATGTTCCAAAATCAGATTGTTGCCCGAGGCCGCATAAGCAGCCAGCGACTGATGAAACCCATCAAAGACAGCCGATCTGTCGTCGGTCCAATCGAACTCGTCACGGCGATAGCGTTCAAGCGGCAGAACACCAGAATCGCGCAGGTGATCGATCGAAATATGCCAGAACGGCTTCTCTGTCTTCAGCTGCAATGCCTGTGCGATCGTCGATTTTCCACTGCTTGATGCGCCGTGCAGAAAATAATGTGCGACATCCGAGGTTTCATTCCCAAGCCTTGCCCCAATCAGCCCGGCAGACGCCGTTCACGCCCCATGCAGGTGCCTCTGCTCCAACTCGCGTGCGAATTCGCTGAGACGCACCTGAAACTGCTTGCGAAATCTGGATTGCCCCAGTTTCATGGATTGCAACAGCAACCGTGCCGGCAGGGACTTGGCGGCGAGTGACATTTCAACGCTCAGGCGAGTCCGGCGCGGGGACAGGGCCAGAAAATCCACGGTCGTGAACCCGGTAATGCCCTTGCTGGCAGCGTCAAATCGCATTTGCGAAGGCCTGTCGAAATCCGTCATCACCACCGACATCTGACGCGGCTTTCCGCGCAGCTTGAACTCCGTATTCCATTCGGTTCCGGCCGTCACCGCTGTGCCACCGCCCAAACGGCGCACATCGATGCCACGGCGCATTGCCATACGCTCGAATCGTTCAAAATCCGACACCATGTCGAATACCGATTGGATGGGGGCCTCGATATCTTCTCGCGCTGAAAACTGCATAATGACCTTTGCTGTTTTATTGCTGAGCCAATGTTTCCTCAGTCCAGAGTATCTGCAAGCCAGTTCTGAAGCAGAAAATGAGCGATAGCCCCCTTGCGAGCCGGCAACAACCGGGGATGATCACCGGCAAAGGCCTGCATCATTTCGGGTTTGCTGACCCACATCGCCTCTTCTATTTCGACCGGGTCGATCACGATGTCGCGTGACAGCGCCTCACCTGCACATCCAAACATCAATGACGCCGGAAATGGCCAGGGCTGACTGGACAGGTACGAAACCGCACCCACCGGCACGCCCGCCTCTTCCATCACTTCGCGGCGCACTGCTGCCTCAAGTGTTTCGCCGGGCTCAACAAATCCCGCCAACAAGGAAAACATCCCATCAGGCCAACCCGGAGACCGGCCCATCAGCACGCTGTCTCCATGCGTGATCAACATGATCACAACCGGATCGGTGCGCGGAAAGTGCTGCCCGCCACAGGACGGGCAACTGCGCTGCCATCCCCCCTGCGACACCTCGCTGGCGGCACCACATCGGGCGCAATAGCGATGTGTTTCATGCCACCCGATTATTGCCTTAGACGTGGCCGCCAGTTCCGCGTCGCGTGCCGACAGCCGTGTCATGATCCGGCGCAGCTCGGCAAACACGTGGCCTTGCGGTAACTCCGGGTGCTGTTGTTCGGACTTGTCCACGAACGCGCCCAGACCTGTTAGATCCAGCCCCTCGGCTGTCCATGCGGAAATATCAACGGCAAACACGGGGGAACTGTCAGCGCACAGACCCAAAAACACCGGGGATTCAATGACGCCGCCGGGACCATTGCTAATCAGCGGGTGCGTCATCGGGATCATCGCAAGCTGGTCCAGCCCCTCACCCTGTACCAGCAGCTTTCCGCGCCATAGCAAGACACACTGCGCGGCCGGGTTGTGCATCGCCTCGGCCAGCTTGTTCGCATCTCCGCGATACTGCGCCGCCCGATCAAGGCCCGACCCCCCGAAGGTTACCTGCTCTGCGTTTTTCATTGGATTTCCTTTTGGTCTTGCGCACAGGGCTGCCACGTCTCGGCCTGTGTTGCAATGGCTATTCAGGGGCAGAAAATCCGCCAGCCTGCCGCCGAAAAGCCGCATGGTGGCCTCGGAAAAATCATCTAGAGTGAATTTTGATGGATTTAATCAATACCCACATTCAATAGCAGAATACTCAAAGTGAAGATCCCCTTCTCGACGCAGGTACAGCCCATTGGTGACAGTGGGAAAATTCGCATTCTGGCCACAACCGACCTGCATATGAACCTGACCGGTTTTGACTATTACACTGACACGCCAGACCAGACGATTGGATTGACACGCACCGCCAGCCTGATCCGCGCAGCCCGGCAAGAGGCCAAGGACGCGCTGGTGCTGATGTTTGACAACGGGGATTCGTTGCAGGGAACCCCAATGGGCGATTGGGCAGCAAAAAGTGGCACTGCCCATCCGATGATGAAGGCGTTCAAAGCCTTGGATTATGACGCGATCGGGCTGGGCAACCATGATTTCGGGTTCGGGCTGGCGACATTGGACAACATCCTGACGCAAGCCCCCTGCCCGGTTATTTGCAGCAACCTGTATCGCACGCGCGGACCTCAGCCCTGGCAGCGGCATATCGTTCTGAACCGCACTGTGTCTTTGAACGGTAAAGACATTCCTGTTCGCATCGGCATCTTCTCGGTTCTTCCGCCGCAAACGGCCTGTTGGGAGGCGCATAATCTGGATGACGATATCGTCGTCGAGGATATCCTGGTTGCGGCAAAGTCCCTGACGCAGACATTGCGCGACGAGGGGTGTGATATCATCGTGGCGCTTGCTCATTCCGGCCTTGGGGGCACCGCACCGGTGGCGGGGATGGAAAACGCCGTGATACCCTTGGCCGCGATCAAAGGCATCGATGCCATTGTAGCCGGGCACACTCACCTGACACTTCCAGGAGAGGGCCATGCCAATACCCCGATGGTCGATCACCTGACGGGGCTGGTACATGGAACGCCCGTTGTCATGCCGGGATCAGCGGGCTCTTACCTGGGGGTTATCGATTTGGCCGTGACCGCCGGGCCGGACGGCAAAGTGCAAATCCGGGATAGCCGCGTCGAACTGCGTCCGGTTATCAGCAACGGCACAGCCGTCGGGGAAGACAGTGAAATTGCGGTCCTGTGTGAGGTGGCGCATCGTATGACCCGTCAATCCGTTGCCGCACCGGTGGCACATATCCCGGATACATTACACAGCTATTTCAGTTGCTGTGCGCCGGATCGCGGGCTGACCCTTGTAGCTGCAGCGCAAGCCGCCGCACTGCGCCCGTTCTTGCAGGGAACCGATCTGGCGGGTCTGCCGACATTGTCGGTTGTTTCGCCTGCCAAATCCGGCGGGCGCGCAGGACCCCGCCATTATACCGAGGTACCCGCCGGAGAGATATGTCTACGCCATGTCGCGGATCTGCATGTGTTTCCCAACGAGTTGCGCGCAATCCGGATCAGCGGTGCGCACCTGCTGGACTGGTTGGAGATGTCAGCCAGCGTATTCAACCAGTTAAAGTCTGGTTCCGAACCCGAACTGATCAACCCTGAACGGGCCGGGTACAATTTCGACATCGTGTTTGGACTGTCTTATCAGATCGACCCCACGCAGCCGCCGCGATACGATGCGCAGGGGAAAATGATCCATCCCGACCACAGGCGGATCAGTGATCTGACATATGCAGGCCATCCCGTTCGACCGGAGCAGATATTCGTTATGGCGCTGAACAATTACCGCGCCAGCGGAGGCGGGCATTTTGCGCATGCGACAACGACAGAGCAGATCAGCCTGCCACCGTTGAGCATCAAGGACCTTGTGCGGGATTACCTGTCACAGCACCTTCCGCCCGATCCGATCGCCAAGCAGCCCTACCCGTTCTCGCTGATGCCGCAGCGGGGCGTGGCGACAATTCTTCGAACAGGTCCGGGCGCCCTGAAATATCTGGATGAGTTACGCAGGTTCGATCCCGTGCTGCTGGGCTCGGATGGCAGGGGATTTGAACGAATCCGCCTGACGCTCTGACGGGTTGTCTTTTCCCGATGCCTTCCCTATATCCGGAGTCGAGAGGTTGGCGCGGGCGAGCGCCTCGCCAACCTGGTCAGGTCCGGAAGGAAGCAGCCACAACGAGCCCCGCTTGGGTCGATGTCCAACCTCTCACTTCGTGAACCATAGCCGCAGGAGGGCTTTATGATTGTATTGAAAACCCTTCGGGCAGACTGGTTCTGATTCACCGGAATCACCTGACTGCCTGAACACACGACCTGCGGATGCGCGATTGCTATCCGTTGGCATTGTTGTTTCTGAAAACAGGCAGATAAATGTCTTATACGCTTTCGGACCTGGGATGGTCCTCTCACTTTGCAGCGCAACACGCAGCTTTTCCTTCTGACACGCCCTTTCGTATCGCATCGGTACATCGGGACCGTCTGATCGGGCTGAGCCCGGATGGTGAAATCCCTTTGCTGACACCGGATAATCCGACCGGTTCATATGCCGTCGGAGATTGGGTCATTGCAGACGCCGAAAACCGCGTGCGCCACCTTCTGGACCGGCGCAGCCTGCTGCAACGCAGAGCTGCCGGTACAGGCGCCGCAACCCAACTGATTGCGGCCAATGTCGATGTATTGTTCATTGTCAGCTCGTGCAATGCGGACTTCAACCTTCCCCGACTGGAACGTTATCTGGTTCTTGCGCACCAGGCCGGATGTTATCCGGTCGTTGTCCTGACGAAAGCTGACCAGTCGGATGATCCCGGAAGTTTCTCGGGACAAGTGGAATCTCTGGACCCGTTTTTGACGGTTTTGGCGATCAACGCTCGGGATCCGGCAGATGTCGAAAAGGTTCTGGCATGGTGTCCCAAAGGCCAGACCGGCGCGCTGGTCGGGTCGTCGGGCGTGGGTAAAACGACGCTCAGCAACACCATGACAGATCAAAACCTCGCCACGTCTGGAATTCGCGAAGACGACGCACGGGGCAGGCACACGACAACGGTGCGTGCGTTGCACCCGATGAGAAACGGTGGATGGTTGATCGACACGCCCGGAATGCGCGCATTGCGCTTGCTGGACGCTCAGGACGGGATCGACGACGTATTCTCGGACATCACAGAGCTTAGCCAAAGCTGCCGCTTTTCGGATTGTCAGCACGAGACCGAGCCCGGCTGTGCCGTGCAGAACTCAATCGACGAAGGCGTGCTTGATCCGGCGCGGCTGGACCGTTGGCGCAAGCTGCGGCGTGAAGATCAGCGAAACTCGGAAACCGTTGCCCAATCGCGGGCGCGGGACAAGGCGTTCGGCAAGATGGTGCGCGGTGTCATGCAGGACAAGAAGCTTCGCAAACGGCCATAACTGCAAGGTGTTAGGAAAACCTGCGTCGCGTCTGATCAGGCGATCAGGCGCGGCCAGACCGCTGCATTGCGACGGGCAAATGCTCCGATATGGCCTATTTCCGGCAGTCCGAATTCAGCAGGCTTCAGAAGGTGGCGTCTGGCCTCGGGGCCGTACAGATCGGCAAGGCGCCAAACTGCCTCGGGCGGAGCCATCTGGTCATCTTCGAACGTGAACAGATCCACAGGTGTTCCAGAACTGCCCCAATGCGCATCAGGCAAATTCTGCCCGATCTCGGGAATGTAGCTAAGAGGAGCTGTACACCATTTGCGCCATTGCCAGTAGACCGAGGCGGGCAGGTCCGAACCAAACCCGATCGCTTTGCCGGGCAGATACCCAAGCGCCCGCACCATCAGCGGTGCATGGCCATACCAGAACAGCCCTGCCAACCCCCGATAGGGCCATGGGTGATCTTTCAAAGTCACCAGCCCCGAACACACACCGATCATTCGGTCGATCTGGTCGATATCCGGCTGCACCGGCCCCAGCATCGCGCCGACGGAATGGCCGATGGTCCACTGCTGCGCCTTTGGAAACCGCCTGCGCATTTCGGCCCGTGCCGCTGGCATGTCGATCAACGCCCAATCCGCCATTGTTGCAGTTGCGTCTTTCAGGCGGCCGACCAAAGAAAGCCCGTAGTCCCGATAGTCATAGGTCAGGCAAGCTATCCCCCGCTCGGTAGCCAGCCATCGCGCAAAGTGTTGATAATAGTCACGCGGCACACCCGTGGCACTGTTCAGCACGACAACGGTTTCCGGCTCACCCACTGGCCGATGCAACCGCGCCGACAAGGTCACGGACCCTGACGGAAAGCGGAAATCTTCGATCAACACCGTCTGTTCCGTATCCAACATGATCCCCGGCTTTCGCTGAAACAATCGGTTTGCCTGCCTTCGATGCCGACGACACTAAGCCGGAACATAATCCGCATCCAGCATGACCAAACGTCCGGCCTAAAGATCGGCTTGACTCGGAACGCGATCAGGCGCTAGCGGTTGTGTGATGGTTTCCGGCCCCCACAAGAGGTCGGGATGAAAAGGGAACACGGTGCGGTTTGTCTGGTCACACAGATATCAACCAAGTCCGCGACTGCCCCCGCAACTGTAAGCGGTAAGCAATGCCGAAATACCACTGGCCCATGGGCTGGGAAGGTCGGCAGAGCAATGACCCGCAAGTCAGGAGACCTGCCATCGGAACTGAAACCGAAACTCGGGCGGGGTGTCCGGGCAGGTCCTGACAGCGAGATGCTGTCCCACCTGCTCCAATATCCAGCCCACCACGCGCGGAGGGCGCAGGATGATCTGGAAGACAAAATCACACGAATACAGCGCAACTGTGTGCCAGCGGACGGGCAAAACCTGCCCGGCTTTGGCGCGACTGGCCCGCTCGATTTCCGAAGCCATGGCGCAGGCGGTTTCGGCCACCAGCGAGGATTTCGAATTTGAAGGTTACAGCGCGCTGTCACATTGCGCGGAGGGGTGCATGGCAGCGATCCGAGCGCGATCCGACAGCGTTCGCGTTTTCTGCGGGGCGCACCCTGATACAGCAATTCGGGATCTGGATGCCTATGCCGATTTGATCTTCGGACCTAAATTCAGCACGCTGCCCTCGGGCATTGTCGCGAACCCGCCTTGCGCCATGATCGAGGTTTCAACGATCCGACCCCCGAAATTCGGTTACGCACCTCAGCAGCTTTCAGCTTGATCCCACTTCCACCTGTGCCGGCGTGATCCGGGACGCCCAGGCCAGCTGCGCATCGGTTTCGACAGCGCACGGGCGTACGGCCCGCAGGCGGTCCAGTGCGTCACTGGCGCGTTCACCGCATTCAACCATCAGTCGCAGAACAATCATCCCGGACCTGCCGCACCCACCACGGCAGTGCACTAGGACCCGGCCACCACCCGACAGTGCATGTCGGGCCGTGGCGCTGACCTCTGGCCAGGCCTTCTGAACCGCTTGCGTTGGCGCTCCAAAATCTTCGATCGGCAGGTGAACCCACCGGCTGGCCCGGCTTTGGATGTCGCTGCCAAAGTGCTGCGCGCCATCCTGAAGCATTTCGACATCCGTCGTCATTGAAATCACAAGGCCCGGTTTCCACGCCGCAATCGTATCCAGATCGGTGGCGTAATCCCCGCCACGACCGGGCATTGAAGTAAGGGCAAGCGTCCCGCCTCCGACCTGCAGAGCAAAGATGACCAACTGCGACATGAAGTGCGTCCTCCCCCAAGGTACTCTTTAAGAAATGAGTCATTAAATCCGCTGGTCCAGTTTAGTTGGAAACCAGCCCGTTCCTGAAACAAAAAATCATCGCGCCCCACAGTGGACGCGGACTGCCGCCGCCACTACGCTGTGCCGAAGCACCGAATCCGAGCGAGAAGACATGACAGACACGCCCAGCCCCGCCTATCAGGTTCTCGCCCGCAAATACCGTCCGGAAACCTTTGCCGATCTGGTGGGTCAGGATGCCATGGTGCGCACCCTAAAAAACGCTTTCGAGGCCGACCGGATCGCGCAGGCCTTTATCATGACCGGCATTCGCGGGACGGGTAAAACGACCACGGCGCGGATCATCGCCAAGGGCATGAACTGCATCGGACCCGACGGAACCGGTGGCCCCACAACCGAACCCTGCGGTCAGTGCGAACATTGTGTCGCCATCATGGAAGGCCGCCATGTCGATGTGATGGAAATGGATGCCGCCAGCCGTACCGGCGTCAACGATATCCGCGAGATCATCGACAGTGTACGCTATCGCGCCGCCAGTGCGCGCTACAAGATCTACATCATCGACGAGGTTCACATGCTCTCGACCAGCGCATTCAACGCGCTGCTCAAGACGTTGGAAGAACCGCCCGCACATGTGAAATTCATCTTCGCGACCACCGAGATTCGCAAAGTGCCGGTCACGGTTCTGTCGCGGTGTCAGCGCTTTGACCTGCGCCGGATCGAGCCCGAAGACATGATCGGCCTGCTGCGCAAGATCGCCGGGGCCGAGAGCGCGCAGATCGCCGACGACGCGCTGGCGTTGATCACCCGCGCTGCAGAAGGGTCGGCCCGCGACGCGACCTCATTGCTGGATCAGGCAATCTCGCACGGGGCCGGAGAGACGACGGCGGATCAGGTCCGTGCGATGCTGGGTCTGGCGGATCGTGGTCGGGTTCTGGACCTGATGGACATGATCCTGCGCGGTGACGCGGCAGGGGCGCTTACTGAACTGAGCGGGCAATATGCGGAAGGCGCGGACCCTCTGGCCGTGCTGCGCGATCTGGCCGAAATCACGCATTGGGTGTCCGTCGTAAAGATCACACCTGACGCGGCCGAAGACCCGACGGTTTCCCCCGACGAACGCACACGGGGCCAGCACATGGCCGAGGCTTTGCCGATGCGGGTTCTGACCCGGATGTGGCAGATGCTGCTGAAGGCGCTGGAAGAAGTCTCTGCGGCGCCCAACGCGATGATGGCCGCCGAGATGGCCGTTATCCGGCTGACGCATGTCGCTGATTTGCCCAGCCCCGAAGAGCTGATCAAACGGCTGCAAGACACCCCGCCTCCGCCTCCCGGCGGGCCGGGCGGAGGCATGTCAATGTCGCGACAGGCCCCGGTGGCAACGCAATCCAACGCGACCCCGCCGCCTGCTTATACATCGCCCCCGCGCGGAGCGGGTGGCGCACCGGTTGCCGCACTGTCGCAGGATGCACAGACGGCCCTGGCCCGCTATCCAACCTTCGGGCATGTGGTGGAACTGATCCGCACAAACCGCGATGTGAAACTGCTTGTCGAGGTGGAAAGCGGCGTGCGCCTTGTGTCGTATCAGCCCGGCCGGATCGAATTCACCCCGACGCCTCAGGCACCGTCGGATTTGGCGTCGCGATTGGGCTCTGCCCTGCAACGATGGACCGGCAATCGGTGGGCCGTCTCCATTGTCTCGGACGGAGATGCGGCGACCATTGCGGAAGTACGGGACCGGGCCGAACTTGCCCTGAAAGCCGAGGCCGAAGAACACCCGCTGGTTCAGGCCGTTCTGACGCAATTCCCCAAGGCAAAGATCATTCGGATCGAAACACCGGAGCAGCGCGCCGCCAAGGTTGAGACCGAGGCCCTTCCCGAGGTCGAAGATGAATGGGACCCCTTCGAAGAGGATTAGCCCCTCAGCCCGCAGGTCCACGCTTCAAGAAACCAGCATACTCACGCCCCTCCACCATGCAACTGAGGGAGGGAATGCAAGCGCATAAATGATCGGTCCGCGACGCTCTGATCTGGACAGGCGGGAGACCTCTTGTGCCGCCTGCCTGCGGTCCGTATTTAGAACCAAACAGAAACACAGGAGACGACTGATGCTGAAAGGACTCGGCGGGCTTGGCGGTCTGGGCGACATGGCCAAGATGATGAAATCCGCACAAGACCTGCAAACCAAGATGACCGAAATGCAGGAAGAACTGAACAACATGATGGTTGTCGGCGAATCCGGTGCAGGACTGGTCAAGGCAACAGCTACAGCCAAGGGTGAACTCAAGGGGCTGGACATTGATCCGTCGATCTTCAACGGCGACGACAAGGAAGTGGTCGAAGACCTGATCCTGGCCGCGATCAAGGACGCTCAGGCCAAAGCTGCCGAACGTTCACAGGAAGAGATGGGCAAGCTGACCGAAAGCATGGGCCTGCCCAAAGACATCAAGCTACCGTTCTAAGCTTCATCTTTTCCCAAATACTCCCGCCGGAGGCTCCCTCCGGCGCAAAGCAGGACAGGCCATGGGAACGAACAGCGAAATCGACAATCTGATCGACCTGATGGCCAAACTGCCGGGGCTGGGCCCGCGCTCGGCCCGCCGCGCGGTGCTGCACCTGATCCGCAAACGCGCCTTGCTGCTGACGCCCCTGTCAGACGCTATGCAGCAAGTGGCCGTCACCGCCCGCGAATGCCTGAATTGCGGCAACGTAGGCACCACCGATATCTGTGACATCTGCAATAGTGAGGCCCGAGCGACCGGCGAACTCTGCGTGGTCGAGGACGTCGCCGACCTCTGGGCGATGGAGCGGTCAGGCGTCTTCAAAGGCCGCTATCACGTGCTGGGTGGCACGCTGTCTGCACTGGACGGGGTCGGCCCGGACGAGCTGCGCATTCCCCGCCTCAAGGATCGGGTCCTGGCCGAAGGGATCACCGAAGTGATCCTTGCCCTGAACGCCACCGTCGACGGTCAGACCACCGCCCATTACATCGCGGACCAGCTGGAAGGTCAGGTGCGCCTGACCTCACTGGCGCAAGGCGTGCCCATCGGCGGAGAGTTGGATTATTTGGATGACGGAACGATCACGGCGGCGCTCCGGGCGCGCAAGGAAATTTAGGTCAGCATCTATAAATCAACGTCCCTGATAAAGAGTCAGCACGAACGGCATCTCAAACGGTATTCAATTCAGGTACACATCTTGAACAATTATCCAGATCTTTTTGTGCTGCGACATGGCGAAACCGAATGGAACACACTGGGGAAGTTCCAAGGGCGCAAGAATTCGCCGTTGACGGAAATTGGCAAGTCTCAGGCCCGGAAACAAAATGAGATACTCAGGCGAATACCGAATGCACCTTTGCGCGTTTTCGTCAGCCCGCAAAAGAGAGCAATGCATACCGCCCGCTTGGCAACAACGCCTCATCATGAGTTGATACATGATGAACGGCTTATGGAAATCGCGTTTGGGCAATGGGAAGGCGCAACGCGTGATTTCATCCGAGAGCAAATCGATTGTTCCTATGAAAGCTTTCATTGGTTCTTCCGCAGCCCGGGTGGAGAAAGCTTTGATGATATCTGCGGTAGAGTAGACTCATTTCTGAAGGAACAAGATGAACCTGCGATCATAGTAACCCACGGCGTCACGTCCTTGGTGCTAAGAGGGCTTTGGTTGGGTCTCGATCTGGACAAGTTGCTACAGCTACCCCGAACTCAGGGTTGCGTGTTTCATCTTTCAAACGGAGTTGAAACCATAGTGACCTGAACAAATTGCTTGGGTTCGAAACTCATGTTGTACTCATCATCGTTGTCAGAACAGTCGCGGTGACAAAAAAGCGACTTTGGATGACCATGGAACTACTCTAAGGATAGGTAAACTCAGCGATTATTTTGGAGCCGCCCATGACCCGCCTTCTCGCCATTACCTTCGCCGCCTTCACCGCAACCGCTGCCCTGTCGCAGGAACTGGTCGACAAGGGCTTCGTCGAAGGCTGGAACATTATGATGGACCCCGCGCTTGGGAACGGGTGCCTGATCCAGACGGTCTATCAGGACCTCTCGGTCGTGCGGCTGGGCTATGACGCGTTGGATAATCGCGGGTATTTCGCCGTTTACAACAAGGCCTGGGGCGACATTAAGCAAGGTGAGAGCTATCCCATCCGGTTCGAACTGGACGGCAAGAGCTTTGATGCCACCGCTATCGGGTTCAATGAACGCAAAGTGCCCGGTGCGACGGTGTTTTTTACCGACCGGAATTTCGTCACCGCGATTGCCCAGAACAAGACGATGACGGTTTACAATCCCGCAGGTGAGGTGGTGATGGCGATTGATCTGAAAGGCACCGCCAAGGCGCTGGACTATGCGCGGGACTGCCAGAACAAGAAGCTCTAGCGAATCGGATCGAACAGCGCGTCCTTGGCGGTGCAGTCGCGAATTACATCGCGGCCGCATGGCACCGGATCAAGGTCGCGCGACAGGCATAGGCGGACCTCTTCGATATAGCCCTGTTTGCAGGTGACCGTGATCATATCGCGCTCCAGTTCCGGATTGGCTTTCAAAAACGCATCCTCGACCACCGAAGCCGGCAGTTTGACGGATGCGTCCAGCTTGCGGAAGACCTGCGGGCGTTCGACAGCGTCATAGGCACGCCGGGACAGGGCGAAATAGTCGGGCGCAGATAGCCCCGAACAGGTGCCGTGTTTCTTCCACTGATGCCATGCAAGGCCCGCACTACCCTGAATATCTTCCATTTCCCGCGTCATGCGGCGTGTTGGCGGCGCCTCGGGCGAGCGGCAGAAGGATGGCCAGCCCTGATGAAATTGCGGCCAGAGCCCGTGCAGGATCCATCCGTGGTCGTGCCGGTCGTCACATTGGTCTGACCCGCGCGCGTCCCCTTCACGGGCGCACCAGTTGGGCGACCAGCTGAGAGACAGGACGTAATAGTCGAACTCACCTGCTTTTTCACCTTCGGCCAGCGCTGTCATCGCGCTGAAGACCCACAATACGACCCAGCGCATTCGCCTCTTCCCTTCTTGCTGCGTGGCGACTATATACGGGCCAAGTTCCCCGACAACGGAAACCTGCCCCAAGACCAAGGGGCCGCCGAATTCCGGCGACGGGAAAGATGTATGTATAGGAGACGGGCTGATGGCAAAACCGCTTATGGCCAAGGCAACCGCCGTATGGCTGGTGGACAACACCACGATCAGCTTCAAGCAGATCGCGGATTTCGTAGGGATGCACGAACTGGAAGTGCAGGGCATCGCCGATGGCGATGTGGCCGCAGGCGTAAAGGGCTTTGACCCGATCGCAAACAACCAGCTGACCCAGGATGAGATCGACGCCGCGCAGAACAACCCGCTGCACAAGCTGAAGCTCAAGTTCAACCCGGCGGCATCCGGCGAAGAAAAGCGCCGTGGCCCGCGGTATACCCCGCTGTCCAAGCGTCAGGACCGTCCGAACTCGATCCTGTGGCTGGTCAAGTTCCACCCCGAACTCAGCGATGGCCAGATCGCCAAGCTGGTTGGCACCACCAAGCCGACCATCCAGTCGATCCGCGAGCGCACCCACTGGAATATCTCGAACATGCAGCCGATCGACCCGGTTGCGCTGGGCCTGTGCAAACAGTCCGAACTGGATGCGATCGTGCAGAAGGCCGCAGCCAAGAAAGCGGCCGAAGGCGGCGTGATGAGCGATGACGAGCGTCGCAAGCTGGTTTCGACCGAGCAGTCGCTCGAAATGGATGCCGCGCCGAAAATCCCGACCGCGATCGAAGGTCTGGAGACCTTCTCGCTGTCCGATGACCGGTCGGATGAAAAAGACGACGAGCCTGTTATCGACGCCGACAGCTTCTTTAACCTGCCCAAAGGCGGGGCGGATGATGAAGACGAGGATGATCCTCGTCTGTAACAGGCAATCAGCCCCGGTCGGAACGGCTGGGGCTTTTTTGACGGACTTGTCATGCTGAACATACTTTCTGCGATTTTCGGCCCGCACCGCGCCGTAACGATCTATGCCTTTCTCAGGACATGGGGGCTGGGTCTGGCGGGCGGTATTGTCATGATTGCCATCGTTACCACCTTGTTTCTGTTGGGGGACGAAGGCGAACACGAGCACGAGGCTTTCCTGATCGTACCGGTTCTGTCCGCGACGCCGGTGAACGGGGACCTGAAGAACGGCGTCGTGGCCTCGGTTCGCCTGCCCGATGGATCGGCCACGTCGATTACGTCGACCGAGTCGCAGATTTCACAAACCGTTGGAACGACGGCCTGCGTGGAAAAACGCGTTTACGTTAAAAGCGGTGAAGCCCGGTATCGATTCAAACTGCCCAGCCTCTGCGAATCCGGTTGATCGAGATAACCAACGAAATAAGGCCACCCGATGCTGACATCGGGCAGCTTTTTCATTCAAACCACCTGAAAGATGATACCTGCGATTATTGCGCCCCCCACACCAAGGCTCAGGTAGGCGGCAAACACGCGCGGTTTGACCAATGACCAGACTGCGGCCATCGCCGGTATGGAACTGACGGCTCCCGCAACCATGAACGACATCGCAGCCCCCGCGGTCATGCCCTGATCGATCAGACCCGCCAGCAGCGGCGGCGCGACGTAAGAGTTCAGATAGGCCGGCATCCCCACCAGCGCGGCGACAATGATCGGCAGCACGCCTTCTCCGCCAACGACGCCAGCGATCAGGTCCGCAGGCACATAGTTGACCAACAAAGCTTCGAGCACATAGGCCAGCGCCAGCCACTTCAGCAGGAACAGCCCGTTGTGCACGAATTCCGAACGGAACCGAACGCGACGCTCGGGCTCTTGCCAGAACTTCCAGACCGGCGTGTCATCCGCTTTCGGACCACATCCACAACACCCGGCAGGCTTGTATTCGCGCAAAGGCTGCGCAAACGCCCCCTGCCGCATCAGCAACCGAACCGCGAACCCGCCGAACAGGCCAAGCGCAACGGCTGCAACCGCTTTACCGATGGCAAAGGGCCACCCCAGCGCGGCTGCCGTAATCAAAAGCGTCGGTGGGTCGATCAATGGCGAGCTGAGCCAGAACGCCATCACGGCCGACAGCGGCGCTCCGAGTGCAAGCAAGCCCGCAATAAAGGGAATGACTTCGCAAGAACAAAATGGTGCGAGGCCGCCGAACAGGGCGGCCAGAAAGATCATCCGGGTTTCGCGCCCTTCAAAAGCGCGCGCCACCATCACCTCGGCCCCGGTTGCCTTGAGATATGACAACAGAAGCACGGCAAACAAGATGTATTGTCCTGTATGCGCTAAGGCCCTGACTGCAAAACTCGCAACCTCACGCAGGTTGCCGGGGTCGAGAACGGCCACCGCCACAAGAATGGCGACGATCAATGCCCAGGGCGTCTTGATCATCTCAAGCGCACCTTTGGCGGTCGTTCGGGGGGATTGCGTCAATTCAGCCATCGTTGGCCGCCTTTCCAACCGCGTCAGCGCAGCATTCGCTAAGAATGAACTGCGCCAGCGTCTTCAATTCGTCATAACAGGCCCGGTTGATCGTGGTGCGACCGATCTTTTCCTGCTCAACCACACCTCCGGCTGCAAGAAACCGCAGGTGGTGCGCCAAAGTCGACGGGGCAATCCCCGTCCGGTTCTGGATTTCGCCAACGGTCAGACCGGCCTCACCAGCCCGCACTAGCGTCTTGAGGACTTTCAGCCGGGCTTCCGAACCCATGGCGGAAAATCCGGCAGCAGCAGTTTCCCACATGAGTTGCCTCCATTAAACTAGATCTCTAGTTTTGTAGTTTCACAAAGGACCCTGGTCAACCCACCTTGGGAAAATTTTTCATGACACTGTAAGTCCAGATTGCCCCTGCCTTAAGTCCAACCTATAAGCAGGCATGGGGATATCGGTCGAAACATTCTTTCTTGAGCTCAACGGTCAGGGCACGTTGCAGGCCCAGATCCAGCAGATGATTGCCGAGGGCATTCTGTCCGGTCGCTTTCACGTGGGGGAAAAACTGCCATCCTCGCGAAAGCTGGCCGCACATCTGGGCGTCAGCCGCATCACGGTGACGCTTGCCTATACCGAGTTGCTGGCCAATGATTATCTGACGGCAAAGGGCCGGTCAGGATATTACGTCTCGCAAAACGCACCGGTTCCGCCCAAATACTCGCCCGTGCAGCGCGGCACGGAATCTGTCGACTGGGACAGGGCATTGGCGCGCCGCTTTCTGGACAGCGACGTCCTGCCGAAACCCAGCAATTGGCGCGAATACCGCTATCCGTTCATCTACGGTCAGGCCGACCGAACCCTGTTTGATCACGCCAACTGGAGATTATGCGCGGTTCGCGCATTGGGGCACAAAGACTTCGATTCGCTGACAGGGGATTACGTGGATCAGGATGATCCGTTGCTAATCGAATTCATCGCGCGCCACACCCTGCCGCGCCGTGGTATCGTCGCCCGCCCCGAAGAGATCTTGATCACCCTGGGCGCGCAGAACGCGCTTTGGCTGGCCTCACGCATCTTGCTGACACACAAACGCACGGCCGTAATCGAAGATCCCTGCTACTACGCGCTGCGAAGCCTTTTGAACCACTGGGACTGCGCTGTGACCCCCCTGAGCGTCGATCGCGACGGCTTGCCACCAGAAGCGATCCCCGACGAAGCAGATGTCATCTTTACCACCCCCAGCCATCAAAGCCCGACAACCGCGACGATGCCGATCGACCGCCGCAACAAGCTACTGGATCGGGCACGCGATCTGGATGCAATGGTTGTCGAGGACGACTATGAATTCGAAATGGCCTTTCGCAGCGCACCTTCGCCTGCACTCAAGTCCATGGATCGGGATGGGCGCGTGATTTACGTCGGCAGTTTTTCCAAGTCGCTGTTTCCGGGATTGCGGCTTGGATACATGGTCGGATCCGAGCCTTTCATCCGCGAAGCACGTGCTCTTCGCTCGTTGGTCCTGCGCCACCCTCCGGGTCATATTCAGCGCACGGCAGCGTATTTTCTGTCATTGGGCCATTACGACGCTCAGATCCGACGTATGTCGAAAGCCCTGCAAGAGCGGCGCGATGCGATGGACAAAGCCATCGAAGAAAGCGGGCTGACAGTGGCCGGGCGGGGCGTAATGGGTGGCTCATCAATGTGGATGTCGGCCCCCGAGCACGTCAACACAACGCAGCTTGCGCTAAAGCTGCAGAACCAGGGTGTTCATATCGAACCGGGTGCTCCGTTTTTCTCGGGGCCCGACAGGCCGCAGAATTTC
This sequence comes from Ruegeria sp. AF7, assembly GCF_056541885.1. Lineage (NCBI taxonomy): Bacteria > Pseudomonadati > Pseudomonadota > Alphaproteobacteria > Rhodobacterales > Roseobacteraceae > Ruegeria > Ruegeria sp. AF7. The sequence goes on along the minus strand of NZ_JBQFYX010000020.1, from coordinate 311 downwards.
TACCGCCTCGGGTACTCTTCTATTTCGACCAACCGCATAGGCCCCGGCGTCGAACTGATCGCGGATGCCATCCGGTCTGCCTGAGATCGCACTGGACATATTCCGCAGACGCGTCTGGCCCTAACGCAGGTCGCACCCTTACGCCAAAACCATATCAACCCCCGGGTCCCGGTGCCCGGTTTTCTCACTCTTGCTTGGAGAACACCCCTATGAAGATGACGACGGAAGAGGCCTTTGTTAAGGTTTTGCAGATGCATGGTATTGAACATGCGTTTGGGATCATTGGCTCTGCGATGATGCCGATTTCGGAT
>NZ_JBQFYX010000019.1:0-60956 GCF_056541885.1 Ruegeria sp. AF7 | reverse complement strand
GGTGACACCGCACACCAAGTTCGAAGCCGAAGCCTATATCCTGACCAAGGAAGAAGGCGGCCGTCACACCCCGTTCTTCGCGAACTACCGTCCGCAGTTCTACTTCCGTACGACTGACGTGACCGGCACCGTGACCCTGGCGGAAGGCACCGAGATGGTCATGCCCGGCGACAACGTGTCGTTCGGCGTTGAACTGATCGCACCGATCGCGATGGAAAACGGCCTGCGCTTTGCGATCCGCGAAGGCGGCCGCACCGTCGGCGCCGGCGTTGTGTCGAAGATCGTAGAATAATCCGTAGGCCGGGCTTCAGCCCGGCACATCGGTGAACAAACAAGGGCCGCTCCACAAAGGGGCGGCTTTTTTTCTTGTTTTATTTGTTTCTGAACTTGAAATAGGTTTTCGTATGGCGACCAGAGATCAGCTCTATGCAAAGTTCGGAATTACTGCAGAAGCGGCGCAGCTCTTCGAAGTCGCACTCGGCACCGTTGTGTTGGCTAGTAAGGGACATAACAACAATTGGTACAACGAACAGGACCCGAAGGCGGCTGCAAAGGCTTTAGAAATTATTGAATCCAGCACGTTGGGCAGAGTCTTAGAGATGCTAAAACATGAACTGCGCTTTAAAGACGATCTAATCATAAGTCAGTTCAAACGAGGCTTAGTCGCGAGAAACAAACTTTTTCATGGGTTCTTTGAGCGCCACAACTTCAAGATTCAGTCCGAGGAGGGTCGGGACGATATGGTCGCTGACTTAGAAGAGTTGCATGAAGAGCTGTTTCGGTGTTGGAGAGTGGCTGAAGGTCTCGCGAATGCGCTTGCAGAAGGCCTCATCGCCGAAGAGTAAGTTTAGAAGCATACTTCAGGTGAAAGTCCAATCAAATAGGCCTTGCCAAATCCCGCCAACCCCACTAATACGCGCGAGTTCTCAACAAGAACGTCAAGGCGGGGTGATTCCCGCCTTTTGGGTTCGATGAGGGTTGGCGATGCGCGTCTGTCCTCCTCTCAACCCCAACGCCTGATAAAAGGCTGTTATTATGCAAAGCCAAAATATCCGTATTCGGCTGAAGGCATTTGACTATCGCGTTCTGGATGCCAGCACGCAAGAGATCGTCAACACTGCCAAGCGGACCGGCGCGAATGTGCGCGGCCCGATCCCGCTGCCGAACAAGATCGAGAAGTTCACGGTTCTCCGTGGCCCTCACGTTGACAAGAAATCCCGCGACCAGTTCGAGATCCGCACGCACAAGCGTCTGCTCGACATCGTTGATCCGACCCCCCAGACCGTGGACGCGCTGATGAAGCTCGACCTGGCTGCTGGTGTGGACGTCGAGATCAAGCTGCAGTCGTAAGATCGGAGGGTATAGATTATGCGCTCTGGTATTATCGCAAAAAAAGTTGGCATGACCCGCCTGTTCATGGAAGACGGCAAGCAGATTCCTGTGACTGTTCTTCACCTGGACAACCTGCAGGTTGTTGCACAGCGGACCGCTGAAAAAGACGGCTACACCGCCGTTCAGCTGGGCGCTGGTGCTGCCAAGGCAAAACGCACCTCGAAGGCCATGCGCGGCCACTACGCCGCTGCCAAGGTCGAGCCCAAGCGCAAGCTGGCCGAGTTCCGCGTCTCCGAAGATGGCCTGATCGAAGTGGGCGCCGAAATCTCGGCAGAACACTTCCTGGCTGGTCAGAAGGTTGACGTGTCGGGCACCTCGATCGGTAAAGGCTTTGCCGGTGCGATGAAGCGCCACAACTTCGGTGGTCTGCGCGCCTCGCACGGTGTGTCGATCAGCCACCGTTCGCACGGTTCGACCGGTCAGTGTCAGGACCCGGGCAAGGTGTTCAAAGGCAAGAAGATGGCCGGTCACATGGGTGCTGCCCGTGTTACCACCCAGAACCTCGAGGTTGTCAAAACCGACGCCGACCGTGGTCTGGTCTTCATCAAAGGCGCCGTTCCCGGACCGAAATCGGGCTGGGTTACCGTCAAGGACGCCGTGAAGAAGAAAGCACCGGAAGGCCTGCCTTTCCCGGCTGCTGTGAAATCGGCTGCAACCGAAGCACCTGCGGAAGAAGTATCCGCGGAAGGTGGTGAAGCATGAAACTTGATGTAATCAAACTGGACGGCGGCAAGGCCGGCGACATCGAGCTGGATGCAGACCTGTTCGGCCTCGAGCCGCGCGCGGACATCCTGCACCGTGTGGTCCGTTGGCAGCGCAACAACGCGCAGGCCGGCACCCACAAGGTCAAGACCCGCTCGGAAACCAGCTACTCGACCAAGAAGATCTATCGCCAGAAGGGCACCGGTGGCGCACGCCATGGTGACCGTAACGCGCCGATCTTCCGCAAGGGTGGTATCTACAAGGGCCCGACCCCACGTTCGCACGGTCACGACCTGCCGAAGAAGTTCCGCAAGCTTGGCCTGCGCCACGCTCTGTCGGCTAAAGCCAAAGCAGGTGAACTGGTTGTGATCGAGAACGCCGAAGCCGAAGGCAAGACCGCCGCACTGGCCAAACAGGTTGCAAACCTGGGCTGGAAACGCGCTCTGGTCATCGACGGCGCGACCGTGAACGAAGGGTTCCTGAAGGCGTCGCGCAACATCGAAGGTCTGGATATCCTGCCGTCGATGGGTGCAAACGTTTATGACATCCTCAAGCGTGACACCCTGGTGCTCACCAAAGCGGCTGTCGAAGCACTGGAGGCTCGTCTGAAATGAGCGCGAAGGCAGAACACTACGACGTGATCCGCAAGCCGATCATCACCGAAAAGTCGACCATGGCGTCCGAAAATGGCGCGGTTGTCTTTGAAGTGGCGATCGAAAGCAACAAGCCGCAGATCAAAGAGGCCGTTGAGGCACTGTTTGGTGTGAAGGTCAAGGCGGTGAACACCACCGTGACCAAAGGCAAGGTCAAGCGCTTCCGCGGCCAGTTGGGCCGTCGGAAAGACGTCAAGAAAGCATATGTGACCCTGGAAGAGGGTAACACAATCGACGTAAGCACCGGTCTCTGATCCAACGCTTACAGCGACATTTTTCGGCCCCGTTGGATCACTCCTCCGGGGCCGATTTCGTTTCAGGCGTCAAAGCTTTGGGTTTGCGCGACAGGGCAGGGCGGTCACACGCCCTCCAGTGGCCGCTCAGGGGGATTCTGGCGTCAACAGCACATTGGGGCCGCATCAACAGCCATCGCACCCTCTGGCGGCCTCTGAGCGGCCTGCACGCGGGGCAGAGCTGCAACGGTTATAGAAAAGGCGCCCTAAGGCGCCTTTGGGTCGTTTCAATTGTGTGAGTGGTTACGAGCAATATACGTGCCGGTGCGCGATATCTGCGATGTCGCAGCGGCGGATGCCGATATCGTCCAGCTCACGGTTGCTCAGGCGCTGCAACTCGGTATAGGTGCGCTGATACTCAGCAGCACGTGCGCGGGCTGTTTTGATCCGTGTGATCATGTCAGCGATCCGGGTGCCGAAGTTGAAGCCGGTATGGGTCAGTGTCGCAGTTGTCATCTCTGTATTCCTTTCTCGTATCAGGGCGTATTCCCTGACGTTTCCTTTTGAGTTCCTTCATTGGACAAGGCAGAGATAGGAGCGTTTGCTATCGCTAACAACGCAGATTTTGGTCTAGCCGATATGCATCTGTTGAATGGCTATACATGTCGTGGGCCACGTCAATCACACGCCGCTTTCATTTCTTTTGCGCGTTTTATTGCGGGCGGCCATCGCCCGACCATCACGTATGCTCAGCCCCATCAGTGTCAGATTGGTCGCCCCGGCAATCAGTTCGATGATCTGTACAATATAGAAGCTGGTATCAAACGAGCCCGCGTTTGCCTTTGCGCTCAGGTAGACGGCGGCTGGAACAAGGACGATGAGCCCGTTCATAGCAATGATTGGCATCCGTTTCTTTTTGGCGAGCGCAGGGGCATCTTTTCGACGACGCCCAAGTGTCGCCCCGGATGCACCGACAATCACCATTGCAGGCACCAGAACAAAGAGCCCGCTGACGATCATGGACTTTACTGCCGCGACGGTCTCATGGTTTGCAAATAACTCACTGTACAAAGTGGATGTCCAGAATACGAGGATCGTAAGAAAGCCTACTACTCCGGCGATGGGGTGGATGGTTCTTAACATGTTGCTACTCCCAAATGAGGGTCAGGCGACGCAGTGGTTTTCGACTGCGAGCTTCCGAAGAAGATGTGGCCGGGCCACTGCGCTTGCTGGATAGTCCGCGATCCGACGCTGGAACTCGGGATGAGTGAATGCGTCGCGAAAGCTTTGCACGTTCTGCCAGATCGCGTAGTTCACAAAGGTCGAACTGCCCGCGATACCCTGATGGAGCTGGGTCGAGATATATCCCGGTTGTGATTTCATGAAATCCGCATCATGCGCCCATGCCCGAAGCAGCGCCTTTTCGTCTTCGGCGTCCACCGTAAACAGGTTGATCAGCACCACCGGTCCTTCCTCGGTCTGCATCTGATCTGCCAGCGTGACGATCGTGTCCAACTCTTTGATACGAGCCATTTCGGTTCCCTTCGATTCTGAAATATAGCAAGCTATATAAAATTGCATAGCATGCTATTCAAGTGTAAATCCAGGACATGGACTTCGAAAAAGAAAACTCGGCCGGGTATCTGGTTAACCACATGGCACGATTGTTCGCAAAGGAGTTGCAGCAACGCATTGCGCCCTTTGGCATCGTCGTCGGGCAATTCCCAATCTTGCTGGAACTCTGGCTCAAAGACGGTGTGACGCAAAAGGATCTGCTGACCAAAATTGACGTCGAACAGGCGACATTGGCCAACACGCTCAACCGTATGGAACGTGATGGCTTGATCAAAAGAACGAAGAACCCTGCTGACGCCAGGGCTCAATTGATTTGGTTGACCGAGAAGGCCGCAGCACTTCGCAACAGCGCCTACGAGGCAGCTCAGAACGTGAATGCTGATGCATTACAGGTCTTGAATGACCCTGAGCGCGCACAATTCATGAACTATATGCGTCGAGTCATAGGCGGCATGCGCTCAAGGTGAATTGACGGAGGATCAGTTCACGGCACCGGCATGCAAGCCATTAAACAAAAAACGCCCCCGACCGAGGTCGGAGGCGTTTCTAAGTCTTCGAAGCTGCGGGCTTAGCCGCGTTCTTCGATGATCTCTACCAGATGCGGGATCTTGCGGATCATACCGCGCACCGAAGGAGTATCCTCCAGCTCACGGGTTCTGTGCATCTTGTTCAGGCCCAGGCCGATCAGGGTTGCGCGCTGTTCGGCGGGGCGACGGATCGGCGAACCGACCTGTTTGACGACGATGGTTTTTGCCATGACGTGCTCTCCTTATGCTTCTGCTTCAGCAGCAGCCGGTGCTTCGTCCCGCTTGGGCAGGATGTCAGCAACCTTTTTGCCACGACGTGCGGCAACCGAACGCGGGCTCTGCTCTTTCTGCAGGCCGTCGATGGTGGCGCGGATCATGTTGTAGGGGTTCTGCGAGCCCAGCGACTTGGAGACAACGTCCTTGACGCCCAGCATTTCGAACACGGCACGCATCGGACCACCGGCGATGATACCGGTACCTTCAGGCGCAGCGCGCATAACCACTTTACCGGCGCCGTGACGGCCTTCGATGTCGTGGTGCAGGGTCCGACCTTCGCGCAGCTGTACGCGGATCATCTGACGCTTGGCTTGCTCAGTCGCCTTGCGGATGGCTTCAGGTACTTCTTTCGCTTTACCCTTGCCAAAGCCGACGCGGCCTTTCTGATCGCCGACAACCACCAGAGCGGCGAAGCCAAAGCGCTTACCACCTTTTACGGTTTTCGACACGCGGTTGATTGCGACCAGGCGATCTGCAAATTCCGGTGTTTCTTCACGGTCGCGGCCACGGCCCCGACGGTTTTCACGTTCTGCCATTTGGCATCCCTTTTCCTCTAGAGGCGCTTGCGGCGCCAATTACTCAATCGAAGTGAACCCGCGAATGACATTCCGGGGCTCCCCGATCATCGAGGCGGGCGGACCCGCCTTCAAAGTGCCGGTGCCGGGCTGAAGCCCGGCCTACGGCGTCGTTTCCGGTAGGCCGGGCTTCAGCCCGGCACACCATCAGATCTTCAGGCCACCTTCACGCGCAGCGTCGGCGACAGCCTTCACTTTGCCGTGGAACAGGAAGCCGCCACGATCGAAATAGGCCTCTTCGACGCCTGCCTTCTTGGCACGCTCGGCGATGGCCGCGCCGACTTTCGTCGCCGCTTCGACGTTGTTCTTGCCAACAACACCCAGATCTTTTTCCAGGGTCGAGGCCGAGGCCAGGGTCACGCCACGTACGTCGTCGATCAGCTGAACAGAGATGTTCTTGTTCGAACGGTGTACGGACAGGCGCGGACGACCCGCGTTGACCTTGCGAAGTTTGTTCCGAACGCGCAGGCGGCGCTTCAGAAACAGGGTTCTTTTGCTGTTTGCCATTGTCTGCGTCCTTACTTCTTCTTGCCTTCCTTGCGGAAGATGAACTCGCCCTTATAGCGGATGCCCTTGCCTTTGTACGGCTCGGGGCGGCGCCACTCGCGGATTTTGGCCGCGGTTTCGCCCACCAGCTGCTGGTCGATACCTTCCACAACGATCTCGGTCTGCTTCGGTGCGGTGATGGTGACACCTTCCGGAGCTGTGAAATCTACATCGTGGCTATAGCCCAGGTTCAGCTTGAGGGTGTTGCCCTGCATCTGCGCCCGGTAACCCACACCCTGGATCTCCAGCTCTTTTTTGAAGCCTTCGGTCACACCAGTTACCAGGTTGGCAACCATGGTGCGGCTCATGCCCCACTGCTGGCGGGCACGCTTGGACATGCCGCGAGGGTCGATCTTGACCACGTTGTCTTCAACCGACAGCGTCACGTCGTCGGTGGCGGTGAAGCTGCGGGTGCCTTTCGGACCTTTGACTTCGATGGTCTGACCCGACACAGAGGCGGTAACGCCGCTGGGCAGCTCGACCGGTTTTTTACCAATACGAGACATTGCAGACCTCCTTAGAAGACGGTGCAGAGCACTTCGCCGCCAACATTGTTGGAGCGAGCGTTTGCGTCCGACATCACACCTTTCGGAGTGCTGACAATCGACACGCCCAGACCCTGACGGACCTGTGGGATGTCATTGACGCCCATGTATACGCGGCGACCGGGTTTCGAAACCCGCTTCAGTTCGCGAATGACAGGGGTGCCTTCGTAGTATTTCAGGCTGATTTCGATGGCCGGATGACCGTTTTCACCGGTCGTCTTTTCATAGCCACGGATGTAACCTTCGTCCGCCAGCACGTCCAGAACCCAAACACGCAGCTTCGACGCCGGAGTGGAAACGGTGGACTTGCCGCGCATTTGCGCGTTGCGGATACGGGTGAGCATATCGCCGATAGGATCATTCATATCTATGTCTCCCTTACCAGCTCGATTTCACCATGCCGGGGATCTGACCAGCAGAACCCAGCTCGCGCAGCATGATACGGCTGACCTTCAGCTTACGGTAGTAAGCGTGGGGACGACCGGTCAGCTGACAACGGTTGTGCAGACGGGTAGCCGAGCTGTTGCGCGGCAGTTTCGCCAGTTTCAGACGCGCTTTGAAACGCTCTTCCATCGGCTTGCTCTCGTCATTCGCGATTTCTTTCAGCTCGGCACGCTTTGCGGCATATTTGGCCACCAGGCGTTCGCGCTTCTTCTCGCGTTCGATCATTGCTTTTTTAGCCATGTCTCAATCCTCCCGGCGCTTACGCGTTGAACGGCATGTTGAATGCTTTCAACAGTGCCTTTGCTTCAGCGTCGGTTTTCGCTGTGGTGGCAATTACGATATCCAGGCCCCAGACCTCGTCGACCTTGTCGAAGTCGATTTCCGGGAACACGATGTGCTCTTTCATGCCCATGGCAAAGTTGCCACGACCGTCGAAAGAGGGCTTAACACCGCGGAAGTCACGAATACGCGGCATCGCGATCGTGATCAGACGATCCAGGAATTCGTACATCCGGTCACCGCGCAGGGTCACTTTCGCACCCAGCGGCATGTCTTCCCGGACGCGGAAACCCGCGATCGATTTCTTCGCCTTGGTTGCAACGGCCTGTTGACCGGCAATCGCAGTCAGATCCTCGACAGCAGCTTTCGCTTTCTTCGAGTCTTTGACAGCCTCAGCACCACAACCGATGTTCAGAACGATTTTTTCCAGCTTGGGCAGCTGCATGTCGTTCTTGTAGCCGAACTCTTCTTTCAGAGCGGCACGGATGGTCTCGGCGTACTGCGCTTTCAGGCGCGGGGTGTAGGTTGCGTTATCAAGCATCGATCACGTCCCCTGTGGTCTTGGCAAACCGCACCTTCTTGTCACCTTCCATACGGAAGCCAACGCGGGTTGCTTTGCCGTTCTTATCCAGCAGTGCCAGGTTCGACAGCTCGATCGGGTTTGCCTGAGGCAGGCGACCACCTTGCGAGGTTTGCGACTGGCGGGTGTGGCGGATGGCGATGTTGATACCATCGACAACAGCTTTACCGGCTTTGGGGTCAACCGAGGTGATAGTTCCCTCTTTGCCCTTGTCCTTGCCGGACAGCACGACGACCTTGTCGCCTTTGCGGAGTTTAGCAGCCATGATTACAGCACCTCCGGAGCCAGCGAGATGATTTTCATGAAGTTCTTCGCGCGCAGTTCACGAACAACGGGGCCAAAGATACGGGTACCTACGGGCTCGTTGTTGTTGTTCAGGATGACGGCGGCGTTGCGATCGAAACGGATCGCGGTGCCGTCTTCGCGACGGACTTCTTTGGCGGTGCGTACGACGACGGCCTTGCGGACGTCACCTTTCTTTACGCGGCCGCGCGGGATGGCTTCCTTCACCGAGACGACAATGATGTCGCCAACGGAGGCGTATTTACGCTTGGAACCACCCAGGACCTTGATGCACTGAACTCGGCGTGCGCCAGAGTTGTCAGCGACATCCAGATTGGTCTGCATCTGGATCATGTGGTTTCTCCCGACCTGTGGGGGCTGGTCTGATTAAATCCCCCAGGGTTTCGACAAATGAAAATCCCGGAAGCTTACGCTTCCAGAACTTCCCAACGTTTCGTCTTCGATTTCGGCGCGCATTCGATGATGCGTACGGAGTCGCCGACCTTGAAGGCGTTCTTTTCGTCATGAGCCCGGTATTTCTTGGACTTACGAACGGTTTTGTGCAGCAGCGGGTGCTTGAAACGGCGCTCGACCAGTACGGTGATGGTCTGTTCGTTGGCGTCGCTGGTCACGGTGCCTTGCAGGATACGCTTGGGCATCTGATTACTCCTCGGATGCCGCGGCAGCGGCCTTTTCGTTCAGGATGGTTTTGACGCGGGCAGCGTTGCGGCGGGCCGCTTTGATGCCAGCAGTGTTTTCCAGCTGACCGGTTGCCTGTTGAAAGCGCAGGTTAAAGCTTTCTTTCTTCAGGTTGACCAGTTCCTCGCGGAGCTGATCAGGGGTCTTGTCACGCAGTTCTTGGGCGTTCATCGCCTTTTTCCTTTGCTCAAAACACCAGAAGGCCCCGTACTCGGGTCACCTTTGACCTGGTGGATGAATGATAGACATACGAATCGCCCGACAACGCCGGGAGACCGCAAGATGCCGCTCTATAGGGGTTTGGGGGGTGGGTGGCAAGAGGAAGTTTCAGCCTTGAATTTTCGCATCATTATCGCCGCCGCCACGGCGCGGGCGATACTCCAATCCAAATGGAATGGTAACAAAAGCCGCGATCAGCGCAGCCGCTGTCGCGCCAAACCAAAAACTAACACTTCCAAACACGGGAATGAAGTAGCGTTGATCCATGGGCGCGCCAATCACGTCCAAGAAACTCACCGGCAATCCGGCACGCTGGTTAAGGTTGTAACTAACAGCTGCTTCGAAGCAGAATGCCAAAAGGCAAACTGCTGCGACAGCGGGCAACTGGAAGCCCCAAAGCGACTTCTTTTCAATCTCGCACAATTGCATAAGTTGAATTCGCGCTACCCGACCCAGAAAAATTGGTGCCAATGCCGAAAGGCGTAAGATCTCACCTAAATAAGCCGGTTTGCTGACCAACAAAAAATAGATCAGGGCCAAGGCCCAAACCAGAAGAACTGCCAAAATATAGTAGACTGCGGCCTTGGGCATTTGTCAGCGTATCCTCAAGTTTTTGTGGAAGTAGTAGGTGCCCTCAACGGAAGCAAAACACAACCCAAAGAAGATGGTAATCCCGAAAAATCAATCAGTTTCGAGGAAAGCTGTAGTTGGTTTGGATATTCTCTCTAACAAATTGAGGCAAAGCTGATTGGTGCCAACACCAATGGCCTCACTCCCATTTGTAATTAAAGCTGACACTGATCCGCTCATCCTCGGACATGTTCATCGGCACCTCGTGGCGCAGCCAGCTTTCCCATAGCAGGACATCGCCCACCTGCGGCTTCATATAGATGAAGGGCTGCAAATCGCGTCGCCCGCCTTTCAGCCGTGTCGGCGCGGCCATCATGCGGCCCGAACGGGGGTCTTCCAGTTTCAGCGCGCTCGCGCCTTCTGGCATCGCCACATAGGTGGTGCCGGAAATCACACTGTGCGGGTGCAGGTGGCTGGAATGCATGCCGCCTTCGGGCAGGATGTTGATCCACAGGTCTTCCAGCTTCAGCTTGCCCTCGCCCAGATCAAACTCCAGATCCTTGGCAAAAGCCGCCACATGGCTGTCCAGCGCCTTGACCAGATCGGCGAATATCGGAAACCGCCAGGGCAGGTCGGTCAGCGAGGCATAGCTGGTGTAACCGGGATAGCCGTTTTCTTCGCACCAGTCCTGACCGGCCTCGTCATCCTCGGCGATGACAAGGCACGAGCTTTCCAACTCCTCCGCATCGATCGGGGGACCAAACTCGGACAAAGAGGCACGATAGAGGCGGGTGACGAAGAGTGATTCAATCTGTGGCATGGCGCCGTCTTAACCCAGCCGCGTGGCGAAAGCGATGGCTGTTTTGCGAGGCTCTGCCTCGCGCTCCGGGATATTTGCGGCCAGATGAAGAACGGATCCCCTGCTTCATCTGGCCCAAAATATCCCGGGGGAGGCGCGCGGCACGCGCGACGGGGGCAGAGCCCCCTATGGAAAAACCCCCGCCGGTGTTCCGACGGGGGTCAATCTTGTCACGAGCGGGGGTGCCCCCGGATCGCTTACCAGTCTTCGCGAACCACGACGCGGGTCTTGATCGGCAGCTTCATCGCAGCCAGGCGCAGGGCCTCGCGGGCGATGTCGTCATTGACGCCGTCGATCTCGAACATCACGCGACCGGGCTTGACCTTGCAAACCCAGCGGTCGACCGAACCCTTACCTTTACCCATACGAACTTCGATCGGCTTTGCAGTGACCGGAGTGTCGGGGAAGATGCGGATCCAGACACGGCCCTGACGCTTCATGTGACGCGTCATGGCACGACGTGCAGCTTCGATCTGGCGTGCGGTTACACGCTCAGGCTCGATCGCTTTCAGGCCGTAGGTGCCAAAGTTCAGATCAGAGCCGCCCTTGGCTTCGCCCTTGATCCGGCCTTTGTGCAACTTGCGGAATTTTGTACGCTTTGGTTGAAGCATATCTTTCCCTCCTTAGCGACGACCGCCACCAGCACCACGAGGTGCAGGGCCGTCCTGGAGTTCCTGTGCTTTACGGTCACGTGCCTGCGGATCGTGCTCCATGATCTCCCCTTTGAAGATCCAGACCTTGATCCCGATGATCCCGTAGGGGGTCATCGCTTCGGCATGTGCGTAATCGATGTCGGCGCGCAGCGTGTGCAGCGGCACACGGCCTTCGCGGTACCATTCGGTCCGTGCGATTTCGGCACCACCCAGACGGCCAGCGACGTTCACCCGGATACCCAGGGCGCCCATGCGCATGGCGTTCTGTACGGCACGCTTCATCGCGCGGCGGAACGAAACACGGCGTTCCAGCTGCTGAGCGATCGACTCGGCAACCAGCTGACCGTCAAGCTCGGGCTTGCGCACTTCGACGATGTTCAGGTGCAGTTCGCTGTCGGTCATCGCGGCCAGCTTCTTGCGCAGAACTTCGATGTCTGCACCTTTCTTGCCGATGATGACACCCGGACGTGCGGTGTGGATCGTAACGCGGCACTTCTTGTGCGGACGTTCGATGATCACACGGGCAACACCGGCCTGCTTGCACTCTTTCTGAATGAACTCACGGATCTTGAGGTCTTCCAGAAGAAGATCACCGTAGTCCTTGGTATCTGCGTACCAGCGGCTGTCCCAGGTGCGGTTGACCTGAAGGCGCATGCCGATCGGATTGACTTTATGTCCCATTAGGCTTGCTCCTCAACTTGACGCACCTTGATGGTGATCTCCGAGAACGGCTTCATGATCTTGCCGAAACGGCCACGGGCACGCGGGCGACCGCGCTTCATGACCAGGTTCTTGCCAACCCAGGCTTCGGCGACGATCAGCTCGTCAACGTCCAGGTTGTGGTTGTTTTCGGCATTCGCGATTGCGGACTGCAGGCACTTCTTGACGTCCTGCGCGACGCGCTTGTTCGAGAAAGTCAGGTCGGTCAGGGCCTTCTCGACTTTCTTGCCGCGGATCATAGCTGCTACCAGGTTCAGTTTCTGCGGGCTGGTGCGAAGCATGCGCGTTTTCGCCATTGCTTCGTTTTCAGCCACGCGGCGGGGGTTCTTTTCCTTGCCCATGACTTACTTCCGCTTCGCTTTTTTGTCTGCGGCGTGGCCATAATAGGTCCGGGTCGGCGAGTATTCACCGAACTTCTGACCGATCATGTCTTCCGAGACGTTTACCGGGATATGCTTCTGGCCGTTGTACACACCAAAGGTCAGACCCACGAACTGGGGCAGAATGGTGGAACGACGCGACCAGATCTTGATGACTTCGTTGCGGCCCGACTCGCGCGCTGCTTCGGCTTTTTTCAGCACGTAAGCATCGACGAAAGGACCCTTCCAAACAGAGCGAGACATGGATTAACGTCCCTTCTTCTTGGCGTGCCGCGAGCGGATGATCAGCTTCTGGGACGCTTTGTTCTTGTTGCGGGTACGCTTACCCTTGGTGTCCTTACCCCACGGCGTAACCGGCGTACGGCCACCCGAGGTACGACCCTCACCACCACCATGCGGGTGATCGATCGGGTTCATAGCAACACCACGAACCGACGGACGCACGCCCTTGTGGCGCACACGACCGGCTTTACCGAGGTTCTGGTTGCTGTTGTCGGGGTTGGACACGGCACCGATGGTGGCCATGCATTCCTGACGGACCATGCGCAGCTCGCCCGAGCTCAGACGGATCTGAGCGTAACCGCCATCGCGGCCCACGAATTGCGCGTAAGTACCGGCCGCACGTGCGATCTGACCGCCTTTGCCAGGCTTCATCTCGATGTTGTGGACGATGGTACCGATGGGCATGCCAGAGAACGGCATTGCGTTGCCCGGCTTGATATCGGCCTTTGCCGACGCGATGACCTTGTCACCAACAGCCAGACGCTGCGGAGCCAGGATATACGCCTGCTCGCCGTCTTCGTATTTTACCAGTGCGATGAACGCGGTCCGGTTCGGGTCATATTCGATCCGCTCGACGGTTGCCGCGACATCAAATTTGTTCCGTTTGAAGTCAACGATCCGGTAGAGACGCTTTGCGCCACCGCCGCGGCGGCGTGAAGTGATCCGTCCGGTGTTGTTCCGGCCGCCCGATTTGGTCAAACCCTCTGTGAGAGACTTGACCGGACGTCCTTTCCAAAGCTCCGAACGGTCGATCAGCACCAGCCCGCGCTGGCCCGGCGTCGTCGGCTTGTACGACTTGAGTGCCATGCTTTCTGTCTTCCGTTTAGCAAGTGCAGGGGAGGTCCCCCGCTATGTGATAGGCCCCCGTAGGTGCCAAAGGTATAGGGCCCCGAAGGTCCCCGGTTGCAAAATATCTAAGGCCCCGGAACGAATCCGAGGCCGCAAGATTGGGAGCGTTTAGCAGTGTTGGCGGTGGGTGTCTATAGGGGTGGAAGTATTTATTCCCGACCATCCAAGTTCTCAATTGTGCTGTCCACTGAAGGAATATCTTTGTCTAGATCTGAGTTGCCGTCTTTCGAAAAGGAAGCGTCGTCACTAACACTTTTTTCTCGCTCCGCTTCCCACTCTTTCACATAGTCATTGTAATGAGTAGGTTTTGGTTGCTCCCCTTCGGCATGAGTCAGCTTCAGAACTGGCATCTCGATTCTGTTGAGTTTGATAAATTTCTCCAGGTAGTCCTTTAAAACCTTGCAATCTTCGACAACAGCTGGCCGCCTTAGTAGGTCCGCTTCCAGCTTTTGAAGTTCTCGCTCGTCGGGATTTCGAACTGTATTAATTGATATGATCGGATAAGGTTCACCATTCAGAACACCTTTGAACGACTGCGTCTCATGAAACCTGAAGTCCGCATCAAAACCGGTAGCGTCTGGATTCCCTTTTGCCTTTGCTAGCAGGAAGGCAAGTGCCGGGGAGATGGTAAAAGTGTTGACGGTCGAGTTGCGCGATATTCGAAAACCGCCATCTATACCTTTGCCCAAGAAGTCGAAACTCGCGGGATCTTTATCAACCGCTCTTTCGAACTCTTCGGTTCTGAGTTCATTCAACCCAGCATAAGGGTCTTCGGAACCTCCTTTTCCGATACCAATACTACAGTTGGGGCTGGGAAACGCTGCAATCCAACCGTTTCCCTTAGTGTTTAGGCCCTCATAGGCCGCAACTTTTTCACCAAAAGCATGCAGAGTTTGAGAAAAGGCAGTCACATATGCGCCTAGATGGGTAACGCTCTCAACTCGGTTTACGAACAAAATTTCGTCCCCGATTGTCTTCCAAATTTTAGGCAAATTCGCTTTCTCTTCCGGTCCTATACCTTCAATATCACCGCAAACTTTTGCAAAGTGCTCAGAATACAAATTTGGAAATTGATCGTAGAAAAGCTGGAACGCCTTGAGCCAACGGAAACTATTGTTTTTTGACTTAAAAGCTGTGGATCCAGTCAGATCAACAGACAAAAATATGCGAACCCGATAGTCGGGAACAGATAGTTCTTCCATCAATTTTCTCGATTAAGAAATCTTAAGGTTATCCGCTCGAATTTTTGCGGCATGCAGACTGACCCCGCATACTAACGCAGCATTTGAAGCTCCGCCTTCGCGATATGCCGCGGCAAACTCTTCCGAAGGCATTAAGAACGCGGCAGCAAACCAGTTTGCCTCCCATTCAGCCCTTTGCTGGTCTTGGTCACTTTGATCCACATAACGAGTTGCACGCATAACCGCGTTTTCGTCGACTTTCTTTATTGCACCAAAATGCAGCAGAAGGTGACCCAGCTCGTGCGCAATCGTAAAGCGATCTCGCTTCAAAGAAGTATGGCGGGAGACATATATCTCAAAATCATTGACTGCGCGCGCGACGATCGAACCACTGTCTTCATCGCCAAACCCACTTGTGCCAACGACAAGCTTGCCGCCACTTTTCTGAACAAGCTCCTCAATGCTATCCCCGGGGCCGAATCCAATCTTTTTGGCCAAGTCCTCAGCATATTTTTCGACACCAGCTTTGGAAGCACCCAGTGCCTTGGGAGCGTGAAAATTATCTTTCAAAATACCCTCCATTTGCAAACGTTAGACATTTGCAGAGCAATTTTAGCACGTAAAACAGAGCCGAAACAAGTTAATATAGCATTATATTGTCCTGCGTCACTTTATCCACCCAACATGATGTGCCTGTATGTAATTTAGGTCGCACAACTTTCAAAAAAACCCTGCTTTCGCGAGGGCCATTACCTCTTTCCAAAGACGGGTTCGATCAGAGACCGGCGGACACGTCGATGGAGTTGCCCTTTTCCAGGGTCACATAGGATTTCTTGATGTCGTTCCGACGGCCCAGCTGGCGGCAGAGCCTACCCCTCACCCGTAAAGCGCGCGGGCCTCGGCGAATGACAGCAGTCGGCGGCTTTGCTCATCCCAAAGGTGCAGGCGCGCGTTGGCGAGGCTCTCGCGGATGGTCATCCGGTTGCTGTTTGCCAGCTCATCATGGTCGCGCAGCACTTCGGTCAGGCGATAGAATGGAATGCGGCTGTACAGGTGATGCACGTGGTGGATGCCGATATTGGCGGTGAACCACTGCAACACGGACGGCAATATATAATGAGAGCTTCCGTGCAGCGCCGCTTCGTGCAACTGCCAGTCTTCATCGGCGTCCCAATGCGTGTCCTCGAACTGGTGTTGCACATAGAACAGCCATACCCCGGCGGTGGCGGCAATCAGGGTCGAGGGCAGGAAGATCAGCACCATCGGCATCAGCCCGCCAAAATAGTAAATGGCCACAAGCGCAACCAGAATGGCAAGATTGGTGGCCATCGCGCTGACCCAGAACCGGACGCTGTCGGTCAGACCCAGCGGAAGGCGGTTTTGAAACAGGAACAGATATCCGGGGCCAAAAACGAACAGGGTGATCGGGTTTCGATACACACGATACCAGAACCGGTTCATCGGGGTTTTCGCCTGATATTCGGCCACGGTCAGGGTGTGGATATCGCCCATCCCGCGTTTGCCCAGATTGCCGGAACTGTTGTGATGTGTGGAATGCGTGCGGCGCCAGACATCATAAGGTGTCAGCGTCAGAACTCCGATCGAGCGTCCAACCCAGTCACTGACCGTCCGGTTCTTGAAGAACGCGCCGTGCCCGCAATCGTGCTGGATGGCAAACAGGCGCAACAGAAAGGCCGCGTTGAGAACGGAAATCGCAAAAGCAAGCCAATAGCTGACCGACAGCGACATCCAGGACAAAGCCCAGAGCGCGAAGAAGGGGATGATACTGACGCCCAGCTCAAACGCGCTGCGCAGCTGGTCGGGTTCGCGATATTTGGCAAGCGTTGTTACCCAGTCACGTGCAGCGGTAGCCCCAGGCTGTTTCCGGGTCGAGAGAGTGGTTTCAGTCATGCGCCTGCCAAGTTCTTGTTTGTGGCAATCCGGATAGACTACCGCCCGGTCATGGCAAGCGATATTTGCCAAAATCGCCATATTTCGTGCTCAATTTTCGGTCAGACCCCGGTGAAGGTGTCCTTTTGGGTTCACCCGCGGGGCCGGTCCCGGGGCTTTTGCCGGTCATGACAAGCGGCTGGCGATCTACAGTCTTGCCAAGCCCTGCCATCGGGCCTATACGCCTGCGGTGGCTTTTTGGCCGCGAGAATCAAAACCAAGAAATGCCGTGTTTGGCCCATCACGCTTCGGGGGTCATATCCGGCTTAGGAGAAGCGAAATGAAACTGAACGAATTGCGCGACAATCCTGGCGCCGCCCCAAAACGCACCCGCGTTGGCCGTGGTCCGGGTTCCGGCAAAGGTAAAATGGGTGGCCGTGGTATCAAAGGCCAGAAATCCCGCTCGGGTGTGGCCATTAACGGCTATGAAGGCGGTCAGATGCCCTTGTACCAGCGTCTGCCCAAGCGTGGCTTCAACAAGCCCAACCGCAAGGAATTCGCCGTCATCAATCTGGGCCTGATCCAGAAATTCGTCGAAGCCGGCAAGCTGGACGCCAAGGCTGCGATCACCGAAGACGCTCTGGTTGCGTCCGGTCTGGTCCGCCGCAAGCTGGATGGTATCCGCGTTCTGGCCAAAGGCGAGATCAGTGCCAAGGTGAATCTGGAAGTGACCGGTGCGTCGAAAGCTGCCGTCGAGGCAGTTGAAAAAGCGGGCGGTTCACTGAAAGTCACAAAAGCCGCTGCGGCAGAGTAAGCGCTTGTGAGCGGGCAAAGACCCGCTTACATAGACTTCAGAGTTTTCCAAGACGCCGTCCGAGCCGGAAAACGGTTCCGGGCGGCGTTTGCATAAGAGAGACCGACTTTATGGTATCAGCAGCAGAACAAATGGCAGCCAACACAAGCTGGGCTGCCCTTGGCAAGGCCACCGATCTGCGCAACCGCATCCTGTTCACGCTGGGTTTGCTGATCGTCTATCGCCTGGGCACCTTCATTCCGGTGCCGGGGATCGACGGAGCAGCATTGCGCGAGTTCATGGAACAAGCGGGGCAGGGCATCGGCGGCATGGTTTCGATGTTTACGGGCGGGGCGCTTGGCCGAATGGGCATCTTTGCCCTTGGCATCATGCCCTATATCTCGGCCTCGATCATCGTGCAGCTGCTGACATCGATGGTTCCCGCGCTCGAACAGCTCAAGAAAGAGGGCGAGCAGGGCCGCAAGAAGATCAACCAATACACCCGTTTCGGCACCGTGGCGCTGGCCACCGTTCAGGCCTATGGTCTGGCTGTTTCGCTGGAATCGGGCGATCTGGCGACCGATCCGGGGCTGTATTTCCGCATGTCGACCATGATCACGCTGGTCGGCGGCACCATGTTCCTGATGTGGCTGGGTGAGCAGATCACCGCGCGCGGCATCGGCAACGGTATCTCTCTGATCATTTTCGTCGGCATCATCGCCGAGGTCCCCGCCGCCCTGGCGCAGTTCTTCGCGTCGGGCCGTTCGGGCGCAATCAGCCCCGCCGTGATCGTTGGTGTGATCGTAATGGTGATCGCCGTGATCATGTTCGTGGTCTTCATGGAACGGGCGCTGCGAAAGATCCATATCCAGTACCCACGCCGTCAGGCCGGGATGAAAATCTACGAAGGCGGCTCCAGCCACCTGCCGGTCAAGGTCAACCCCGCGGGCGTGATCCCGGCGATCTTTGCCAGCTCGCTGCTGCTGCTGCCGGTGACGATCTCGACCTTCTCGTCGGGCGCTGCAAACGGGCCGGTCATGTCGTGGCTGCTGGCCAATTTCGGCCCCGGACAGCCGCTGTATCTGCTGTTCTTCGCGTCGATGATCGTGTTCTTTGCGTATTTCTACACGTTCAACGTGTCGTTCAAGCCGGATGATGTGGCGGACAACCTGAAAAAGCAGAACGGGTTCGTGCCCGGTATCCGCCCCGGCAAGAAAACCGCCGAGTATCTGGAATACGTGGTCAACCGCGTACTGGTGCTGGGGTCGGCCTATCTGGCTGCCGTCTGTCTGCTGCCTGAAATCCTGCGGGGCCAATTTGCCATCCCGTTCTATTTCGGTGGCACCTCGGTTCTGATTATCGTCTCCGTGACCATGGACACGATCCAGCAGGTTCAGAGCCATCTTCTGGCGCATCAATACGAAGGGCTTATCGAAAAGTCTCAACTGCGCGGCAAAAGCAAGAAACGCGGCAGGAAGGGACCCTCTCGTCGATGAATATCATTCTGTTGGGCCCCCCGGGGGCAGGGAAAGGAACGCAGGCGCGTCATCTGGTTGAAACACGCGGCATGGTGCAGCTCAGCACGGGCGACATGCTGCGCGAAGCCAAAACCTCGGGCACGGAGATGGGCCGGAAGGTTGCGGCGATCATGGATGCGGGCAAGCTGGTCACCGATGAAATCGTGATCGGCCTGATCGAAGAGAAACTGACCACCGAAACAGGCGCCGGTTTCATCTTTGACGGCTTTCCCCGAACGCTGGCGCAGGCCGATGCGCTGGCCGCTCTGCTGACCAAGCTGGGCCAGTCGCTGCACACCGTGATCGAGATGCGCGTTGATGACGACGCGCTGGTGGGCCGGATCACCGCACGCTCAACCTGTGGCGGATGTGGCGAGGTCTATAACGACAACACCAAGCCGATCCCGGCAGATGGCAAATGCACCAATTGCGGCAAGGAAAATGATTTCCAGCGCCGCGCCGATGACAACGAAGACAGCCTGCGCACGCGCCTGATGGAATACTACAAGAAGACGTCTCCGCTGATTGGCTATTACTACGCCAAGGGCGATCTGCGCCCCGTGAACGGGCTGGCGGATATCAAGGAAGTGACGGCGTCGATCGAGGCGATACTGGGTTAGTCCGCCGGGACTTCGTATGATTTATCGAAACGCAGCTGTGCCTCCTGAATTGGAGCCAAAGATTGATCTTTATAGAGATCTTTTGGAAGAGGGGCGCAGCCTTTTCTTAAAGTCTACGAAGCGATGGTTTTTGCTTGGATTACCCATCGTTGCATTGTGGCTGTTCTTGGCAGAGTACATTTTGCAGTATATCAGCGTTTCTCTGTTCTACCTCTTCACTGTATTTGGTTTACCTGCTTTGATCACGTGGGATATCCGCCGTAAGCGGGATGCTTTGCAAAACCAGATTTTCGCTATTCAGTATGAGTTTCAACGAAAGGGATTGAGCATCGCTCACGATCCAGGGTCAAACATCAGCGTTGATAAGTGGTCTTAACTGCTCCAAAGTTCGAGATATCTAGGCTTTTGAGTTCTCTGTAATTACCTTCGAGATTGACGGTCCTCGTTTCGGACTTGACGCCAGCGCCAAAAGCCCATATCGACCCCCATCCCTAAAGGGAATCAAGACCGCATGCGGGATTCGTCCCAATTGCCCCGACCACCTCGAATAATACTGGACCCTCTGGCGTCACTGCCACGGTAAAGTGTTGTGAAAAAAGGTTCCGGAGTTACGGAACCGCAACAAAAAGGAAAGTGACACGTGGCACGTATTGCCGGCGTAAACATCCCGACTGCAAAGCGGGTTCCAATCGCCCTCACATATATCACCGGTATCGGCAACACCTCGGCCAACGCAATCTGCGAAGCCGTGGGCATTGAAGCGCACCGCCGCGTCAATGAACTGTCGGATGCCGAAGTTCTGGCCATCCGCGAACATATCGACGCCAACTACACCGTCGAAGGTGACCTGCGTCGCGAAGTTCAGATGAACGTCAAGCGTCTGATGGACCTGGGCTGCTATCGCGGTCTGCGTCACCGCCGCAACCTGCCGGTTCGCGGTCAGCGTACCCACACCAACGCTCGTACCCGCAAAGGCCCCGCAAAGGCCATTGCCGGTAAGAAGAAATAAGGGAGGGTCTGACCGATGGCACGCGACAAGACTCGCATCAAGCGCAAAGAGCGCAAGAACATCGCATCGGGCGTTGCCCATGTGAACTCGACCTTCAACAACACCAAGATCCTGATCTCGGACGTACAGGGCAACGCCATCTCGTGGTCGTCTGCCGGTACCATGGGCTTCAAAGGATCGCGGAAATCTACCCCGTATGCCGCGCAGATGGCTGCGGAAGACGCAGGCAAGAAAGCGCAGGAACATGGCGTCAAGACGCTGGAAGTCGAAGTTCAGGGCCCCGGTTCGGGCCGTGAATCGGCTCTGCGTGCGCTGGCTGCCGTGGGCTTCAACATCACGTCGATCCGCGACGTGACACCGATTGCTCACAACGGCTGCCGTCCGCCGAAGCGTCGTCGCGTCTAAGCGATCTGGAATTAAGCTGGGGCTGTGTTTTTACACGGCCCCAGCACGTCATTTTGAACCTCGGGCGTCTGCACCTTGTTGGTCATGGGGCGCGGGCAGGAATGGAGGGATTACATGATCCACAAGAATTGGGCAGAATTGATCAAGCCGACCCAGCTGGAAGCCAAGCCGGGCAACGACCCTGCGCGTCAGGCGACCCTGGTTGCCGAACCGCTGGAACGTGGTTTTGGTCTGACCCTGGGCAACGCCCTGCGTCGCGTTTTGATGAGCTCGCTGCAAGGCGCGGCCATCACCAGCGTCCAGATCGACAACGTCCTGCACGAGTTCTCGAGCGTGGCGGGTGTGCGTGAAGACGTCACCGACATCATCCTGAACCTCAAGCAGGTTTCCTTGCGCATGGAAGTCGAAGGCCCCAAGCGCCTGTCGATCAATGCCAAAGGTCCGGCAATCGTTACGGCTGGTGACATCAGCGAAAGCGCAGGTATCGAGGTTCTGAACCGCGATCACGTCATCTGTCACCTGGATGACGGCGCCGACCTGTTCATGGAGCTGACCGTCAACACCGGGAAGGGTTACGTTTCGGCTGAAAAGAACAAGCCGGAAGATGCGCCCATCGGTCTGATCCCGATCGACGCGATCTATTCGCCGGTCAAGAAAGTCGCCTATGACGTTCAGCCGACCCGCGAAGGCCAGGTTCTGGACTATGACAAGCTGACCCTGAAGATCGACACCGATGGTTCGATCACCCCCGATGACGCACTGGCCTACGCCGCGCGCATCCTGCAGGATCAGCTGTCGATCTTCGTCAACTTCGACGAGCCGGAATCGGCTGGTCGCCAGGACGAAGATGATGGTCTGGAGTTCAACCCGCTGCTGCTTAAGAAAGTGGACGAGCTGGAACTGTCGGTCCGTTCGGCAAACTGCCTGAAGAACGACAACATCGTCTATATCGGCGACCTGATCCAGAAGACCGAAGCCGAGATGCTGCGCACCCCGAACTTCGGCCGCAAGTCGCTGAACGAGATCAAGGAAGTGCTGTCCGGCATGGGTCTGCACCTCGGCATGGATGTCGAGGACTGGCCGCCCGACAACATCGAAGATCTGGCAAAGAAATTCGAAGACGCGTTCTAAGCATCTTCGACTGCGGCGGCGGGGCCAACCTGCCGTCGCAGGTTTTGTACATTTCAGACCAATGGGGTCTGAAAGCCGGTACAAAACGTACAATCCGGGCAATCCCGCCCCAAGGTGAGCTTCTGACACGCATCGGAAGCCGGACAAAGCAAAACGCGAAAGAAGGAATTGAAAAATGCGTCACGCACGTGGTTACCGCCGCCTGAACCGTACTCATGAGCACCGCAAGGCTCTGTTTGCAAACATGGCTGGCTCGCTCATCGAACATGAGCAGATCAAGACAACTCTGCCCAAGGCAAAAGAACTGCGCCCGATCATCGAAAAGCTGGTCACCCTGGGCAAGCGCGGCGACCTGCACGCCCGCCGTCAGGCCGCAGCACAGCTGAAAGAAGACAAAGATGTCACCAAGCTGTTCGAAGTTCTGGGCCCCCGCTATGCCGAGCGTCAGGGCGGTTATGTCCGTATCCTGAAAGCAGGCTTCCGCTATGGTGACATGGCTCCGATGGCGATCATCGAATTCGTCGATCGCGATGTTGATGCCAAAGGCGCCGCAGACAAAGCCCGTGCTGCTGCCGAAGAAGCCGCAGCAGAAGAATAAGCACTAAGGTCATCGACCGAATGCGCCTGCCCGAGCAATCGGGCAGGCTTTTTTGTGCCTCAGCCAGCCGATTGTCAACATACGGTTTGTCCATTAAGTTCAAACCGTTATGGCAAAGAAATCTGCAACTGGATACTCGGGCAAACCGCTCTGGGCGAAACTGGGGTTCAAACCCGGATATGCGGTCCGTACGCTCAACGCTCCTGCCCATTATCCCGACCTGACAGCCGGTTCTGACGGTGTTCTGTTCGACCCTGCAGCCGATCCTGCGGATGCGGTTCACATGTTCCTGAACCATCCGGACCAGATCGCCGAATTGGCCGCTGAGCAAATCGCCCACATACGGAGCGGAGGAATGCTGTGGGTCTCCTGGGCCAAGAAATCTTCGCCCCTGCATGCTGGCGTGACCGAGGATATGCCGCGCAGTGAAATCCTGCCGCTGGGCTGGGTCGACGTGAAGGTTTGCGCGGTTGATGCCGATTGGTCCGGGCTCAAGTTCCTGCGCCGCCGAAGCTGAGCGCGCGGCTTGCATTTGTCGCCTTTGCCCCGCATATCCCAAGGATAATCTAATCCGGAGCCCCCATGATCCGCGCATCCTTTATCGCTCTTATGCTTGTCATGGCCCTGCCAGCATTTGCCGAAACCCGCGTCCCGCAATCGCAGTCCGAAATCTCTCTGGGCTTTGCTCCGGTGGTCAAAAAGGCCTCGCCTGCGGTGGTGAATATCTACGCCAAGATCGTGCGGCAGGGGCGGGCCAGCCCGTTTTACTCGGACCCGTTTTTTCGGGATTTCTTTGGCGGCAGCCTGGGAGCGCCGCAGCAGCGGGTTCAGAACTCGTTGGGCTCCGGGGTCATCCTGTCTGAAGATGGCTACGTTGTGTCCAACTACCATGTTGTAGGCTCGGCGACCGAAATCAGGGTCGTGACAACCGACCGGCGCGAGTTTTCTGCCACAGTCGTACTGGGGCACGAAGAAAGCGACATTGCGATTCTGCGTCTGGAAGAGGCGCAAGACCTGCCCTACCTGACCCTACGCGATTCCGATCAGGTCGAGGTTGGCGAACTGGCCCTTGCCATCGGCAACCCGTTCGGGGTGGGGCAAACGGTGTCCTCTGGTATCATCTCGGGCTTGGCGCGCACAGGTACTGCGACAGGCAATGCACGCGGGTATTTCATTCAGACAGATGCAGCGATCAACCCGGGCAACTCCGGTGGTGCGCTGATTGATGTGAACGGGGACCTTATCGGGATCAACACCTCTATTCTAACACGCTCGGGCGGGTCGAATGGCATCGGTTTTGCCATCCCCGCAAATCTTGTGGCCGAGTTTCTGAAACAGGCCCAGCAGGGCAATGACAGTTTTATCAGCCCCTGGGCAGGCATGACCGGTCAACATATGAGCGCGGATATTGCTGAATCCCTTGGTCTTGCCATCCCGCTGGGTGTTGTCATCTCGGACCTTCATGACCTTAGCCCGCTGCGCGAGGCGGGGCTTAAGGTGGGGGACGTCGTGACCCATGTGGACGGGGACGAAGTGAACTCGCCTGCCGAGATGAAGTTTCGCATGTCCGTAGCGGGGGTGGGGGGGACATCGGTTCTGACACGGCTGCGCGGCACCCAGAGCGAAGAGGTTGAGGTGGCACTGATCAAAGCGCCGGAAACCCCCGCCGCTGAAAAGACGACATTGGATGAAGACACTGTCCTGCCGGGGCTGGTGGTGTCCCGCGTCAATCCTGCGGTGATCTCCGATATGGGCTTGCCACTGTCCCAGACAGGTGTCGTTGTTGTTGATCCCGGCCCCTATGGTGGACGCGCGGGTTTGCGATCGGGGGATATTCTTGAAAGCATCAATTCCAATGACGTCGAACGTCCTGGGGATGTGGAGAATGCGCTGACAGATCCGGGTCGTCGTGTGCAGATGGGTCTTCTGCGCGGTGGCCGGTCAGTCTCATTGCGGTTCCGGCTGTAACCCGTGAGCGATCTGTTCGATACCGGGCCAACGGAACCCACCGCTGCGCCACACCGTCCCCTGGCGGACCGGTTGCGCCCGCAGTCACTGGCCGAGGTCATCGGTCAGGAACAGGTTCTTGGCCCGGATGCACCGCTGGGGGTCATGCTGGCGTCAGGCAGTCTGTCCAGCCTGATCTTCTGGGGGCCGCCCGGTGTCGGCAAGACGACGATCGCACGGTTGCTGGCGCAGGAAACCGATCTGCAATTCGTTCAGATCAGTGCGATTTTCACCGGTGTTCCGGATTTGAAGAAGGTTTTCGAAGCGGCCAAGATCAGGCGCCAGAACGGGCAGGGGACCTTGCTGTTCGTGGACGAGATACACCGCTTCAACAAGGCGCAACAGGACGGGTTTCTGCCGCATATGGAGGACGGCACGATCCTTCTGGTCGGGGCAACGACCGAGAACCCGTCCTTTGAGCTGAACGCCGCGGTTCTCAGCCGGTCGCAGGTTCTGGTGCTGGAACGGCTTGGCCTTTCCGATCTTGAACGCCTGACCCAGCGTGCGGAAAAAGAGCTGGACCGCGCGCTGCCGTTGACACCCGCAGCCCGCGATGCGTTGCAGGAAATGGCAGATGGTGACGGGCGGGCGTTGCTGAACCTGATCGAACAGGTCTCGGCCTGGAAGGTGGATGCGCCACTGGACACGGACGCGCTGTCGACGCGGCTGATGCGGCGGGCGGCGAAATATGACAAGTCGGGCGATGAACATTACAACTTGATTTCAGCCCTGCACAAATCGGTACGCGGGTCCGACCCGGACGCGGCGCTGTACTGGTTCGCGCGAATGCTGACAGGGGGCGAAGACCCGCGCTATCTGGCGCGTCGGATCACACGGATGGCGGTCGAGGATATCGGCCTGGCCGATCCGCAGGCACAGGCCATTTGCCTGCAATCCTGGGAAACGTATGAGCGGCTCGGCTCTCCCGAAGGTGAGCTGGCGCTGGCGCAGGCGCTGGTCTATCTGGCCCTGGCCCCGAAATCCAACGGTGCTTATGTCGGCTATAAGGCAGCGATGCGGCTGGCCAAGCAATCGGGCAGCGAGCCACCGCCCAAACATATCCTGAATGCCCCTACATCAATGATGAAGGATCAGGGATATGGTGCCGGCTATGCGTATGACCATGACGCCGAAGACGGGTTTTCCGGTCAGAACTATTTCCCTGAAACGATGCAACGCCCGGTTCTGTATCAACCGGTCGAGCGCGGGTTCGAGCGTGAGCTGAAAAAGCGCCTCGATTACTTCGCCAAGCTTCGGACCCAGCGCAACAGCTAGGCTGGCTGGGAATGTATTGATCGTGCCGAGAAGTGGCGGGCGGTGCTGAGCCCCCTCGAACGCCAAAGGTTCCTGTCTGATACCTTGACTCTTGCCGCGTTGCGCGCGAGAGACCCCCATGATTTCTGGGACACGGACAAAGACGCAATCCGGGCGGATCACCCGCGCGGCGCAAGGGGCAATGGCATGAGTGGCGTACAGATGATTACAGTCGCTGAAGGGGACGGCGATCAGCGTGTGGACCGCTGGTTGCGCCGCCTGTTCCCGCATGTCAGCCAGGGCCGCATCGAAAAGATGTGCCGCAAGGGAGAACTGCGTGTGGATGGTGGCCGGGCCAAGGCCTCGACCCGATTGGAGGTCGGGCAGGTGGTTCGTGTGCCGCCATTGCCGGGGCCTGATCCCAAACCGGTTGAGGTCAAGCATCGTATCTCGGATGCGGATGACAAGATGATCCAGTCCTGCGTGATCTACCGTGATGATCACATTCTGGCCCTGAACAAGCCGCAGGGCCTGCCGGTTCAGGGCGGCAGCGGGCAGACCCGGCATGTCGACAGCCTGTCCGAGGCGTTGCGGTTTGGGTATGACGAAAACCCGCGTCTGGTTCACCGCCTGGACAAGGACACGTCAGGAGTTCTGCTGCTGGCCCGCACGCGCGAAGCCGCAAAGGGGCTGACAGCCGCTTTCCGCCACCGCGACACGCGCAAGATTTACTGGGCGCTGGTTGCAGGTGTTCCCACGCCATATCTGGGTGAAATCAAGACGGGTCTTGTGAAAGCAGCTGGTCATGGCGCCCACGGCGAGGGTGAAAAGATGATCCCCGTCCATATGAACGAGATCGACAGCACCCCCGGTGCGAAACGGGCACATACACATTATGCGACCCTCTACCGGGTGGCCGGGCGCGCCGCTTGGGTGGCGATGGAGCCAATCACGGGCCGCACCCACCAACTGCGCGCGCATATGGCAGCGATCGGTCATCCGATCATCGGCGACGGCAAATATGGTGGCTCGGGGCAGGAAAACCTGGGTGATGGCTGGGGCGCGCAACTGGGTGGGATCATCAGCAAAAAGCTGCATCTGCACGCGCGGCGACTGTCATTCCTGCATCCGATAACGCGCAAACCGGTAACGGTGACTGCGCCCTTGCCGGAACATATGAAACACAGCTGGGACACCTTCGGCTGGACCGAGGATCTGGCCGCCGACGACCCGTTTGAGGCGCTGCAATGAGCGCACCGCTGCGGCTGGTTTTGTTTGATGTCGATGGCACTCTGGTCGACAGTCAGGGCAGTATCGTTCACGCCATGACCACCAGCTTTCAGGCCGCTTCGGTCCCTGTACCGACGCGAGAGGTGATCCTGTCCATTGTCGGGCTGTCCCTGCCACATGCAATCGCACGGTTGGTGCCGGACCAACCTTCCTCGGTCCAGAACGATCTAGTTGAAGGGTACAAGGAAGCTTATCATGCGCATCGCTTGGATTTGGGCGCGGCCAGCTCTCCGCTCTATCCCGGTGCGAGAGAGGCGATTGAAGCTTTGCACGCCGTGCCCGAAGTGCTTCTTGGGGTGGCAACCGGCAAATCCCAGCGCGGACTTGATGCGTTGATCGAAGTACATGGGCTTGAGCGCTACTTCGTCACCCGGCAGGTCGCCGACCACCATCCGTCGAAACCGCATCCTTCCATGGTGCAGGCCGCGTTGGCCGAGACCGGTGTCGAATCCGACTGCGCGGTGATGGTCGGCGATACAAGCTATGACATGGACATGGCCGCCGCTGCCGGGGTGCGCGGCATCGGCGTGGCATGGGGGTACCATGATCGGTCTGCTTTGACCTCGGCCACCTGCATGATTGAGACCTTTGACCAGTTGCCCACTGCGCTGGCCGGGATATGGAACTGAAACATGAGTGACTGGAAACCGAAACGCTTCTGGAAAGACAGCCGGACCATCGATGTTGAAGGTGGGTTTACGGTTGAACTGGATGGCCGCCGCGTCAAGACCCCTGCCAAAGCAGCGTTGATCCTGCCGACCCGCGCCATGGCCGAAGCGGTTACAGCGGAATGGGATGCCCAGCAGAGTGAGGTAGATCCGTCGACGATGCCATGCACCCGATCGGCGAATGCGGCAATCGACAAGGTTCGGTCCCAGCACGGGGAAGTTGCCGATATGCTTGCGGATTACGGCGATTCTGATCTGCTGTGCTATCGAGCGACACATCCAACAGAGTTGCAGGAACGTCAAAGCGCCGAATGGGATCCGGCACTGGATTGGGCCGAGGTCGCACTGTCTGCTCGCTTGCGGCCAGTTGTCGGTGTGCTGCACAAACCGCAATCTGCCGCTGCCCTGTCGGCGCTGCGTGCTCGCGTCCATGCGCTGGATGCGTTTCAACTGGCGGCGTTCCACGATCTGGTCAGCTTGTCAGGGTCATTGATTCTCGGGTTTGCGGCGGCCATGGATTGGCGCGAACCGGCCGAAATATGGCGCATTTCGAGGTTGGACGAAACCTGGCAGATCGAACAATGGGGTCACGATGACGAGGCCCATGCGGTTGCCGAAACGAAGAAAGCCGCATTTCTGCATGCTAAACGCTTCTTTGATATGTCGGTTTGATCCTTATTTTCCGATTTTTGGCCAAATGTTCAAATTGGTTGGGGTCTGATCCATCGTTTTCGATGATCCGACCCTTGACGTTTGTTTATGAATACGCCCAAACTCAGTGCCACTAAAGGGGAGACACCTTTGGAGTAACCTATCCGGCATCCACTTGCCGGGCAGAGCCGCCTCTGATGGGGCGGGAAATCAGGAAGAGGTAAAAATGAAAAAATCCGTAATCTTGGGCGCGGCAACGATTGCCGGTCTTGCTGCTGGCGCAGCCGTGGCAGGGACCGTTGACGACGTTAAAGCGCGCGGCAAGCTGAACTGTGGTGTGACCACCGGTCTGGTTGGCTTTGCTGCTCCTGACGCCAATGGCGAATGGCAGGGCTTTGACGTATCGCTGTGCCGTGCCGTTGCTGCTGCTGTTCTGGGCGATGCAAGCGCAGTAGAATTCGTTCCGACCACCGGTAAGACACGTTTTACCGCTCTGGCCTCGGGCGAGATCGACATGCTGGCGCGTAACACCACCTGGACCTTCAGCCGCGACGTCGACCTGAAGTTCGAATTCACCGGTGTGAACTACTATGACGGTCAGGGCTTTATGGTTCCCAAGGCACTGGGCGTAAGCTCGGCCAAGGAACTGGACGGCGCAACCGTTTGTATCCAGACCGGCACCACAACCGAGCTGAACCTGGCGGACTTCTTCCGTTCGAACAACATCAGCTACGAACCGGTTCCGATCGAAACCAACGCCGAAGCACAGCAGCAGTACCTGGCTGGCGCATGTGACGTTTACACCACCGACGCTTCGGGTCTGGCGGCAACCCGCGCCACATTCGAAAACCCCGGTGATCACATCCTGCTGCCTGAAATCATCTCGAAAGAGCCGCTGGGCCCGCTGGTCCGTCACGGCGACCACGAGTGGGGCGACGTTGTGCGCTGGACTCTGAACGCGCTGATCTCGGCTGAAGAACTGGGCGTAACCTCGGCCAATATCGATGAACTGGCCGCTGGCACCGAAAACCCCGAAATCAACCGCCTGCTGGGTACCGAAGGCACCCTGGGCGAAATGCTGGGTCTGGACGCTGACTGGGCAGCCAAGGCGATCAAAGCCGGTGGCAACTATGGCGAAGTGTTTGCCAAGAACATCGGTGAAGAAACCCCGATTGGTCTGGCACGCGGCCTGAACGCACAGTGGACCGAAGGCGGCCTGCTGTACTCGCCGCCGTTCCGCTAATATCGACGGAGAAGGGCGCAGGGCAACCTGCGCCCTTTTTCACCAAAACTTACGCGAACGGACGCAGAGCGGGGACAACCTCGCCACAAAAACAAAGTCCGCAAGCCACGGGGATTCCAAAATATGTCGACTATGACTGACCCGCCGAAAGCTGATTTTCGGCTGTCGATGCTCATAAACGATACCCGCTATCGCTCGATGACATTTCAGGTGATTGCGGCAATCGTTATTGCGCTTAGCATCTGGTATCTGGGCAACAACCTGATCCAGAACCTCAGGGCCGCTGGCCTTAACATTTCCTATTCATTCCTTGGCGATCCGTCTGGGTACGATATCAACCAACGCCTCATTGAATATGACAGCCAGGCCTCTCATGGGCGGGCGGCGATTGTGGGTATTCTCAATACGCTGCTGGTCGCCTTTCTGGCCTGCATAACCGCGACCATCTTTGGTGTTCTCGCGGGTGTTCTGCGCTTGTCCAACAACTGGCTAATCTCAAAGCTGATGGCGTTTTATGTCGAGATCTTCCGGAATATTCCGGTTCTGATCTGGATCCTTATCATCTTCTTCATCATCACCGCTACGATGCCCGCACCAAGGGCCTATTTGGGTGAAGATGCCGATCGTGGAATGGTGCTCGGACTCTTTGCCTTCACCAACCGGGGAATTTACGTACCGCTTCCCTACTTTACAGGTGGTTTTGGCGGCGTTGCGAACTGGTTGCTTGTAATTGCAGTATTGGTCGCGTCCTATTTCTCTACGCGGTTAGTGAAAAAAAACGCCCAGATCAAACAAGAGGAAACAGGCGTCAGACCGAACACCCTGCTGTTGAACGCTGCGATTTGGTTCTTGCCGGTTATCGTTGTTCTATTTTTGTTGGGACTGTCATGGGACCTGCCTGATCCTTTGGCCAACCGATTTAATCTGCGCGGGGGTCTTCAAATCGGTGCACCACTAATCGCATTGTGGTTCGCCCTGTCGATTTACACCGGTGCCTTCATTGCCGAAAACGTACGTGCGGGTATTCAAGCGATCAACAAAGGTCAGACCGAGGCTGCCGCGGCGCTGGGTCTTCGCCCTGGACGGATCATGAACCTCGTGGTCCTGCCGCAGGCGTTGCGGGTGATTATCCCGCCACTGATCTCGCAGTACCTGAACATCACCAAAAACTCGTCGCTGGCGATTGCCGTGGGCTATGCAGATATCACCGCAACGCTGGGTGGTATCACGCTTAACCAGACAGGTCGTGCAATCGAATGTGTTCTGCTGCTGATGCTGTTCTACCTGACAGCCTCGCTGCTGATTTCGATGGTGATGAACATCTACAACGCATCCGTCAAGTTGAAGGAGCGCTGAGCCATGAGTGATCAAACGACGAACTCGATCGCCTTCGTGGCCGAAGGTACAATCCCCCCCTCACCGCCCCCAGCAAACGAGGTCGGTGTGGCCAAGTGGATGCGCGAGAACTTGTTCTCGGGTGTGGCTAACACGATCCTGACGGTGATCTCGCTGATCCTGATCTACCTCATTTTGAAGAACACGCTACCGTGGATTCTGAATGGAGTTTGGAATGCGAACTCGCTGGCGGAATGCCGCGAAATTCTGGCAGGTAAGACTGGTGCGTGCTTCGCGGTTCTGACTGAACGTTGGCCGCAACTGATCTACGGCTTTAAATACCCGGCCGAAGAATACTGGCGCCCGAATCTGGCCTTTGTGCTGATGTTGGTGGCCTTTGCCCCTGTGCTGTTTTTCGATCTACCGCGCAAGCTGCTGATCTTTACCGGGCTTTACCCGTTTATCGCGTTCTGGCTGATCTGGGGTGGTACATTCCTTGCGCCGTTGGTTGCGCTGGTGGGCTGTATCGCTGCGGGTACGGTGTTCCAGAAATTGGGTAAGAACAGCTTTGCCGCCGGGTTCTTTGGTGCCATCGTCATTGCACTGATAGTCTGGAATGTCGGCGCAGTACTGATCCCTGAAGGCGCGTCAGAAAACGCTTGGTTGACTTACGTTCCCAGCCGTGACCTGGGTGGATTCATGCTGAACATGATGCTGGGTGTGACCTGTGTGTCGCTGTCGGTGCCGCTGGGTATCGCGCTGGCGCTGGGTCGTCAGTCGGATATGCCGCTGATCAAGTGGGTTTGTGTCATCTTCATCGAATTCATCCGCGGCGTGCCTCTGATCACGCTGCTGTTCGTAGCTTCGGTGATGCTGGCCTACTTTTTCCCGCCTGACAGCACTGTCGATCTGTTCCTGCGCGTTGTGATCATGATCACCATGTTCTCAGCCGCCTATATCGCCGAGGTGATCCGCGGCGGTCTGGCCGCGCTTCCACGTGGGCAGTACGAAGCAGCAGACAGTCTGGGCCTTGATTACCCGCAGGCGATGCGGCTGATCATCCTGCCGCAGGCGCTGAAGATCTCGATCCCCGGGATTGTGAACGTGGCCGTGGGCCTGTTCAAGGACACCACACTAGTTTCGGTCATTTCGATGTTCGATCTGGTGGGCATGATCCGGGGTCCCATCCTGGCGTCAACCGAATGGAACGGCGTCTATTGGGAGCTTCTGGGCTTTGCCGCGCTTTTGTTCTTCGTCGTCTGTTACGGCATCTCTCAATATTCTCAGTGGCTCGAGCGTCGCCTTGCCACGGATCATCGTTAAGGAGTTCAACACATGTCTGAACTTGCAATTGACCGCGAAATCGACCGTTCCAAAATGCAGGTGAGCGACGAGGTCGCCATCGAAATCACCAACATGAACAAGTGGTACGGTTCCTTTCACGTGCTGCGCGACATCAATCTGACCGTCAATCAGGGCGAGCGGATTGTTATTGCGGGTCCGTCCGGGTCAGGGAAATCTACCCTGATCCGCTGCCTGAACGCGCTGGAGGAACACCAGCAGGGCACGATCATCGTGGATGGGACCGAGCTGTCGAATGACCTCAAGAACATCGACAAGATCCGGTCCGAGGTTGGCATGGTGTTCCAGCACTTCAACCTGTTCCCGCACCTGACCATTTTGGAGAACTGCACGCTGGCCCCGATCTGGGTGCGCAAGACGCCTAAGAAAGAGGCCGAAGAGCGCGCGATGCATTTCCTTGAAAAGGTGAAAATCCCCGAGCAGGCCGACAAGTATCCTGGTCAGCTTTCGGGTGGTCAGCAGCAGCGTGTGGCAATTGCCCGCTCGCTGTGCATGATGCCGCGGATCATGTTGTTCGATGAACCGACATCGGCGTTGGACCCCGAGATGATCAAAGAGGTGCTCGACACCATGATCGAGCTGGCCGAGGAAGGCATGACCATGCTGTGCGTGACGCACGAGATGGGCTTTGCCCGTCAGGTTGCCAACCGCGTGATCTTTATGGATGCCGGTCAGATCGTGGAACAGAACGAACCTGAAGAGTTCTTCAACAACCCGCAAAGCGAGCGGACCAAGCTGTTCCTCAGCCAGATTCTGGGACACTGAACGTTTCAAGATAGTGGAAAGGCGGGGTTTTGCCCCGCCTTTTTCTATTCCAGCAACTCACGCGCAGTGGTGAAGCCCAGCACCGCGCCCATTTGCCAGCGCACGTCTGACCAGCTGTCGGCGTCGAATTTCATCACAGTGGTTGCACAAGTCGGATAGTCGAAAAAGCGCATGTGATCCGGCGGCCGTTGCACAAGGCGGTTGGCGAATTCGGCGATTCCGGGGTTATGGCCCAGCATCAACACAGTCGGTTCCGTGGCACCTGCTAACTCGCGCAACATGTCTTCGGCATCGGCGTGGTAGAGCGATTTGTGAAAGCGGACCTTATCGGCCTTTAACCCCATCCGGGCCCATGTCTCGCGGGTGCGGGTTGACGTCGAGCTTAGCACTTCTTCCGGCAGCCAGCCGTTATCGCGCAGCCATGCACCAATGGCGGGGGCAGACCTGCGCCCACGCTTGTTCAGGGGGCGTTCATGGTCGCCAAGTCCCGGATTGTCCCAGCTGGATTTGGCGTGACGCGTCAGGATCAGGGTGCGGGTCACGACGGGTGAAAAGCCATCATATGATGGGCTGATTGTTCGGGGTCGCGCCCTGCGCCAGCGCTGAGCGGGCAAGCGAGGCGGGCCAGACAGCCGCCCGTCATGCAGGACTGCCCCTTAGCGGTATCAAGATGGTTGTGGCAGGCTGCGATGTCATAGAAGTTTTGCGCGTTCAGCGCGCCGACAGGGCAGGCCGTCGTGCACGGTGCGGCGCAGGTGTCACAGGGGGAAACGCCGGACGCCTCGGGGATCGCAAGCTCATGGGCGAAATGCAGTGCGCCGCGATATGAGATCATCATGCCGACCGTGTCATGTACCAAGGCCCCCACCGGGCTGCTGAAAGTGCGTCCCGATTTCAGGGCCCAGTCGATGAATGGCGCATAGGGCGGACCACCAAAGGGGAAATAGGCCTGTGCACCGAACGCATGCGCCATCTGGCCGACGGTTCTGGTTGACCAGCGGTCTACTGGATCAGGCCCCCGCCATTCCGGCGAGGCTTTCAGAGCAGGCCAGAAATCAGGACCCGCGCCCAGCAAGATCAGAGTGCCAGTGTCAAGTTGCCGGGCTGCCACGCGATGAGGATGCAGCGCGCCCATGACAATCAACCCCGCCTGACGCGCCGCATGTTCTACGCGGCCATAGGTTTCCACATCCGGAACAGAGGAAGGTTGCGCAAGCTCTGTCATCTTCCCTCGGCTGTTGCTGCGATCAGTCTGGCCGTATCAGCGACCCGGCGCCATGTTCCGTGAACAGTTCAAGCAGAACCGCATTGGGCGCGCGCCCGTCAAGTATCACGACGGCCCGAACGCCGCTGTGCAGGGCATCGAGGGCAGTTTCGGTCTTGGGGATCATGCCACCTGCGATGGTGCCTTCGCGGGTCATCTCGCGAATCTGGCCGGCTTTCAGCTCAGTCACCACATCGCCTGCCGCGTTCTTGACGCCCGAGACATCTGTCAGCAGCAGAAGGCGGTCTGCTTTTAGTGCCGAGGCTATCGCCCCGGCCGCCGTATCGCCGTTCACGTTGAACGTTTCGCCCTCACGGCCCGCGCCCAGAGGGGCGATAACCGGGATCACATCATGTGAGAACAGATCATGCAGGATTTTCGGGTTCATCTCGGAAGGGGTGCCGACATAACCCAGCGACGCATCCGTCTGGTCACAGATCATCAGGTTTGCATCTTTGCCCGACAAACCCACGGCCGAACCACCCTGACCATTGATTGCCTGAACGATGCGCTTGTTCACCAAGCCAGACAGAACCATCTCGACCACCTCGACGGTTGCCGTGTCGGTCACGCGCTTGCCGTTCACAAAGTCGGACTTGATATCCAGCTTGTCCAGCATTGCGTTGATCATTGGACCACCACCATGCACAACAACCGGGTTCACGCCCACCTGACGCATCAAGACGACATCGCGCGCAAAGCTCTCCATAGCCTCGTCACTGCCCATGGCATGCCCGCCCAGCTTGATGACGACGATGGCCCCATCATAGCGTTGTAGATAGGGCAATGCGCTGTTCAGGGTTGCTGCGGTGGCGATCCAGTCCCGGTTCATGTCACGTGTCTTCATTGCTAAGGTCCCTCTGACCGTCCGTGTTAGGGCCTTTGCACCGCGCTGCCAAGGGCGAAGCTATTCCAGATGTGCAATGATCGAGCGCAGGGTCGGAATCCCGTCGCCTTTTTCGGACGAAGTCAGGACGATTTCCGGGAATGCGGCAGGATGTTTGGACAAAGCCGCACGGGTTTGTTCCAGAACCCTCTCGCGCTCGTTGGCCTTGACCTTGTCGGCCTTGGTGAGAACGCATTGAAAGGTCACGGCACTGGTATCCAGCAACTTCATGATTTCAGTGTCGACCGGTTTTACCCCGTGGCGCGCATCGATCAGGACAAAGGCACGGCGCAGTGTCTGACGGCCGCTCAGGTATTGCTTGAGAAGCTTCTGCCATTTTTCAACCACGTTAACCGGTGCATTGGCATACCCATAGCCCGGCAGGTCCACCAGATAGAGGTCCGGGCCTTGCGTGAAAAAGTTGATTTCTTGCGTGCGGCCCGGTGTGTTAGAGGCACGCGCCAGACCCTTTGTTCCGGTTAGCGCATTGATCAGGCTGGATTTGCCGACATTCGAGCGACCGGCAAAGCAAACCTCCAGCCGGTCAGGAGCGGGCAGGCCCGTCATGGCGACTACGCCTTTGACAAATTCAGACGGGCCGGCAAACAGTTTGCGACCGCGTTCTTTTGCGAAGTCATCCGGCTCTTCGGCCAGCGGAAACGGAAGCGTGGTCATAACACCTCCAGCGTATCATTCAGGCGGATTTCACCACCCTGAACAACCTCGGCATAGACGCCGAAATCCTGATGATCCCAGCTGTTCAGCGCGCCCAGAGTATCCGCGTCGCGTTCGCCGGTTTCCGGATTTGCGGTGGTGGCCAGACAGCGGACTATACGCTCGCGAACCCGGAGCACGGTTTCGCCAATGCGAAGGTCTCGGCCCAGCCAGTCGAATTCATCCCACTCAGGCAGACCTTCGAACCAGATGTTCCCGCGCCATCGCGCCGCAGACAAAGACTGGCCCAGCTTTTGTTCAACAGCGCGATGAGACGCCATGTTGCACAGGCTGATTGACGGGAAATCGGTATCGGTCATGCCGCGCCCGGGCACCCGGACAATTCGGGCGGACGCAGCGCGATCCGTGGGCATAAGCGGTTTTACCCAGTCCAGGAAAACCGATTCTTCTGTGTCAGGATGAAAGCTCAGATTCGGGCGGTCCGGGTGGTGCAACGTGACCTGCTCGCCGTCCAGTTTCGCCCAAATCGCCATAAGCTTGGGGGCTTTTGAACCGCGACTGAAATTCACACACGGGGCCCATTCCGTTCCGTCGGTCTTGGCCGCTTCATGGGCAACGGCCCAAACGCGATCCCCGGGCATGGTCTGCCCGGGGTTGAGGGTAATCTGGCTCAGGGCTTCACGCCCATGGCTTTTGATCGGGTGACGCCAAAGGCCTGAAACTGTTCCGCTCATTTCTTGTCCGTGTTCGGCAATCGCTTAAATCCGGATTTGATGTTTCCGAACACGTCCGGCGTATAGCCCTGACTGCGCATGATCAGATACTGTTGGGTAAAGGTGATCGTGTTGTTCGCAATCCAGTACACGACCAGACCGCTGGCAAAACCGCCCAGCATGAACATGAAGACCCACGGCATCCACGCGAAGATCATCGCTTGTGTGGCATCGGTTGGTGCCGGGTTCAATTTCTGTTGCAGCCACATCGAGATTCCCAGCAGCAGCGGCAGAATACCGATAAAGATAAGCGCCATCAGGGTGTCCGGCTGCGGGCCAGCCCAGGGCAGCAAGCCAAAGAGGTTCATGATCGAGGTCGGGTCAGGTGCGCTCAGGTCCTGGAAGGGGCCGAACCACGGTGCCTGACGCAGTTCGATCGTGACGAAGATCACCTTGTACAGTGAAAAGAAGATCGGGATCTGTAACAGGATCGGCAAACAACCGGCAGCGGGGTTCACCTTTTCCTTCTTGTACAGCTCCATCATGCCCTGCTGCATCTTCTGACGATCGTCGCCCGCGGCTTCCTTCAGGGCTTCCATCTGCGGCTGCAGTTCCTTCATCTTCGCCATCGAGACGTAGGATTTGAAGGCCAGCGGGAACAGGATTGCCTTGATGATCAGCGTCAGGCCGATAATGGACCAACCCATATTGCCGATCAGTGCATGAATGTTGTGCAGCAGCCAGAAAATCGGCTTGGTCAGGAAGAAGAACCAGCCCCAGTCGATGCTGTCGATGAATTTCTGCACACCGTCAGCCTGGTATTCGCGGATGGTCTCCCACTCTTTTGCACCCGCAAACAGCTGGGTTGTCACCTGCTCGGTCGCACCCGGTGCCACGGTCAGCGTCGGAAGTACCGTTTCTGTCTGGTAAATCTTGCGACGCGAGTCGTATTTGGCAGCCGCCTTGAACGCAGAACCGGGTTCCGGGATCAGCGTGGTCATCCAGAAGTGATCAGTGAACCCGATCCAGCCGTTTTCCTTGACCTGAAACACCTCGGCCTGAGCGCGCTCGTCCGGGTCGATATCGAAATCACGAACGTCACCATAGTCCACTTCGGTCAGAGTGCCGTCGGCCATACCGATCACACCCTCATGCAGAATGAAGAAGTTCTTCAGGTCCGGCAGGTCCCCGTCTTCGCCAATGCCGTGGCGCGCAAGAATGCCATAAGGTGCTAATCCAATTTCAATCCCGGTGGCGTTTTCGACAGATTGCGTGACCGTGAACATATAGTTCTCGTCAACCGCGATGGTGCGGCGGAACGTCAGTCCATTGCCGTTTTCCCAGGCCAGCGTCACAGGTGTGTCAACACCCAGGGTTTCACCCTGCTCAAGCGTCCAGATGGTATTTGGTCCGGGAACATCTGCACCGGTCAGGCCCGCGCCAGGAGCCCAGCCATAGAGGGCGTAATAGGCGGATTGCGATCCGACTGGCGACAACAACTCGACAATCGGAGAATCCTCGGCCAGCGAGACCTTGTAGTCTTTCAATGACAGCTCGTCGATCCGACCGCCAGCAAGGGACAGGCTACCGGTCAGGCGGGGCGTGTCGATATTGATGCGGGGCGCTTCGGCATCGGGTTCAGCTTCGGTGGCGGCCGCAGTTGCCTCTCCGACAGTGCTGGTGTCCGCTCCGCTGGGCGTCTGAACCTCACTGCCTTCGACGCTGGTTATTTCAGCCTGATCCGGCGTTGTCGTCTGTTCCGGAGGGGGGAACAGCACGAACCAGACCAGGATCACGAGAAAGCTGAGCGCGGTTGCGAGGATGAGGTTCTTGTTCTGATCGTCCATCGGGGACAGCCACCTTGAGCAGTGAAAGACACCCGCAGGGTTCAACAGAGTGCAGACCCAAAGGTCAAGCGGAATCGCCCGTCATTTCGTCACGGAGGGGTCTTCTTTGTCACGATTCCCGGTTCCCTACCGCGTTTGCCGCCCGATTTTGGGAACACCGTCGATCTTGTTGCGGTAAGACGTGATCCAATCCTTGGTCGTCTCGAATGGCATGGGCTTGCCGATGCCAAACCCCTGAACATGATCGCAACCCAGTTGGGCCATCAGAGCGTGTTCACCCGGCGTTTCGACACCTTCGGCCAAAGTTTCCAGATGCAAACGTTCCGCCATCATCAGAATGGCGCTGGCAAGCTGTTGCTGGCTTGGGTCCAGATCCGCTTTGGCAACAAATGACCTGTCGATCTTGATGCGGGATACGTTGAACCGTTTGATAGAACCGATCGAGGCATGTCCTGTCCCGAAATCGTCCAGATCAATACAGCACCCCATTGCGGCAAGCCCGGTGACATTGCGGGTGATGACATCGTCGGGCCGTCTGGAGAACACGGTTTCCAACACCTCGACCGCCAGCCTGTCGGGGGTCAGATCGAATTGATCCAGTTCCCATTTCAGACGGTCGATCAGACCCGGATTGCGCAGTTCGTCAGATGAAAAGTTTATCCCAATGCGCGGCACAGACAGCATGGACCGATCCCAATCGCGCATTGCAGAGAAGGAATGATGCCGCATGGCCTGCCCCAGCCGATCCATCAGTTCAGCCTGTTCGGCAAAGGGCAGGAACACATTGGGGGCAAGAACCCCTTTCTTCGGATGTTCCCAGCGGGCCAGAGCCTCAAACCCGCTGATACGCCCGTTATCGGTTGAGATCTGGGGTTGAAACCATGGGCGGATCTCACCGCTGTCCAGCGCCGCTTCGAATTCTTTGCGCAAGTTGATCCTGACCTGCGCCCGTCTGCGCGTCTGTGAGGAAAAAGCGCGAATCGTGGAAGGCCCGTTTTGTTGCGCCTCCAAAAGGGCGTTGTTTGCGGCTTCCTGCCAATCGACCGCAGAGCCGTCAGTGATACTGCTGCTCAAGCAAAAGCCGATCGAACAGGACATATGCACGCCGGTGCCATTCAACATGATGGGGTCTTCAACGGCGTTTTGCATACGGCCCGACATTTGAATACAAGCTTCAAGATCCAGTTGCCGTGCCGGGTGCAGAACAACCATCATCCTGTTTCCGCCCATCCGGGTTGCGCAATCATTTGAGCGGATCATGGACAAAACGCGTGAGCAGAACTGCTGTGCAACGTGGTTCGCCGCCGCCTGTCCGTGCAGATCAAGCAATTGCGTAAAGTCATCCAGAACCACCGCAAAACAGGCCGAGTTTTCCCCCTTCAGGCGGGCATCCGCGAATACCTCTTCCAAAACTGTTTCGAACTGGTCCTTTGACAGCAGACCGCCGGGACGCCAAAGCCCTTTACGCGACGGATTGGCTGCGAACGCATTGATGCCTGCGACGATCAGAGGCAGAAACAGGGCCAGTGCGACCAGGGCCTGCTCGCCCCCTATCCAGAATGCACTCAGGCAAAGCGCTGGAACAAAGGCCAGCGCGGCTGGGCTGCCCAGAACGGTTTTCAACGGATGGACAAAACGGTCGGTAAGGGGATGGTTCCGCATCAGCTTTCTGGCCTTGGGCATGATCTGCACAAGGCAAAGCCTATGAAACCAGTCTGAGTCAGTCGTTAACGCAGAAGCGGAATCTCATCCAAATCTCCGGGTTTTCCGTCGGAGTTTAGTGAAAGTTTAATGAAATCAAACAGCTTTCCATCCAGAAGGTGCGATGGCCGCGCATTTGTTAACGCTCGGAACATAACCTGTCTCCGACCCGGGCTGTTCTTTTCCCATTGATCCAGAATCTGTTTGACCTGCTGGCGCTGCAACCCATCCTGACTGCCGCACAGGTCACAGGGAATGATCGGGTATTGCATTGCCTTGGCAAACTTCTCGCAATCGGCTTCGGCGACATGGGCGAGCGGGCGGAATAAAAAAAGATCGCCTTCTTCGTTCACCAGTTTCGGCGGCATCGTGGCCAGGCGGCCGCCGTGGAACAGGTTCATGAAAAACGTCTCAAGGATATCGTCGCGGTGATGCCCCAGGACGACAGCCGAGCATCCCTCCTCGCGCGCGATGCGATAGAGGTTGCCACGGCGCAAACGGGAACACAGGGCGCAATAGGTCCGGCCCTGTGGGATCTTGTCCATCACAACGGAATATGTGTCCTGATATTCGATCCGATGCGGTACGTCCATTCGACCCAGAAACTCGGGCAGGACCGTGGCCGGAAAGCCCGGCTGGCCCTGATCCAGATTGCAGGCCAGCAGATCGACAGGCAACAGGCCCCGCCATTTGAGCTCGTAGAGAACAGCCAGCAATGTATAGCTGTCCTTGCCACCCGAAAGACAGACCAGCCAGCGGGGCGGCTTGCCATCCTTGTCGTGGGCGGACGGATCCACCATCCCGTATTGCTCGATCGCTTCACGGGTCTGGCGCACAATACGTTTGCGCAGCTTCTTGAACTCGGTTGTCGAGGGCGCGCCGGCAAACAACGGGTGGATATCGTCTGCATCATCAAACATGCGCCGTGGTTACAGCGGACCGAAGGCCCGGGCAAGGCGTAGAAGCAGGATCAACCGCGTTTGGAGCGTAGTTGCACCCGTGTTACCCTGCGCGTATTTTTCAGGAGGTATATTATGGACTACTTCTTTTCCGTCCGCGCCCGCAGCGGCGATCACTATTCAAACAAGATGGGTGCCGCGCGATATCTGGCTATTCCGGGAAATGTCGGGCAACCGGCACGGCAGCATGAAATACCGCAGTCTCAATGGATAAGCCGGATTCAGGCCGAAGCCGGGGCGACGGCTACCGAGAATGGGCATATTGTCGTCTTCGTGCACGGGTTCAATACCGAGCAATATCAGATGCTGGAACGTCACCGCAAAATTCGCACCGGTCTTGAGGCGCATGGCTTTAACGGTGTGGTCATCAGCTATGATTGGCCAAGCGATGGATCGGTTCTGGGCTATAACGTTGACCGGGCTGACGCGCGGCGTGCG
This sequence comes from Ruegeria sp. AF7, assembly GCF_056541885.1. NCBI lineage: Bacteria > Pseudomonadati > Pseudomonadota > Alphaproteobacteria > Rhodobacterales > Roseobacteraceae > Ruegeria > Ruegeria sp. AF7. The sequence continues at coordinate 18,914 of NZ_JBQFYX010000019.1, read as the reverse complement.
GCAGAAAAATTGTTCAGTCACGGGATCACGCGGCTGTCCCGGATGCAGACCGCGGATTGCCGGTATAACGTCCATGTTCTGGCGCATTCCATGGGCACGTTCTTGGTGCGCGAAGCCATGGATTATGCAGATGACGACCACGAAACCGCGCAACACAGCTGGATGACCAGCCAGATCGCGTTTGTCGCGGCGGATGTGTCCGCGAAATCGTTCCGTGACGGCAGTTCCAAGACGTCCTCTTTGATGCGACGTTGCACAAGGCTGACATGCTATTACAGCCCCTTTGACGAGGTATTGTCGATTTCAGAGGTCAAGCGTGTCGGAGTATCGCGCCGACTGGGCCGTGTCGGAATGCCAAACGACCGGTCTGAGAAAGCGGTTAATCTGTATTGCGGGTCTTATTTCAAGAATACCCGCGATGAATACGGGGACGGGCCTTCGGCGACACACAACTGGTATTTCGATTCGCCCCGGTTTTTCGAAGACTTGCACCATACGTTATTGGGAAAACTGGACAGAGAGGTCATTCCGACCCGCAGCTTCACCGACCGCGGCAATCTGGCGTTGATTTAAGGGTCGGTATTGTCGGGCACCGGATCGTAACCGTCACCGCCCCAGGGGTGGCACCGGCAAATCCGGTGCGCAGCCAGCCATGATCCCCGGATTGCGCCATGTTTTTCCAATGCTTCCAGCGCATAGGCCGAGCATGTTGGCTGATAGCGGCAGTTGAAACCAACCCAGGGGCTGAAAAGCAGCCGGTACGCGCGAACGGGCAGGGCGACGATATGGGACAGGAAGGTCATTTGCGATCCGCATGCACTTTGCCAAGCGCATACCGCAAGTCGCTCAGCAGGGTGTCATAAGGAAGGTCGGCGGTTACATCAGCCCGCCCGATCAGCACATAGTCCCAACCTTCAAGACCGGACACAGGCAAGACCGCCCGTGCGACTTCTCGCAGGCGGCGCTTGGCACGATTGCGGGCCACGGCATTGCCGACTTTCTTTGAGCAGGTAAAGCCAACGCGCAGTCCGACCGCTTCATCTGGCGCGCGTCTGCGGGCCTGCACCATCATCGAAGACGTACCCTGCCTGCGCGCGCGGGCGGCTTTCAGGAAATCGGCTCTTTTTTTCAGGATCGTCAGGGATGTGGGTAGACAAACAGAAGCCGCCGGGGGCGTATTCCCGGGGTGGCTCTTACCATCCTCAGGGGCCTCCGGCGGCGTCATGTTCATACCCTGATCGGTGGGCGGTTTTACGCGCTCAGCGATTTGCGGCCGCGGGCGCGGCGTGCGTTCAGGATCTTGCGGCCGGCTTTGGTGGCCATGCGCGCGCGGAAACCGTGGCGGCGTTTGCGAACCAGGTTCGAAGGCTGATAGGTGCGTTTCATCGCTCCGTCTCCAATCTATAGCGGTCGGGTGCGGCGCGGATTCGCCTGGCCCTAGTGTTCGAAGCCCGTCCTCTACTGCCAAGCGAAGTGTAAGTCAAACCCCAACGGCCCGGTTTTCGCGGCTTTTGCAACAATTCTGTAAGCCGCTTGCTGAAAAGATTTCAAATCGATCGATTATCGTCTGAAACTGTCACGTTCGCGGCCACATAGATCAAGGCCCCGTGAACCCCCTGTTGCCAAAAGCGCAAGCAGCGCATGTTGGGTGCAAGATGAAGCAAGAAGAGTCGGAAGACCAGATGTCCGAAACAAGCCACGCTCCACGAAACGGGTTGGCGCGCCATATTCCCTTGCTGGTGATTCTCGGTGTCGCCGCGGTGGGGTTTTTCACGCTGGGTGATTACCTGACCTTCGAAACCCTGCGCGACAACCGCGAAGCGCTGCTGGCGTGGCGGGACGCCAACTACTGGGCCATGGTGGCCGGGTTTGTTGCCGTCTATATCGTGATCGTCGCGTTTTCACTGCCCGGAGCAGCCGTCGCCTCGATGACAGGTGGGTTCCTGTTTGGACTGTTTGCCGGAACGGTGTTCAATGTATTTTCGGCCACTATTGGCGCATCGGCCATCTTTTTGGCCGCCCGCTGGGGGTTGGGCAATGCTTTGACGGCCCGGCTGGATGCCTCAAAGGGGACGATTGGGAGGCTGAAAGACAGCTTGCGCGAGAACGAAATCTCGGTGCTGTTCCTGCTGCGGCTTGTGCCGGTTGTGCCGTTCTTTGTGGCCAATCTGGTACCCGCACTGGTGGGCGTCAAATTTCGCAATTTTCTGATCACGACGGCGCTGGGTATTATCCCGGGGGGTATCGTTTACACCTGGATCGGCGTTGGGCTGGGTGGTGTGTTCGACCGTGGCGAAACACCGGACGTTTCTTTGTTGTGGGAACCCTTCGTCATTGGCCCCATTGTCGGCTTGTGTGTGCTGGCTGCTTTGTCGATTGTCATCAAGTCCCTGCGTGGCGGAAAGGACGCCTGACCCATGCAACACCTCAAGACAGATATCCTGGTCATTGGGGCCGGGTCCGGTGGGTTATCGGTTGCGGCCGGTGCCAGCCAGATGGGTGCGAAGGTGATCCTTCTGGAAGGGCACAAGATGGGTGGCGACTGCCTGAACTTCGGCTGCGTCCCGTCGAAAGCGCTGATCGCAAGCGGCAAAGCGGCCTTTGGTCAGGCGCATTCCGCCGCGTTTGGCGTGGCCGATGTAAACCCTCAGATCGACTATGCAGCGGCGAAGGATCATGTGCGGGATGTGATTGCCCAGATCGAACCGATGGACAGCCAAGAGCGCTTCGAAGGTTTGGGTGTCAAAGTGATCCGCGAATATGGCAGCTTTATCTCCCCGACCAAAGTGCAGGCCGGAGATCATGTCATCACCGCGCGCCGGATCGTGATTGCGACCGGGTCGTCGCCAATGGTTCCGCCAATCCCTGGTCTGGACACTGTACCTTATCAAACAAACGAAACCATCTTCGACCTGCGCGAGCGTCCGGAACACCTGCTGATCATTGGCGGTGGTCCGGTGGGTATGGAAATGGCGCAGGCTCATGTCCGGTTGGGCAGCAAGGTAACAGTCGTTGAAGGGCAGAAGGCGTTGGGCAAAGACGACCCCGAGGCCGCGTCCATTGTGCTGGAGGCTTTGCGCAGTGAAGGTGTCGTGATCCACGAAAACGCCGTGGTGGCCCAGATTCGCGGAAAGGATGGCGTTGTGGAGGTCGTGACCGAGAACGGCGATATTCACCGGGGCTCTCACCTTTTGATCGCCGCAGGGCGCAAAGCCAATATCGAGCGTCTGAACCTGACTGCGGCGGGAATTGACCGCACCAGAACCGGAATCAAGACGGATGACAGCTTGCGGACGTCAAACCGCCGGGTCTATGCGATCGGCGATGTCGTGGGGGGGCTGCAATTCACCCACGTTGCCGGGTATCATGCGGGTATCATCATTCGATCCGCCTTGTTCGGCCTGCCCTCCAGGGCGAAAACGGCGCATATCCCGTGGGCAACGTTCACCGATCCTGAACTGGCACAGGTAGGTCTGACCGAAGCTCAGACCCGCGACCGGCATGGCGACAGGCTGGAGGTTGCGCGCTTTGATTATCACCACAATGACCGCGCTTTGGCCGAGCGCAAAACCAAAGGGTTCGTAAAGGTCATGGTGGTGAAGGGCAGGCCCGTCGGCGCCACGATTGTGGGCCATCAGGCGGGCGAGTTGATAAACATGTGGTCGCTGGCTTTGGCCAATAATCTGAAGATGGGGCAGATCGCTGCTATGGTTTCACCCTATCCGACAATCGGAGAGCTTAACAAACGCGTTGCTGGCGCTTATTTCTCTCCAAGGCTGTTTGAGAATCAGACAGTTAAACGTGTGGTCAGGTTTGTTCAGCGTTGGATTCCCTGACCTGTAAAGGAGCGTAAATTGAACTCGCTGTCGGGCCGATTTCTGATCCTGACGACGGTCTTCGTTATGTTGGCCGAAATCCTGATCTTTGTCCCGTCGATTGCCCGGTTCCGCGAGGATTTCCTGCTGAACCGTCTGGAACGCGCTCAGATCGCATCGCTGGCTTTGTTGGCAGATGATATGCTGGCCGAAGATCTTGAGGCGGAATTGCTGGCGAATGCCGGTGTCTACAACGTGGTATTGCGTCGGGATGAAGTCCGCCAACTTATGCTGTCGTCACCGATTCCCGAGGCAATCACCAAAACATTTGATCTACGGGATGCCGGTCCATGGATTTTGATCCGGGATGCGGTGAGCCGGATATTTATACCTGAAAATGAAGTCATCCGTATCATTGGCGAGCCGGTCAAGGGCGCGGGGCTGCTGATCGAGGTCACCATCGACAGCGCCCCCCTGCGTATGGCGATGGTTGATTACGGCCTGCGCATTCTGGGGCTGTCCTTTGTCATCTCGATCATCACGGCGTCCTTACTGTTCCTTGCGGTGCGCGTGGTTCTTGTCCGGCCCATCAAAAGCGTGGTTGGATATATGCAGCGCTATGCCAGCGCGCCCGAGGATGCGCGCGGCATCATCTCTCCGAATTCCAGAGTGACAGAATTGCGCGAGGCGGAAGAAGCGCTGAAGATGCTGCAAACGGAACTGACGCAGGCTCTCAAACAGCGCGAGCGGTTGGCGCAACTGGGTGGGGCGGTTGCAAAGGTCAGCCATGACCTGCGCAACATTCTGACATCGGCGCAGCTGTTCACGGACAGGATCGAATCCAGTGATGACCCGCTGGTCCGGCGAATGGCTCCGAAGTTGGTGAATTCGATCACACGTGCTGTATCGCTGTGTGAAAGCACATTGGCATTCGGCCGTGCAGAAGAACCTGCGCCCACCTTGACGATGGTGCCCCTACGGACAATTGCGGCTGACGTCGCCACCAGCGAACAGCTGGCAGTCGCAGGGGGCTGCGTCGAGATCGTGAACGAAGTGCCGGAAGATCTGATCGCCCGCGCCGACCCCGAGCAGTTGTTTCGTGTCATCATGAACCTCGTGCGTAACGCAAGACAGGCGTTGGAAGCCTCGGGTAAGCCGGGTCACATCACCATCGTCGGGTGTGAATATCAGGATGCCTGGTGTCTTGAAATTCGCGACACCGGGCCGGGTCTTCCGCCAAAAGCACGTGAAAACCTGTTCACACCGTTTCAGGGTGGGGTCCGCAAAGGAGGCTCAGGCCTGGGCCTTGCAATCTCTCAGGAACTGGTGCGCGGGCATGGCGGTAACCTGACACTGAAAGAGACCGGACCCGAAGGAACGATCTTTGAAATCAGGCTTCCGCGTGGAGACATGACTTTTTGATTTTTTTTTGAAGAATCGGCTTGCACGTCTTTGACCACAGGTCTAAACAGCGCCTCACCAACGCGGACCGATAGCTCAGCTGGATAGAGTACTTGACTACGAATCAAGGGGTCGGGGGTTCGAATCCTCCTCGGTCCGCCACTTTCCCCCTTAACCCATTGATTTTAAACGATTAAATCTAAGGTTGAGTTGGAATCCCCCAGGGGATTCGAACCTATCCCGCAACAAATCCCGCAACATTTGGGTGAGGCTAAGTCCGTTTGGGCGGTTAAATACCACGTCCCTGTCTTTGCGGAATCGGATGGGGTGTTGTCGTTTCGGGAATTGTAATTCAGGATGAACAGGTGATGAGGTCCCGCTAATATTGGACCTTTGGGTGGAGCCGAGGCAAATGCCTCGGCCCCGTATCGCCCTTCCGGCGACTGCTCACCTAGCGAGGTGTTGGGACCTCGCTAGGTCAGGGTGGGTGTTATATCGGGTTCATTCTTCTGCTCCTTCCTTGTCTTCTGGGCTGGAAGCGCGCCCGTAATCCTGTTCTGAAATCCGCCACTTTTTTGTTTCTGGGTTGTAGTGCAGTCGCCCTTCATCTTTGAAGCGAGTTAGATAACTTCGGAAGGTATTGTAGTTGATCGGAGTCTCTCTATTGAGAAGCGGCGTTCCTGGGTCTCTTTCCTTACCTTTCTCCAATCGCTCCGGGTCGCGGTTATAAACTTCGGTCCATTCTTTTTCTTTCGCAGCTCTCTTCAAAACAGCTGAGTAAATTTCATGCGTACCTGCTCCTCCAAACAGAAGGGGATCGGGTTCGCCCAAGTATTCTGCAACAAACGCAAGCAGCTCGAATTTGGCTGCGTTTCGACTCGAAAACTTGTCTCCTTCTTTCAATAACTCAGGCCAAGATTTGAGTTTGGCTCTCAACCCGTGAAGTAATGACGCTTCCAGGTCGAGGCGCTCTCTTTCCTTGGCAATCTCAGCAAGCCGTTCTGCGAATATGTCAGTCTGTTGCGTCATTTGCATATAGCATCAAGCATCGCCGAATATTTAGCAATAGGGCCGTTTGTGCTTTCTGAAGGAAAATATAGCAATAAAAAATCCAGTAAAAACAACATTTTAAAATTACTTGACAGAAAACACTATCAATATATACTCCGATTAATCGGAGTATATATTGATAGTGAGTAGATATCAAAATCTCCGAAGGTGAAAAAGAAAAATTTCTCTAGATGTTGTGGAATACTCGATTTCCACGCTCAAATAGCTTTCCAATCTCAATGGTGATTCGGGCGCGATCAATGTGGCATGATGAGGAATCTGCCAGTTTGTTGCAAAGGCAAGATTCCGCAACGTACTCTCAATCAGTCGGCATTGATCCCGCAACAAATCCCGCAACATTTTTGACCTGCCGTGAAGGAAATATGTTGACTAAAGTATTGAAAATAAAGGGAAATAAGAGGTGTTGCGAAATCGGTATCAATCCTCCTCGGTCCGCCACTGGTTTCCTTGTTGAACGTCACATGAACCTGACCCAACCTTCATAGTTGGACCAGAAAAGCAGCGAACGTTCGACATCAGAAGGCGCCCCCAATGTTGGACATCAGTTGAATTTGACCTTTGTGTCATCAGCTAACACGCCGCCGCCATTTCGTATTCCCGCAGATAGTGTGGTTTGATCTGACTTCCCTTTCGGAAAATCAGAGCTGATTTGTAGGTCAGACAGCGAAGCTGCCTGTTCCTGCTAATCTGCCACGTGGCGAACGCGGGAGGGGGCGAGGCAATGCTATTCGACAGGGGTGGTGCGGCCCGCAGGCACAGCCGAGGACACGGCCCTGTCTAATGGGGTTGCCCGAGGGGGAGGGCTGCGCCCTTACCCTGACGGCCAGGGCGTTTGGCTTGTCCAAATCCCGCTGGCCCACGAAAAGAAAGTGGTGAGGTAGAGGGCCTGCCGCCATTTGCGATTGAGCCCTTCTGTCAAAATTCAAAAAGTAATAGACGGCCACACATCTGCCGTTCGCTGCCCTTGCAACATCGAGCCTGACCAAAGGCAGCTTTGCGCAGAGACCAGACTTTTCAAAGGTGCGCCAATGGTGGAAAAGCCGTCAAAAAGTCTAAAACCGATCTTTGCAAACATCGCTTGGCGCCTTAACCTTTGGAAACGCATAATATTCTTGGCGATAGCCCAAATCTCAGAGCAAAGTTGACGTGTTGAACGGTAATTTCCAACTAATCTCAGTTTTCATCGGTTCCCCAAGTGGGCTTGAAACGGAACGCTCAACATTTCGCGATGTTGTTGACGAGTTAAATAGAGATCATTCCCGCCACTGGGGGTGCATGATAGATCCAGTCGGCTGGGAAGAAACATTGCCTGGGCGCGGTCGTCCGCAAGCTCTAATCAACCAAGAGTTGGATCGATGTGAATATTTCATTGGTGTAATGTTCGATCATTGGGGCTCGCCAACAGCAACTGGAAACTCTCGCTTCAGTTCAGGATTTGAAGAAGAATTTGAGCGTGCCAAAGAGCATGTCAAGTCCGGAAAAATGCAAGATATAACAGTGTACTTCAAAGCGATACCACCTGAGAGGCAGCGCGATCCAGGCGCGTCGTTACAGCGTGTCTTAGAGTTCAAGGAGGATTGCTTCTCAAAAAAAGATGCACTGTACAAAGAATATCCCGACGAGGCTGCGTTTGAAACGTTAATCCGAGCAAAACTGAATTCAATCGGATGGGCGGAGTTCGAAAAACGACAAGCCAAATCAACACGAAAAGCCAAAACGGAAACGCCGCAGGCCTCAGTTAAGTCTATGCCTGAGGAAGAAAGTGAAAAAAACCACCTGTTTTCGGAACCCGCCAGACTCTTCCTTGAAAACATCGCGCAACGGCATGCTGGTTGGGAAGAAACCAGTGCAGTCGAAGCTGCGCGCTTGCGGCTTGTAGCTTCAACACTTTATCGGACCGGCAATGACGATATTGTCTTGGGTGCCCACGATGCGAACCTCCTCTTCAGATATCGTAATGACGTCGAACTTGGTCAAGAGGAGATTCGAGGGTTACAAGACTGCGGGATCGCAGGGTTTGACAGCCAGAACATACCTTTGTGGTATTGGATTGCGCGCCAGTTGGAAGGATCAAAAAATTTAGAAACCCTGGTTTTCAAAGCATCGATTTCCGACGAGGCAAAACAGGCGAATACCATCAGGTTGATTTCTCTTTTGGACATGAAGCTTCCTGAAACTGGGCAAGCCTTTGGTCGAAAAGCTGTTATCAAACGCTGGCTGAGCGAAGATGCCAAACGCGGTGTATTTGCAGAAGCGCTCGGGTACCTAGCGCGTCATGGCAAAAGAGACGATATCCCAATACTTGAAGAACTGTATCACAACAGCACACCTCAGTATCAAGCAAAGCTAGGCGATCTCATTCTCAGGCTTGAAGCTCGGTCCGGTATCACACGGGCGCTGACGCGTGCACTAGAATTGGCCGTAGATGACGTCGATGAAAAGACGGCGGACGAGTTGTTTAAAAACCCAACCTCGTTGACCACGGAATTCTTGATTGAGTGCGCGGGATCACCCTCGGGAACCATACGTCAGCGAGCAACAGCCACACTGTATGATCGAAGTGCTCTACATAAGGAGCTAGCGGGAACACTCATAAGCGATCCGGACTATACGGTCAGGTACTACGCAGCACTTGCACTGCATGATGCAGGCTTTCCCTTGGAAGACAATTTGGCAAAGAAGGCTCTCGCAATAACCAAAAAGAAACAAGGGTTTGGATCGATCTTCGTAAACACAGAAACGGACAATGAGCATCTGGATCGGTACAAACTAGCTATTCTAGCAACCAAGGACTTCCGAGAACTTCGGAAGAATTACGACGAAGGCGGAATATACGACGATGAAGCCGCCTTGGTTCTGTTTCGCGAACACACAACCAAGATGAAACAAGCTATGCGCCGGGAGCTGCAAGATGGGTTTGAGCAGTACTTTGATACGCGCCTAAGCAAGCTTGAAGATATTCTTGGCAGCGAAAATGAAACTTTTAAAGGATCAAAAAAACTTATTCCGTTCCTTCGTAAGCGCCTTGTGACAGCTGCGCTGGAGGCTCTGTGCGGCATTAAGCAAAAGCAAGACCTAGAGCTAGTTCGGCGTGTTTTGGACGATCACGAAATAAATATGTCGGAGTCCGCAATAGAGTTCTTAGGTAAATTCGGCGACTGGTCTGACCTGGCCCGCATTAAGGCAATTACTGACTATCGACCGCCAACACTCAGCCTTCTCAACATTGGTTCCCCTAAAGCACTCCCGCTTAAAGCAGCTGCGATGCTTTCGATTGGAAAGGATCGCATTGCGGACCTTTTAGCGGAGGATATGGAGCTGTTGTTACGTCGAGAGTTGTTGAAGCAATTAAAGAAGAAAGACATTGCCTCAATGAATGATGAGATTCTGCTTCAAATGCTTGACCACGATGACGATGAATGTCGTGCCGTTGTGGCGCTAAAGTGCACGCAATCCCTTTCAAAGACACGTCTCAAATCTCTCCTCAAATCCTACACCGAGCATGATGGTTATCGATACTACAATAGTATTCATTGGCTGGACTTGGGCGTAAGCATGCCTCGCGATACAGCCAAGTCTATTGCGTCTCAGGAGTTAGGTCGCCGCTAACCGAGGTACGCATTTCAAGTGTTTCGCGCAAGATAACCGCGATCATTGAATCTCCGTGCGAACGTCCGGTTCGCACTTTTTCGCGGCCTGCCGCAAGAGCGAGATAGGCGACATGATTAACGGCGGCTATGGGCTCTGACCGCCATTCGGTGCGAACCGCAGAGAATGGCGGCGGCGAGCCCTGAGCGGCCCTCTCAAATTTACGCTGCGTGTGCATAGTGTACCGAATTTTCTGCGCAGGCGAAAAAGTCCGCGCCGCCACGCGGCGGCGATCTCGGCCATTCGCGCATCGCGCAGCATTTATTGAGGTGGGAATTTACAAGTCGCGGGACAAACCGTGATTTCGCTGCGATTGAGGCAATGACCCCAATATAGGCACGGGAACGGACGAAAGATCGCCCGCCCCGCCTAATAATCAATCGCCGGGTGTTGCAGCAGTACCCGCGAGGATGCCGCCATCAATCGTTAGTTCTGTTCCGGTCATGTAGGCCGCCTCGTCTGAAGCGAGCAGCACGGCAAGGGCTGCAACCTCTTTCGCTTCGCCAAACCGCCGCATGGGTGTGTCTGCCACCATTGCAGCTTCGCGTTCAGCCCTGTCCGGACCGTTGCCTAGCATTGGTTCCCACATCGGCGTCATGATTGCCGCTGGATGGATAGAGTTACACCGGATGTTCAGCCCTTGCGCGGCGCAATAAAGCGCGACTGACTTCGTGTGGTTGCGTATTGCGGCTTTCGAGGCCGCGTAGGCAGCGGCCATCGGGATGCCGACGAGACCGGAACGGGATGAGATGTTCACGATGCTGCCTGCACCCTTCGCGCGCATAGCTCGGATCGCATAACGGCAGCCGAGAAATGTGCCATCGGTGTTCACCGTATGGACCTTCCGCCAGTCAGCCAAAGCAGCATTTTCGGGATCATGAGCAGGTGGCGCACCGTCGAACGGCCCTTCAAACCCCGTGATACCAGCGTTGTTCACCAGAACGTCAAGGGCGGGAAAGCGTTCTGCAACCGTATCCCACGCCGCTTCGGAAGCCACATCAAGGCGCGCGAAAGTTGCACCGATCTGGTCGGCCATGGCCTGCCCGGGCTTAGCGTCGATATCTGTCAGGATGACGTCGGCACCTTCGTCGCGGAAGGCGCTTGCGATGGCGGCACCAATGCCGCGGGCACCCCCAGTTATGAGGGCTGTCTTTTTCTTTAATCTGGGCATGAAAGCTCCGTAAGGTATGAATTCGATGGAGTCCGAGCGTTGGTCGCCCGAGGCGCAGTTCCGCCTAGTAGGCGGGTTTCCGGGTTACCGGTGCCGTTTGTCCATCGTAGTTCTCTCCTCTTCTTCGGATAATTACATAATAGAAAGCGGCACCCCAATGATCAAGCTGATAGCAGCAGCCGTTCATAGACTTTGCAGCATCGTTCATTATGGGCTCCGAACGGCCCAATGCATCCGCAGCGTTTCCCAAAGAACGCGCAACCGACAACGGCCATTCAAATCACAAGTAAATTGAGGCGTCAGCACGGTGCTGATGTCTGGGTTTGGCGGGAGGATTGGAGGGCGCACTATGCCAAGAGTCCAATTTCCTGCTGTCACCCCGAAACGAAGAGCCTGGAACAAGGGCCGGATCATCGGCCAGAAACGACCACTGTTGCCGAAACAGGTCTGGGCGATCCGCGCGCGGCTCGAACTGTCGGGCAACCTGCGCGATCTTGCGCTTTTCAACGTGGCTATCGACAGCAAACTACGAGGATGCGATCTGGTGAAACTGGCGGTTGCTGATCTGGTCAAGGATGACCGCGTGCGGGAGCGAGTTTCTGTGATCCAGAGTAAAACCAAGCGGCCCGTTCAATTCGAACTGACGGGAAACACGCGCGAAACTGTCCTGGCTTGGGTCAAGTCGCCCGAGATGTTTGCGTGCCGTTGCATGTTCCCGAGTCGGTTCCATGACCGCCCGCACATCTCGACGCGCCAGTACGGTCGGCTCGTCCGCGACTGGGTGACGGCGATTGGTTTAGAACCGAGCGGGTACGGCACCCATTCGCTTCGCAGGACAAAGGCGGCCGAAATTTACCGAAAGACCGGCAATCTTCGCGCAGTTCAGCTGCTACTTGGTCACACCAAAGTGGACAGCACCGTGCGCTACCTTGGCGTTGAGCTGGAAGATGCGTTGAGCATCGCCGAGCAAATCGACATTTGAACCACGTTGGCGGGCGGCACTTGCCGTTCGCCAATCCGAACCGGACCTGCGTTCGCGCCGCAGCAGCGGTTCGGATCGAGCCCAACCTGTACCCTGGATTTTATTGCTGCATGCGCTTGCAGCAGTAACGACACTGCAACTGCCGAATACCTTGTGCGGCCAAGCAGCGGAAAAAACTGTCATTCATGCAAATAGCAGCGATGCTCGCGGCGGCGGCTCACAGTTCGCTCAACAAAACCGTCCTTCACTTCATCCGCAACAGCTATCGCCTAGCTGAATTGGTGGACACGGGACCGTGGCATATGAACAGTAAACACAACAGTCGCCTTCCAACGGCTTCAAAACTGTTTTGCACGACTTGCATTCATAGAACCACTGGCAAGCATCCGTTGGCATTTGCTCGGTTTCACTGTGGCCGCACTTCGGGCAAATCAGGGTGCTTTCTAGGACTACAGTTTGTTTTGTCGTAGTCTCACATCTGCATGATCAGGTAATCGTTAATCCATGCCTCGTTAAACACAACGACCCAACCCACGCCGGTGATTAGAGTCGTTCCTGCAAGCCACCATTTCAACGTCGGCAAGGAACCGCGCCGATAAGATACCATCCATGATATCACGACGAGCGCCGTTGACATCGTCAGCACATAGTAACTCGCTGCGGCAACCTTCCCAAAGATTGCTAACCAACTGCCACCCAGCCCCAGTAACATCATCGTCATGGGCAAAACGCAGCAAGTCGCGACGCCAAGCGCTGATAGCGATCCCAAATAGCTGAGGCTAAGGTACTTCTGCATTCTGTTTCCCTGATGGACTACGTCGCGCGGAGTTGTAGAGACAACAACCTCTCGTTTAACTTCTGTAGCCACTACAGGATCAAGACAGGAAATCTCACATGTTTGCGATTGGGGAGGCATCCCGGCAAAGCGGTGTCGGAATTGATACTATCCGCTACTACGAACGCGAAGGGATCGTGCCGAAACCAGAAAGGGCATCGAATAATCGACGCATGTACTCCGCGCACGATGTTGGACGGCTTCGTTTTCTAAGGAAGTGCCGAGACATGGGTTTTTCGCTTGCCGATGCAAAGGTGCTTCTCAACCTATACGAAGGTGATAGCGAGGATTGCCAATCCGTTAAGGAACTGGCCGAGCTTCATATCTCCAATGTGCGTATGAAGATAATCGAACTTAAGCGATTGGAGGCCGCCCTGAATGAACTTACGGCCAACTGTAACATCGGGAACGTTTCTTGCCCGATGCTTGCGCAGATACGGACCTACTAATGGCACTTTGAGGCTCGCAGTCGCCCTATGCCAACGCAGCATGACCCAAGATTCGGGCCGCGCAGAATCTACCGTTCGTTAGAGAAGCCAACTCGTTGATCCAGTACTGTTTCCATCAATCAATGAACATTCGGGCGTCGCCGCGGTGTTCTTGAAGCACACTGCGATTTCGGACAGTGAGCACTACCTACCGTGTCTGAGCAATCAATTTGCTGCATACGCACTCGGCAGGTTTTTATCATGAAGCCGACCTCTGATTTCCGAATCGCAGAGCAATGGTTCTGCTTATCCTTGTCCTAAATTGGGCTAGGCAGACTCAGATCTTCTGTTGCTTTCTATTGTATCAAGGCTTGTATCGTGCGTACTCGAAGTCCATATACACAAGGCTAACGTTTTTCTTTTTCGACCTGCTGTCTCCCAAATTCGGCGTTCAGTCTTTCGATTCAGACCGACCACGCCGAGTCGCCGCAATAATGCGGGCGGCAAGTATTAGGAGACTTCCACCATGGCAAATGGCACAGTAAAATGGTTCAACTCGACCAAAGGTTTTGGCTTTATCGAACCTGAAGATGGCAAGCGCGACGTGTTCGTGCATATTTCAGCACTCGAACGTTCCGGCATTAGCGAATTGAAGGACGGCCAGAAGGTTACCTTCGACGTCGAAGCTGGCCGTGACGGGCGCGACAGCGCCGCCAACCTGGCACTCGCATAGCCTGCTGGGGGCACCCTTCTGGGGTGCCCGTTTGCTCAGAGGGCTCCTAAGAGCCGTTGGAGAACAAGTCAGTTGCAACAGCAGGAATTGACCCGAGCGCTCGCGCAATACCGTGTGCCCGATACGAAGCGTAGCGTTTTTGAACTGACAATCACTGTCATCCCCTTTTTCGCGCTATGGGGCGCAGCGTGGTTTGCGCTATCCCTTAGTATCTGGGTCACTGTTCTACTGGCCATCCTGAACGCCGCATTTCTGGTGCGTATCTTCATCATCATGCATGATTGTGGTCACGGATCTTTCTTTAGAAACCGCACCGTTTGCAATTGGACTGGCCGGGTTCTGGGTGTTCTCGCCCTGACACCCTATGACGTCTGGCGGCAAAGCCATGCGATTCACCATGCCTCAACCGGTAACCTTGATCGGCGTGGTATGGGTGACATTCCTACATTGACCATTGAGGAATACCTGAAACGGAATTGGTTGGGGCGTGCCGCTTACAGGTTAATCCGGAACCCCTTCTTCCTGTTCTGTATCGTACCGGTCTACACGTTCTTTTTTCAAAATCGCTTGCCCTTTGGTTTCATGCGATCGGGCTGGCTGTATTGGGCAAGTGCAATGGGAACAAACGCCGCGATTGCGGTGGTCCTGGCTCTGATTTTTTGGACCGGAGGCCTGGATGTACTGGTTTTTGTATTCCTTCCAACCATGATCGTCGCCGCGTCGATTGGTATTTGGCTATTCTATATTCAACACCAGTTTGAACACACGACTTGGGAGCGGGAAGAAGTGTGGAATCTTCAGAACGCCGCATTCTATGGAAGTTCTCACTATGCCCTGCCAGGCATCCTGCGGTGGTTCTCTGCCAATATCGGTGTGCACCATGTTCACCACCTTGCCAGCCGCATACCGTTTTATCGGCTAAACGAGGTTTTGCGTGACCATTCCGAGTTGGAAAATTGCCAGCGTATTACTCTATATGAGAGCCTTCATTGCGCACGATTGCATCTTTGGGATGAAGAAAGTCAGCGCCTGCTGACGTTTTCTCAGGCTTTGTCGAACGCCAATCCCAACAAGAGTTTAGTGTAATCTAGCGCGCACCAAAAAGGCTTCGACAGTATCACCGCCCAAGGCGCGAATGGCCTCTAGTCGGTGAAGGCCTTCAATTAGCACGAACCTCTTGTTGTCCGAGCGTATCTGGATCGGGGTCTTCTGGCCGTTCTTCAGAATATCTTCGGCCAGCGTCAGAACTTTTTGTTGATCAAGCGTTTTCGCCCGTTTCACAGGTACATAGATCAGGTCGAGCGGGTATGGTTTCTTCTCCAGCATAAGCTACGTGTGCAACCTTTCTTGCATTTGGAACGGTCAGGAACTCTCTTCGGAATCAGGTGCTTGATTTTGCGTCATAGAACGGAACGGACGGCGACGCGCAGTTCCTGATGCATAATCCAAGTGGCTGGTTCATCGTCATTTTCGACGTGAGAAAATGCCAGAACTTGCGCGGCGCCATCATTCTGTACCGATCCGGCTTCGGGAAGTGCGAGTTCCAGATATTCTGCGATCAATAGTCCGATTTTCTTGAAGACCTTGATGGAGGCCTCGCGGGATTTGTAACCGGCCGCCTGAGACAAGTGACCAATGGTCAGACCTTCCTTGCCTGCGATTGTAAGTGCTTTGAGCATTGTGACCTGCGCAGGGGTGAGCCTGATCTGGCGCAATGCCTCGGCATATTCTCTTTCGCTGGGAACGAAGGTGCCAGAGTTTCCCTCCAAACGGCGTTGACCGCTACGTTTCCTGTCTCGTTCTTCGAGAATTTCTTTTAAGGTTTCAATGGCCAATGCTGGTGTTTCGCCGACCGCATCGGCAATCATTGCCTGCGTTTTAGCTGGTGGCTTGGGGAATGCGCGCGCAACGCTGTTACCGCTCAGAATGCCAGCCTTGATCAAGTACTTGCCAAACTCTTCCTCAATCACACCGGCTACGTCAGCGTTCCGCGACTTACGAACACTGCGTTCCTGAAATGCTCTTTGTTCCAGACCACGAGCTGACATCTTTGAACCGGGAAGGGTTACTTGAGGGGCATTTTTGCGCATCAGAGAAACACCACCACAATTATGGCCGCAACAAACACCAATAACGCAATAGATGTTTTAATCCCGTAGGATCTGCGACGAGCCCTTTCGGCTTTGAGCCTTTTGCCCAGATTTTCGTCAATCGAGTTATGGTTCACGGCTTGGTCCCTCCGGATATTTCAGGCGGTATTGGTTTCCAATAACCTATTGTCGCGGCACAGTTTCGGTGCACTTATCGTTCTGTCGTGTGTACGGCCGATTGCATTCCCAACCGTCACCTCTCCGATTCAAGTGAGCATTTGAAGGGACAAGGATCGCAACGCACTTGTCCTGGTTTGCGCGAAAGCCACGTTCGCATTTCCATCCAGAGTAGGTTTCAGGCGCAAGGTATGCATGTAGTGGAACGGCCACAGGCTCACAGCCGCTCTCCGCTGCCCTGTAACCTCTGAGGCATACCCAACCATCCGCGCTGTTTTTGTCAGTCAGACGGCCGTTGCTTGGGACACTAATCGCAACACAATCCTGGCTTTCCTTACGAAATCCCCAGTTGCAGTGTATTTCCTGTGCGCCAAACCGGGTTTCAACGTACCCATTTTGCGGCGCAGTCATTTCTTCGCATTTTTCTCCGACTTGCCGGAAGAGCCGATTGCACACCCATCGATCTCCAGTCGATGCAAGGTAGGCATTCTCAGGAACATTGATTTCCTCGCAAAACTCCCCGACATGCTGGAAACCATGTTTGCATTCCCAGCCACTGCCATAGGAGCTACCCGTCAAATATGCGTTTTCTGGTAAGTCTGTTTTTTGGCAGGATCCGTTTTTGTTTTCGAAACCTTCCTCACAAACCATTCCGTCGGCATTGCCTGTGACTTGGGCAGGAAGCTGCGTCCCTGTGAGCAACAACAAGAGTGTCGGGATCAAACACAGAACGCGGTTCGAAAACACGATGAATGACAGATTGAGGCGAAGCCTGGGGCCTGATCTATCGGGCATCAAGCACGCTAATTATTAGCCATGTGTTGTTCATACGGCGCCTTCTTTCATGAGTCACGCGACGACTGGGACTTGTCAGGTGACAGTTGTGTATGCTTGCGAGGAACTAGCTCATCACGAAGACCCCAGCGAAACCCGTTCCTATGCTGGGGCACATGCTACAGTTATTCTGAAGGCCATTGGATCATCGAAGCCGGCAGCATCGCGGCGACGAGTAATTTTCACCAATGCACTTTTGTGGTCCTTAGCCAGAATAGAGTCAAGGAAGTTTCCCTTGTCGCAATGCAAGTACCGCCAGGGCAGGTAGTTTTTGAAACTGCCGGTGACCAAGATCCTTAGTAAACTACCGAAAGAAATTGTCTGGCCTGAGTGCGGCGAAAGAGGAGTATGTGATCAAGGCTTCCCCGTAACTAGGAATGACTGGCCTGATGACATTGGCTGCAACGCAGCGATTTTCGCGCCGCTTCTGCACAAGTGCTCGCGGCGTGATCAAATGGCCGCTCGGTCCCGCACCCTGTAAATTGCGCCTGAGCCGAGAAAACTGTGCTGCGAGCGTACGCAACAAGATTTTGACACTTCCGCTCAGGGCACGCTACGTCCCACTCCTGCGTAAAAGAACTAGAACCACTATGGATTGGCGACCGACAGCGCCGCTCGCCAAACTGTCTCAGATGTCTATGCGCTCTGCAATGCTTAGCGCGTCTTCCAATTCAACGCCCAGGTATCGCACGGTGCTATCGACCTTTGTGTGCCCAAGCAGAAGTTGGACCGCGCGGAGATTTCCTGTCTTGCGGTAGATCTCAGCTACTTTGGTTCGGCGAAGCGAATGCGTGCCATATCCGCTCGGTTCCAATCCGATTGCGGTCACCCAGTCTCGAACCAGCCTGCCATACTGGCGCGTCGAGATGTGTGGTCGATCATGGAATCGGCTTGGAAACATGAACCGGCTAGCAAACATTTCCGGTGATTTTACCCATACCAATACAGTTTCTCGCGTGTTTTCCGTCAGTTCGAATTGAACAGATCGCTTGGTTTTGCTCTGGATCACCGAAACACGCTCACGGACGCGATCGTCTTTGACAAGATCGGTCACAGCGAGTTTGACCAGATCGCAGCCGCGTAGCTTGCTATCAATCGCGACGTTGAACATTGTGAGATCACGCAGATTTCCAGAAAGTTCGAGCCGGGCACGGATCGCCCAGACCTGTTTTGGGAGTAGCGGTCGTTTCTGACCGATGATCCGCCCCTTGTTCCAAGCTCTGGGTTTTGGGGTGACTGCAGGTAGTTGGACTCTTGGCATATTTTGCACTCCGATCCACCCTCCGCACCCAAGCAACAGCACCGCGCTGACCACCGAATAGTACAAGCGGCGTGAATGCCTGCTGTCCGATTATGAATACTGGCATGGTTTAGTGTGTGCATTAGGCGGCTTGAGCCCATATCACTACACATAAGAACGGTTCGAGTCCAAACCGCGCGTACGCTTCGTCTTCAGCACCGATTACCGATCGGGTTCCACGTTAAAAGGCCCGGGTCAGCACCAATAAGATAAAATGAGATATGATCAGAAAAGCTGGTAAGACCGGCGTCAGGTTATCAGCGACGCCGAGCTAACCCAGGGCTTACTGATACGCCATTTCGCCACGCGCTCAACCCCTGACCCAGCCCCTTGATCCGGGCCGTTTGGATGTAGAATCCGTTCCTGTTTCTTTCTTGTGATTAGGTTGCGGTCAAGGCCTGCTGAGCGGAGCCCTTGCGTAGCTCAAGC
>NZ_JBQFYX010000018.1:0-62712 GCF_056541885.1 Ruegeria sp. AF7 | reverse complement strand
GCTTGAGCTACGCAAGGGCTCCGCTCAGCAGGCCTTGACCGCAACCTAATCACAAGAAAGAAACAGGAACGGATTCTACATCCAAACGGCCCGGATCAAGGGGCTGGGTCAATATGCGAAGCACCTTTCTAACAATTTGGCAATCGACGCTATGACACAGGTCAACGCACAACCACAGCGTCGCCCACATCACTGCAGTTAGGGGGTTATTAAGACGGTCCTTCTCGTATTGCTGTCTAGGAAAAAGGGGAAACTTCAATCAATTGTCCGAACAAAAGCTGGTCGTGATCCGAGAAACCAAAGGGCTGGCGTTGTCATACTTATTCTCGTGCGGTAGCGTCTCGAACCATGGTCATCCGACGATACTCACTTTTGCTACTCGCTGGCATTCTGGTCATCCTGTCCGGGCTTGGTGGCGTGGCTCATGCGCGATCGGATGGCTGCGTCGGTCTTGGCTGTGAAAGCCACATGCAATCAACGGAACACGCTTCCGTGGCGAATAATAGCATCGATAAATCGACCCTACACAGCCACCATGACCCGGACAGTTCAGGAACCAGCGAGTGTAATCCCTCAATCTGCCAAGCAGTTATTTTGCTTGCCCAGAACAAAGAAGCCGCGCAGGACCAACGTGAAATTGATCCAGAGTTCCAGATTGGAGCCCAAGTCAAGCCGATTGAACCAGATAACCCATACAAGCCCCCTGACCTTTGAAGCAGCGTAGATCCTTGCGAACATCTGCGACCTGCGCGTGCCGCTGTTCGCAATGAACCGCAGCACTATCAGCTTCAAAAAGTCAGGATTACTCCATGAAAAAAAGTTACTTACTCATCGGCGTTTACACTGTCGCTGCCGTCGCCGCTTTCATAACGCTTCAGCCCGGTTCAATCGAAGAGACCGCGCCGCAGGAGGCACTTGAAGGCGATGCTATGGTCGCAATTCAAATGCCGCCAATCGAGGGCAATGCCGTATTCGGTCAGCGTGTCTTTGATGCCTCCTGCGCTACTTGCCACGGCGTCAACGCGGTCGGAGTAGATGGCGCAGGACCGCCTCTGATCCACAAGATATACGAGCCCAGCCACCACGCTGACGAAGCCTTTCAGAGGGCGGTTTCACAAGGTGTAAGAAGCCATCATTGGCAGTTTGGTGACATGCCGCCGGTCGAGGGATTGACGCGAGGTGACGTTGCCATGGTGATCGCGTACATTCGTGAAATCCAACGTGCCAACGGAATAAATTGAGGACAGGACCATGAAAAAGATCATAACGCTCGTAATCATGGCTGCTATTCCCAGCGGGGTGCTGGCGCATTCCAAGGCCGAAGAAACGACACCTGCCAACGGGGCTACTGTAACCTCTGTGCCCGCCGAAATCGGCCTCAGCTTCACCAAGGACATTCGGTTGACACGGATTGAGATGGCCCATGAAGAGCACGCGGCGGTACGCTTAGATTTGGGGGACCAGACAAGTTTCCGTCAGGTGTTCACGATCCCACTGCCGGGCAATGGAACCGGCACCTATGTCATCGAGTGGCGTGGTTTAGGTAAAGACGGCCATGCGATGCAGGGCGAATTTTCCTTTTCCGTGGAATGAGCATGCCAGACATTTGGGGAGTTGTCGCAATCCTCGCAAAGCTGGTGCTCTACATCGGCTTTGCTGGGTCCACCGGGCTTGTCGTCGTTAAGTGCCTCTATTCCGAACTAGTCGCGCCGGTAAGCCTTGCGATGAAGCGCCAAGCCTTGGTCTTGGCGTGGCTTTCCCTCGCAGCAACAGTATTTGGCTTCATGCTCCGAGGAGCCGCCTTAACGGGCGGCGTTGACGGCATGGTCGATCCAGAGATGCTTGGCTTGCTTTGGCAGACCTCCGTAGGCGACGTACTTGTTTATCGCCTTGCAGGCGCAGTGTTGATCCTTGTGGGACTGTCTGTTCCTCGCTTTGGTCTATGGATCGCGCTGTTGGGTGGCACATTGGCAATGTGGTCCTTCGCACAGATCGGACATGTGCTGGAACTGGAGAGTTTTGGTGTCCAACTCTTGCTGCTGTTGCACCTTCTATGTGTAGCTTTCTGGGTGGGCATCTTTAGCCCGCTGCGAGGTATGGCTCTCATGTCTGAACACCTGACAGATGCCGCTGAACTTGGTCATAGGTTTGGGCAAACTGCTGCATTGGTGGTACCTACCTTAATCGGTGCAGGCCTATGGATGGCTTGGTTGCTTGTCGGCAATCTCCAAGGGCTCTTGTTCACGGGTTACGGGCAAACGTTAATGCTCAAAGTGTTCCTTGTGGCGTTACTGATGATCCTCGCCGCTGCCAACAAGCTCCGATTTGTTCCGGCCATGCAAAGCGGAGAGGCAATAGCAGCGCAACGCCTCGCCCGATCCATCGAGGTTGAGGCAATAGTCGTATTAGCGGTTCTGGCGACGACGGCGGCACTCACGAGAGTACTAACGCTTCCGAGTTATGGGTAGGTAGAGATGAACAAACACCTGTGTGCACTCGCCATATGCGGCATTGGTACTAGCGTTGCTGCAGATCATGAGTTGTTGGACAGAGACTTAGCGAATGGGCAGAAACTCTATGCAGAGTACTGTGCCTCATGCCATGGAGTTAATCTGGAAGGCCAACCCGACTGGCAAACACCCGACGATAACGGAGTGTTACCTGCACCACCACATGACGTGACAGGGCACACATGGCACCATGATAACAAGCTACTGTTCGAGTATACCAAGCTAGGTGGGGCTGACGCGTTGGCAGTACGCGGTATAAAAGACTTCAACAGTGGCATGCCGGGCTTTGACGGCACCCTGACTAACGACGACATATGGGACGTGCTGGCCTACATACGCTCCACTTGGCCCGACGATGTTCAGCACATGCAGGCCAGCCGCAACCTGCCCCACCAATAGAAGGCAGTAGTCCGGTGTAGGTTTGGGCATGCACAGTTCGACGTAGCCGGTTGTGGACGTATCGCGATTTGATGCCACTCTCTCAGCCAAGGGTCCCTAGCGGAATCCTCAAATATTGATGGCCTGGGAGCGTGTTTCAGGGCGCTTTGTAGCAAGCTCGCCCCACCCGGATCGGGCTTGAGAGCAATCGGATTGCACATCACCAAACGTTTCCATCGCAAGTTATGCCGGGATAGCCCTAGTTTGGAACTTTTGTAGAAGCGAGAAATGCATGGGACTCCAACCCAGTTGAACTTTCCCCGATTAGGGCAACCTGCCTTCCAGAACAACTGAGCGTGCAAAGCGTCCCGACCCGTCGAACCATTGTGTAGGCACGATCTCACTCAGGTCTCGGCGTCCGGTCCGTTCATACTGAAACTGAGCGAAAGCCTTGTCGCCTTTCCCATGGGTCTTGTTTGGTTTCGATGGCAACCAATTCGTGTACTTGACCGGCTCTCCGGTGTACCACCGCCAGCCTTTCACGGCATTTTCTTCCTTTGGGTCCTTCCGGAAACCGAAATAGGGGCCAGCCTTGTAACTGGTGTTGGTTCGACTGTCATAGCCTTGTTCAAACAAGGCCGGATCATGGGCGATCATGCGCACCACGAATGCGTTCTCGTCAGCCGATGTCAGGGATGCAAGATCGATGCCACAGCTCTCGGCGAGGCGGCGCGCGTCGTCTATCGAGCCGGAATAAATCATGGCGATGTAGAAGCTGCCCCGGTACTTGCCATAGATGCTTTTCCGCAACCCAAGGCACCTGAGAACCGTTATGATCTCTTCATTCTCACCCAGCATTTCAAGGTCATCCGGCATTTGACGCACGGCAAATGGATTGCTGACAAAACTATCGTCGGCCCCATCCTGCCACTCTATTCGCAAGCTTGCCAGAACAGCCGCATCGACATAGCCCGTCGGATCAAGTCCACTGGCCTCCTGCAAAGCCTTTAGTCCCGCCCGCGTCTTCGGTCCGAATGCGCCGTCCGGCACACCGACCTCGAAACCGGCGGTATTGAGCGCCTCTTGCAGTTGCTGTTTCCGTTCGCGGCCCGGTAAAAGGAAATCCTCCATTGTGGACAGATGGCCCTGTTTCTTCAGCCACTCCGGCGTGATCTCGGCCATGCGCCCCAGAATCTTAGGCTCGACGATGGTGGCCGCCCGGTACTTACCAGCGACCAGCGACCAGCCACGCATGGTGTTCACTTTCATCGCGGCGCTGATTGCAGTGTCACGGGTCGCAAGGGGGCGCACGGCGGAGGGCGTGGCCGTCTGGTCCGCAGGTGCCACCATTGCCACCTGTTCGACCTGTGGCACAAGGTAAATGTCTTCGCCAGGCAGTGAGCCATATGTAAATGGCTCCTGGAATCCATCCGTAAGCTCCACCACCCGATCGCGCACCCGGCGAAACATTTTCCCAAGCTCCAACCCCGGCTGTTCGATATGTTCCAAAAGTGCCGTCGCATAGGGGCTGTTCCGACCGCCCCCGTCCTGCGCCAGCGTTCCGCCACGCGCGGCATAGCCCACGACAACCCCACCGGGTTCCACTGCGGCCAGCCCACGCCCGATCGACCGAGTGGCCGACGCGCGCGACATCTGCGCAACGAAAGGATTGTTGCGGCAGGCATCGACCAGAACCAGCTTCAGCCCCGGCGTATCGGCAATCGAATTCACGATTGCATCCAGACGGATGGCCTCGAAGTCGACATCGCGGTCGCTTTTCAGGGCCGCACTCACCGGGATCAGGTAGTTGGTGTTCTCGATCTCAATTCCGTGGCCCGCGAAATAGACAAGCGCCACATCGGCCCCGGCGGCGGTTTCGGTAAAGTCCCGAAGTGCGATGCGCATACCGTTGTAATCCAGGTCCAGACCCGTGGTGACCTCGAACCCTATACGTGCCAGCGATTTCGAGATGTCCTGAGCATCATTGACCGGGTTCTCCAGACTCGAGACATGCTGATAAGCGGAATTGCCAATAACCAGAGCCACGCGTCTTTCCGTCGCCGCAGAGGCTGCCGCTGTCAGGGTGCAGATCAGCGCAAGGACCAGCAGAACGCAGCGCAGAGCCAGACCTGAAAAAGACCAGTTTATCATCAAGCGTCCCCCGCGTGTCGGCCGAGGGGCTGGAGCGTGTCCTATGGCAGCGAAATGCCAGCAGACCGGACAAGGCTCGCAAACCCCGCATTCCGGTTGACCCTTACTTTACCCGACAACTCGATTTCGACAAAGGGTCGCAGGGCATCGAACCATAATCCCTCGGCGGCCAAGGCCGACACATCCTCTGCGGCGGGCTCTGGGGCGGTGACCCGTTCCACGTAAGTCGTTACCGTCGCGATAACGGTCCCCGCCTCAGGTTCCGCCAAAACGACTGTCCAGACATAGATACTCCCCGGCTCCAGCACGAATTCTGAGCGCGACAGGTCAAGCGCGTAGAACCCTTTTCTGAACCGACCTTTGCCGGAAATACCGACCCCGTTCTGCGGCGCTCCGATCGGGGCCAGCTGTGCGGTCATCTGACCTGAAAAGTTTTCAGCCAAGTGCCAGATCAGTGGGGGTTTACCTAATGTAGTCACACCGCCGCCAGCCGGTGCCAGCACGGCCAGCACACCAGCCTCTTGCCCGACATCGCGGGTGGCAGCACCGACGCGGTCCGCCGGGGCACCGATGGTGGGCGGAATGAAGATGACCTCGTCTGGATCAGCCTGCTGACTGCCTTCGCTTTCTTGCGCCGACAGATCAATGGTCGAGCCCAGAAGCAGCAGCAAACCGGTTATCAAAGCGCCAAGAGTGTTTCCCGAACATGCCGGTGTCATCATTACGATGCCCCCTTCTGTGCAGATCCTGTGAGCAAGAATAACCCAATTTCCCGCGACTTGTCGTCGTGTATGAGGTGTCCGACCGGCTGAAACATGAAATCGCCTCCGACGAGTTCCCGAAGATCAGCACTGGCACAGATCGTGGTTGCCGACGTTCCTCTGTCTTGCAACGCCTTTCCGAATGCCTCGATACGGGCTGCGACGTTCACTGTGTCGCCCATGATGTTGTATTGAAGGCTGCCCGCGCTGCCCAACGTGCCGCCCAAAACCACACCACTATGGAGCCCGATCCGCAGACCATAAGGTGCCAACAGACCACCTTCTGCATTCAGTCTGTCAATCCGGTCAGAAATTTGCAGTGCCGTCCGGCAGGCCGCGACAGCGTCCTTTTGGATGTCCTCTTCGGCTGTTCGAGGCAGCGGCGCACCGAACACCACCAGGATTCCGTCACCGGTGAACTTCTCAATGAACCCGCCGTTTTCGCGCGCGACCTGGCTCATCACATCCAGAATTCGGCTTGTCCAATCCATGAAGGCTCCCGGCTCGGCCGAGCCGCCGACGGTCGTCGAGCCTTCCAGATCAGCAAGAAGGACACTGACGCGCAAGCGACGGGGGCGCGGTTTACCGCCAGCAAAAAGGATATCACGCGCGTTCCATATCTCGGCTGTGAGCTCCGGGGACAGATGATCCGAGAACAGTTTGGCGATGGCCTGGCGTTGCCGACGCGAGATGATCCCGACGGTGAGAAGAGCTAAGAGAAAGGCGGCAAACCAAGCAACCGATGTCGGAACGACCGGCAACCATATTCCACGAGACAACAGGGTTGAAAGCGCTGCTCCAATAGCGATGGCAAGGCCGGGTCCAAGTAGTATGACGGTCAGCACAGTGCGCGACAGAACCCCAGCTAATGCCCCGAATAATGCGCCGGCGAAGATTATCGCCAGGTGCGCACTTTGCCCGGGGCTGCGCATCGGTTCGCTGCGGCCCGCAGCATAATCGATCAATTGCTGGGTGGTGGCTGCATGCACCAATACGCCATAGCTGAATGGCGTCTGTGGCGGGTTGTTCAGCGGTGTGCGAAAATCGTCTTTGATCGACTTGCTGGTAACCCCGATCAGGGCGACCTTTCCTTCGATCATGTCAGCGTCTGCTTGTCCGGAGAGCAGGTCGCGGGCCAGTACGATTGGGGCCATCGGCAATGCATTGGTGTAATCCAGCAGCACCTGATAGCCTGTATCATCCAGCCCGCGATAACTGCCGAACCCGTCTTCCAGCCGTCGCACCGGCGTCTGACCAAACAACAGGGTCCGGGGATCGTCCCGCCAGGCTTTCAGGCTGCTTTGACCCGTGGCGCGCAGGGCCAACTGTGTGCTGAACGCCAAAGAAATGCGATCGGTGCCGCTGACCAGCAGAATACCGCGCCGGGCGACACCATCCGCGTCGACGGGGATATCAGCAAACCCCACGCTGCCGTCGTTTTGCGCGAAATCCGGCGCCTCGATACTCAGCCCGCCTCGATCGTTCAGTTTCACAACCCAGATCGCATTGGTCTTCAGGAACGCCGCTTCGAGTTGCTGCCGCCCCTCGATCACCTCGTTGTCGCGATAGATGTCGATACCGATTACAGCGGCGCCCGCCGACGACAGTGCGTCGATAATGTTCGCAACCTGACCATCTGAGAGGGGCCAGCCCCAGCTGCGCAAATCCTCGTCATCGACCGCGACCACGACTACATCCTGTGCCAACGCATCGCTGGCCCTGCGGGCCAAAACCCAATCGTAATGTGCAAGCTCGGGCCGCTGCAGGTAACCTTCAGAACGAAGGCCTGCTAGGATCGTGAAAACTCCAAGCGCGGCAAGACCCGCCACCAAAAGCGCCTGCACCGGACTAAGAAGCCTTCTGTTCATCTTACAAGTTTGCAGTTGTTCGAAGGTAAATAGCAACTTACGTTCGTTGTTTTCTCAAAACCAGCCGAGAGTTTGCAGGGCTGAACGCCGCTCAACCCGTGTATTTGAGGGTGAACTTCACAAGGCGGACTTTTGAGGAACCTGCTAAAGCTATCGGTTCAGGGGCGAGAAATTGACTCTGAAATCAGCTGCCACTCGATTACGGTTCAGCTTGCAGGTCAACGCGGTGCGCATTGCCTAGGCGCAGGAACTCAGGATTGGTTTGCATGCCATGTTCTTTCTCTTTTGTGATAAAGTTTCAGGCAACTAAGGCTGAACATGTCCGCGACAGGCGCGCAGAGTCTTTCTTTGCCCTGACGTCCTTGGCTTGATCCAAAGCAAAGCCCACGGTTCAGCAGCAGTATAGAGGAATACCCGCAGCGAGTTTTCAGGCGGTGAATAATGAAGAAAAACTCATTGATTTTTCTTGCTTTGGCTGCGCTCGCGATGGTGGGCGTGGTGGTCTATTCCCTGGTCTCTGAAAATGGAAGCCAATTGCCTGATGGATTTGCGCAGGGGAATGGTCGGATCGAGGCCGAGCAGATTGAAATTGCGCCAACCTTAGCCGGACGTGTCGAAAGCGTCATGGCGGTTGAAGGCGGTATGGTCGCCACCGGTGACGTGCTGGCCGAAATGGACATTGATGAGTTGTCCGCCACGCTGGATCGTGCCAAGGCCGAGGTGGCGCTGGCACATCAGACCAAAGTGGAAGCAGAGGCACTTGTTGTGCAGCGGAAAAGCGAACTGCGCCGGGCCGCGCAGGAGCTTCAGCGCGCAACGGCGCTTCTGACTGGGCAGAATATCTCTAAAACGGTTTTCGAAGAACGCGAAACCATACATCAGGTTGCTGCGGCGGTTCTGGGTGCCGCGCAGGCGCGCGTGGCCACCGCAGAAAGTCAGATTGCGGCCGCAGAGGCCGAAGTGCGCCGTATTGAGGCGCTGATCGAAGACAGCTCGCTTTTGGCTCCGACGCGCGGGCGTGTGCTTTATCGGCTGGCGGAACCCGGCGAGGTCGTTGCCGCGGGTGAACCAATCCTGACCCTGCTCAGCCTTGAGAATGTGTATATGGAGGTGTTCCTGCCAGCGCGCGAAGCCGGATTGCTGCCTATTGGCGCCGAAGCTCGCATCGTTCTTGACGCCCTGCCGGACTATTCCATTCCAGCCTTTGTAACCTTTGTCTCTCCTGAAGCACAGTTCACGCCCAAGCAGGTCGAGACATTGGATGAACGCGAACAACTGGTGTTCCGCGTCCGTGTACGCATCCCCGAGGATCTGGTCCAAAGCCGGATTGAGCACGTCAAAACCGGGCTTCGCGGTGTTGCCGTGATCCGGATCGATCCAAACCTTGCGTGGCCAGCCGCGTTGGAACAGGGTATTCCGCCCGAGCTGTTCGAATGACGCCAGAGGCCGACATTGAGATTCGCATTACGGGTGTCACGCACCGGTATCGCAGCAATGTCGCATTGGAGTCTATTTCGCTTGATCTTCCCAAAGGCCAGCTGGTCGGCTTCATCGGACCGGATGGGGTTGGAAAGTCGACACTGCTTGGGTTGATCACCGGTGCAAAGAAACTGCAAACCGGATCGATCAGTGTTTTAGGTGGCTCGATCGACGACGCCGCGCACCGACGCCATATCTGCCCGGCCATTGCCTTCATGCCACAGGGCTTGGGTCGAAACCTTTATTCTGAGTTGTCAGTACGCGAGAACCTTGAATTCTTTTCAGGGCTTTTTGGCCAAGGGCAAGAAGAATGTGACATCCGGATCAATGCGCTGTTGTCGGCAACGGGGTTGGCACCGTTTGAAGACCGGCTTATGGGCAAGCTTTCGGGCGGGATGAAGCAAAAGCTCGGCCTGTGCTGTGCTCTCATACATGATCCGAAGCTGCTGGTTTTGGACGAACCGACAACTGGTGTCGACCCACTCTCACGCCGTCAATTCTGGGCATTGATTAATGCCATTCGGGCAGAGCATCCCCGACTGTCTGTCCTTGTATCCACTGCTTACATGGAGGAGGCGGAAAGCTTTGACCAAATTGTTGCAATGGACGGCGGTCACGTCATCTTTCAAGGCAAACCTGCTGAACTGAAAGGGCAGGACCGGGATCTCGAAACCGCATATCGGCGCTTGCGGGCACACGATGGTTTTAGGTTGGCGTCGGATCAAGCACCTGTACGGCAGATCAACCCGAACCCTGTGATTTCTGCCCGAGGGCTGACACGTCGGTTCGGTGATTTTACCGCTGTCGACAATGTCGATTTCGCGAT
Source organism: Ruegeria sp. AF7 (assembly GCF_056541885.1). NCBI lineage: Bacteria > Pseudomonadati > Pseudomonadota > Alphaproteobacteria > Rhodobacterales > Roseobacteraceae > Ruegeria > Ruegeria sp. AF7. The sequence goes on along the minus strand of NZ_JBQFYX010000018.1, from coordinate 52,739 downwards.
CCATCGCGGAGAGATATTCGGTTTTCTTGGGTCAAACGGCTGTGGCAAATCCACCACGATGAAGATGCTGACCGGCCTGTTGCCAGTCAGTTCTGGCGAGGCATTGTTGTTTGGCAACCCGGTTGATGCGCGTGATCGCAGGATGCGCCGCGACATCGGATACATGAGCCAGGCTTTCTCGCTTTATGGCGAGTTATCCGTCCATCAGAATCTACAGCTTCATGCCCGAATATTTGCAATCCCTGATCGAGAGGAGCGGATAGCGGAATTGACCGAACGTTTTGGTTTGACGGCCCATCGCGACACACTGGCCGCCGCGCTGCCACTTGGGATCAAACAACGTTTGTCATTGGCGGTGGCTGTTATCCATCGTCCCCGTGTTCTTATTCTTGATGAACCAACTTCGGGTGTAGACCCCGAAGCACGCGATGTCTTTTGGGCTTTGTTGGTCGAACTATCGCACAAAGACTTGGTGACGATCTTTGTCTCTACCCATTTCATGGCCGAGGCAGAGCGCTGCGACCGCGTATCGTTCATGCATGCAGGCCGTGTTCTCGCGGAAGGTGCGCCCGCAGACCTGATCGCCGCAGAAGGCACCGGCAGCCTTGAGGAAGCATTCATTTCAGTTTTGGAGACCGCAGAAAAACCAGAACCTGTCGTGGCACCCAAAGTTGACTTTGCCACCAAGACCAAGGTCACCGGACAAGGTATCGGTCGTGCCCTGACTTACACACGACGCGAAGCGGTTGAAGTGGTCCGTGATCCCGTTCGTCTGGCATTTGCATTTCTAGGCTCGGCGATTTTGATGCTGGTGTTCTGCTTTGGCATATCCCTCGACATAGAAGATCTTGAGTTTGCCGTTCTGGACTTGTCTCAAAGCCCGGAAAGCAGGGCCTACACGGAAGAAATATCGGGATCGCCTTATTTCAAGCAGACGCCACCTTTGATCAGCGCCACAGACGGGCGCAGACGGTTGCAGGCCGGGGACGTTTCGATGGTGATCGAGTTGCCACCTGATTTCGGGCGCAAGCTGCGCACAGGTGAACCTACCCAAGTGCTGGCAACAGCAGATGGCGCGATCCCCTTCAAGGGGGAAACAGTCGAGGGGTATGTCGCAGGGTTGCACCAGTCGTTTCTCGACGGGCAGTCGAGGACCAAAGGCGAACACGCGGTTGAGATCGCCCGTATTGAGCCCCGGTTTCGCTATAACCAGAGCTTTGAGAGCATTGCAGCGATGGCCCCGGCCATGCCCGCCATCCTGCTGATCATGCTGCCTGCCGTGTTGGCTGCGGTCAGCGTCGCACGAGAGCGCGAGCTGGGCTCGGTCGTCAATTTCTACGTGACACCGACAACGCGGCTCGAGTTCCTGATCGGCAAACAGATACCCTATATCATGATTGCCTACGTGAATTTCCTGTTGCTGGCGGCAATGATTATTTTCGTCTTCGATGTGCCGCTTAAGGGCGATCCTCTGCCTTTGGCATTGGGTGCGTTTTTGTACGTTTGGGCGACGACATCTTATGGGTTGCTGATCGCAACCATGACATCCAGCCAGGTGGCAGCGACTTTTGCCACTGCTATCGCTTCGGTCGTGCCCACCATTCAGTTCTCGGGCCTCTTGCAGCCCGTATCAACGCTTGAGGATGGTGCGCAGCTTATCGGCTCTCTCTGGCCCTCATCCTACTTTCTGCACCTCAATGTCGGGGCTTTCACCAAAGGGCTGGGATGGGAGGCACTCGCGCCGGACATTTTGGCACTTGCCTGCTTCGGGCCGGCATTGACACTGATCGCCGCGCTTTGCCTTCGCGCGCAGGAGAAATGAATGCAGCGATTGTCCTGCATATTCTGGCTTGGCCTGAAAGAAGTGATGAGCCTGCGCCGGGACTGGGTGATGATGGCGCTGTTGGTCTGGTCTTTCACGCTGGCGCCCATGATGGAGGCAACCGGCGTAGCGACCTCGGTCAACAACGCGTCGATTGCATTCTCTGATGAGGACAATTCTCCACTGTCCCGAGCGCTTGCCACAGCATTTTTTCCGCCCGAGTTCCAGCCGGTCGTGCAAATCGAACCAGGTAGCGGTCCAGCGCAAATGGACGCCGGAGAATTCATCTTCATAGTTGTTGTTCCACCGGGATTCGAAAAAGACCTGAGGGCAAGGCGCAAGCCTGAAATCCAAGTTCTGATCGACGCCACGGCGATGGAGCAGGCCGGGATCGGTGCCAGCTATATCACCAATATTTTGGGCGCGGAAATTCGCCGCTTTGCAATCGGTGTCGATCTTGTCGATCCACCTCTGGTCGATGTCATCCTAAGAAGCGCTTTCAACCCCAACCGTGATACCGTGCGTTTTGCCGGGATCGTTGCCCTGATCGGACAGATCATGTGGCTTACCACCATTCTGACCGGCGCTGCCATGATCCGAGAAAGAGAGCACGGGACGATTGAGCATCTGCTGGCAATGCCACTGACCCCGTTTGACATTGCAGCAGCCAAGATCTGGGCCAATGCAGCAATTGTCCTGATTGCTGCCAGCCTGTCGCTAACCTTTGTCATGCAGGGTGCGCTGGGAATTGAAATCTCGGGATCAAAAGGACTGTTCCTGTTTGGCACCGCCCTGTTTCTGTTCACCGCGACCGCACTCGGGGTTTTTCTGGCAACGATTGCGCGTTCGATGGCGCAGTTTGCGCTTTTGGTCATGCTGATCGTCCTTCCCATGCTGATGCTGTCCGGAGGAGAGACGCCGGTTGAAGGGCAGCCAGACTGGTTGCAGGTCGGGACGCTGCTATTACCATCTCGTCACTATATGGCCGCCAGTCAGGCGATTGTTTTCAAGGGCGCCGGTCTCGAAACAGTTTGGCCAGAGTTCATCTGGATGGCTTTGCTGGGCGCTGTCCTGCTGGCAACAAGCCTGATCCTCTTTCGGAGGTCTGTTGAGTAATTGAACCAAACCAGTTCTGATTAATACTCAAGGGCGATTTCACAATGTCGCTGGGATGAGTGATTTATTCATGTGTGACCGGATGCACGGCCTCCGATCATATATGGAACACAAATTTGGAAAGGAACGACAATTTTGTGCAGGCCATCAAATCTCCATTCCTGACTCTCGGAAAGATGGGTTACTCGACCCGAGAAAGCAGCAGAAAAACAGGTAAGAGGTCCTCGAACAATTCTATAGTTCGTTCAATGAGGTTCGGTTCGATAGCAAAGGCAGGATTGCCTAAATCCGTCCAGACGGTAAAGCCTTTCCGGCGTAATGCCTCTTCGTTTGGATGATCTTTGTCATAACCGGAGGGGACACGTTTCAATTCAGGATCCCCGACCCGGAATCCACGCTTTCGCATCTCAGCGGTTAGCTTGGTCAACTCAGCCCCTTTTGGGCCTGCCATCTCAGTTCGGAAGGCACCCAACGCTTCCTTGTCATACTGAAACACTCCGCAGCCAAGCGCCAGATCGTCGGGCGAGAGCCCAAAGAACCACATCGGCGGCTGATCCGCACTCCCGTCTGGAATAAACGCAATATGCAGGTGTGCGTTGTAAGGTGTTTTGTCCTTGGAAAATCGGACATCCCGATGAATACGAAAAATCTTGCTGCTATGGGTCTGGCCGGTCAGATCACGCAAGGCATCCGCAATGTCATTCGCGAACTGCGTGCCTGCCTGCTTCAAATGGGTCTCGTAAGTTGATTTGTTGGCTGCAAACCATTCCTTCGTGTTATTGGCCCGCAAATCCCTGAGAAAACCAAGCGCTTCGGGTGAGAAACTTTCAAACTGAGCCATTGCTTTCTCCGTTCAGTCTTTCGCGGGAAGGGCCGCGGCGTGTTCGAGACAAAGGTGTAACCAGCGCAGCAAAGCGGCGTCATCGCAATCACTCTCATCCACGCGGATAAAGCCACTCAGTTTGCGTGTACCGTGGATCACTTCTTGGGCCGTGGGATCCGCCAGCGCCATGCTTTCGTTGTCCTTGCCCACCCGGAACATGAACCGGCCCAGCCCGTCGTTATGCCGCCGTGCCCCGCACAGCATGTTGCCGTTCAAGAAAAAGCAATTACCACCCATCATGCGCTTTTCGGATATGCCCACATGCGCGGCCAAAGCGTCGCGAATGCGGGCGTTGAGGGTCTCATCCACCGGCATCAGCTGGATGCCTCAAGTTGCCGGTGGATCGAAGGCGCGAACGGAACATAATCGACGAAGTTTCCGTGGGGCCACATCACGCGCAAGAGCCTGTCGCCCCCATCCCATAGAGGATGGGCACCCGCCCTGAATCGACGCAGGTCAAAAGCAATCGCCAGTGGAATGCACACCCAGACTAATAACGCTGCAAAAACCTGCACGATGTGCGAATATTGTTCCATCTGAGCCCTCCTTTCAGACAGTTCTCAGGGTCTCATGCTTTCATAGGTGATCAATGCAAATCGGGCACCTTGCGGGTCGTTCAGCGTGGCCATGCGCCCGACCCCCGGCATATCCATCGCGGGTTGAAGAACTGTGGCGCCTTTGGCTTCGGCCTTTGCAACACTGGCATCCACATCGGGTACTGTGAAGAAGATCGTCCAGCTTCCACGCTCCTCCGGCATTGGTGAAAAGCCTCCGATAGCGGTCTCGCCCACAACTGCGGCTGAATAACTGGACCCATCCTGCATCGGCATATCGCTGATCGTCCAGCCCAGGACATCCTGATAAAAGGATTTGGCCTTGCTCTGATCCGGCCCAGAATGCCCGATCCATCCTGAATTTCCGACAGCCGTCATCTCAAGTATACTCATGGGTACCTCCGTTGGTTACGCCCGCCACATGCGGGTCTGACCCAAGGACGTACGAGGAGTGTGTGTTCCTACAGGCCCTCCAATTCTTTTTGACTGATTTTGATTTTTTCGTTGATCACGTCGCACTCCAACGCGGTGGGAGAAAGCGCCAACACGGTTTCAAAGGCGGAAATGGCGGCTTTATGATCCCCCGCTTCTTGCAAAAGGCCACCTCGCATCGCGTGAAACCAACGATAGTTGGGCAACTCCTGTGACAGCGGGCCCATCGCCTTTAGCGCATATTGTGGGCCGAATAGCTTGGCCTGTGCGGCAATCTGGTTGAGCCGGATCACGGGTGTCGGCTGTAATGCGTAAAGGGCGGCGTAGTGGCTTTCTATTAACGCCCAGTTGGTTTCTTTGGATGAGGCAGAACAGGCATGAGCCGCTGCGATTGCAGCCTGGATGATATAGACCCCGCGGTGGCCAGTTCGTTGGGCTTTTTGCAACAGCGATGTAGCCTCGGCGATATTCGAACGATCCCAAAGGTCACGGTTCTGATCGTCGAGAGCGACAAGCTTGCCTTCCTCGTCAATACGGGCCCGGCGCCGGGCGTGTTGAAACAACAATAACGCCAGCAGTGCGGCCTGCTCGCCCATTGCAGGGAACAATGCAACTAGAAGACGGGCAAGCCGGATCGCTTCTTTGCACAGCGTGAGTTTGATTTGCTGCGGCCCGGCCGAGGTCGACCACCCTTCGCTGAACATCAGGTAAACCATTGTCGAGACTTCGCCCAACCGGGCTTGCCTTTCAGCCGGGCTTGGCGTTTCAAAGGCGACCGGGTTATTTGCTATCTTCTTTTTGGCGCGAGTAATACGCTGCTCCATGGTCTTGGATTTGACCAGAAATCCGCTGGCAATCTCATCGACGCTCAGCCCCACGACCACCCGCAAGGCGATGGCGATCTGATCCCGCCGATCCAGTTCCGGGTGACAGCAGATGAACAGCAAGCGCAGGACATCGTCCCGCATCTCGTCAGGGTCGGGTGTTTCCGCCGGCATCGGTTGAAACTCTTCTGCGTGGCGCGACAGGATTGCCGCGCGCCGCCGGGATTTGCGTAAATCATCCAGACCCGAATTCCGGGCCGTGGCCAGAAGCCATGCCAATGGATCACGAGGTGCCCCATCCTGGGGCCAAACCGCCAAGGCTTTCAGGCAGGCGTCGGCAAAGGCCTCCTCTGCGGTGTCCAAATCCCGAAAAGCCCGCGTCAGGGCAGCAATGGCGCGCGGGCGTTGTTCAGCAAATGTGGCCTCCAGCCAGACTGACATGATCTATTCCGACGATATGGCACCCCCGGCCCAGGCCACAGGCCGAACTTCCAGCCGCGCGACCGGTGAAGAGATCAGTTTTGCATGTTCCAACGCTTCTTCAAGATCTTTGAAATCAGCGGCGTAAAACCCAAGGAAGTTTTCCTTGGTCTCGGAAAACGGGCCATCGGTGATCAGGGGGGCAGCACCTTCGGACGCCGCCGGTTCGACCATTACCGCTGACGTTGGCGGCATCAGTTTTATCGACACAAACTCTCCGCGTTCCGACAAAACCGCTTGCAGGGCGCGATGGCCTGACATCACTTCGTCCTGGCGATCTTTCGGCAATGCCTCGAACACGCCCGGTTCCCCATAAATTGTGATTGCGTAGATCATTTTCGCCTCCATGCGTTGGTCGCATTGTGCAAGGACGCGCGACGCCATGCAAATCCGACAACACGCAGAGCCGACAGATTGCCCAGACCGCTTTTGTCTGAAAACCCAGCAGTCCGGGCTTCCATTGCCATCCAGATAACAGGTCGGGGGATTTCAAAAACCGGAGCAAAACCGGTACCTTGAAAACCGGTTCCCAGAAAAATGGCTAAATGGTAGGCTGCGAGACTATGGAAAGCCGGCCAAATCGTCGATTAGCAGCCATCTTAGCCGCCGATATCGCAGGCTATTCAAGATTGGTTGGCTTGGATGAAGAAGGCACCATCGACAAGCTGCGCCGGATCCGCGCTGAAGTTATCGAGCCCTTGATCGCCGGGTATTCAGGGCGCATTGCGAACACAGCGGGTGACAGTTTTCTGATCGAATTCCCCAGCGCAGTCGATGCGGTTCGCGCCGCCGTCGAGATACAGACCGAACTGTTGAAAAGAAACTCGGATACCGAACCTGACCGCGCAATCGTTTTTCGGATCGGTTTGAATGTTGGCGATGTCGTCTCGAACGCCGACGACATCCTGGGTGATGGTGTCAACGTGGCCGCACGGCTTGAGGCGCTGGCAGAACCAGGTGGGATTATCGCCTCGCAAGCGATTGTCGGATACGCGCGCAACAAGGTGCCCTTCGCCTTTACGCCAATTGGTCCGCAATCGGTCAAGAATATTGCGGACCCTATTGAGGCGTTCCGCGTCGAAACAGATGCGTTGACCCCGGCTGTAAAGCACAAAACCAAGAAAGTTCCTCATTTCATAGTTCTGGCTGTAATCGTCGCAATAGGCGCGACAGGATTTTTCGGAGTGAAGATATGGGAAAAGGGTCAGCTGCGCGCTTCTGAGGCGCAGATGGCCTATCCTCTGCCGGATCTGCCTTCGATCGCCGTGCTTCCGTTGACGAATTTCACCAGCGACGCGTCCAACAAGATGTTGATAGATGGTGTTTCCGAGGATCTTATAACGGATTTGTCCCGCATATCTGGGTTATTTGTCATCGCCGGAAACACTTCCTTTGCATTTCGGGACCGCGACATTGATGTGGCAGGTTTTGCCGAGAAACTGGGCGTTCGCTATGTCGTCGATGGGAGTCTTAGACGTAGCGGAGAGGGTTTTCGGGTCAACATCCGCCTGACGGACACGTTGAACGGCAGATTGATCTGGGCGGAACGTTTCGACGGTGAAATCGATGAGGTCTTTGATCTGCAAAACAACATTGTACTGGCGATTGCGCACGAGTTGGATGTTCCACTGGACACAGAAAGCCGGATTGCTATCGAAAACATAGAAACTGAAAAGATCGAGGCGCGCGAAGCGTTCCAGCGCGGGTGGGAGCTTTATTCACGCTTCAATGAACAGGACAATCAGGCTGCAATTCCGCATTTTGAGCGCGCGGTCGAACTGGACCCGAATTACGCGCGAGCCTGGGCGATGTTAGCTATGGTACATTTGCGACCGCACATCTTCCACCACTGGTCAGGCTTTGCGAATGCTGACGAACAGATGCATATTGGGCTGTTCTATAAATATTACCGCGAACTGACGCATCAGGACACCTCGCTCATCCACGTCATCAGGGCAATTGTCGCTCTCAACCTTCCGGATTGGGACAGTGCCGAGGGTGTAAGTCGGGGAACGGAAGAAGCGAGACAAGAAGCCGCAAAGGCCATCGCCCTGCAACCAAGCGACCCAGAATCGCATTTGACAATGGGATGGGCTTTGATCGCGGGTGGCGAGCCAGAGGAAGGGCTGGCGTTTGTGCAGGCTGCGATGCGCCTCGACCCGGAATACCCCAGTCACTATGCGTTATTTCAAGGTGCCGCGCTGTTTGCCATGAATGATCTGACAGGCTCAGAGGCGGTCATTATGTCTGAGCTGGATAGAAACCCGCAGGCAGTTGAGTTGATGCCATTTGCGGCCTCGATCTTGGCCTTAAACGGCGACCGAAATGCCGCAAGGGCAATGATCGAACGATGGCAGAAAGGAGAGAATGAGAGTGTTCTGGATGAAGTTGTACGAGAGTATTTCTTTATCGTGCGATGGATCGGCGTGCATCAGCACTTAAACAACCGCTTGAAAAACGGCCTTCAATTGGCCGCGCTTCCGCCGAGCACCACAGTTGCAAGCCTCAAAGCTGATCTGATGCGCGGAGATGCCAAGGAACAACGTGACGCGGCTCAGTCTTTGGCGCTCTTTGGAGCTGACGCAGCCCCAGCCGTTCCGGAACTGATCATGCTGTTGGGCAGCCCTTCGGTTTTTGTCAGAAAAGAAGCCGCCAACGCATTGGGTGAAATCGGCGGGAAAGCATCCCCCGCTTTGCCTGCATTGGAAGCAGCCGCAGACGGGTCTTTGTCGGGTAGATTTGCCGCCCGAGCCATTGAACAGATACGCGGAGCCTCACAATAACGACGACTTTGGGCGTATTCGATCCCTTGGCTCCTGCTTTTTCTGGAGAGTGTTGGCTGGAAACGCGGGCAGGTATCCTTCGTCCCGGTGACCGCAGCCTCACGCAAGTGTTCTGAACGCATTCAGACTTTCGCTGAAATGCTCGATGAACTCCAGTGTTATCAAAGACGGCTGCTTCAGAACCGGGCGTACCAGCGAAAGTGTATGCGGCAAAAACGGCTTGAATGGCCTGTAGCTTAGCCCCCGGTCTGTGTAATGGACAGCGTCCAGTTCGCTGACGATTGAGACACCAACGCCTTTTATGGCCAATTCACATGCCGCCGTGAATTGCCGGACTTCGATATGAGAGTTGAGTGTAACATTGGCCTGCTGAAATGCCTTCGAAAGCCGTCCGAAAAAGTCGCTGTCGCGCCGCGTATGTATGATGTTCTCATCTGCAAGATCGGATGGCGTCACCTCCGAGAGGTTCTCAAGCGCGTGATTTTTCGGGAATACGCAAACCGTGCGCACATCGACATTTCTGCTTTCGACCCCCGGATGACCGTTAAAACCATCAGTGATTCCAAAGTCATATTGTTCGCCTACCATCCATTCCAATATCCGTTCCGGCCTGTCCGGTTCGATCGTCATGGTGACACCTGGCCGGTCTTTCAGAAAACTTGCCACAACATCCGGCAGATGGCTGGTGGCAAAACCGGGAAGGCAGGCGACGCGGATATGCCCGGCTTTTCGCTGCGTGATATTCTGACTGGCGTCTGATATCTGCTTCATCAATTCCAGAACTCGGTCCACGCTGGGTTGCAGATAGCGAACTTCCTGTGTCGGAACCAATCGGCCCTTGCGGCGATCAAAAAGTTGAAAGCCAAACGATTTTTCAAGATCCGACAGCAACCTGCTGACAGCTGGTTGGCTCACCCCCAAATCGGCGGCCGCTGCTGTGACCGAACCATTGGTGGTCACCGCCATAAGCGCTTCCAGTTGCCGAATTCTCAAAGTTTGTCTCATTGCAGACCCAGTTCCGCTTTTTCATTCACGTCTATAACATTGCATTATGTTTTTTGCCAATAAGTAGGGCTTGAATTATATTTCTGTAACGGTAACGTCGTGAAATCGTCATGTGTGTCGAATACGCGTTGCGGTCGTCACTCAACGAAGCATCAAACCTGATGCATGGGAGGAATCATGAAAAAGAATTTGCTTGGCGCTCTTGCCGTTACAACTGCCTTGTCACCCTTGGCGGCAATGGCGCAAACCGAAGTTCAATTCTGGCATGCCTTCACCGGTCGCCTTGGCGAACTTGTCAAAGCGCAGGTTGAAGAGTTCAACGCCAGTCAGGATGAGTTTGTCGTGGTCGAAAGCCACAAGGGCAACTATTCGGAAACCCTGAACGCTGGCATTGCCGCGTTCCGTGCCGGCGAACAGCCACACATCCTGATGGTTTTCGAAGTTGGCACCGCAACGATGATGTCGGCAAAAGGCGCGATCAAGCCGGTCTACGAAGTCATGGCTGAAAGTGGCGCGTCTTTTGATCCCGACGCGTATATCGGTGCGGTGAAAGGTTACTACACCACCACCGACGGAGATATGTTGTCGCTGCCGTTCAACTCTTCCACGCCGGTCTTGTGGGTCAACCGAGATGCCATGCAGGCAGCAGGCGTTGATCCCGACACCGACCTGTCGACTTGGGAAAAGGTTGGCGACGTTCTGGAGCAACTCAAAGCCGGAGGCGAGGACTGCCCGCTGGTGACGGCATGGCAAAGCTGGATACACCTGGAAAACCTGTCTGCCTATCACAACGTACCATTTGCATCGCAGGACAATGGTTTTGCCGGTCTGGACACAGAACTGATGCTGAATGGCCCGGTACAGGTCGCGCACCTGAGCGCCATGGGCGACTGGGCTAAGGATGGTAAATTCATCTATACCGGTCGCAGAAATGAAGGCGGCGCAAACTTCCGGGCGGGTGAGTGTGCCTTGTTCACCGAAAGCTCGGCCGGGTATGCCGGGATCAAAGCCGAGGCCGCGTTCGACTTTGATGTGCGTCCGCTGCCGTATTGGGAAGCGGTCACAAGCGAGCCTCAAAACACCATCATCGGCGGTGCATCCCTTTGGGTTATGGAAGGTCATGATCCCGAAGAATATAAAGGCGTTGGTGAGTTCCTGAGCTTCTTGTCCTCGTCCGACGTTCAGGCGGCATGGCACCAGAATACCGGCTATCTTCCGATTACCGCAGAAGCCGGTGAAGCGACCCGTGCGGCCGGTTTCTATGATGAAAACCCGGGCACCGATATCGCTGTGATCCAGATGACCGCGAAAGAGCCGACAGCAAACTCGAAAGGTCTGCGTCTGGGATCGTTCGATCAAATCCGCGGTATCATCGATGAGGAGCTTGAGGCCATCTGGTCCAGCGAGAAATCCGCCCAGGAAGCTATGGACAGCGCAAAAGAACGCGGTGACGCGCTTCTGCGCAGGTTCGAATCGGCAAATCAATAAACCTCTGAAATCCGGTGCGGGCTCGGCAGAGCCCGCATCCACTTTTCTCGGCGGGTCATCAGGATGGAAAAACGCGTCACATTCCGCGGCTGGCTGTTGCCATTGGCGCTGATCGCCCCACAGGTCGTCATTTCTGCCGTATTCTTCTTCTATCCCGCTGCCCAAGCTGTATGGCAGTCGCTGTTCATCCCAGATCCGTTCGGGTTGTCGTCCAAGTTCGTCGGTCTGGGCAATTTTGAATTTCTGCTAAGCGACAAGTTTTATCGCGCATCCTTCGTAACCACGGCGGTGTTTTCGACGCTTGTTACGCTCTGCTCCATGATCCCGGCCCTGTTTCTGGCAGTCATTGCAGATCGGCTGATCAAAGGATCCGGAGCTTATCGGACGCTGCTGATTTGGCCTTATGCAGTCGCTCCCGCGGTTGCAGGTGTGCTCTGGCTGTTCATGTTCAACACGCGCGTCGGTGTCGTGTCGTGGTATCTTGGACAGCTGGGCTATGACTGGAACCACGTCTTGAATGGCACCGAGGCGATGGGGCTTGTGGTTGTCGCTTCGGCCTGGGGGCGCATCAGTTATAACTTTTTGTTCTTCTTCGCCGCACTTCAGTCGGTTCCGCGGTCGGTCATCGAGGCCGCCGCGATCGATGGCGCACGGTTCTGGCGCAGGTTTTTCACGATTGTCCTGCCGTTGCTGTCACCGACAGCGTTTTTCCTGCTTGTAGTGAATGTGGTCTATGCGTTCTTTGAAACTTTCGGCGTAATCCACACAATCACCGGTGGTGGACCGCAGCAGGCCACGACCATTCTGGTCTACAAAGTCTTTTCAGACGGGTTCGTCGGTCAGGATCTAGGCTCGTCTTCGGCGCAATCGGTCATTTTGCTGATTGTCGTCGGCCTTCTGACCGTCATTCAGTTCAAGTACGTGGAAAAGAGGGTGCATTACTGATGGCAGCCCAACAGCACGGAATGGTCGAAAAGCGTGGAGCGGGTATCTGGCTGACACATGCCCTGATGATCCTTGGCGTCCTGGTCATCTTCTTTCCGATTTGGCTGGCATTTGTCGCCTCAACCGTTACCCAGCCGGAAGTTGTATCACCACCCATGCCGCTTTTGCCGGGTGATCAGTTCTGGGAGAACTACAAGGCAGCCCTGTTTTCCGGCGTGAATGTCCCCGTCGCAACGATGCTGTTCAACAGCCTTGTGATGGCCATCGGGATTGCAGTGGGCAAGATCATCATTTCACTGCTTTCGGCTTTTGCAATCGTCTATTTCCGCTTTCCCGGTCGAACAACGTTCTTTTGGCTGATCTTCCTGACCCTGATGCTGCCGGTTGAAGTGCGAATCGTTCCGACGTTCGAAGTTGTCGCCGGGTTCGGCATGCTCAACAGCTATTACGGACTGATCTTTCCGCTGATCGCCTCGGCCACGGCGACCTTCCTGTTCCGTCAGTTCTTTCTGACAATCCCGGACGAGCTGGCCGAAGCTGCGCGTGTGGATGGTGCCCGGCCGATGCGGTTTTTCATCGACATCGTCGTACCGATGAGCCGGACAAACATCGCGGCACTGTTCGTCATCCTGTTTATCTATGGGTGGAACCAGTATCTGTGGCCGCTGCTTATCACCACCGACCCTGAAATGAACACCATTGTGATGGGCATCAAGCAGATGTTCCCGTCTGGCGATGATGTGGCTGATTGGCCCGTCATTATGGCGACGTCCATTCTGGCGATGATCCCACCGGTCATCGTGGTGGTGTCGATGCAAAAGCTTTTTGTCCGCGGCCTTGTCGATAGCGAGAAGTAAGAAATGGCAACAGTAACCCTGGAGAATGTCAAAAAGAGTTTTGGCCCGACAGATGTCATACATGGCATCGACATCCACATTGAAGATGGTGAGTTCATTGTCATCGTCGGCCCTTCGGGCTGCGGAAAATCCACGCTGTTGCGGATGGTGGCAGGGCTTGAGACCGTGACTTCGGGTGAAATCCGGATTGGCGAGGAACGGGCCAACGAAAAAGAACCGATGGATCGCGACATTGCCATGGTGTTCCAGAACTATGCGCTCTACCCGCATATGTCGGTCCGGCAGAACATGGGCTATGGCCTGAAGATCGCAGGGTTGCCCAAAGCCCAGATTGATCAAAAAGTGACCGAGGCGGCCAGGCTATTGCAGCTTGAACCATTGCTGGATCGCAAACCCAGACAATTGTCAGGCGGCCAACGTCAGAGAGTGGCTATGGGTCGCGCGATTGTCCGCGAACCTGCGGTTTTCCTGTTTGACGAGCCTCTTTCGAACCTGGATGCCAAGCTTCGCGTGCAGATGCGGCTTGAGATTCGTGAGCTTCAGGAAAAACTGGGGATCACGTCGCTTTATGTAACCCACGATCAGGTTGAAGCCATGACAATGGCCGACAGGATGATCGTCATGAACGGCGGTATCGCCGAACAGGTAGGCACACCGCTAGAGGTATACGAAACACCAAGAACCCTGTTTGCGGCGCAGTTCATCGGCAGCCCCGCGATGAATGTCTTTGAGGCCCGACGTGAAAACGGAACCGTCATGATTGGTGAGGTCGCGGTTGGTTCGTCACAGGGCCCTGGTACTGCCTTCAAGCTGGGGGTACGACCCGAACATCTTTTGCTGGATGACAATGGCCCGATTGAGGCCACGATTCAGATGGCCGAGCCACTGGGGGCAAACACGTTGTTGCACGGTCAACTGACCGGCTCGGGCGATTCGATCACGATCAGCCTTCCGGGTGTGCATCCGATCGAAGGACGGCATCCGAACATGCGGTTTTCTGTGTCCTCAAACCATATACATCTGTTTGACCGCTCCACCGGTGAAAGGCTGGAAGGCTGATGGCATTCCCTCAGGTCGAGGCTTTCCGGGGCGGCTACAACCTGATCCGCATCGTAGGCCACCGGGGTGCGCGAGGTGTGTTGCCTGAAAACAGCATGATTGGCTTCGACTTTTCGCTGTCCATTGGTGTGCCGCTTCTGGAGTTTGATGTTGTCCTCACGGCTGACGACATCCCCGTCATAACCCATAATAACCGGCTGCACGCCCCCAGTTTTCGCGATGCTGACGGCCAGTTCTTGACCGGGGAAGAGCCGAAGGTTTCAACTCTGACGTTTGAGCAGATTCAGAAGTTCGATATCGGGCGGTTGGATGGGAATTCTGCCTATGGTCGGCGATTTCCAGATCAGGCGCTAATGGATGGCGTTCGCGTTCCAAGGCTGCTTGACCTGCTGGATCTGGTGAGTGACCCCCAACATAGCGATGCCTGTCTGATGCTCGAGCTCAAATCGGACCCCGATTTGGCCCATGACGCGTGCTACAGAGAGACGTTTGTCAGTCTTGTCCTGCAAGAAGTTCGTTCCAAGGCCCTGTCGTCACGCGCGGTGCTTCACAGTTTCGACTGGAATCTGTTGGAAGAATGTCAGCGGCAAGCACCGGATATGCCTTCTTCTTATCTGACCCAACTTCCCGAAAACGCCGAGGATGTTGGGGAGGATTCTTCCAAAGCAGTCTGCCCGGATTTTCGCAGCTGCGAGGGCGATATTCCGCGATTGGTCAAGCAAGCGGGCGGCTCACTGTGGTGCCCGTATTATGCGGATGTAACTGCCGAAAACGTCGAACTGGCCAAAGATTTGGGCCTTTGCGTTGCGGTCTGGACGGTCAATGACCCTGAAGATATTGCCAAGATGATCGACCTGCGTGTGGATGCCATTGTTTCTGATTATCCGGGTCGGGTTCAAAGACACTTGTCTGATCGGGGTATAAACTGGCGCTAAACCGCCCTGAAGGCCGGGGCCTGAATGCCTCGCCCTTCAGTTTATTGAATTCCTTCGTAAGGGCAGAGAACCGTTAGAACAGTTGCAAATCCTTCGCGCCGCTTTGGATTTCAGCAAAGTTCGGCATGTTCTGGATCGTAACAGGTGCGGGTTTCGTGCCCGGCATCGCAACCGTCGGTTTCGCCACGTTCGCCATTCCAAAGACCGGTTTTTCCAGCTCACCCCGGATATCGCGCAGCAGCGTTTTATGATCCGGCATCACTTTGACTATCTGCGCAAGATCCTCTTTCGCGCGCTGCATGCCTTGGAACCAGATCACTTTCTTCAACGGCCGCAAACGATCTCGTATGCCGGTACCGTAACCCGTATCATAGACCTGTTTGCCCAACAGAACCGTCTGATAAACGCGATGGTCAAACAGCGTGGCAAATTCCACATCGTGATCCATCGGCAGACGGTGCTGCCACAACTCCAGATTCTCGGCCAGCCGATCCGGTATCTTCATCTCTGTCCGCGCGTCGATCCAATAGGGATCATCCTTTCGGTTGCCCAATCGGTAGTGCAGACAGATGAATTCCAGAACCTCGTTATACAGCTTGTCCATCTGCCGGTTGTATCTTGCCCGCAGTGACGAGGCGACGTCGCGCGTCGGCAAGTGTTCTGCAAACCAGCGTACTGCGTGGTCAATCATGTGGATCGCGGTACTTTCCAACGGCTCGATAAACCCGCCTGACAGACCGATTGCCACACAATTCTTGACCCAGGCGTTGCGCACGCGCCCGACGCGCATCGGGATGATCCGCGGCGTCAAACCCTTGCCGCTGTCACCCAGCCATTCAAGATATTCGTCGGCCGCCTGATCATCCGTTCGATGCGCCGAGGAGAACACATAGCCCGTACCCACTCGATTGTAGAGCGGCACCCGCCACGTCCACCCCGCGCCCAGCGCGGTCGACCGCGTGAGGCTTTCGATTTTATTGGGATTGCGGTGTTCAACCTGCAACGCCATGGCGCGGTCATTGGGCAAATAGTCCGAATAATCCAAAAACGGCTCGCCCAGTGCCT
Source organism: Ruegeria sp. AF7 (assembly GCF_056541885.1). Classification (NCBI taxonomy): domain Bacteria; kingdom Pseudomonadati; phylum Pseudomonadota; class Alphaproteobacteria; order Rhodobacterales; family Roseobacteraceae; genus Ruegeria; species Ruegeria sp. AF7. The sequence goes on along the minus strand of NZ_JBQFYX010000018.1, from coordinate 36,491 downwards.
GATTGATGATCAGGCCGCGGAACCCTGTGCAATCGATGACCATTTCGATGTCATGACGTCCTGCCCGCTCCAGCATCAGATGGCTGACGTTGCCTTGTTCATCCAGCTCGACCTTCTGTACCTCGTCCTGGATATGCTCGACGCCGCGCTTTGTGCAGACCGTGGTAAGCATACCCGCAAACTTCACCGCATCCAGATGATAGGCATAGCCAAAACGCTGTTCAAACTCGGGCTGACCCAGCTGCCGCGCGCCTTTGCACAGACGTCCCAGATGATCGTGGGGCGAGATGGACTGTGTAAAGTCCCTCTCTCCATTGCCAAAGCGCAGGAAATACTCGGCGGCGTCCAACCCTTCCAGCATCTGGCCATGGGCAAAGGGGTTCACGTAATCGATGCGTTTTCCTTTGGGGTCTTTGTTCCAGTTGCAGAACTTCACACCCAGCTTGAAGGACGCGTTTGTCTCGCGGAAAAAATCCCGTTCGGAAATGCCCGCCTGACGGAGCGTGACCGGCATGCGTGGCACCGTAGCCTCACCCACACCCACGGTCGAAATGTTGGGGCTTTCGATCAGGCAGATATGTGGTCGGTCTTTTGTTGCTGAAGTGCGTGAAAACACCATGTCCAGGATCAACGCGGTCATCCAACCTGCCGTGCCGCCACCTACGATGGTGATTTTGCGCAAACGATTGTTCATATTCTTCTGTCCCCATTGGTTTTGAGGACTATATCAAGTTTCCGACGCTTATCTAGGCTCTGCCATTATGTGCTTATGACCCAGCTTTGAACATATCCCTGTACTGGTCGCGCAAAATGTTCTTTTGGACTTTTCCCATTGTATTGCGGGGCAATTCACCCAGTTGAATAAGCGTGCGGGGATGTTTGAACCGCGCCAGGCTGTCGCGCACTGCAACCATGACCGCGTCGAGATCCGGAGACTGCCCGGGTTCCGCTACAATCAGGCCCAGCACGGTTTCACCGAAGTCGGGATGCGGCACGCCGATCACTGCGCTCTCCAGAACACCGGGGTGGCTGTCCAGAACCAGCTCAATTTCCTTGGGGTAGATATTGTAGCCACCCGAGATGATCAGGTCCTTGTTGCGCCCGACGATATGGACATACCCATCTTCGTCGACCCGTCCCAGATCACCGGTGATGAAGAACCCGTTTTCGCGCAGCTCGGCGGCCGTCTTTTCCGGCATCTGCCAATATCCCTTGAACACGTTCGGGCCACGCACTTCGATCTCACCGATTTCACCCTGCGGCAAAGGGTTACCGTCTGCATCGCATATCTTCAGTTCGACCCCCGGCAAGGGAAACCCGACCGTGCCCGCGCGACGTTCGCCGTCATAGGGGTTCGAGGTGTTCATATTGGTTTCAGTCATGCCATAGCGCTCTAGGATACGATGCCCGGTACGCTCCTGGAATTGTGTATGGGTATCCGCCAGCAATGGGGCTGAACCCGATACGAACAAGCGCATATGTTTGGTCAGCTCGCTGGTAAAACGCGCGTCTGCCAGCAGGCGCGTGTAGAAGGTCGGCACGCCCATCATCGACGTGGCGTCAGGCATCCTGTCAATGATCTGATCCGGGTCGAATTTTGGCAGCCAGATCATGCTTCCGCCGACAGCCAAAATGATATTGGTGGCCACAAACAGCCCATGCGTGTGAAAGATCGGCAGCGCGTGCAACAGAACGTCTTCCGACGTGAACCGCCACTCTTTGACCAGTGTCCGCGCATTGGACAACAGGTTGTTCTGGGTCAGCATCGCGCCTTTTGAACGTCCGGTGGTGCCCGACGTGTAAAGAAACGCCGCCAGATCCTCACCGTCCCGATCCACGGTCGCAAAGCTGTCTGGCATTGCAACCGCCAGATCCATCAGCGAGCCCGAGCCATCCGCATTCAGCGTTTCCACCCTGCCCCCAAAACGCACGGCAATCAGGGTCAGTTGGTCTTTGCTTCGGCCATCGCAGACAACAAGTGACGCGCCGCTGTTTTCGATGAAATACGTCAGTTCGTCCACGGTATAGGCGGTGTTCAGCGGCAGGAAAACCAGGCCTGCCTGCGCGCATGCCGCGTATAGCGCCAGCGCCTCAGGCGATTTATCGACCTGAGCCGCAACCCGGTCCCCGGGTTTTAGGCCCAGTTGCGTGGCCACATGGGCGATCCGGGCGGCTGTACTCAGAAAGTTTCGATAGGTGACGGTCGTCCCGTCTGTCAGGTGCAGGAAAGCCGTATCTTTGTCGGCGTGAATGCCAAACAAATCATCATAGAGAGGGTTAGCCATGTTCGATCCTCCGTTTCCCCAGCCATAACGGCGAACCGCTTCTTAGGGGAAGGTTCAACTGTGTCACACTGCGCTTTTGCTTGCAGTTCAATGCCTGATCGCGTCGCTTTTATTGCCCGGCGCGAGTTGCAGCTCGGAACCCGTGGTGGGTAATGCCTTTCACCGCCTCTGCACATTTTCTGCACGAAAGCCCCATGAAGGCTGCGGATACGTCGCGCCAAAGATGCAAGCGCCGCAGGCAATCTGCCGGGAAAGGAAACCTGCAAGCAGGAGACAGGACATGAGGCAGGAACTGACAATTCGCGGCGTGCCGGACAGCATCGTGCTGGACGCGTGGTGGCTGGGAAAGATGGACGAAGTCCCCCGATGGAGAGGCAACAGACGACAGCAGAGTGGCTCTCTGATGTCCACGCTGAAAATGCGCCATGCGATCCCGCTTCTTGCATCGCTGGTAGCGCTTGCTGATTGGTTGTTTTGGGAACAACCGCTAGGCATTTCTGTCTCAGTCTTCGCGCTGGTCTTGTCCGCCGCGATCATGGCGATGAAACCCCGGCGGGCGACTGCAACGGAATGGCTCATAGCCGCCGCATTTGCCTTGTTCACCAACCTGCCGGTGGCCATCGATTTGCAGCTTCTATCGTTATTGTTCAGCCTTGCTGGTTTGGTCAGTCTGGCCACCTGGGCGCTATTCGGTCAGGCCGTAAACGAACGTCTGCTGCTGCGCTCCGCCCTGCGCCTGCCTTCCATCGGCGCGACGCTTTTGCTGCGCGACACATGTCGCACCGCAGTGGCCGCCGATCTTGGGTCCGACAGCCGCCGCCACGCAGCCTCGCTGGCCTTGCCGCTGCTATTGGGTACGGTCTTCCTTGCCTTACTGGCCGCCGCCAATCCGGTGCTGGAAGATCTTCTGGCAGAGCTGGACCCAAGTCTTCTGTTCGAAGGGTACTTTTGGCTGCGGCTTCTGTTCTGGGGTGTTATGGCCTCGCTGCTGTGGCCGTTCCTAAACCTCAGCGATCCATGGCTGGGCGGCATTGCCCGCCCAGCCACCATGCCGAAGACAGGCCCAAGCCGGGCTGCATTTCTGATCAATCCAATCTCGGTGCGCAATTCGCTGTTGCTGTTCAACCTGATGTTCCTTGTACAAACCGTGATGGACCTTGGTATCCTGACCGGCGGTGTATCCCTGCCTCAAGGGATGAGCTATGCCGCTTATGCCCATCGGGGCGCTTATCCGCTGGTGGCGACGGCCCTGATGGCGGGCGTATTCACTCTGGTCACTCACAGCATGATCGGCGCGGACCGGACGTTGCGCATTCTGATCTATATGTGGTTGGCGCAAAACGTGTTCCTGGTGCTGACAGCTGCCATCCGGCTGCATCATTACGTCGACGCCTATGCGCTTACCTATTTGCGGGTGGCCGCCTTCATATGGATGGCGCTGGTTTTCACCGGTTTGCTGCTGATCGTGGTGCAAATCCAACGCGGCTTTGGTACAATCTGGCTTCTGCGGCGTTGTTTTGCAGCGCTTCTGGTGGTCTTGTATATCTGCAACTTTGTGAATTTCGCATCAGTCATTGCCAGCTACAATCTGAGCCACGGCAGCGCTCTGACGCAACAGGATACCGATTACATATGCAGCCTTGGTGCTGATGCTTACCCCGCTATCCGCGATCATGAAACCAGAACCGGACAGCAAGTCTGTGACGTATGGATGCGATATGATCTGAAAAAGGATGCAATCACCAACTGGCGCGAATGGGGCTTTCGGAGATGGCGAATCCAAGCCTATTATCGGCAGCAGAGTTGAAGGACCCCATTTGATGCCTGCACGCATTCTTGTTGTCGACGATGATCCGGATATCCTTGAGGTAACAAGGTTCGCGATTGAAAAGGCAGGCTATGCGCCACTTCTGGCCAGCGACGGCCTGACCGCGCTTGATACAAACCGTCAGGAAAGCCCCGATCTGATCGTGCTGGATATCGGGTTGCCCGAAAAGGATGGTCTGGAAGTATGCAGGGACATCCGCAAATCCTCGGACGTGCCGATCCTGTTCCTGACCGCCCGCGATGACGAGGTCGACCGTATCGTCGGGCTGGAGCTGGGCGCCGATGATTATCTGACGAAACCCTTTTCCCCACGCGAATTGGTGGCCCGGATCAAGGCCATTCTGAAACGCAGCGCTCCGACACCTGCCCAGCCCGATCCGGTGTTGTCGCAAGGCAGCCTGCACCTGGATGCAGAGCGTCACCTGTGCAGGTTCGCTTCAACGCCCGTGACGCTGACCGGTTCGGAATTTCGGCTGCTGGCAACTCTGATGGCCCGTCCCGACCGTGTTCTGTCAAGGGCGCAGCTGATCGATGCGCTTTACGGCTACAACATCCACGTCTCGGACCGCACCATTGACAGCCATATACGCAATGTCCGTGCCAAGCTGGCCCAGGCCGGCTGTGCCGAAGGGATCGTGACCATTCACGGTGTCGGCCTCAGGATGGGTGCATGCACGCCCGGCTGAACCGCAAATGGCGCCCCAGATTGTGGACCATCGTTCTGCTGGTGCTGGGCATTGTCCTGTGCCTGCCCTTTGCCGGGCTGATCCTGTTCCGTTTTTACGACAGTCAACTGGTGCAACAGACCGAAGAAAGCCTGCTGACACAGGCTGCGGTCATGTCAGCGGCGTATGCCGAGCTTTATGCAGATGCAGCCGGGATCAAGCCGCCCCGCCCGAGTGCAATCTCAACCGAGCACGCGGTGTTTCCATCGCTGTCGGTCAATCGCGAAACGGTTCTGCCGCCGCGCCCGGACGCGCGACCGGCAACCGTTCGACCCGGTTCGGTTTATCAGGCCATCGCCGCCCCGCTAAACCGCATCGCCAACGCCGCACAGGCGCAAACCCTTGCGGGTTACCGGATGCTGGACCTCGATGGGAACGTGTTTGCCGGTACTGCGGAAATCGGCCAAAAGCTGGGCCATGTTGACGAGGTTCGCGAGGCCCTTTCAGGGAAAACCGTCTCGGTCGCGCGCACCCGCGTGCGAGAGGATGCAACGCCTGCACTTTATACCCTCAGCCGCGGTGCCCGCGTGCGCGTTTTCGTGGCGATGCCAGTGTTCGTGGATCAGACCCTTATCGGGGCGGTTTACCTGAGCCGTACCCCGAACCATATTTTCCGCTTTCTGTACGGCGAACGTTTCAACCTTGCCAAAGCCGCGGCATTTGTTGCTTTGTCCGCGGCGCTAATCGGGTACGTGTTCTGGCGGTTCATCACCCGGCCGATCCACCTGTTGATCCAGCGCAGCCAGATGGCGGGCCATGGTGGTCAGGCATGGGAACCACCAGACCAGCTTGGCACGCGGGAAATTGCGGATCTGAGCCAGAGTTTTCAATCGCTGACGGAACGCTTGCAGGACAAGCAGGACGGATTGAAAACGTACACCGCCCATGTCACCCACGAGCTGAAGTCACCCCTCACCGCCTTGAAAGGCGCGGCAGAGCTGCTGCGCGACGATGATTTGTCACCAGCGCAGAAACACCGCCTGCTGGACACTGTGGACAAGGGCGGAAAGCGGATGGAGGATCTGCTGGCCAACATGCGCGCCTTCAGCCTGGCCGATCAGAGCGCCATTAACGGTACATGCTGTCTGAACGACATCACTGATCAGGTCGTCCAGACTTTCCCCGCGCTTGCGATCAAGACTGAGAACGATCACCTGCCCTTGCCCGTCGCGGCACCCACCCTGCACATCATATTGACACATATGCTCGAGAACGCTCAGCAACACGGCGCGCAGAATGCCGTGCTGACAGCCTATCAAAACGACGGTGTCGTCTGTCTAAGAATTGCGGATAATGGCCCCGGTATCAGTGAAGGGAACAAGGACAAGATTTTGCAGCCCTTCTTTACAACAAAAAGAGAGGCCGGTGGCACGGGTATGGGCCTGAATATTGTCAAAGCGACCATGGAAGCAATCGGTGGGCAACTCAGTGTTGTACCAAGCAATCAAGGCGCTTGTTTTCTTCTCACCTTCAACTAGCTGGGCGAGATGCAAACTTAATAAACGGGAGGGAACTCAACATGCGCAAGTTGCAGGCACAGGGCATTCACCACATCACCCTGACTGGTGCAGACCGGCAAACGTCAATAGACTTCTGGGAGGGTCTTCTCGGGTTTTCGCTTATCTTCGATCAACCCAACCTGGACGATCATTCACAGGGTCACCTGTACTTTGCCGCGGGTAACGGTCAGACGATCACGGTGTTCACCAATGAAGATCGGAAACCGTCCGGCAGTTTGCTCAGGGATCAGGTTGGCGCGGTTCATCATCTGGCCTTCGCGGTGTCCCGTTCAGTTCTCATGCAGGTCGAGGAACGGCTCGACGAGAGGGGTATCAAGCATACACCAATCAAAGATCGGGGATTCATGAACTCGATCTATTTCCACGACCCCTTGGGATTGAGGATCGAACTTGCGAGTTACCGCTTTGAGCCACCTGAAGGTGCGACTCACGGTGACGTTCTGGCCGAAGCGCACAGGCTACGCGTTGAACGCGGTGATCTTGCGATTGCTGACGTCCACCTTGCCGATGCGATCGAGAATATCGTCTCGGAGCGTACTCCACGGATGTAGCCTTCTTGTCGTTTACCCTGAGCGGTGGGCATCGCGACCCCTACAATCGAAACCGGCAAAGTCGATTGATTGATCTAACACCTCTTCAGGGGTCTTCTTCACGCAAAAGACCTAATCGGGAAGCGTGGCCGCCGTGAGTGACCGCAGGAATTCGGCAATGTCAGACACCTCTTGTCGGCTTACCGCGCGATTGGTGAACATGTCAGTATTCCGCCCTGGAATCGTGCCTTCAACGCTCGCGGCTACAATGCGAATGTCTGCCAAAGGGTCATCGCTCAGGGTGCGTCCCAACTGAGATACGGCCATAACTCTGATCGCCTCTTCCAGATCGCTTACCGAGCCATTGTGGAAATAGGGCGCGGTCAGCGCGACATTGCGCAGGGAGGGCACGCGAAACCTGCCGGGACGCTCATCAAGAACCAGATCGTATTTATCCAGATAGGGATTGCCGTCCCAAAACACCGGGAATGCTCGGTAAATCCCAAGTGGCTTTTCAGTGCCCGCCGCAGAGAACATCGGATCGACATGACAATTTCGGCAACCGATCTTGTCGAAAAGCACCAGACCACGCAAAGCTGCCTGGGAGAGCGCCTCATCCTCGCCTTTCACAAAGCGATCATAAGGCGTATCGGGCGTGACAAGTGTACGTTCGTAAGCCGCGATCGCGCGGGTGATATTGCGGATGGTAATCGAGTTTTCGCTCCGAAATGCTGCGTCAAAAAGCGGTTCGTAACGTGGGTCCTCTTTGACCCGCTCTTCAACTGCGCTGAGGGTGGGCATCGACATCTCGACCGGGTTGACGAATGGGCCTTCGGCCTGATCTTCGAGCGAGGATGCGCGCCCATCCCAGAACAGGCGGCTCAGAAACGCGGCGTTGTAAACCGTAGGCGCATTCCGATCCCCGGTTTGACCAAGATGCCCCGTCGAATAAGGGGCATTGTCGTCGCCGCCATCTGCAAGCGAGTGGCAAGAGGCGCAAGACAGATCGCGCGCAAGCGACAGGTTCTTGTCATTGAACAGGATACGGCCAAGCGCGACTTTCTCGGGGGTTGTCCGATTCCCCGATGGATCATGTGGTTTTGCGGGCAGCGCACGCCAAGTGCGAAAACCTGATGGGTTTGCCGGGACGGCGAGTTTATCCGAGGCATCTCCTGAAAAGGTGAAGAACTCCTTAGTTGTATCACGCATGGCGTTTCCGGTGGCAGCCATCGCGTGGCTGTCCGTGAGCGAAAGCACCGTCATGATAACGACCTTGATGCCGATGGCGAGCACACCCATCCCAAGCCCGCCTGAAAGCAGCAAGCGGGACGGGATCGCCAGATTGGCGCGTTTGCCAAGCTCATTGGCAACAAGCCCAAGGGCTGCAACCCCTAACAGAAACCCGACGATAAGAGTCGGCAGGGTGACACTGGATGTAAGGGTCATGGTCGCACTCCTTCCTTGATGAAATAAATAGGAGGGATTATATTTATTTTGAAATAAGTATCGTAAATGACACTGATAAAGAATTGGAATAACCAGTGAAGCTGCGCCATCTAGAGTTTGCCCGCGAGATTGCCAGAACGAAGTCCTTCAGCCATGCGGCTGAAATCTGTAATGCAACGCAACCCACTTTATCGAACGCACTTGTGCAGCTTGAAGAAGAGCTCGGGGCGAAGATTTTCCACCGGACAACCCGGGCCGTCGACCTGACCCCTTTTGGCGCCTATATCCTTCCCTATCTCGAGGCGATCCTCGACGCCCGTGACGAGATGAGCAAGGTTTGCGAAAGCTATCTCTACCCAGAGCACAAAGTTTTACGCATCGGTTTGTCACCCCTGGTCGATATGAAGCTGCTGAACGACGTGATCCAACCCTACCGCGCAGAGAATCCCGAAGTGACCATCTACTTCAAGGAATGCCTTCTGGATGATCTGTCGGGCAGGCTTTCGAATGGATCGGTCGATATCGCCATCGTTCCCCGCGACATGATCGAGCCAGGGTGGAGCCATCTAAAACTGTACAGCGATCCTCTTTACTACATCCCGAGCGATGGGGTTGATCTACCCGAAAAAGGTGTAATCGAGATTTCGATGCTGCCAGAGAGCCCAATCATCATGACTGGCGGCGGTTGCGGGTTGAACCGGTCATTGGAAATACTCTTTGCCCAGAACGCCGAGAATTTCACACCTTATCCAGGTGCAGCGATCAGCTATCCCGTGATCGAGCAATGGGCCAGTATCGGGATCGGTGCTGGCGTTTTGCCGCGCGCCAAGCTGACCACCTCGGTCGAGCATGCACATCGTTTGATCGCGCATGACGGATCATCGGCAGTATTCGAGTTTCACTGGGTTTGGAAACCAGACCTGGCGCTTACCCCACATATCTCAAAGTTTCATGACCATATGCAGCGACGTGTACCACACCTGGTGAAGGGCCGTATTTAACGGGCACTGGCAGAGGTTCGGGAAGCCTTCATAAGGTCAGTTCGTCAGGCTGATTGCGTGTTTTCCGAAAAGCATCTGAAAAGGTTGCAGCCAGAGAATGGCCTTTTTCCCTTACTTGGTACGACAACCAAGTGCGAAAAACTGAATACGGTCTGGCAACGGCGCATTTTGCGGGTCTTGTGGTCAACGGCAGTCAGTTCACCCTATATATTTGAAACATGCATGTATCTCATTTTTTATTCTAATTTCTGTATTTATGCGACCGATGCTAGCCCTAAATCATCCTTTGGTTCCAAACAGGAGAAATCAAAAATGGCCTTTGGAAGATTGGAAGCCCCCTTGATCGTAACCGCCTTGGCGATCAGTTCCACGAATGCCCTCGCAGGTGGATTGAGCGATGCCGAAGTCATCGGCATTTACGCGCAGGTGAACAGCTTCGACATAGAAACGGCTCTATTGGGTGAGTTGCGCGGACAGTCCGAAGAGGTTCGCGCGCTTGGCAGGATGGTATCGGGTGATCATTCGGGCGTGCGTGCGACAGTCCATGAAATTGCCTCGAACCTGGGAATTGTCCCGGTTCTTCCGCCATCCCGGATCCAAGCCGCAATGGATCACGACAAGGTCACAACAGCCCTGCGGGAAGCCGACCCAGCCGAATTCGACGCTCTTTACCTCAAGCATGAAATCGCGTTTCACCGCGCCGCAATTGATGCTGTGAATGACGCGCTGATCCCAGAGACCGATGCGCCCGAATTGAAGGCTCACTTCGAAGCGGTCTTGCCGGCATTCGAACATCACCTGAATGCAAACATCGAAGCAGCTAAGAAGTTAGGCGTGTCTGTAGAGTAATATATGTTGTCAGGCGGCAGGCTGAGCGATGCGTTCAGCCTGACACACTGGAAAGCCCAACCAAGCTCAACTCACAAAAGCTCGCCTGACCCTCAACCAGCAGCTTTTCACCATTCAAACTTAGGCTGGGCCCTGAGACAAATAGGGCCCAGCGCATTTTTTGCGCCTGGCCAGTTGAGATTCAACAGCGTGCCAAAACGGGCCATCAAAGCCCAAGTGAAGCAGTTGGTTTGACAACAACATCGCCCAACAACTCCATCTATGCTATACTAGATCCGGTTTCAGTGGACGATTTTGCCATGTTAACGCGCCAATTACGCCAAGGCTTCTTTGGATCGTGGGTATGTCTGAGCTTCGTTTTGATGTTCGGATTGAATGCCGCATTGGCGGAAACACCTCATGCAAAACGTGTGGCTTTGGTAATTGGAAATGCACGATATGAGCATGTGTCAAATATCCCAAACTCAGCCAATGACGCCCAGGATATCTCTGCCGCCCTCAAGAGGATTGGCTTTCATGTCACCTCCAAACAAAACCTCGACTACCGAGAATTGCGCCTGACCTTAAGAGACTTCTCTGAGGATGTGGTCGATGCCGATATGGTGTTAGTCTATTTTGCAGGTCACGGGATCGAAATCGACAATACAAATTACCTGATACCGACCAATGCCGAACTCAGAAGTGACAAGGACGTAGAATTCGAGGCAATCCGCCTGGAGACGGTGCTCAACGCCGTTTCGACTGCGAAAGGTTTGAAGCTGGTCATAGTGGATGCCTGTCGGAACAACCCGTTTGTGAGCGATATGGTTCGAACCACTGCAACCCGATCAATCGGTCAAGGGTTGGGCCGCATCGACCCCAGTGGGGTTCTTGTCGGGTATTCAGCGCGAGGCGGGACGTTGGCGCTGGATGGTGACGGTCGCAACAGCCCGTATGCAGAGGCCTTTTTGGAACATATCGAGGTACCCGGGCTGGAGCTTGGGAAAATGTTCCGGAAGGTGCGGGATACGGTTTACGAACTGACAGATGGGTATCAGGAGCCATTCACCTATGGGTCTTTGCCCGGTCATGACATTTTCCTTGTCCCAGCAGCACTCAAAGAGCCAATCAATAGTAACGATGCCACCATAGATGCTGCCAAAGCCGTTCGCCCTGTCGATGAGCGCGAGCGGTCGGCACAACGTCTTCTGGGCGAGGCCATGCAACTGGAAGACGAAAGTGCAAAGCAGGGCGCTTTGAAACTGATCGCGCAGCTTTATCCAGACACCCGCGCGGGGCAATATTCTCAACAGGTTACGGATGTGGTCGGACGCACAAAACGGAAGATTGCCACACTCGTCACCCCGAAAACGACGATTTCACCCTCTGGAACCGAAAACCGCCTTGACGCGCCTGCACCGTTGCCACGCTCGAATTCGGACATCGAGGCCAGTCTGAATCTGAACCGAAACGATTACCGGAGCATTCAACGCGGCCTGAACGCGCTTGGATTTTCAGTTGGGCCGGTGGATGGGATCTTCGGGCCTCGGTCCCGTGAAGCTCTGAAAAAGTTTCAGGGGCAAAATGGCTCGGAAAGAACCGGATACCTCACAGCACAAAGTTTTGCGGTTCTGAAAAATGTAGCAAAACCATAACCATCCGCGCAGAGCGACCAACAAACAGATCCCCATATACTGGTGGCATTGCCCAACTCGCCCCCAAACGAGAGCGCCCAAAACGCCGTCCATGGTGACTATGTTATCGAACTCAAAAGACGACCGGACCCACGTTACAATGGCGGCGAACTTGCCGACGAAAAGCCTAAAAAACGCTGCGAGTGGCGTACCGCAAATCAGCCACCGGGTTTCAACTTATTAGCGCTCAAGACAATACTGGAACCGATGCGTCGCGTCCGCAAAAGTTTCGCGCATCGCTGTCTGACAGCGGAAAACTGCGGATCTCAGGAAACGTGGGATACCTGTTTGGAAAAACCAGAGTTGTGCCATTCTCGCTCACTCAGAACTTTTCGCAGGAATTCACCAGTGGTGAAACCGTACATTCCAATCAGGGTCGGTTTGATGCTGCATTTTCTTTGATACGACAATTTCACGGCGCTGAGTAAAGTCGGAATCGGTCTAGGTGCTGGATCAAGGACGCGAGGCGAAATTGGAAAAGTTCTGTCGCCAGTGCAGAACCAATGTCGCCTTTTAGGGAAATGTGGAACGTCACTGATATTTGACTCAATCGACAGCCAAAACCTCAACAATTCTGCAAATCGCGTCATTCAATTCTGACCCAAACGTCAAGCATTTCTGACCCAATCTGAATAGCGGTCCTTCATCAACGCTGCGGCTAAGGTCTCAATAGAGCCCAAAATACAAAATGCTTCAACGCGCTTTAAGGTCAGCGATGCGCAGAAAGCAGACTTTGCAAAGTCCGGTTGACCACATTGTCCACCAAAGGCGACAGTTCTGCTTCGCGACTGGGCTATACATAGCCCTCAAAGCGTATTGTTTGCGGGACTTCAGTTGCACCGTTTTCCTGAGCGAGTAGGGCGCGTGCTGACGAAAAGGTAGCAAGCGCAAAAAGAACAAGAAGGGCCTTTATCATCGTAGCGCCTCGGATCCGGGTTTTGAACTTGGGCCGGGGTTCACAAATGATCGCCCCGGCCAGCGTCAGGGCAAACGAGGTAGTTCTTGCCCTGAAACATCGTACTTTCGCCTAATTTAGAAGATCACCGACGATGCCGACGGCATCGACCACGGTAGACAGGTCATTCGTAACTTCGAGGACTTCGTCATCGACCAGAATGTAGCGGTTTCCTTTGCCCGGCTCCCCAAGCTTCCATTTGGAAAGGTCCCCAATATCCTCGAACTCCAGGTCAGATGGGAGCTTGGCACCGCGCGTGTAGCGCTTGATCTGTCCAGGTGGTACAGCTTTTGGGCCTTTGCCGGGTTTGTCTTCTATCTGAATGCTGACATCACCGTTCTTGCCCCCCTTGTTCGGCTTTTTACCCTTGTTGTCTTTGGCATGGGCATCGCTGCCTCCAAGGATGAAAAACACAACTGCTAAGGCTGCAAGAATTCCGTATGCAATCTTCATAGATTGTTCCTTTGCTTCCCAACTTCATTCGACCGGCGTTGAAAATTCCGGCACGCGCTTGATCTCTCTTAGTTGCCCTTTGGCACACCCCTTAGTGACTGCCTTCACCCCGCATTAGAAAACGATCCGGGTTCTTAGACCGAACAGGGTAATCCGGTCCTGATCGGGATTTAGAAGCGGGTCGGAAATGAATTGTACCGATGGCGTGATCTGCAGTCCGGGTGAGATTGAAAAGCGGTAGAAAGCTTCAAGCGTGAACTGATCGCCATCTATGCCTCTTGCTTCGGCCCAGTTTAGGCCCAGACCGGCCAAATCGGTGTTGCGACCATAGTAACCGAGACCGGCAGAAATCGACCGTTCATAAAGCGCTGCGGTTCCCTTCGAGGCCCCTGCACGGAAGAACGGCATCCATTTATTGTCAACAAACCATGCGGCGGAAAACGCTGCGCCGTAATCTTCTGCTCGACTGCCATCGTCAGCCGCATCCGCATGCCAGAGGGTCAGATGGATATTGTCGAAGTAGATGCGATCAAAGCCGGACGTGTACCCAAGTTCGAGCGACTTGAAGAGATTGCCGTCGCTAAACACATCAAAGTTTGGATCGGACGGGTCGGCGTTTGCGTCTGATACGCTGGCAACGGCGTAGAGGTTCTCGCTCAGCTTTACCCCACCGGCAATACCAAGGCCTTGGTTGGGCGTGTTGATTGTCGGGTTGGTATTGAAAGACAGGTTTTGAAAACCACTGTAGGGGCTTACCAACCCGTAGATATCCACAAAGTCCGTTACATCAATCTGGCCGACTTGCAGCGCCCACGACCCATTCTCAGCCCTTTGGGTCCAGAACAAATTGGTCAGAAGCAAACCGTTGTCATTGAAGGCTGTTCCCGTGATTGAAAGGGCTCCGCCATCCAGCCCGAGAAATTGCGGAGCAACGTCAGTATAACTGTGCCTGTCTTCGATCTTGAATGTCAGAGACCCCCGTTCAGTTGCCTGCCAACTGCCGTAGAACCGCGCAATTCCGCTGGCTGCTTCGCCGGTTCCCAGATCAGCATCCGTGGTTTGGCCCAATGCCAGGTAGTCAATGTTGAACCGAAAACCACCCTCAGCCAGTCGGTCTTTCCGCTGAAACCAACCCGGTGCGATGTTGCGTGGAAAATCGGAACGATATTGCGGATCGGTGAGCCCGTCTCCGGGCGCAAGATCGGCTTCGACTGAAGATGGCCCGGATAGTCCCTGAGCCGACGCTGCGCCAGCAAATGCAATGCTCAATGCGGCAACCAGAAGTCTTATCATTTTGACGCCTGTGCCCCACCGGTCTTGCGATTTCCTGTCGCGCGGATGCGATCAGCAGCACGCTGCTTCCATTCCAACCTGTCTGCCTCGGTTTCCAGAGTTTCGACACGTTCCGCCTCTAGCTGGAAAGTCGCATTCATAGGCATGAGGCCATCCACAACCATCATATTATGAACGGAAGGATCGATAGTCAGCGTGCCTGTCAGCCGAACGGGTTCGTGGAAATAGCTAGGCGCCCAGTCCCCGTTCAACCGCACACGGATCATCTGGTTAGGCGGAGGTGGAGGCATGTGGCTGCACATCCCTCTTTCTGGCACCAAATACGCCACAGGCCGGCCGTCCGGATCGCTTGGAGCAGGAATGGCAAAGCCCGCGAGTGTGATTGTTCTGCCGTCGAATTGCGGGTTTCCGCTCGTTCCAGCCTTTCTTCGACGTTCAGTCACAACCTCGCGCTGATCGAGTAACCAGTCGACGTCAATTCCGTCTGACACCAAGGCGTCTTCGGTCTCTGCTAAAAGCAATTGCCATTTCTGCCGTTCTTCGGCGCTGCCAACCTCCTGCTGCAACCTGCCGCGTATACGCACAACGAAAAGAACATCGTCGAACTGTTCGGGGCTGAGTTCACGATAGGGGTCATCAAAGACCTGCGCAGACGGATCTGGCAGATCTGCCCAGTCCAACGCGGTTCCAGGCGTCGCCGCAGCATCATAACCGCACATAACCAACCCTGCGAATACTGCGGAGCAAAACCAATTTCGCATGAATGCTCTCCGGCTGCTTTATCTGGTCAATCCAGTGTGTTTTTGTAGATCACACCGTCCTTCATGATCAGGCGGATTGTTTCCGGGCTGTCCGGCCTCGGGTCCGCACCGAACCACTGATCGCCTGTTCCAACGACAGAGAAGTCTTCGAGGGGGTTGCCGTCTATCAGCAGGATGTCGGCATAGGCGCCTTCTTCGATCACACCCAGTTTGCCTTCCGGATAGGGGTTCATGAAATCACCGCTAAGTGCCGCGATCTCGCCACCTACCGAAGTTAGGGTTACCATCGACGCATAGGGGCCGAAGAAATGGTTATTCAGATGTTTCTCGTAGGCGATCTGGATGTTGCACGCTTCGACCGAGCCGACGCAATCGGTTTGGAAACCGCGCGGCGCCGGGCATTCCTTCATACTTGGAATGTAGGCTTCGAAGGTCGCCGAGGCCGATTTGGCCTTCCTCAAACTGTTGGGGTTGTTTTTCACGGAAGGAACATCAAGTAGGCCTGGATCAAATGCTGTGATGTTCGTCGTGATGTACGCTCCTTTTTCTTTCATCAAAGCAGAAATCTCGCAGTCAAAGTGAAATCCGTGTTCAATGGTTCTGACCCCTGCATTCAGGGCATTGATGATCGCTTCTTTGCGGTAGGAATGTGCCATGACATAGGTGCCGTACTCGTTGGCAACCTGAACAGCGGCCTCGATCTCTTCTTTCGAACCGGCGAGCAACTGCCATGGATCGAATGCCGAAATCACCCCACCTGATTGCATGAACTTCAATTGCGTGGCACCCATGCGCAGGTTGTTGCGGCCATACATGTAAATTTCGTCAACACCGTTGACCTGTTGGGCCATATTCAGAGTCCCAAAGTTGGTCACCCCACCCGGCGGAGATGTGAAGGATGCGAAATCGGCGTGACCACCACGTGTTCCGAGAAATGCCCCGGAAGGATAAAAGCGGGGGCCGACGATCTGGCCGGCGTCAATTGCGCGCCGCAGCCCGCCGCCAGCGCCCCCGGCATCGCGAACGGTCGTGAAGCCCTGCATCAGGTACATTTCGGCCATGCGGGTCCCGTGGATGGCGAAATCCTCCCAGGTCGAGTTGGTTTCCATCTCGGCAATCGATGGCCCCATGAGCATCAGGTGCGCGTGATTCTCTATAAAGCCCGGTGTCAGAGTGCGCCCACCGCCGTCGATAACCGTCGCGCTCGGCGCATCAATGGCATCGGTTGAGACGGACTTGATCAGATTGCCCTCGACCAGAACACTGGCACTTTCAATGCGTTGCTCATTCACACCGTCGAAGACATGCACGTTGGTAAACAGCGTTTGGGGTTCTTCTTGATCCTGAGCCTGCGCGGTCGCCGAAAAAGAAAGAACTGCCGCGACAATTGCCGTCGAGCAAAGAGACATTCGTAAGCCGGACATAAGTACTCCCTTCATATTCATGTTTTGCCAACTATAGTCTGGAATTCATTGGCTCGGTTGCCCCTTTTGAATTAGGATGTACGAATGTGACTGCAAAAATGGCCACTTCTTAAAGCTAATCCAACAAGGGTTATGAGCTTGCCTTTCAACTCCACCTCCCGAGAGCATAGCGAGGGCTTTGTTCGCCTCTCTTTAGCCGCTCCCTTTCTGCAATATCTCACCGAACGTAAGATCAATCCGCAACCAGCATTGGATCAGGTCGGCTTGAAAGCTGAACTGATGACTAACCCATCCGTGTTCGTTCACTCCGAGTTGGTTTACGGCTTGGTAAATGCTTTCTCAGAAGTATCAGGGGATCGATACCTAGGACTGAATGTAGGGGAAGCGTTTGACCTACAAGGATGGCCGCCCTTCGCTCAAGCCTTGCAATCTACAAAAACGCTGTTCGAGTTTTTTACCCGCTTTGTTGAGCTCGTGCCGCAGGAGTCCAATTCTGTGCGGCACAGCCTTGTCATTGAAGCAGACAAAGCGACTTATCGTATCGAGAGGCAACAGGAACCAACCGTCCCACCCATTCAGGTGACCGGTTTTGGTGCCGCAATCTATGTACGCCTATTGCAGACCGTCGTCGGAGAGTCCTGGGACTCTTCCCGTGTGCGATGGGAAAGCAGATACATCAATGGGCTGCCTATCGACTACAAAGGGATCGAGGTTGGCCTTGGGACTGATCCCGGAATGCAAATTAGTTTTCCTGTGGAATGGTTGTTTTTGCACCACGTCTCTGAGGGTTCTGCCAAGCCCATAGCATCACTTCGACAAGATGAAGAAGTAACCGTGGTGGCAGCTTTGCGATCTGTCTTACGCGACAAACTGGATGAAACCGATTTGGGACCAGAGATGGTGGCTGGAATGCTGGGAATACAACCGGAACGGTTTCTGAAAGCGCTTCAAAAACAAGGCACAACGCTACCGCGCGAAATCAAACGGCTGCGTATCGATGTCGCCAAGGAGCACCTCAAACAAAACCAGATGACAATTGCAGAGATCGGACTGATGCTCGGCTATTCTGACAAGTCCCATTTCACTCGCTTTTTCCGAGGTCAGACCGGAATGACACCGACCAAGTTCCGAAGCAAGTAAATGTGGTCGAGCCAAATGAACGCTTCGAAGATTAGGTCCTCGTGGGATCAGTTCGGAGAAGTTGTAGTGCGACGTTGAACAGGTTAGTCGACGACATGAATGGTTGGTTGCCACCGCCGATACAACCTCTGCAACTGGCCGTTTCGTTGTGTATTTCGGAGTTAGCAAAGCTTGGTTGCGAAGGTCCGCTTCGGGCTACGTGCGGCCAATCATGCTAACAGCAGACAACGATGGCACCGAGCCCAATTCAGTCGTTTACAGCAGACAACATGATTTCCTTAACGTCGCGCATGTCCTAGTCAATGGCTTGGTGCAAAACTGAAAAGCGTGATTGTGAATGCCTGCTTCAGGCTGGGACCAGCCAATCATGCTTGCTGCGGAGAACGGCAACACTGAGCCCAAAGCGGACTGAAATGTGCTCACCAAAAATGAAGTGCGGCGATAGACATTCTCTTGAGCGGTCTAACCCATCACTAAATGCATTCACCGCCATCGATAACCAAGGCTTGCCCCGTCATAAAAGCGGATTCATCTGAAGCTAAATAGACGATCCCATGGCCAATCTCTTCAACTGTCGCCCACCGACTCATAGGGATCGCCTGCTCGATGTAGCTTTCCAGTTTGGCACGGCCACCCATCTGCTTTTCGAAGCCTGCATTGAAGGGGGTGTCTACAAATCCTGGACAAAGGGCATTGAAACGGATTGCATGGACAGCGTAGTCGGCTGCCATCTGCCGGACCATCGCAACAGCTGCGTGCTTTGTAGTCGCATAGGCGATCATGCCCCGGTCGTATTGAACCCCAGAATTGGAGGCCGTGACGATCACGCTGCCTCCACCTTGTGATTTCATATGGGGGACGGCTGCGCGCGCGGCAATGAAGTGAGCGCGGACATTCAATGCCCAAGAAGCATCCATTCCATCTGGTTCCACTTCTTCCAGCGTTCCTTCGATCTGCAACCCAGCATGAGAGTGCAACACGTCAAGCCGACCGAAGTTTTTTACTGCTTCGTCTATGGCTTTGGTAAGGGCATCGTCATCGGTCACATCAAGCTGTATGGCAGATGCTTGATTCCCCTGCGCAACGATCGCGGCCACAGTGGCTTCAGCAAGTGTTGCATCGCGATCCGTTACCACAACATGCGCACCCTCTTGTGCCATTGCCATTGAACCCGCCCGACCAATTCCTGATCCCGCGCCCGTCACGAGCGCGACTTTACCTGCAAGCCGCATTTCACTTGGCTCCTTTATTTAACTATTCGATTTTGAGGCGCCTCGGCGCAAAAGCAGTTGCGCTGCAACGAGCAACAAGAGCGACGCGCCCATAACCATAGTGCCGATGGCATTGATCTCGGGCGTTACGCCGCGCCGGATGGATGAGAATATGTAGATAGGCAGGGTTGTTTCTGAGCCAGCTACGAAGAACGCTATGATGAAATCATCAAATGAGAAAGTGAAGCTGAGCAGGAAGCCCGCCAAAATTGCCGGTGCTATCAACGGCAGGGTCACCTGCCGAAAGGTGCCCCAGGGCGTCGCAAAGAGGTCAGCCGATGCTTCCATGAGGGCACGGTCCATACCCGATAGCCTTGCACGTACGATGATTATGACCAGCGCCATTGTGAACATGGTGTGTGCGGCGACAAGCGTGGGCATCCCCATGGAAAGTTGCGGGGGATTTGCTCCATCGGGCCATAGGCTCGCAAGAAGCGGGTTTAGCCAGCCAAATACGGTGACCAGGGCAATGAGTGTCGCGATACCGATGACGATACCTGGTATCATTATCGCAATATAAATCATCGCATCGAATAAAGTTCGGAGCCATCCCTTAACCCCTTGTAAAGCGATGGCCGCCATGGTTCCGAGTGTGGATGCGAGGCAAGCAGTTATGAATGCCGCAAGCAGACTGGTCTCGAGCGCGTCCATAACAAATGGGTTGTTGAGCGCTTTGCCATACCATCGGGTCGAGAACCCCATGAACTGGCTTGCGTGTCGTCCGGCATTAAAGCTGAAAAGCGCGATGATGCCGATTGGAATATAGAGAAAAAGGTAGACGCAAATCGCGTATAAGCGCATCGGACCCTCACATCAGCGAGACATCTTCGCGCTGGCCACCCAGGCGCGAGATGAATTTCATGTAAATTGAGACAGTGACAAGCATTACGACAACCAGCGTCATTGCGACCGCCGATCCGTACGCCCAGTTTCGAGACTGCAGGAACAGGTCCACCAGCGCATTTCCGACGAAAAACACTTTTCCGCCACCTAAGATCGCTGGGATCAGAAATTCGCCCATGAGTAGGATGAAGACCAGCATGCAGCCAGTTGCGATACCTGGTATTGACAGAGGAAGTGTTACCTGACGGAACGTACGCCACGGAGTAGAGCCGAGATCCGCTGAGGCTTCCAGAAGGCGTTTATCCAGTTTGTCCAAGCTTACAAAAATTGGGAAAACCATCAACGGTAGATACCCATAGACAATCCCCACAAGCACAGAGAACGGCGTATTTATCAGGCGGACATCATCGATGCCGATCGACTCTAGTAAAGCGGGCAAGCCACGCCCCCCAAGGATGAAAATCCATGCGTATGATCGGATCAGGATCGATGTCCAGAACGGCACGATCACCAGGATCAACAGCGAAGTTCTCCACTTTGGTGAACAACGCACCGCAAGAAAGTAGGCGAGCGGGTAGGCAATTACCAACGCAGCGATAGTCCCCAGAGGTGCAAGGATCAAAGTGTTCTTAAACGCCGTCCATCGCGCAGGAAGGTTGGCATATTGTTCCAAAGTGAACGCTGGAACATAGCCTCCGGCGGCACCCCGTTCGCCAAAGGAAAAGACGAAGACGACCAGTAGTGGAAGGGCAAGCATTACCAAAAGCCATATTCCTGCCGGTGCCAGCAACAGTGCTTTTCTGCCTCGTTCGGTCATATTGTCCTCGTCTTTTCCGATATTGCGGCCTTGCCGCTTAGGCCGACTTGAAGCGGGCGAGCAACTCGGCACGGTTTGGATCGGTTAGCGTAGCCGCCGCGCCAAACTCGAGCGCATTCAGAAGGTCAGCTGCCGGATAAAGGATCGGATCTTCCAGCAATTCCTTCGGCAGCAACGCATTGGTGCGAGCATCAGCCGATGGATAGCCATGAGCGAGGACTTCTTTCGCATTAACTTCCGGGTTCAGCAGGAAGTCGATCAAGGCATAAGCGGCATCCATATGGGGTGCGCCCTTAGGAATAGCGTAGTAGTCGGACCAGAGTTCACCGCCCTCGGCTCCCAGAACGTAGGCGATTTCAGGCATGTCGACATTCATCTGCTTGCCGTCACCTGTCCAGCACATCGTCATCCACGCGTCACCGTTACGCATCGGTGGCTGATAATCCGACGAGATTGCAAACAGATGCGGTTTAGCATCCAGCAACAATTTCTCGGCATCCGCCAGTTCCTTCTCATCGACCGAGTTGAAGGAGTAGCCGAAGTATTTCAGGGCATTACCGATGGTGGTGAGTTGGTAATCATGCACGATTGTCCGACCTGAGTAACCTTCCATAGTAAGGTCCCAGAACTCTTTCCAAGTGGTTGGAGTCGGAGCGCCGTCAAGCTTACTAGTATTCACTGCAAAGCCGGTCGTGCCCCAGTTTTTCGGCACCGCGTAAAGCTGGCCATCGACAGAGCCGGCATCTGAAAAGCGCTGTTCGAATGAACCTGCGTCGTAGTTTGGCAGTTTGGACGTATCGAGCGGGATGATCAGATCTTCGCCCACATACGTAGTGATCGTGTAATTGGTTGGAACGAACACGTCCCAGCCAGACCCTCCGGCTTGCAGTTTTGCCAACATCTCTTCGTTCGAGCCAAAAACATTGACCTGAACGTGGGCGCCAGTGGCTTCCGTGAAGGCTTCGAAGTTCATCTCGTCATGGTAGTTCGGCCACGTGGCGAGGATCACTCGGTCGCCAATGTCTCCGGCAGCAAATGCCGGGCGTGGACGCAACCCAGGCATAGCCGTGCCCAGAACGGCCGTTGCCATCCCAAGACCTGTCACGCCCAAAAAATGTCGCCGTGTGACCGAACCCTTTTGGTACCGGCGAAGCTCTTCCATGAACTTTTGCTTGGAAATAGTCCCATTATCCTTAGTCATTGTGAACCTCTCTGTTGTTGGATTGCGGGATCTGTTAATTTTCCAGGATCAGCAGTGCGCCTTCGCCCCATGAAACAAAGGCCTGTTCTCCTGCATTGAACGTCCCCTCGTTCAATTCCGCTTGCCTTGGCACAAGTACGTGGAAATCACCCAGTGCTTCGTTGCGCGCAAGGTATTCTGTGTGCTCCCCAAGGAAGATCCGATTTTGAATGGTAACTGGCAAAGCAATTTCAGCTGCGGGCAGCGCGCGGGTCAGCGTGATCTGTTCAGGACGGATACTGACGCAAACTTCCTGCCCTGCATCTATTGGAATCTCCGGAGTTCCGTGCACCTTTTGGCCACTCGCTAAACGCACAGTGATTTGGTCGGCTACTGCGTCAGTTACAGTTGCATCAAAGAAATTTGAGGTGCCTACAAATCCAGCCACGTAGCGGCTGCGGGGCATGTCATAGAGTTCGCGTGGGCTGCCAACCTGCACAATACTGCCGCCTTCCATCACACAAATTCGGTCGGACATTGAAAGCGCTTCTTCTTGGTCGTGCGTGACGAGGACAAAAGTTATTCCCAGTTGTCGTTGCAGGTTCTGCAGTTCAAACTGCATTTCTTTTCGAAGCTTTCGATCCAGAGCAGCCATTGGTTCATCAAGCAGCAAAAGCTTGGGCTCGTTTACGATCGCACGCGCCAAAGCGACGCGTTGCTGCTGACCACCAGACATCTCCCAGATGCGACGTGGGCCAAACCCACCAAGACGGACAGTTTCCAGCGCTTGCTCAACCTTTGTCGCGATTGTTTGTTTGTCTACGCGTGGTCGTCGTTGGCGCAGGCCGTACGCGATGTTGTCGAACACGCTTAGGTGAGGAAAAAGAGCGTAGTGCTGAAACACCATGTTGACTGGGCGATGGTGCGCATCCAAGTCGTTGACGACTTCGCCATCGAGCAACACCTGACCTTCGGTTGGTTTCTCGAAACCCGCCAGCATCCTAAGTGCAGTGGTTTTGCCGCAACCAGATGGGCCTAAGAACGACAGGAACTCTCCTTTCCCAATGGAAAGATTCAGGTCTTTGGCGGCGACCACATTCCCGAAGGTCTTGGTCACTCCTCTGAGTTCCGCAATCGTCTGCATGGTGACGCTCATGTCAAAGCTCATATACTGCTGTTTTCCTTTTGCTTGATTTTTTGGCATTTGCTGGCATACCACTCAAACAAGGAAAAAGTAACAATAACTCGGATTAACTGTATATACCACAATTGGGGTATAGAGGTGCTTTTCGAAAATCTGGAGCGGCGTGTGTACGATTGGATGGAAGAGGCCGGCAGGGTCGTAGAGAAGATCGGAACCCCAGAATTTCCATGTGCTTTGGCAGATGGCTTACGGCAGGTCGCACCATTTGATTTTACGGTGGTGTTTGGCCATGTCGGAACCGAAGCACCAATAGACCTTCACGACGATTTTCCCAAAAGCAAACGGCGTATTTTTGTTGAGGATTACCAAGCAGGGCCCTACGTACTTGATCCATTTTTTTTGGCCGCGACAAAACCGATAACACCGGGTCTGTACCGCATGCGCGATATCGCACCGGACAGGTTCTATCAGGGCGAATACTATCGCAGCTATTACAAAAGGACTGGGTTAGCAGAGGAGATTGGCTACTTTATCGATATCCCAAGCACTGGGATGGTTGTGGTCTCGCTCATGCGATCAGCGAAGCCTTTTTCAGCCAAGGAAATTCGTCATTTGCACGCTCTATGGCCGCTCGTTCGGGCAGCCTGTTGCAAACATTGGAGTGACTTTCCAACGATGGCCCGCGGCGCCGCAGCGAATGGCGTTAGTCGTCGCGTTGATCTAGCATTCCAGGCATTTGGCGATGGCGTTCTGACGCCACGAGAACGAGAAGTCGTTGAGTTCACATTGAAGGGCCATTCGGCAGAAGCTGTTGGCACAATTCTCGGCATCTCTCCAGGCACAGTCCGCATCCACAGACGCAACATTTACGCGAAACTTAGGATCAACTCGCAGGGTGAGCTTTTTTCAAAGTTCATTGAAAAGGCTCTTTAAAAGGTTCCTTGAACACCCACTTTATCCGTTTTGCCGACCTTGCTACCTTGTGACCCGGAAAGCACCAAACATTTGGACGGCACTGTCTGATAGCCAAGGAACCCAAAGTGAGAGGATTGGGACGCCCGGGACCCGTGTCGGGCTAAATTAATACCCGGGAACGCTTTCGGGCCATTGTCTATCTAACCGGATCAGCCGTTTTAAAAATGGCGTCAAGATTCGAAAGGCAAAATTTCATGGACGCACCAGTTATCCAGTTGATTTTTATGTTCATCTTGCTGGTTGTCGTGATCTGGCTTTATATCCTGCCGATCACGATGGCGGGACGGCGCAACCGATCTAGTTTTATCTGGTTCCTGATCGGTTTGGTTGGATCACCCCTTTTGGCTATCCTTTTGCTGCTGGCTCTGGGTGACGCACCCGAGCAACCAACAACCAAATTTTGCGGACGATACCGTCTGACACCCAAAAGGGCTTAACCGGAGGGTATCTAGACGCTCGTGAGCCATAAAGGACTGCTCAGCATGCAATGAGGGTGCCAATTGAGACCCTATACTTCCGAAAGTGAAGACTACTAGTCCTTCTCACTCTCCACAACCGTGTACTGTAAACCCAAGGATGGCCGATTTGTTTGGAGAACCATAGACCGCTTTGCCCGTATTGCTGCCGCTCGCGACATTTCAGCGAGCGTCTGTCTCGAGCCCAAACCGACACTTTAGGTTCAGTGATTTAGAGGTCATTGCGATGCACCCTTCCATCCTTCATGACAAAACGGATGACCGACGGGAATAACCTAGATTCGGTTAGGATTTACACAATCCAGAATTTTCTGAGCAGCTAACTGAACCGACTTTCTCAACTGCATGATCTCTGAGTTCGCAGCCAGCCGGGCCTTCATCTCCGCGTCCCCAAGGAGTTGGTTAATCGAATTATCCAACTGCTCCGGTGTCCAATCCCATCGATTTACCCTGAGTCCGACACTGGTCTCAACTGCCCGCTGGGCGTTATCGTGTCCGTCCCAGCAATAGGGAAGGATCAGCGACGGGACCCCGAAATACAGCGCTTCGCAAAAGCTGTTGTTGCCGCCGTGGTGAATAAACAGATCGCATTGTTCAACCACGGAAGGCTGCGGGAACCATTCCTGCAGATGAACATTGTCTGGGACTCTGGAATAGGCGTCGATTTGGGCCCCGACATTGACCAGAAACCTCATGTCCATTGTCTTGAATACGTCGAACAGGCTCTCAAAGAATGGGACATCCATGGCACCCAGACTGCCAAAACTCACGTACACCAGAGGCCCGTCGTTACGGGGCATTTGAGGTACACGGTAAGGACCTTCCTGGCGAACGCAGCCTTCGAGAAAGGTGAATTGTCCAGAGTCCAGTACCTGATCACGATCATGGCGAATGATAGATGGCGCTAAAAGAAGGTTTTGATGCGGTGATGTTTCTAGGAACTCACCTTCAGGCAATAGCTCAAGCCCCTTATCCAGGCGAAATTTGTTGTAGCGAGCATGAATTGGGCCAAGGGTCTCCAGGTACTGGTCTCGGAATGCCGCACACCCGGCGGCGTCAGATGCCGGCAGACCGGACAGGTACGGCGGTAGGCAGTTGTCTGGCAACTCGGTTTCCGCGCAAGAAATAACCCTGACCCATGGGCGCTCGGATCGTACGATGGCCGGGAACATGATGACGTTGTCGAGGACGACGACATCTGGGTTGGTCCGCTCTAGCGCCGTTTCCAACCCCTGTTCGACCGATTCCGCTGTCTCGACGATTGCGTTCCAAACGGGCTCTACATAGGTGGTCAGTTGGTCAGTTGGATGCATGTTAAAATGCGGCAGATGATGGCTCAGGAATTCCTGCCAGTAGGTCTGGGTTTCCTCTTCTGTCAACTCTGATTGAACAGGGACGGCGAACTCGTCAAAACCGTAATCTGCGAATACGCCACCAAAGCCACCGTGGGTCAGGAAAACGGGGTGTGCACCCATTGCGCGAAGTTCCTGAGCGATCCCCACACAATTCAGTGCAGCCCCAAAACTAGCTTCGGGGAAAAACGCGATTACGGGTGCTTCCTTGCGGTTCATCATTCACTCACCGGATTGACCCGCAGGTTGCTTGGACTAGCGCCGGAGCACCACGATTGGCGACGCTGGGCCTTTGGTGCATTGAAAGCCGCAAGTGCACCCTCATCTGATCCGCCGCAAGATCGAAATGATCTTGTTCGATGAAATCAAGTATACGCAGATGTTCATCGAGCGCCTGCCTCATCCGAAAGTCGATCATACCGAATGATCCGCCCGGCAGGTGGCGCAACCCATGATGGGCCATGAGAGCAGAAGCTAGATACTGGTTTCCGGACGATCGAGCGATGAGCTTGTGAAAGGCAAGATCCGCGTCTTGAAAATCCTGGCTATTGAAAGAGTTTTCCGACTGCGCCAGAAGCGCTTCGGTCTGGCTGCGGACCAGATCGGCGCGCTTGGTGTCCAACTTGAAACCGTCGGACAGAATGGCCTGCGGTTCCAGTATCAGACGAAATTCGTAGCTCTCTATTCGTCCGGAGCGGTCTCCCGGCATGCGCGTGAAAACCCAGGATTGACCTTCGGCTTTCTGAATCACGCCTTGGGCCAGGAGGGCTTCGAGCGCACGCTGTGCAGCGCTGCGGGAAACCGAATATCTGCGGATCAGGTCTGTGACATTGATGGCACCGTCCAGGCGTCGGGCGCCGCGATCTCGTAGGATGGCACCAGCGAGATCCACACCTGCTCCGACCGCATGCTGGTTGAGTATCGAATGCCCCTTTTCGGGTTCGCATTCTAGGACAAACCCGCCTTCTGCCGCTTTGCGTGCCATCCCCTCCTTTTCCAGCAGCCTCAATGCGGATCTAACCGGAGTGCGAGAGACGCTGCACGAATCAGCAAGGGTTTTTTCCACCAGTCTGTCGCCCTGATGCAAATCGAGATCCATCGCAACATCCAGTATTTTTTGAGCAAGTTTCAAGTATTTGCTTGGTGGCATAAGAAGACGGCTTTCGTCATACCTAGTTAATATACAATAAAAACGGTATCTTAAATGGCTTCTCCGGGCCATACAAAAATGATTCAAAAAAATGTTGAGTTTTATTTCATCAAAAAATACCGTGATTGCATCATATATCTCGCCCCAGAAGCGAGCGCGGATGTCAAGGGAGGAAGACATGACCAACAAGTTCACCAATTCGTTCCGTTTGCCATTTGCTTGGCTCACCACCGGGGCGGCCTGCGCACTCAGCTTATTCGCCGGAGCGGCCCAAGCAGAAAAAATCGTGATCTCGAACTGGGACGGCTACATGCCGCCGGACCTGCTGGAGAATTTCACCAAGGAAACAGGTATCGAGGCCGAGCTCTCGGTGCATGGCACTAACGAAGAAATCATGGGCAAGGTCGTAGCCGGTGGAGGCAAGGGCTACGACGTTCTTTTCGTCTCGTCGCCTTTTGCCGAGGCGTTAAACAACCTGGGGCTGGTGGCTGCAATCGACCACGACAAGGTTCCGAATGCCTCTAACCTGTATGACGAAGCTAAAGAACTAGCCCATGATCCGGGCAACAACTATTCAATGCCATACGCTTGGGGCACGACGGGCTTATGCTACCGGTCTGACCTGATGGCAGAGCCAACTTCGTGGAACGATCTGCTCAAACCCTCTGAAGACCTTAAAGGCAAAGTGACAATGCTCTCGACGGATCGCTGGCTGATGGGGGCTGCTGCGCTAGCCCTCGGAAAGTCGCTTAACGATACGTCGGATGAGACGTTGGCGGCTGCAAAGGACCTGCTGGTTGCGGCGAAGCAGGATCTGCTGGCCTACGATGACGCAACTTTTTATCTGAAGTTGGTATCGGGCGAGGCAACGATGGTTCACGCCTGGGATGGCTGGTGCAACTACGGCATCGGTGAAAACGCGGACATCAAGTACACGATACCATCAGAAGGATCGGATCTGTGGGTAGATGCGCTAGTCATCGCGGATGCATCTGAAAACAAAGATGCGGCGCATGCCTTTGTGAACTATGTCTTGGGCGCGGACGTCGGTGTCTGGGTTGCCAGCAATATCCTTTACAAAACGCCGAACAAGGCTGCGATGGAGGCGCTGGACCCGTCCTTGATCGAAACCTTCCCGAACATGGGAATGTCGCCTGCAGACCTTACCAAGTACGAGCAGTTGCGCGATCTCGGCAATGGCCAGAAACCCTTTGCACGGACCGTGACCGAAATCATGGCCGCACAGTAAGTGATCAAACCCTGAGCAAAACCCGACCCGAACAAAGGGTCGGGCCTGTACGACATCACTCCACAGATTGCCAAGTATATGACCAATCGACTGAAATCGGTGATCTTGCTGGGGCCGGGCCTGGGCTGGCTTGCGCTTCTTATGGTGGTGCCGTGTGGCCTTATTTTTACCTATGCGTTCTTTGAACGCGGTATCTATGGCGGCATCGACCACGTCTTTACGTTTGAAAATTTTGTGCGGGCCGCCGATCCTCTTTACCTCGGGATCTTCTTACGCTCGGCCAAGATCGCGTTTCTGGCCACGATAATCGCGATCCTGATCGCCTATCCGGCGGCCTATGCCATCACGCTGGCGCCGCGCCGTTGGCAGACCGGTTTGCTGATCTTGGTGATCTTGCCGTTCTGGTCCAACTACCTAATCCGCACTTACGCCTGGATCGTGATGCTTAACCGCGAGGGCTTGATCAATAATACTCTCCAGGGGGCAGGCTTGATCGATGAGCCGCTGTCTCTGCTTTATAACAATTTCGCGGTGATCGTTGGGCTTGTCTACAACTACACCCCCTTTGTGGTTCTGGCGATCTATTCGTCGCTGAACCGCATAAATGTCGAAACCATAGAAGCCTCGGAAGATCTTGGAGCGCCCGCTTGGACCACTTTCTACCGGGTGATACTGCCACAGACCGTTCCCGGGATTGCGGCAGGTGGTGTCTTTGTTTTTGTATTGTCGATCGGCAATTTCATTACGCCCGATTTGCTTGGCGGCGGGCGACTTCAGATGGTTGGAAACCTGATCTATGACCAGTTCCTGAGCGCCCGCGACTGGCCATTCGGAGCAACGCTGTCGATGTTCCTGATTGCGATTATGATGGGGCTTTTGTTCGCACAGGCGGTATTGGCCAATCGCGCAGCGGGACAGAGAGGGCAGGACTGATGCGGGACCGATCCAACATGGGCCTGAAGCTGCACCTGGTTTTGTTTTACACCTTTCTCTATGTGCCGATCCTTGTGCTCATGGCGTTAAGCTTTAACCGGGCCGGACTTCCAACTGTATGGACCGGGTTTTCGTTGGAATGGTACGGCAAGTTGTTTACCGCGGATCCAATACTGTCGGCGGCGCGCAACACGCTAATCGTGGCCTTAATCTCGACCGTTCTGGCGACAATAATCGGCACGCTTTTGGCGGTCGGTGTCGAGACACGGCGTAATTCTTCAGTTCTAGACGCGGTTCTGTTCGCACCGATGATCATCCCCGACATAGTTCTGGCCATCGCGCTCTTGTCCTTTTTCACCCTACTCAACATGACGTTGGGGCTTCATTCGATCATCCTCAGCCATGTCGTATTTAACATAGCCTTTGTTGTCGCCGTGGTGCGTACGCGGATGCGCAATTTCGACCATTCGATACTTGAGGCCAGTGCCGATCTTGGGGCCAGCGAATTCACCACCTTTCGCCGCATCCTGCTGCCCGCCATCGCGCCGGGGGTTATCGCCGGGGCGCTGTTGTCTTTCACCCTGTCTGTGGACGAATTCATTATTGCCTTCTTTACCGCCGGTGCTGGGCAATCCTCGACCACGTTGCCGATGCAGATTTACGCAATGATCCGATTTGGCGTCACGCCGGAAATCAATGCGATGGCTACCATCGTCATGTTCGTTTCATTCACGCTGGTCTTCTTCGCACAGCGTACCGACAAAGAGGTTTTCAGCCGATGAACCAAGGGGTTCAACTCAGGAATATAACCAAGCGATACGGTTTGGTGACCGCGATCGACAATGTTTCACTGGATATTCGCGATAACGAGTTCTTTGCACTTTTGGGCCCATCGGGCTGCGGCAAGACCACACTATTGCGGACGCTGGCGGGATTCGAAACGCCACAGGAAGGACAGGTAATCGTTGCCGGGCAGAACGTGACAAACATACGTCCCAGCAGGCGGCCCCTGAACCTGATGTTCCAATCCTATGCCTTGTTTCCGCACATGAGCGTCGAAAAAAACATCGCCTATGGGTTAGAAATGGAGAAATTGCCTAAGGACGAAATTGCCACGAGAGTGGCCGAGGTTCTGGAAAGTGCGAAACTTTCGGGATTTGCCGGGCGCAAGCCGGATCAGCTTTCTGGTGGGCAGCGACAGCGGGTTGCTTTGGCGCGCGCGCTGGTCAAAAGGCCAAAAGTCCTGTTGCTGGATGAGCCCCTTTCAGCTCTGGACAAGAAACTACGAGAAGAGATGCAGCTGGAGCTCAAACGGTTGCAACACGAGGTGGGGATTACATTTCTAATTGTGACCCATGACCAGGAAGAGGCCTTGGTCATGGCCGACCGGATCGCGGTCTTGCATGATGGTAAGCTGGCGCAGGTCGGTACTCCTCACGAGCTCTACGAACACCCCGGATCGCGCTTTGTTGCAGATTTTATAGGCGTGATGAACTTTCTGGATGGTAACGCCGTCGACGGCGGTGTCGATGTCCACGGGGCGGGAATGCTGAGGGGCGTTTCCGAGCTGCGCGGTGCTGCCACGATTGCTGTGCGCCCGGAACGGGTCAGCCTGATGCAGACCGCCCCTCGAGATGGGCGCAACTGCCTTCCAGGCACTGTCGAAGAAGTCGCCTATCACGGATCAGACCTGGGTGTGCATGTGCGCGTTCGCGGTGGGAGGAGCACCCTTTCCGCCCGCGTTCCCGCCAGCCAAGCCGACCGTGAAAATATCCAGCCGGGTCAGGATGTCCACTGCGTATGGGACGCGAAACATTCCCGCATCCTTCCCAACTGCTAAGCCAAATCTAACCGGAGACCTACAATGTCACAGAAAACCATCGCCTTCTTCCCCGAAGCTGCCTTTGGCCCTGCGCTGAATTCGGTTGGCATCGCGCAGGCCTGCGAGAAACTGGGCCATAAGGCTGTATTTCTAAGCGATCCCGGCTTTGTCGAGGTATATGAAGGTTATGGGTTTGAGGCGCATCCTGTTGCCCTGTCCGAGCCGATGGAACCCGAGGCGATGGCAAAGTTCTGGGAGGATTTCATCAACGGTCACATCCCAAATTTTCGCAAAGCCCCGATTGACCAAATCGATAACTACGTCAAGGATTGCTGGGAGGCGATCGTCGACAGCGCAAAATGGGCGCAAAAAGATCTGCCCGAGGTATTGGCAAAAATCAAACCAGATATGATCTGCGTGGATAATGTCATTATGTTCCCAGCCATCAAGCAGTTCGGCGTACCGTGGGTGCGGATCATCTCATGTTCCGAAAACGAAATCCCGGACCCGATTGTGCCGCCGCACTTATCGGGCTGTCGGGTGGATGACCGCGAGGGCATGGAGGCCTATGAGGCAAAGCTCCACGATGTGATCAAGCCGATCCACGACGACTACAATGCGTTCCTAGCCAGATGCAACGAAGACCCCTATCCGATTGGAGAGTTTTTCGAAGCGTCGCCCACAATGAACCTTCTGCTTTATCCCGAGCCGGCAAAGTACGAACGGCAGAACCCACTGGACCCAAACCGGTTTCAGTATCTTGAAGGTTGCGTGCGCGAAGAAGAACCCTTTGAGGTGCCAACGTTTAAGTCCAACAATGACAAACCACTTCTCTATGTATCTTTCGGGTCGCTTGGCGCAGGCGACACCGACCTGCTAAAGAGGATCATTTCGACCATTTCCAGGTTGCCCTACCGGGCGCTCGTAAATGTCGGGGATTACATTGACGAATACACAGACATTCCCGACAACGTGCACATACAGAGCTGGTATCCCCAGCCTTCGGTAATTCCGCAGGTTGACGCGGTGATACATCATGGCGGTAACAACTCGTTCACAGAGTGCCTATATTTCGGCAAAACAGCAATCATTATGCCCTATGTCTGGGACGGCCACGATAACGCCACCCGTGTTCAGGAAACCGGCCACGGGTTCGGGTTTCACCGATACGACTGGACCGATGATGAATTGGCTATTGCCCTCGACAAATGTATCAACGATCCAGGAATGCAGGCGAAGATGGCGGCAACCTCTGCTCACATGCAGTCACGGCATGGCCCGACCAAGGCAGCTGGCATTCTCGACGAAATCCTGAAAGCCGCGGAATGAGCAGCGCCCCGCATCTTTCGGAAATCTCGACCCGCACCGACCTCACGGACTGGGGGCTACAGCCGGACATGATTGAAGGCCAGTCGCATTCATCGGGTATGCTGGTTCACAAGGGTCCTGACAACCGGCCGGAGATCGGCGCATGGGTCTGCACTCCAGGCCGCTGGCGCCTAACGATACCGCGTGACGAGTTCTGCTATTTTGTGCAGGGCCGCGCGGTCTATCGGTCGGATGCAGGCGAAAGCATCGAAGTTACGCCCGGAACGGCCGTACTATTCCTCGCCGGTTGGGTAGGGGAATGCACGGTCGAGGAAACATTGCGCAACACCTACTACCTAACGGATCGCGAACCTGAAACATGACCACGCCACGTATGCAAAACCCGCTCCAGCAGACTGATCTTGTCGATTGGGGGGTAATCCCGACGATGATTGAAGGGCAATCCCGCACCTCGGGAAAGCTGATCCACAAGGGGCCTGACGGCCAGTCCGAATGCGGCCTTTGGGTCTGCACTCCCGGTAAGTGGGAATGTCACGTCACCAAGGACGAGTTCTGCCACTTTCTGGAAGGCCGCTGTACCTATATCCATGAAAGCGGCGAGGTAATTGAGATTACGCCCGATACGGCGGCCTTTTTTCCGCAGGACTGGAAAGGCGTTTGCACTGTCCACGAGACGGTCAAGAAAGTGTACATGATCCGCTAACGGCGCAATGCCTGTCAAACAAGGGGGCTGCCCAATGCGTGACCCGTTCAAATCTACCTACTACCTCAACCCCAAGCATGTGCCATTGGAGGGTGGTGGGACCACTCTGGTCAACCCGTCTACCTTGCAGCCCGTCGGGGTTTTTGGTGAGCCGTCGCCGCAGATCGTGAACCAGGTCCTGGACCGGGTAAATGCGGCGCAAAGGAGGTGGTCCGCGATGGACTGCAAATCTCGCGCGCGGGTATTGCACCAGATCGCCAACGACATCGAAAGCGGCGACATGACTGAGATCGCCCGCTTGATGACATTGGAAACGGGCAAACCTTACCCTGAATCGATCGGCGAGATTGCGAACATCCCGCCGGTTTTCCGCTACTATGCCGAGATGGCGCGCAATGACGCGGGCAAGATTGCCGGCACGATGCAAACTGGATCTTTTCAGTATCAGACATACGAGCCCTACGGCGTGTCCGTGCATGTGGTTCCGTACAATTTCCCCCTCATTCTTGGTTGCTGGTCGATGGCCGCATCACTTGCGGCAGGTAACGGTGTAGTGTTGAAAGCCTCACCTGCAGGAACTTTGTGCACGATGGCGTTCATGGAGTTTTTTCGGGCGTTGCCCCAAGACCTGATTGCTTGCCTGCCGGGTGGTGCAGACGTGGGCAAACAGCTGATTGCCAGCCCCAAAACCCATGTGGTCGCTTTTACAGGGTCCGTGCCGACAGGTCGTGCAGTCGCAGTGGCCGCAGCGGAGAACCTGAAACCCGCAGTGATCGAGGCTGGGGGAAGCGATCCACTGATCGTCAGTAAACACGCCGACATCGCGGTCGCTGCTGCCGGGGCGGTTACCGCTGCATTTTTGCAGTCGGGCCAGGTTTGCACATCGTCTGAACGGATTTTTGTAGTGGATGACGTGTACGACGA
The DNA here is from genome assembly GCF_056541885.1 of Ruegeria sp. AF7. NCBI lineage: Bacteria > Pseudomonadati > Pseudomonadota > Alphaproteobacteria > Rhodobacterales > Roseobacteraceae > Ruegeria > Ruegeria sp. AF7. The sequence goes on along the minus strand of NZ_JBQFYX010000018.1, from coordinate 2,441 downwards.
TTTTGTCGATGAATTCGTGACCCGAACCCGGAAACTGCGCATCGGCGACGGAATGGGGGTGGCGGAAATCGGACCTTTGGCCTCCAAGGAGGCACGCGACAAGGTCGAGCGTCTGGTGCGCGATGCAACTGAGAAAGGCGCGGTGGTTGAGGTAGGAGGCGGTACCCCGGATCACGTCGGGCCGGGTTGGTTTTTCGAACCAACGATCCTGACCGGCGTGACGACGGACATGGCGCTAACTCAGGAAGAGGTTTTTGGGCCAGTCGCCTCGGTCATTCGGGTGAGCGACTTTGACCAAGCGCTTGAACTGGCAAACGCGTCACAATTCGGTCTTGGCGGATGCCTGTTTACCGGCGACTTGGACGAGGCATTTCAAGGGGTGAACAAGCTACAGGTGGGGATGGTCTGGGTCAACAACCCGCTCGTGGACAACGATGCCTTGCCTTTTGGCGGCGTCAAGAATTCTGGGCTTGGGCGTACGCTAGGCCTTCAAGGCCTCGAGGCTTTCAGACGACCCAAGATGGTCGTGATTGATCCGAAGGCGAAGGAGGCGGACTGGTGGTATCCATATCCCGACGACTGGTTCTATTCAGATGACGTACAGGGCGGGAGAAAGCACACCGGCTAGGGTGATGATCGGTGCGACCTGATCGACTTTACAACTGAAGATGAGCTAACGGCAGGATTGTCCCGCATCCTACCTGTTCAAGCAACGCGCAGCGAATGGTCACTGCATCGTGCGTTCTCCTTGTGTTCCTCATAACCCCCATCTGTGCACGTTCGGGGCGGTTGGGCCTTCAAGGCAACAAGTTTTGATGGAAGAATTTCTGTTGGGGATTTGAACGAGCCCATTACCTTCGTGGCACATGCTGGTAATGACCACCGCCTTGTTGTCGATCCGCTAAATGTAGCTGGATCTACCTATGTGGCTTTGAGCAAGGCTAGGGGCGAACCCGGCGGGCACGGGGAATCCATTCACCTGACCGGAACGTCCAGCGACGGGACCAGATTTTATTCCGAGCACATGGAAGTTCGAGGCTCGAGATCTGGCACGGATGGTCACCACGTTCAGCTTACGACTGGCGAGGCGTCTATCACACTGCCTCGGGAAACGACGGCCGGTGACGCTGAATTGGGATTGCGTTTATCGTTGCGTGGATTCCAGAGCTTTCGGCCTAATCCGGTAAATGCGCAGCTTGGCCGAGTCACAGTTCAAGGTGCACACAAAAACGTAGCACCCGACGATGTGAGCGGTACCATCGTCATTCAAAACAACGACGGTCAACCTGGCGAACACTGGCATGAACAAGCGCTATCCCTTGCGAAATTCATCTGGAGCGGACTTCAGTTTGGACATGGAGGGCGGCTGCACGTGCCATTGATCGAGGAGTTTCGATCAGACGAGGTAGTTGCAACATTCTACAGCGGATCTGGCCGTCCTGCCCACCTGTCATCCATCCATTTTTTGGACCAGTCCGAATTCATTGCTGCGCTTGTTGCACGATTTGAAAGTGATGACCCTTTCCCAGATGATGTCTGGCAGGCGGTTGGCTGGCTGAACAGCGATACCACTATCGACGAAATACGCTACCTGACGCTCATGACCGCAATTGAAACGGTTCTGGACAGCCTTGTTCCGGACGCCCCCTCGACTTTGATCCCGAAGGGAAAGTTCAAACCGATCCGGGAAGCTCTCATTCAAACCTTGGGCGAATTCGACCTTAGCGACGAAGAAAAAAGTGTCTTCGAAGGCAGTATCAAAGGGATCAACCGAGTGCCAATATCTCGAAAACTCAAAGCTTTGATAGAAAAGTACGGTCTCTCACCCAGCGACTTTGATGACGACATGATCCGGCGGGTGAACAAGCAGCGCAATTCGATTACCCATCGAGGTAAAGCACTGGACGGCGAAAACCTATGGGATAGCATCTTGTATGCTCGCGAACTGATCGCACTGATCGTTTTTGCCGAGCTGCGCTACAAAGGGAGCTACCAAAGGTACGCCGGGGGTCATGAGCACCGAAGGCTATCGTAAGTGACGTGTGTGCCTTTGCCCCAATTATCGCGATCATATATATCAAAAAGCGAAAACCCGCGAGGACCGGTTAAGGCTGTCGCGGGCATCTGGAAATTGAAGACCTAACTTTGCCTTCGATTGCCCTTTATATAGGGTGGCTCACGGGCACATGTCAAGTAAAACGGTCTAGACCCAATAAGGACCGCGCGGAGCAGTAAGTCATTGGTCACAAATATTATCTCACAAGAACGCCTTACCAAGTATCTCAAGGCCGCCGGGTTCGATCAAACTCGGGCGCTTGCACTCTATGGATGTGACCCAACCCCCTGAAATCAGGCCATCGAGGTGTTAGTAATCCGTCCAAGAAAAGGATGGACCATGAAACGCAGATTTTCAGACGAACAGATTATTGGAATGATCAAGG